>NZ_JBQEPM010000001.1:0-1064998 GCF_052045595.1 Pedobacter sp. 22163 | reverse complement strand
CTGGCTTGGTCAGATTTGATGATGACTTGGGGGTCAATAAGAAAGACGACCTTGTGCAGGATGTTTTCCCAAAGTTATTATTCTCGCAAACTGAAGCATAGCTTAAATAATATTTGATGCCAAAAAGAAAGAGCCCTTCGGCGGCGGCGAGCCGAGGCAAGACCGTGGTGTATGGCAAAGAAATCAATTATACGTCACTCATATTGATTTTTAAAAAATAAATTACCCCCTCTGTGTGATAGAAATATTATATGAGTAAAATAATTGTATCAAATTTAAACAGGCTCTTAGTCTTGTTAAATATTTAAAAACCAATCCTCGTTACATGTTGTTTTTTTAATGAAAAGGTAAAAGCCACATCAGTACAAAAACAAAAGAGCGGCTTCTAAATCAGCTGAAACATCAGCATTAACAGTATTCATTCTAAAATTTAAGAAGATGAGAACGATACACACCATTTTTATTGCAGCAGCATTTTTGGCATCAATATTAACTGCTTGTCAGAACCCTTCAGATAGGGCTAAAGGAAATCACCAGAAAGATTATGAAGATACGACTAAAAAAAGCGCTGCTGATTCAGCTGCAGCACAGCCGCGCGTAAATCCGGAAGATACGGTTAGGAAGTACTAATCAATAAAGTCTTTTTGGATGGTAAGTTCCCAAAATAAACAAGGGTCGATAAGTAGTGATAAAACGAAGAATTGGCTTTAGTAAATTTTGTATTTTACCCCTGTTTTTAGGGGCTAAGTACGCGAAAAAACAATGTTGAAAACCACGTTTTGTGCTGTAGGAGGCTAATAGCAAGCATTTTTTATTTTTCTATAATTTGCGATTGTACACCTAACACTAAGACGTTAAAAAAAATAATTAAATTGTAAATGGAGCGTCCCCACCGGGTTATAACGTTCCGTCAATTTAATGGAAATCTCAAATCTTCTTGTATATCTCTCTGAGCGTTCGCCCCGGCTTTTCTTTATATTCGATCTGAACGAGGATAGATTTATCTACATGAACCCATCTTGCATGACCTTCTTCGGTTTAGCGTCTATAGACATACGTTCGAGGCTTTTATTGCATATGGTACATCCTGAAGACCGGCGTTATGTACTTTTCAAGTTAAGAGAATGTATTGATGGGAATACGGTAAGCGATGTTGAGTGCAGAATACAGCGTTCTGATAACGAGCGCTGGTTGAGCACAACGCCTTATTTACTCAATGAAAACGGGCAGCATCTTTTGATTGGGATTGCTGAAGATGTTACCAATTACAAGGAAATTGCCGAAGTACTCAATAACCACAATAGTAAAAAAAATGCCATACTTAATATTCTCGCACATGATTTGGCTGGGCCTATAGGCGCTATTGGCAATATTTCGGACCTGCTGGCAAAGGGGGCCAGAAGATTCGAAGATCCTTCTATTGACCGTTACATCGCGTTGATTGACAGGATTACCAAAAAAAGCCTCAAATTAATTCGCGACTTTCTGAACCAGGAGTTTCTGGAGACAGCAGATGTACAACTGGTTAAAAAAAGAGTAGAATTGGTGAGCAAGATCTCCCTGGCTGGCCAGGAATATTTCGATATGCAGGACGGTTTACAGATTACTTTTTCCTGCCGTTCAAGTAAAGAGCGTATTTTTGCCGAAATTGATGAGGATAAATTTATGCAGGTGATCAATAACCTGATCTCCAATTCACTTAAATTTACTCCAAAAAACGGCAGCATAGACGTCTATCTCACAGAAAGCAAAAAACAAGTCCTGATCACAGTTGCTGACAACGGAATCGGTATTCCAAAAAAATATCATACTACACTTTTTGAGAAATTTACCAATGCCCGAAGGAGCGGTTTAAACGGCGAACAGTCTACAGGCCTTGGCATGTCAATTATCAAAACTATTATTGAATGGCACAAAGGGAAAATCTGGTTTGATAGTGAAGAAAATAAGGGAACAAAGTTTTATATTGAACTTCCAAAAGTGTAAGCCCTTGCCAACATGGGATAAAACTTACTTTTCTAGGGCATGCAAAGCGCGTGTCAAATATTTAGCCCCTTATTATTGAGAAAAGCTGCGCTTTTAAATAACAACAAGCTAGGATTTACCATTTTTTTTATTTTTAGCTAGTCTTGGCGTATCTGTTAATTTTTCTTCTGAAAGTTTTTTAGCAGAATCAATTGAATGGGAGTGGTGGATATCTTCTCCCTTTTCTGCCATATCAGAAAGTTTCGCATAGTATTTATGCAATACATCCAGTTCTGCCTCCGAAAGATCTTCAATATCAACCATACGGTTACTTGCATGTCTGCTGGCCGCCAATAACTCATTAAGTTTTAACTGTATGGCCTTCGAATCTTTATTCTGGGTTTTTTGGATCAGAAATACCATTAAAAAAGTAATAATTGTTGTTCCGGTATTAATGACCAGCTGCCAGGTATCCGAATAGTTGAAAATAGGGCCGCTAATGCCCCAAACTAGGATAATGCCAACAGCTATGGCAAAGGCGCTTGCACTTCCGGTCCAATAGGTAATCTTGTCAGATATACGCTCAAAAAAGTTTTGCTTGTTTGTCATATTCTTTAGTAATAAGTCTAAGGCTTTGTTTTTGTTTATATAAACAGCCGAAAATTTAAGATGGTTTTCTTTTTTGTCTTCTTCTTGCTGGCCTTGGAGGTGTAAATAATCAGGCCGTCTCTTTTTTTAAGCTGATAAAATATGTTGACACTGGGCCTGCTTAGAAACATTTAATTGAATGTTAACCGGTGTTGTAACCACATATTTAACTGTTAAATAAATCAAACCTGTAACAGTTTTACCTTGTTTATTTAATGAAGCACAAGTTTTAAAACGAAGGTTGCGCTTCTTGCAGAAAATAATTCGAAGGTTTGAACTTAAAACTTAAAACAATGGAAAACAAAAAAACAGATCAGCAGGACAGTGAAAATAAGGTTGGTATTGTACCGCATTCGCAGATTGAGGCAAGTGATGCGGATAGTGCTTATCAGGACGAGGCTTCTGCCAGGGAATTATCAAAACAGGCGGCAAAATCTGATTCGGATACAGACAGCGCAGAAGATAAGGGAACTTCTCATCAGGATTAAATTTTTTAAAACAGTAAACACAATAGCATGGAAAATAGAAAACATTTTGCATTGATTACAGGTGCAAGCAGCGGAATTGGCTATGAACTGGCCAAACTTTTTGCAAAAGATGGCTTTAACCTCATTATTGTTGGCCGGGAAGAAGCAAGATTGAAACGTGCAGCAGCCATTTTTGAAGCGGACGGAATTGAGGTAATCACTATGATTGCCGACCTGTCTGAACGGGATGCGGCTTTTGACCTATATGAAAACATACGTACAAAAAATGTACAGGTAGATGTATTGGTAAACGACGCCGGACAAGGGGTTTATGGTAAATTTACAGATACCGATCTAAGTAAAGAATTAAAAATTATCCAGCTGAACATTGCTTCTTTGGTAACCTTAACCAAATTATATTTAAAAGAGATGGTAAAACGGGGAGCAGGGAAGATCTTGAATGTTGCATCGGTTGCAGGAAAGTTGCCTGGGCCTTATCAAGCCGTTTACCATGGCACAAAAGCATTTGTGCACTCTTTTAATGAGGCGGTACGTGCAGAAATAAAAGATTCGCCAGTTACCATAACCTCTCTACTACCTGGCCCCACAGATACCGACTTTTTCAGGAAAGCTGATATGATGGATTCAAAAATAGTACAGGAAGGAGAATTAGCTGATCCTGCAGAAGTAGCTAAAGATGGCTACGCGGCTATGATGGATGGAAAAGACATGGTCGTATCAGGATTTAAGAACAAACTGCAGGTAGCCATGGGGAATATTACCCCTGATAGCAAATTAGCTGAGCAAACAGGTAAAATGCAGGAGCCGGTAGATGATAAGCCCCGGAGTACGCCATAATAGCTTGCTTTAAGGCTTTTGCGAATTGCGGCATATTCTTCATCAAAATCTGTCAAAACTTTGGTCTGTTTTTTTTTGTTTCCATTAAAAAGGGCTTTAATGGGAATAGACATACAAAAAAGAAGTATTGGGTTAAATTTTAACGAAAGCGGGAAGGCAGAAATAAGGGTTTGGGCACCGCTTGCAGAACAGGTTTCTGTGTTAATAACAGAAAGCGCTGCGGTTATTGATCTATTTAATGAAGGTTATGGATATTGGTTTTTGCAAACTGATCAGATCAAGCCACTGGAAACTTATAGCTTTAAAATCAGTACCCGTAAAGACGGGAAGGAACTTGTGCGTTCAGATCCAGCCTCATTATTCCAGGCCGAAGGACCGCAAGGGGTATCAACAGCTTTTGATCTGAAAAGTTTCCCTTGGACAGATAACAATTGGCAGGGAATTGCACTGAAAGATTTCATCATTTACGAACTCCATACCGGAACTTTCACACCTGAAGGAGATTTTGCCGCAATCGAAAAAAAACTCGATTACCTTGTTGAGCTTGGCATTACCGCTATTGAGGTTATGCCTGTTGCACAATTTTCAGGCGGCAGGAATTGGGGTTATGATGGTGTATTTCCTTTTGCCGTACAAAATACCTATGGTGGTCCTCTGGCATTACAACAACTGGTTAATACCTGCCATGCCAAGGGGCTGGCCGTAATCTTGGATGTGGTTTATAACCATGTGGGGCCTGAAGGGAATTATTTTGCAGATTTCGGCCCGTATTTTACGGATAAATACCATACGCCCTGGGGGCAGGCCATTAACTTTGATGATGCAGGCTGCGATGCGGTAAGGGATTTCTTTATCGAAAATGCACTAATGTGGTTCAGGGATTTTCACATCGATGCGCTTAGGCTAGATGCGGTACACGCAATTAAAGATTTTAGCCCTGTTCATATTCTGGCAGAGATTAAATCGCATACCGAAAAACTTGCTCAGGTAACCGGCAGAACTTATGAACTGATTGTTGAACTTGACCTGAACGATGGCCGTTTTATCAGGCCGCAAAGCGAGTATGGCTATGGTATGGATGCCCAATGGATAGATGAATTTCACCATGCGTTGAGGGTTTGTGCAGGTCAGGAACAAAAAGGTTATTATTCGGATTTTAACGGAGTGGATGATCTGGCTAAATCTTTTAACAGCGCTTATGTGTACGATGGACAATATTCACCCCATAGGCAGAAAAAGTTCGGCGAACCCGTTGGCGATGTTCCAGGTAATAAATTTGTTGTTTTTTCACAAAATCATGATCAGATCGGTAATCGCATGCTGGGCGAACGGACTGCTACATTGCTGAGCTTTGAAATGTTGAAAGTGATGGCTGCTGCCGTTTTTTGCAGCCCCTTTTTACCCCTGATATTTATGGGAGAGGAATGGGCAGAAACCAATCCTTTCCAGTTTTTTGTAAGTCACAGTGATCACCATCTGGTAGAAGCCGTTAGAGAAGGCAGAAAAGCGGAGTTTTCGGCTTTCCATGAGGATGAAGCCATGCCCGACCCACAAAGCGAATCAACTTTTCAGCATTCAAAACTGGATTGGCAAAAACTGGAAGTGCCGTTAAACCTTAAAATGTTGTCTTATTACAAAACATTGATTGCACTCCGAAAACAAAATGAGGTGCTTGCAGATGTAGATCGAAAAAACGTTAAAGCAGTAGCTTACCCAGAAAAAAAATGTTTAATGCTAGAACGGTGGAAGGGTACACAAAAAATAATGGTGCTGTTTAACTTTTCAGATCAAAAGCAAAACCTTTCAATCGGCGAAACAGTTCAAGATTGGACCGTGTTGCTTAACTCTTCTTCGTTCGTTTGGAACGGACCTAACGAAGAAATAAACAGCTTGCCTCCCGGTGAACAGATTACCCTATTTTCAGAATCAACTCTTATTCTTTCTAAAAAAGATGTATAAACCAAGCGCCACTTACCGGATTCAGTTCCACAAAGACTTTAACCTGAAATCTCTTGATCGTATTATCCCATACCTAATCGAACTGGGAATAAACACATTGTATGCATCACCCATTTTTGAAGCCGTTCCCGGCAGTATGCATGGTTATGACGTAGTAAATCCATTAAAGATAAATCCCGAGATCGGTACCGAGGCAGAGTTGTTAAATGTCTCTAAAAAACTAAAAGCAGCAGGGATTGGATGGCTACAGGATATTGTTCCCAACCACATGGCCTTTCACCCTGGTAATACCTGGTTAATGGATGTGCTTCAAAAAGGCAATGCCTCAGATTTTGCCAGGTTTTTTGATATCGACCTGGAAAAGGGCGATGGACGCTTAATGGTTCCTTTTTTAGGTGAGGAGCTTGATGAGGCCATAAAGCAGGAGAAATTACAGCTCAAGAAAGTTAAAGGCGAATATTACCTGTGTTATGGTGAAACCAATTGGCCCGTTAATGCTGATACACATAAAATGCTGGCTTTACTCGATTTTAGGAAAATTAACAGCAATACAGCTGTTTTAAAACAGATTGTTAACGATCAGCATTACCGCTTGTGTAATTGGCAGGAAACCGATCATAAAATCAACTACCGAAGGTTTTTTACAGTCAATAGTCTCATCTGCCTGAACATGCAACATCAGGAAACATTCGATCTTTATCACCGCTATATTTTCGAACTGATTGATAAAGGGGTTTTTCAGGGACTGAGAATCGATCATGTAGATGGGCTTTATGATCCCAAAGGCTATTTACAAACGCTCCGGAAGTCAGTTGGAAAGGAAGTTTATATTGTAGTGGAAAAAATTCTGGAACAGGGAGAGCAGATGCCGTTGGACTGGAAGGTACAGGGAAATACTGGTTATGATTTTATGGCAATGGTAAACAATCTTTTTACCAATAGGCAGGCCGAGAAACCTTTTACCAGACTTTATAGGCGGGTAACCGGAAAAAAACTCGATCCATCTCAGCTGATCTATGAAAAGAAACATAATATATTGTTTAAACATATGCAGGGTGAATTGAATAACCTGTTTGAAATGCTTTTGCCACTTAAACCGCCTGGTTTTTCTACTGTTGAAAATGCAGAACTAAAAGAAGCGCTAGGCTGTCTCCTCATCCGCATGCCTGTATATCGGTATTACAATTATAGTTTCCCGCTTTCAGAAATCGATGAAAAGAAAATCAGCAGCCTGTTGATGCCCCTCATTGGTGATAAAAAACTGGGTAAAGCAGGAGAATTGTTAGCTGTCATATTTTTAGAAAAACCCCGAAATGCAGATCCTGCGTATAGACAAAAGGTTGGTCAGTTTTTTCAACGCTGTATGCAGTTTACCGGTCCGTTAATGGCAAAGGGGGTTGAAGATACGCTGATGTTTACCTACAACCGTTTTATTGGCCACAGTGAAGTTGGAGATGCTCCGGATGCATTTGGGATACCGCTTGATGGGTTTCATAATGAAATGCTGAATCGCCAGCAGCACTGGCCGTTGAGTATGAATGCGAGTTCTACCCACGACACCAAAAAAGGCGAGGATGTAAGGGCCAGATTGAATGTGCTTAGTGATCTTCCTGAGGAGTGGAGCCTGCTGGTTGAACAGCTTAAGCGTATTTTTAGTAGTTTACAGCACAAGGTGCCAGCCTATAAACAGTTACACGACAATGATGTTTATCTGCTTCTGCAGACCATTATCGGGGCCTTTCCTTTTCTGAAAGATGATGAGCATGACATTGATAGCCGTTTAGCACAGTTTATTGTAAAAGCGTTGCGGGAATCCAAAAAACGGTCAGACTGGGCAAGTCCGGATGAGGTTTACGAGCATAAACTGAATAAGTTTTCGCAGGTTATTTTAAACGAAAGGCTGGAAAGCGGAAAATTGATCAAAGACTTTTTGAAGCGGATTTCAGATTTTGCAATAATCAATAGTTTAGCGCAGCTTACTTTAAAATTTACCTGCCCTGGTGTTCCGGATATTTATCAGGGAACCGAATTATGGGATTTAAGCCTTGTTGATCCTGATAACAGAAGACCTGTTGATTATAACAGCAGATCCAAAATGATGGAGGATCTGGAAACACCTGCTGACTATAAAAAACTTTGGGAAGACAGGTTTTCTGGAAAGTTGAAAATGTGGTTAACCAAAACTTTGCTATTGATCAGAAAATCCGAAGCTGATGTTTTTGAACTTGGTACCTATATACCCTTAACGGTTGAAGGTAAGTATAGTAAGCATATCTGTGCTTTTGCTAGGAGGTATAAACAGCGCTGGATAATAACGGTTGTTCCCCTTGGTTTTGCCAAATGCTGTAAAATCCAGCATGTACCTAGTATCGATTTCGATTGGGAAAATACTGCAATTATTTTACCGCATGAGGCGCCCTTAACATGGGAAAATTTACTTACCGGGAAAAAAGGGGCTAAGGATCCGTTACAGAGGGGTATACTCATCGGCCAGCTGTTCAACGAAGTTCAATTGGCGGTGATCAGGTTAACCCCTAAAAAAAATGAACGTTCTGCCGGGGTTTTGATGCACATCAGTTCCTTACCATCCAGTTTTGGTATCGGCGATCTGGGCCCCAGTGCCTATAAATTTGTAGATTTTCTTTATGCTTCGCGGCAAAGCTATTGGCAGATTCTGCCGCTCAATCCGGTAAAAAAAGAGAACGGTTATTCTCCTTATTCCAGCAGTTCTGCTATGGCCGGAAATACCATGCTCATTAGTCCGGAAGTTTTATTCGAGGATGGGCTTTTGAGTAAAAACGATCTTGATGCTTTCCTGTTACCAGTTACAGCACAAGTTGATTTTGAAAAAACAGCAGAAATGAAACAGCGTGTTTTAGCTAAGGCCTATCAGCGCTTTAAAAATATAGGTAACAAGAAACTGGTTGCAGGCTACAACTCGTTTTGTAAGGCTGAAGAGGGCTGGCTCACTGATTTTTCTATTTATACCCATTTAAAACAGTTTTATAAAAATAGTGAATGGTTTAACTGGCCGGAAAAATTTAAGTCTAAAAATAAAAAGGCAATTGCTGAATATGAAAAAAAATACCTGGCCGAGCTTGAGGAAATAAAATGGAGCCAGTTTATTTTTTACCGTCAATGGTACAAATTAAAAGCATATGCAAATAAAAAGGGAATAAGATTGATTGGCGATCTTCCATTTTATCTGGACTACGATGCGGTTGAAGTATGGGCAGAACCTCAAAATTTTCTCCTCGATAAAAACGGAAACAGAACTGTTGTTGCGGCGGTACCTCCAGATTATTTTAATGAAAAAGGGCAGTTGTGGGGAATGCCGATATACAATTGGGAGCGGATGGAACATGAGGGATTTAAATGGTGGAAGAACCGGCTTAAGAAAAGCAGAAAAATATACGACCTTGTGCGTCTGGATCATTTCAGGGCTTTTGCAAGTTATTGGCAGGTTGCAGCTGATCATGATGATGCCGTAAATGGTACCTGGCAACCCGGGCCCGGTGCTCAATTTTTTAAATCCATGAAAGGAAAATTCGGCGAACTTCCTTTTATTGCCGAAGATCTTGGCGAAATTACCGAAGATGTTCTCCATTTAAGAAAACAGTTCGGCTTGCGGGGCATGAAGGTAATACAGTTTGCCTTTGGCGAAGACCTGGCAGTTTCGCCCCATATTCCGCATAATTTTGATTCGGTGAATTTTATTGCCTATACCGGAACCCACGACAACAATACAACTTTGGGATGGTTTAAAAATGAAACAGACGAAGCGCTTCGAAAACGGCTATCGAACTATGTGGGGAGTGTGGTTGATGAAAAGAATATTAATATGGCCATGATCAGGCTTTGCTATTCTTCAATTGCGGAAATTGCAATAATCCCCATGCAGGATATTATGCACTTGGATGATACCGCTAAGATGAATACGCCGGGTAAAGCATCCGGTAACTGGGCGTGGCGGGTGGATGAAGGATATATTGCCGAAAAAACGATAAACTGGTTGAAATCAGAAACCGAACTTTACGGACGCTAAATTGTAAAATACCTGGTTATCCCTTAGGCTGTTGTGAACTTTTTGACCGTTAAAAGTACTGTGCCCAAAAAGAGAAGTAGTCCGCCAGCCAAGTATTTACGGTGCGCCTTAGGTCTTCCAGGCATTCCCCAGCCGCCATGTATGGCATTACCAAAAGGAAGCGGAGAGAAAATATTGCCATTTGTTTTTTCGATGTCAGGTGCATTTTTTAAGTAACTACGGATCACCACTCCGGTTATACCCCTTGTAATTGCCGGAAAAATGGCATAAGATAGGCGGAGCAGTATAGAAGTACTTCCAATCATCGTTTGCGGTTTCGGTTGCTTAGAAAGTTTAAGTATGCTTATCGCAACACGCATCGGATCGTAAACCGGTGGTGCAGGTTTTAAACTTTTTCCGGTATAATTTGCCGCATGTTGGATCCCTGGTGTATCTAAAAATGCCGGGAAGGCATCACAGATATAAATATTGGGGTATCTGGATAATTCTGTTTTAAGGGCTGCACTAAAACCCCTCAAACCAAATTTGCTTGCAGAATAGGCCACACCGTAAGGTACAGGAAGAAAGCCACCAATAGAGATATTGTTAATGATGATACCTGATCCCTGTTTTTTAAAATATGGGAGTACAGCATGAGCTCCGTTCATGTAGCCTAGCAGATTGGTGCGCAGCACCTGCTCCGAAACTTCCATTGGTGTAACATCAAATTCGCCTATAGCAAGTACACCGGCATTATTTATCCAGATATCTATTCCAGGTCCAAAATTATCGGCAGCTGCTGCCAGATTAATTACCTGTTTGTAATCAGATACATCTGCTTCAACTGTTAACACTTCTGTACCGAATAATTCACATTCTGTGGCCAGTGATGTGAGTTCGTCCATATTGCGGGAAGAGATCACCAATTTATCTCCATTCTGAGCAAATACTGTAGCCAATGCTCTGCCGGCACCGCTCGAAGCGCCTGTAATTACAACCGTTCTTTTTTCCTTCATCATTATTGTACAACCCATTCTGCCCGAAAAATGTTTTTTGTTATTCTTTAATTCAAATTAGCTAAACTTTAACAGATTTTTCATTGTTGTTTATTTACCATAGGCTGTTTATGAAGGCTTTATTTAATTTATCTACATAAAATTTAAACTATGAAAGCAGCAGTATTCCACAAACCTGGCGATATCCGGGTAGACAATGTACCCGATCCGGAAATTCTTGATCCCAGGGATGTAATCCTTAAAGTAACGTCAACCGCAATCTGTGGCTCCGATCTGCACATCTTAAGCGGTGCAGTTCCGCAAAAAGAACCATTGGTTATGGGGCATGAATTTATGGGGATAGTGGAAGAGGTTGGCGCCTCCATTACGAACCTGAAGCGAGGCGACAGGGTAATAGTTCCCTTTCCCATTGCATGTGGTAAGTGTTTTTTCTGTACTCATGAAGCTTCACCTGCTTGTGAGAATTCGAACTTTAAAAACTATGGGCCAAATGGTGATATGATGAGCCAGAAGGGCGGTGCACTCTTTGGTTATACCGATCTTTATGGTGGCTACTCAGGTGGCCAGGCACAATATGTGAGGGTGCCTTATGCCGATATTAGTCCACGTATTGTTCCCGATCATTTAAGTGATGAACAGGCACTGTTTCTTACAGATATTTTTCCAACTGGTTGGTCGGCCATTGATTGGGCGCAGTTAAAAGGAGGAGAAGTAGTCGCCATTTTTGGATCAGGACCGGTTGGGTTAATGGCACAAAAAGCAGCCTGGATAAATGGTGCCAGCCGGGTAATTGCAATTGATCCTTTAGATTATAGGCTCGAAAAGGCAAAGGCGGTAAACAAAGTTGATACGCTGAACCCACATAAAGTGGATGTAGTGGAGGCGATAAGGGAAATGACAGGCGGACGCGGAGCTGATGTATGTGTAGATGCGGTAGGATTTGAGCCCGAACGTAGCTTTATGGATAAGGTAAAGGCGACCATCAATTTTGAAAAAGGTTCCATAAAAGTGCTCGAAATGTGCTTTGAAGCTGTTCGCAGAATGGGAACAGTATCTATAATGGGTGTTTATGGTTCACCTTACGATAACTTTCCGCTCTTTAGAATTTTCGACAAGGGTATTACCATCAAACAGGGCCAGGCACCCGTACTTAACTATATAGATAAACTTGTTGGTTTGGTAAATGATGGAAAGGTAGTGCTTGATGATATTATTACCCATACCCTTCCCCTTGATCAGGCAGCACACGGCTATAAGATCTTCGATGAAAAGGAGGAGGATTGTGTAAAGGTTGTTTTAAAGCCCTAATAGCTATTTAAAAAAATGAAATTCTTCATTCATTAGCACATCTATCCTTAAAACAACATGGAAAAACTCATTGAACAGCTTAAAGCATTTTTAGGAAACAGAATTATGGATCTGAAGATAAAGGGACCAGCCGAAGTTGATATTCTGATTGATGACAAGCAGCCCTTAGAACCCCTGGCATCTGAACTGCGGAGCCATATTATAGAGATTGTTGACGAAAATACATTGGCAAAGATAAACCTTGTACGCGCCGACGGCACATTGGCCGATAGTTTTTCCCTCAACCAGTAATGCATTAATCGCAGAAAAAAATTAAATGTTAACAGCCCAAAAAGAGGCTTAAGCTAAAAAAAAATGGACAAGAAAACACCAAAAAGAAAAAATAAACCTGCCCAGCCGGAAAATGGTAAGACGGCCAAACTGGAATCTTTTGTAGCAGATTCGACAGGCGAATTTTTAACAACTAACCATGGGGTCAAGATTAATGATGATCAGAATTCGCTCAAAGCCGGGGAAAGAGGAGCAACACTTTTAGAGGATTTTATCCTCCGTGAGAAAATTACACATTTCGATCATGAACGCATACCCGAAAGGGTAGTGCATGCCAGGGGTTCTGCTGCACATGGTGTTTTTAAGGTATACGAAGACATGTCTAAGTTAACCAGGGCTGCGTTTTTATGCGATCCGGGAGCAGAAACTCCGGTGTTTGTTAGGTTTTCAACCGTAGCCGGCTCCAGGGGATCGACAGATCTGGCACGTGACGTAAGGGGTTTTGCCGTAAAGTTTTATACCCAGGAAGGGAATTTTGATCTTGTAGGCAATAACATGCCTGTATTTTTTATTCAGGATGCGGTTAAATTTCCAGATCTGGTTCATGCAGTAAAACCAGAGCCTGATAATGAAATGCCGCAGGCCGCTTCGGCTCACGATACTTTTTGGGATTTTATTTCTCAGATGCCCGAGTCGTCGCATATGATTATGTGGCTGATGAGTGATCGTGCAATACCAAGGAGCTACCGCATGATGGAGGGCTTTGGCGTACATACTTTTAGATTTGTAAATGCCAATGGTGAAGCCAGTTTTGTGAAATTCCACTGGAAGCCACTTTTGGGTGTTCATTCGGTAGCCTGGGATGAGGCACAGAATATTTCAGGCAAAGACCCCGATTTTCATAGAAGGGATCTTTGGGATGCCATTGAGGCCGGCGCCTTTCCAGAATGGGAACTTGGTGTGCAGATCATTCCTGAAGCTGATGAGTTTAAATTTGAATTTGATCTTTTGGATCCTACCAAACTGATTCCTGAAGAACTTGTTCCTGTGCAGCGTATTGGTAAGATGACACTCAACAGAAATCCCGATAACTTTTTCGCGGAAACTGAGCAAGTTGCTTTCCATGTTGGCCATGTTGTACCAGGTATCGATTTTACCAATGACCCGCTATTGCAGGGCAGATTGTTTTCTTATACCGATACCCAGCTAATCCGATTAGGAGGTCCAAATTTTCATGAAATCCCGATTAACAGGCCTGTAATTCCGGTGCATAATAACCAACGCGATGGCCATATGCGCCAAACAATCAACAGGGGTAAAACCAGTTATGGTCCAAACGGGCTCGCCGCAAACGATCCAAGGCAGGTAACGGCTGCACAAGGTGGCTTTGTAAGTCATAATGAGGCAATTGATGCCAGAAAGATCCGCGCAAGGAGCAGAAGTTTTTTTGATCATTTTTCGCAGGCCCGCTTGTTCTTCAATTCACAGAGCAATGCCGAAAAAAACCACCTTATCGATGCCCTTAGTTTTGAACTCGGCAAAGTAAAAGCCATTCCTGTAAGGGAGCGTATGCTGGCTGTATTAATTCAGATAGATAAGGGCCTGGCTGGGGCAGTTGCGCAGGCATTAGGTTTGCAGATTCCAAAAATTCCTTTAGCTGACCTTAACAATAGCTTGCCAGCTGATGGAAAAAGGAAGGATTATGCTTCTGTAAATCCTAAGGGAAGCCTTGCAAGGTCTATCGCGCTAAGTATGGCCACAACGATTAAAGATACCATTAAGTCAAGAAAAATTGCAATCCTTGCTGCAGATGGAGTAAATGAGCAGACACTCAGCAAAGTTAAAGATTTCCTGGTTGCACAGGGAGCGGTGGTGCATATTATAGCGCCAAGGTTGGGTGAAATTATTTCGGCAGGTGGTAAAAATGTCGCAGTGGATGAAAGTCTTCTAACAGCAGCATCCGTCCTTTACGATGCGGTATATGTGCCTGGGGGTGCTAATTCAGTCAATGCACTTAGTGGAGAAGCCAATGCCATTCATTTCTTAAATGAGGCTTTTAAACATTGTAAGGCAATTGCAGCCGACAAACAGGCGCTCCAGGTGTTGGAATCTACTTATTTCGCTAAAAAGCTACCAGCAGAATATAGTAACGGTACTGCATTACGCGAAGGAATTTTAATTACCGAGGATATTGCAGCCCTTACAAAGACTTTTGCAGAAATGATTGCCTTGCACCGCTTTTGGGACCGTGAAATTCAAAGAAAAATACCAGCATAATTTAAGTTACAAACCAAGGTGAAGGCTTTGGCCTTCACCAAATTTATTAGCTATGGAAAATAAAAATAACTTAGAAGCCGTACCTGCCCAATATACAGGTAGCGAGATGGATGTAATAGAACGCAGAGAATGTGGCACCCTTGCAGAAGCTGTAGCTGTTTTTGAAAGGGCGTGTACTAGATTATTGTCCGTAAACGAATGGGGGCGTTATGCAGGTATATCCGCTTTCCAATTAATCGATCCTCAAGGCATCCGTGCAGAAAGACAGGCGCAGTTAAATGATTATATCAGAATCGATATTCCCGGTCCTGGAACCCAGGCTGGAATGGGCTATGATTGGGTTCAAATAGAGGAGATCACCACTGAAAGCGATGATGAAAAGCAAACATTGTCTATGAGGGTAAGGCCCTGTGCACATCCTTTGTCACAAAAAAAGGAAACTGCTCACTTTTTAAAAAGTGAGGCCACATCAAGCTTTATCGTTACACAGACCGGACGATCTGTTAGTGCCGAAGAACATGCTAGAAATGAAGTTCCAAATACGGATAATGGCAGCCTTTATGATAAGGGAAGGAATTTTATGGTGGGTATGGCGGCCAAACTGGGTTTTTCATACCCCCAGTGGAAAGGGCTGGTTAAGGCGCTTTTGCAAGATTAGCATTTTTGCTATATAATTCAAGCAGTTCTGCTCCGGCTTCGTTTCCCTGTAAAATAGCCAGATCTAGTGCGTGCTGCCCCCTGATATCCTGCAGTCCGGTCTCAGCACCATGCGCTAAAAGTAGTTTTAATACCTCATTGCGGCCAAACATTGCAGCAAACATCAGTGCAGTTCCACCGTTTCCATGCTGAAGATTAATGTCTGCCCCGCTTTCGATCAATAGTTTTGCTATATCGGTATAGCCTTTAAATGCTGCACCCATTAAAGCGGTGTTGCCTCCCTGATCTCCAATATTCAAGTCTGCTCCCGAAGCAATCAGGTATGCTGCCGCTTCCAGCTGGTTGTTGTAGCAGGCAATAATCAAAGCGGTATAACCTTTATCGTCCTGAAAATTTATATCCGCTCCTCTGCGCATTACTTCCTTTAAAACTTCTGTATCGCCCTTTCTTGCGGCAGGTATAATGAGTTGTTCGATGTTTTCCATCTTTATATAACATTAGCATCGGCAAAAAGTTTAAGGTAAAGAGCTGTTCTTGTTTAAGAGAAAACTCCATAATCCTTTAACCTTTTTTTAAAAATTTTTCCTTCAAAAGCATAATGTGATATATCTTTGCATCAATTTTCGTATTCCCTGAAGGGAATTCAGCAAACGGGATATAGCGTAGCCAGGTATCGCGCCAGCATGGGGTGCTGGAGGTCGGAAGTTCGAATCTTCCTATCCCGACCAGCTATTGAGCAGAAACATATTTGGTGCCGCTTTTGCTAATTTTTTGAAACTATAATTATAAAGTATCTGTTTTACAATAAAAACAGATACTATGAAAAATTACATCGATCCAAAAGAAGAAGACAACGAAGATGAAAACGGCAATGAACAATCACGGATAAGTCCCAACGAAGAAAAAGAAGCCGATGATAACGAGGTTCAACGAGGGCTTACCGGTGAAATTGATGATGAAGATGATGTAGGCGGAGATCTTGCCGGGAATGCAGGCGGCAATGCCTAGCACTTAAAAGCGGGCAGCGGTATGGCATGCCCGCTTTTTATATGTTCTACCTAATAGATACGGAACAACATGTAATGTTGGCTGAATGGAAGAGTGTAAAATTTTTCTCTGTTTTTTTGTTGGCTTTAAACGGATGTACGGCTGTTGTCCAGGTTAAATAAAGTATTTTCGGGTACTGATATATTTCATCGTTGCAAACATTTTTTAATATTCCCTGTTTGTTTGAAAAGAATTGATCAATATTACTATTATCTAATAGATTTAAGCGTTAAAAAAATAAATGGCTAAATCAAAAAATCAACAGGAAACGCGCTCAACTGGTACAATTCCTAAAACACTTACCGGAATTTCCGGACTTGATGAGATTACACTAGGTGGGCTGCCCTCGGGAAGACCTACACTTGTTTGCGGAGAAGCCGGTTCTGGAAAAACACTTTTTTCCATAGAGTTCATTGTAAAAGGAGCCTTGGATTATGGTGAACCAGGAGTATTTATGGCTTTTGAGGAAAAAGCCGAAGAACTTAAAGCGAACGTAGCATCACTTGGATTTGATCTGGAACAGCTAGAAAAGGATAAGAAGATCAGGTTGGATTACGTTCATATTGACCGCTCAGAAATTGAGGAGACCGGAGAGTATGACCTGGAGGGGCTTTTTATCCGTCTGGGATACGCAATTGACAGTATAGGCGCAAAAAGGGTAGCACTTGATACCATCGAGAACCTTTTCGCAGGATTAAATAATACGGCAGTGCTGCGGGCGGAGATCAGAAGACTTTTTCAGTTTCTAAAATCGAAAGGCGTTACAGCTGTCATAACAGGTGAACGTGGAGGAAATGGCCTTACCCGTCAGGGCCTTGAAGAATACGTATCAGACTGTGTTATTTTACTTGACCACAGAATTATTAACCAGATCTCTACCAGGAGGCTTAGGGTTGTAAAATACCGGGGATCGGTTCATGGAACCAATGAATATCCCTTTCTTATCGACGATGAAGGTATCTCAGTGCTTCCTGTTACCTCTCTGGAGCTGAATCATGAAGTTTCCACAAAAAGCTTGCCCTCAGGTATTGCTGCGCTGGACAAAATGCTGGGAAACTCTGGCTTTTATAAAGGGAGCAGTATTCTGGTATCAGGGACGGCTGGCACGGGCAAGACCAGTATAGCAGCGACATTTGCCAATGCGGCCTGCCTGAGGGGAGAGAAGTGCCTTTTCTTTGCTTTTGAAGAATCGCCAAAACAGATTATCAGAAACATGCGTTCTATTGGCATAGATCTTCAAAAACACCTTAAGGAAGGAACGCTTGAGTTTTACGCCTCACGCCCTACCTTGTACGGACTGGAAATGCATCTGGTAGCTATCCATAAGGCAATTAAAAAGTCCAGGCCATCTGTTGTTATACTTGACCCGATTACCAACCTGATCACGATAGGATCGGTCAGCGACGTGAAAACCATGCTTGTACGCCTGATCGATTTTCTACAGGCTGAACAGATTACGGTGATGTTTACGGCCCTCACCCTTAATAATATAGTTAATGAACAAACCGATGAAGGGGTGTCTTCGCTTGTTGATGCCTGGCTTTTAATCCGCGATATCGAAAGCAATGGTGAGCGGAACCGCGGATTGTATATCATGAAGTCAAGAGGAATGAAACATTCGAACCAGATACGCGAATTTGTGATTACAGATAAGGGACTGGATCTGGTGGATGTATATCTTACCGAGGATGGCGTGCTAACCGGCTCTGCGCGGGAGGCAAGGATGCTTATGGAGCAGACCGGCGAGGTCATCCATGCCCAGGCTGTCAGCCGTAAAGACCGTGAACTTGAACGCAAGCGGAAAATTTTAGAATCAAAGATTGAAAGTCTAAGATCCGAATATGAATCAGCAGAAGAGGAACTCAATAAAGTTTATGTTGAGGAAGCTTTAAAAAAACAGATTATGGGCGAAACGATAAGTAAAATTGCCGATCTGCGCAGGGGAGATGATAGTGGGAAAGAAAAAAATGTAAACAAAAAAAATAAATAGTGGGTAAAGCATATGAACTCCGGCTATATGTGGCCGGTAAAACCAACAAATCGGTAGTCGCACTACAAAACCTGAAGAAGCTTTGCGAGGAGCATCTCAAAGGAAAATATAGTATTGAGGTGATCGATCTTTTGGAAAAACCACAACTGGCTGAAGGTGATCAGATATTCGCCATTCCGACACTGGTAAAAAAAGTGCCTGAACCAGTCCGCAAAATTATAGGTGACCTTTCAAATGAGGAAAAGGTTCTGGTGGGACTGGACATACGTACAAAGATTAATAATTAGTTATGCCGATAGGAAACCCCGATCATCCAGACAGTACCCAAAGCGACGATTTTTTTTCGCTTAGGCTTTTCATTGCAGGTGCATCACCAGTTTCCGCAAGGGCAGTTGTCAACATCCGCGCAATATGCGAGGAATTTATTGCCGGCAGGTATGAGCTGGATATCATTGATGCACACCAGCAGCCCTTGTTGGTGCAGCAGGAAGATGTGACGGCCATCCCGATGTTGATCAAAAAATCGCCAGTTCCTATCAAAAAGCTGATCGGGGACTGCTCTGACCGTGCGAAAGTTTTGAAAGGTTTGGGTATCAGTTATTAAGTTATGCAGAAGTCAAGTGAACATATCAGGCTCGAGCGGGCCTATGAAGAACTTCGTATCCAGCTCGAGGAAGCCAACGATATTATCCATGCAATCCGCTCTGGAGAAGTTGATGCCCTGATTGTAAATGGTCAGGATGGTCATCAGCTTTTTACGCTTAAGAGTGCTGATCATACCTACCGGATCTTTATCGAACAGATGACCGAAAGCGCACTTACGCTTGATGAATCATATAGGGTATTGTATTGTAACTCACAACTTGCAAGGCTTTTGGGACTACCCTTAGAAAAAGTTATCGGTCTAAACTTTTTGGCATTTTTTTCAACAGAAGATCAGGCCTTTGTCAGAGAGACAATCGATGGTGCCTGGGAAGTAGACACCAAGGCAGAAGTTGATATCATCAACAGTTCGGGAACTTCCTTGGCGGTTCAGCTTTCTCTAAAGGCGCTTAACCTTGATGAAGGTACTTCACTAAGCGTTATTATTACCGATCTGAGCGAACTGAAGAAAAACCAGTTGCTTTTGGAAACCAGGAACAGGGAACTTGAAGCGGCAAGAAAAAATGCAGATGAACTCAATGAAAATCTTGAAAATACAGTCAGGCTAAGAACACAGGAGCTAGAGACTATCAATGAAAAACTCGCAGCAGTTAATGATCTTCAGAAAGAAGTGAACGGTCAGCTTAAAGATGCACTCGATGCGTTAAGGGAGAGCGAAGAGAACTTACAGTCTGCCTTCGATGCCGCAGAGCTGGGCAGTTGTAACCTGGATATCAAAACAGGACGGGTTGAAGTATCAGAGCGGTTCAGGAAACTCTGTGGCCTGCCATTGGAGGGGGAGGTGAGCTGGACAATGGTGCTGAGCAGTGTTGGTACAGAATATCTATCAGCGCTCCAAGGGGTCCTTCAGGATTGTATCAATCTTGGAAAGCCCCTGGATTATACCTATCCGATCAAACATCTTATTTCTGGTGAGAACCGTTGGATGAGGATCGTAGGCAAGTTAAAAAAAGGCAGCGATGGCGATTTTGATAGCTTTTATGCTGTTTTAATGGACGTGACAGATCAGAAAAGGGATGAACAGCGGAAGAACGATTTTATTGCGATGGTTAGTCACGAACTCAAGACACCGCTTACTTCCATGAAAGGTTATATTCAGGTTATGCAGCTGAAAGCCAGAGGTACCATGAACGGCTTTGCAGATAAGGCTCTTCAGGGTGCTGAACGTCAGATCAACAAAATGACTGGCATGATCAATGGTTTTCTCAACCTCTCGCGTTTGGAATCGGGAAAAATGTTGATGGATTTCCAGCCCATCGAAATGTCTGTTCTGCTTAAGGAAGTGGTAGAGGAATATATTGCAACAGTAAACAGCCATAATATAAAGTACACCTTCCAGCCAGGTTTTTTTGTGAACGCAGATAGGGACAAACTTGGACATGTGGTTAATAATCTGATCAGTAATGCGGTGAAATATTCGCCGGCCGATAGTGAAATAACTATTGACAGTTATCTTGAGGGCGGTACAGCCGTATTCCGCATAATGGATCACGGGATGGGAATAAATGAAAACGATATTCCAAAACTATTCGAACGGTTTTACCGGGTAGAAAACAATCGGATGAGTACTGTTGCTGGTTTTGGAATAGGACTTTATCTATCTGCCGAGATTATACAGCGACATGGCGGAAAGATATGGGCAGAAAGCCAGTTAACAAAAGGCTCGGTTTTTTATTTCTGTTTACCATTAATTAATCCTGAATAACGCTTTTAGGATGAAAGTCGGCAGATGTACCTTTTATTCTTACGAATTGTATTATTCTTTCTAAAACCTGTTGATTCGAGGTTATGGTAAAAAAAATGCCGCCATAGGCGGCATTTTTTTTATTGGATTTCGATCTGTTTAGCGACCACTTTGGCTTCCTCTTTTTTAGGAAGTTCAAGTTTCAGAATTCCATCGTTATAGCTTGCACTGATCTTTTCAATGTCAGCACTTTCGGGAAGTGTGAATGATCTTGTGAAGGCCGAATAACTATACTCTTTTCTATTATAGGTTCTTCCTTCGCTGAGGTTTTCGTTTTTTGTCTCAGTTGAGATCGTAAGCATATCACGCTCTACCGAAACGCGGAAATCATCTTTTTTAAGTCCGGGTGCTGCAAGCTCAATGTGATAGTGATCGGCTGACTCCGAGATATTTACAGCCGGAACGCTGCTTAAACGACGGTCGGTAAAAAAAGTGTCGCCAAGTACTGATTCAAAGATATCATTAAAGCCTGGCAATAATGAACTGTTCTTTTTTTCTGGATTGAATTTAACCAATGTCATAGTGTTTTCTCCTTTAAAACTTTTAATAATAAATGGACTATAAATCAATTAATTTTCTCTGGACGCTGATGGTCCAATTTTGATTAATCAACCGCTATGCCATTGGTGAAAATAAAGTGATTATGGCGATCAAGCTGAAAAATTTTCATTTTTTCTGAAATTTTTTCAGTGTACGGGACTGAAATTTTTTCATTGCATAAACCTCGCTTTTAATGAGACCGTCCAAAAGATCTGATAGCACCTGAAATAAATGCTGAGTAACTGTATCAGATTATTGGTTTATAATGTTTATATTTTTAAAAATGCCCACTGCTGGTTACGTCCACCACTGTAAGACCATTGAATAGCTGTGCCACCATTGTTGAGTGAAGATCCATTAATATCCAGAGCCTTTCCGCTATTTACATTAATGATCTTATAAAATCCATTTGTGGTAATCTGAATTGACCATTTTTGATTTGCACCACCACTGTAATCCCATAAAGCTGCCTGGCCGCCATCAGTAGTGCTCCAGCCATTAATTTCTAAACATTTTCCGGTGGCATGCATTGGTGTTAGCCTGTAATATCCACCTCCTGCATCTTCCACCTTGAACTGCTGGTTTGCCCCCGCCACATAAGCCCACTGCTGAGCGGGTGTTTGATTGGCAGTACCCCATCCTCCAATTTCCAGTGCCTTAAAGCTGTATCTGTTCACAATCTGGTAAACCTGTCCCACCTGGATGGTTGAAGTCGTGTTATTTTGCGCGCCTTGCACCACTGCGGCGAGGCCTTGCTGATCAGCAACTCCGTTTGTCTGCCTGTCAATAATTCTGAATGCATTGTTTCCGCTCGATCCATCGTCGAAATAAAATGGAAGTAAGCCATTTAAGAGTGCCTGATGAGTGACATGGTTGATATAGTACGCCCTGCTGGCCAGATGGAGTGTCAACGCATCTCCAGAAAGTGTTGTCGACCGCCTGATTGCTCCATATTCTCCCAATATTACCGGAATGCCCTTATCAATATACTTAGTTTTCATCAGTGAAAAATCTGCTCCGGCATTTGATTCCTCACCAAAGGTAGCATTCCGCGAAGGATCAGTAGTAGAATGATATCCATCGCCCCAATAATAAAACATATTGCCCCAACTCACATCCTGGGTAAGACCTGCAAAATTAAATGGCGTATAATGGTGTACTTCAACCATCAGGCGATTGGCTGCAGGATCGGTGGGTAGGGTATTCATTAAATTATTGGTGTATTCAATGCTGGTTGTGGGCCCTTGGATAACCAACACCCTATAACTATTTCGGCCACCAGTTGATCTGACGGCATTCACAAAGGTTTGATGATAGGAAAGCAGAACACCCATTCCGGTCGCATCCGATACTGCAGGTTCGTTAGCACTGGCAAACATAACATGTTCGTCAAAATCACGCATCTGTGTAGCAATTTGCTCCCAAAAAGCTTTTTGTAATGCATTAACCTGGGCCTGTTGGGCTGTGGTGCAGTTGTTCTCCAGCCAACCTCCATCCCAATGGATATTTAATATTACATACAGGCCATCGTTAACACAGTATTGCACAACCTGCTTTACCCTGTTTAGCCATGATTGCTGAAGTTCTGCAGTAGCACTGTTGGCCATGTATTGGTTCCATGAGCAAGGGATCCGAACGGCAGTAAAACCGCTTCTTTTCACCTGATCGATAAGCGCCTGGCTAACCATAGGATTGCCCCAGTTTGTTTCACCACCAATTGCCTCAAGTGTGTTGCCTATATTCCAGCCCAGTTTGAATTTTGCCGATAGCTGCATCGCCGTGCTGTTTACTCCCGATTGGTCGGGTGGAAGAGGTGATAGGTTATAACTCGGATAACTGGTTGCGGTTAATGCCCTGGCAGTTGTTTTATTAGTTGTATCCGATTCTGGAACAGCAACTTCTGGCTTTTGGCATCTTGTTATTAATAGGAACAGGAGGATGCCCATAAAATATTTTAAGGTTCTCATATTGTTGTAGATGATTTGGTTAGTAAACTGTATTAGATTCATATTGATCCAATAAGAGCTAATAATAGGTTAAGCAACTAGCTTTTACAGATAGTTTTTTTATTGATCTGACAGAAAACCATCGGTGCAGGTAATGCGCTTTGCCTTCCCTTTTTAATAAGTTTAATACAGGAAAGCAGTTTGTTACCATCGGTTGATGTTGTGTTTTTTCTGTTGCCGGTTGTTTGTACACTGACGGGCCACGCACTTCTCGACATTAGCCGGAGCCGCAGTCTTGTTGGTTCTAACAGCCTTGTTAGGTTGATGATTTTCATGCTCATAATTGTTTTTGGTTAGATATGATTTTTGTTAGTAAGCTGAGGCTGATAAACCAGCAATGGGTGGTAATACTGTTCGAACCAGTAATCACGCTGATTATAAAAAAATAAGGCCGGTCCATCGGTTTATAGAATCTGCATGCTAACCATTAAAAGTAACCATAGGTAATCTGTACATGGGGCATATATGTTACTAAATAGGTAACAAATGTTGCCTGTTGATTTCGGTGTTTTACAGGCTGGGATTGCTTACAGTTATCCATTAAAACATAGATGGTTTTTAGGGAATTTATGTGGCTTAAGTTAACAGAATCATTTCCGGATAAAGCTTAAAATTGATAAAATGTTACATAAGGGAGAGATGTTTTATAAGGCAAAATTATCTTGTTTTTTTAGTTATTTGTCTGTTTTTCAGTGCTTAACAGGTGTTTTTTTTTGCTTTCTAGACAAAATGCAATCGATAGTCATGTAACAAAAATATCCTTCTTTGTATCATTTGAGGCATTCGTCAGTTTGACTTGAAACTATATTTGACTATTCAAAGCCACTTGTTAATGACAGGCAATTAAGATCAGTGATCACGGAAGAATAAACTCATCTGCGTCTAGCTGTTCCAAAGGACTGTTGCTTAATAAGGGGCGAAACAAACCAAAATAAACCAAATATGAACCAAACAATTTCTATTCGGAAATTACCGGCTTTTTTGCTGGTGGTAATTTTCTTAGTGCTTCTGCACTTAAAAAGCTTTGCTCAGGAGAGGCAAATTACAGGAAAGGTGGTGGGGAGCGACAATCCCGCACCACTGCGCGGAGTAGTTGTGCTGCTCAAGCCTAAGAACACACCTAAGAACACGGTTGTATCAACAAATGAACAGGGACAGTATGCTATAAAAGGAAATACCGGGGATGTACTTGTTTTCAAAATGATCGGTTTTCAACCACAGGAAATAACGATCGGTGATGGCAGTGTCATCAATGTTATCTTAAAGATCGAAACTACAAAATTGGATGAAGTGGTTGTTATTGGCTATGCCAAGGTAGCAAGAAAGGATGTTACAGGATCAATAAGTTCAATCAAGGGAGACGATTTACGACAAACCCAGCCAACTACTTTTGATCAGGCCCTGCAAGGCAAAGTTGCCGGGGTAGTGGTTCAACAGGTATCAGGCCAGCCAGGTGGCGGTGTATCTATCCAAATACGTGGTGTATCTTCAATAAGTGGCTCTAATTCGCCACTGTTCGTTATAGACGGTATTATTATTCCACCGGTAAACAACCCCGGTAGTGGTTCTAATCCGTTAAATTCCATCAATCCTGCCGAAATTGAATCAATAGATGTATTAAAAGATGCTTCAGCAACAGCCATATACGGTTCGCAGGCGACCAATGGAGTTGTTGTGATCACCACAAAAAGGGGGAAAGCCGGAGCGCCGCAGATCACTTATGATTTCTATGCCGGTTACCAGGAAATACTTAAGCGACTTCCTACAGTAGATTTGCAGCAATTTGCTACGCTCATCAATGCCCGGTCCGCTAGCTCGGGCTGGAACTTTGATAAAAGGCCCGAATTTGCCAATCCTCAATATTTAGGTAAGGGCACCGACTGGCAAAAAGAATTATTTCGGAGAGCCCCGCAAATGAATCACACGCTTACTGTAAGCGGTGGAGATGACAGAACCCAATATTTATTGTCAACTTCGTATTTTAACCAGGAAGGGATAGCCATTGGATCTGATTTTAGCAGATACTCGGTAAGGCTGAATTTAGACAATAAAACCACTAATTGGCTAAAAATAGGGACGAGCCTTCAGTTGTCGCATGTTGATGAAAAAGTAAACTCAACCTCCAGTAATGTAATTGCCACTGCACTAAGCCTTAGTCCTAATGTTCCGGTAACCAACTCTGATGGCTCCTGGGGAGGCGTTACCGATCCAAACGGTTGGGTAGCACCTGTTGCCAACCCGGTGGCATTGGCAGAAATTATTAAACACTTAAGAAAGCGAAATCAGGTATTTGGCAATGTGTACGCCGAAATACAATTGGCTAAAGGGTTATCGCTGCGAAATGAGGTATCTGGTAATTTTGATTTTAATACAGAAGATAGGTATTCGCCAATTTATAGTTTTGGCAAAGGTAATGTAAGCGCTAACTTCGGTTCCTCTAGCGCTGGTCAAAATTTTTATATAGTAATACGCAATTTTCTAACTTATAACTATAATTTCAAAAAATTTCATATTGATGCTTTAGCAGGGCATGAATCGCAAGAGAGCACTTTTCAAAGTCTTGGTGCTTCACGAAGGAATTATGCTTCAGATAATGTACAGGCGATTAGTGGTGGGGATGCTACCACGGCCACAAACTTTGGCTACAATTCATTATCAGACCCTACGGGAGGCTCTGCACAGGAATCTTATTTCGGCCGTGTCAATTTTTCATGGAATGATAAATATCTGCTCACCGGTAATATACGTAAGGATGGTTCTTCAAATTTTCCGTCCTACAACCGTTGGGTAACTACCTATTCGGGCGGATTTGCCTGGAAAATTAAAAACGAGTCGTTTTTAAAAGATATAAAAGCGATAACTGAATTGAAGCTGAGGCTCGGTTACGGGATTACCAACAACCAGGGCATACCAGGCAATACATTTGTAACTCAGCTTTTATCAGTAGCCAATGGTCTGTCAGGTATAGCTCAGTTTCAAAACAATTTGGCAAACGCAGCGGTGACCTGGGAAAAAACTGATTATTACAGTGCAGGGCTTGACGGAACGCTTTTTAAGGGGAGGTTAAGTTTTACGTTAGAAGCTTACAGCCGCTTAACAAAAGGCCTTTTATTACAGGTGCCGCTTCCAGGGTACTCTGGTACTGTAGCGGGTTATGGGCCAGGATCTATGCAAGCGCCTTTTGCCAATGTTGGCTCGTTAACCAACAAAGGGTTTGACATTCAAATTAATTCTACCAATATTAACGCTAAAAATTTCAGTTGGAAAACTAGTTTTACCGTATCGCGGAATATCAATAAAGTGACCTACTTAGGTGCAGGTGGAGCTGATGCTAACTTAAGTAAGAAATCTTATGTGATTAACGATATCATTCAAAAAACGACGGTGGGCCGGCCCATTGGCGAATTTTATGGCTATGTATTTGATGGTATTTTCTCAACTCCAGCAGATTTTAAAAACCATGCACTGCCTGCTGATCCAAGCGGTAAGCCTTATCCGATCTCTCCAGCAGGTGGTGGTATCTGGTACGGCGACCGTATGTTCAAGGATTTGAATGGAGATGGTATTATCGACACAAGAGATCAAACCTTTTTGGGTTCCCCGATCCCTAAATTCCAATATGGTTTCAATAATACATTTAACTACAAAAATTTTGACCTGAATGTTTTCTTCAGTGGTAGTTATGGCGCCAAAGTATTCAATCAAATGGCTGTACAGCAAACCAATCCGCAAAATCAGGCTACCTTTTTTACATCGGTGTTAGATTATGCAAACTTAGCTATGGTAGATCCTAATGGCTCTCCATCCGATGTTAACAACGTATATGTTACCAACCCTAATACAACTATTGCTGGGTTGAGAAACGACAATACCAACGGTAATAACCGCCCTAATAGTTTGATGATCGAGGATGGCTCATTCCTGAGGTGTAAAAATATCACTTTAGGCTACCGTTTGCCAGAAAATCTTTTATCAAAAATATCTATACGTTCTGTTAGGGTGTATGCCAATGTATCCAATGCATTTATAATTACAAAATATAAAGGCATGGATCCTGAAATTGGTTCATGGGATCCACTTCAGGCAGGTTGGGACGACGGTTATTATCCGCAGCCAAGGGTATTTACTATTGGTGCGAACATAACCTTGAGATAATAAAACGATCATTGATTAAAAATATACGTTTATGAAATTAATTAACAAAATTTTCATCATCCTGCTCTGTGCAACAGCAATTGCCGGATGTAAAAAGAGTTTTTTGGATCGTCCGTCCAACTCGCAGATAAGTTCTAACAATTTTTATAAAACTACCGCCGATTTGCGATTGGCTACGGCAAGCCTTTATGGCGGTTCGCACTGGTGGTCATGGAGCAATGAGTGCTGGATACCGCTTGGCGACGTACTAAGTGGTACCGCTAGCTTTCCGTATAATGGCGATTTGGTACAGCTGTTTACACGCACCATTACCGCCCAAAATGGTCTTGTGACAAAGGGTTGGGTTGGGTTGTACAATACTGTAGCGCAATGTAATACGCTTATCACAGCCATACAACAGCAGGCTGATCCGTCTATTTCGGAAGCAGACAAAAATGCTGCCATAGCTGAGGCAAGGTTTATTCGTGCCATGGCTTATTATAATTTGGCAATATATTGGGGCGCAGTGCCAATTATCGAAGACAACAGTAAACTGATAAAAGATCCGCTGCTTAACCGCAACATTGTTTCGGATGTATATAAATTCGTTGCTAAAGACCTAACTTATGCAGCGCAACATCTTCCCAAAACAGATCAAAAAGGCCGGGTAACTACCTGGTCGGCGCAGGGAATGCTGGGCAAGGCATATTTGACGATGGCGGGTGTAGGCAAAAGTGGCGGTGTACGCGACCAGTCCTTGCTTGACAGTGCCAAAAAGTATGCGGGCAATGTGTGTAAAAATAGTGGGTTGGCATTGTTTCCTAGCTATTATGATGTTTTCAAGGTACAAAACAACGATAATCCAGAATCATTGTTCTCGCTTCAATGGGCCGGAGGTGTCGGCTATGGAACTGGCAACGCCCTACAGCAATATTATGCGCCAGATAGAATCATTACTCCTCAACAACAAGGTGGATGGATGGCCTTGGCGCCAACCTACGATTTATACCGCATGTATTCTGCTAAAGATACAGTAAGGCGTAAAGCCACTATCATGCTCAACGGAGATTTTTATCCCGAATTGAATGCTGCTGCTGGTGGTTTTAAAGCAAAAAACGCGGGCATGAAAAAACACATGGTTGGCACCGAAAAAGATAACAACTTGCCAACAATGGATTCTTGGTCATCCCCTGAACATAATGCCGTACTTAGATTGGCCGATGTGTATCTGGTATATGCCGAAGCCATTTTGGGTAACAATAGTACTACGAGCGATGCTGATGCACTAAAGTATTTCAATGCTGTGCGGACAAGGGCCGGCGTAGATATTGTGACTGCGGTAACTCCGGCTTTACTGCGCACCGAAAGAAGGGTTGAACTTGCTTTTGAAGGACAATACTGGACAGACCTGGTGAGGTATTCTTATTATGATCCGACTAATGCTGTGAAGTTTCTTAATGATCAGGATGCCACTCACGGTCGGATTTCGTTTACTTATGATCCTGTAACGAAGATAGCAACAAGGGATACCATTGCTCCACCACTTACGCTTCCGGCAACTATCTCTTCATTTACATTGCCAATTCCGTCATCCGAGCTAACCACCGCTCCTAAATTGGCAGAACCACCGGTACCATATTATTAATTAAAAAAATTAAAAGATATTGTAATGAAAATAAAATCATATCTAACCTTCTACTCTTTGCTGCTTTTCTTAATGATAGCGGCTGTATTACCTGCGTGTAAAAAAGATAGAGAAAGTAGTGCTGCTCCAGTTATTTTGAGTATTAAGAATTATGCAGCCTCACCTAATGATACCGTTTTGAATAGTGCTGCGCCAAACGGGCAATATGTGGTAATAACCGGAGATAATTTGCAGAATGCTACACAAATAAGTTTCAATGGTGTTCCTGCTTCTTTTAACAGCGCTTTATTTGCGCCTAACAGCGCCGTGGTGCGAATACCCGACATGCAGTTTTCAAAAATTGATACTGCTAAACTCTATATTGTAGAATACGCTACAAAAGCAGGTTCCACAACGTTTTCTTTTAAATTAGGTCCGGCTGCACCTACCTTTGCGGG
Organism: Pedobacter sp. 22163; assembly: GCF_052045595.1. NCBI lineage: Bacteria > Pseudomonadati > Bacteroidota > Sphingobacteriia > Sphingobacteriales > Sphingobacteriaceae > Pedobacter > Pedobacter sp. 22163. Next base: position 1,035,343 of record NZ_JBQEPM010000001.1, on the reverse strand, counting down.
GATTTCCAATTTATATGCCAATCCAGGCGATTCTGTTTATGTTTATGGATCGGGACTATTTTTCATTCAACGCTTTTCGTATAGGGGCACCCCAATCCAATCCTTTAAATTAGATACTGCCGGGAATTCTATTGGATTTTTGATGCCGGCCACAACGACCGACGATCAGATATCAATCATCACCAAAAGCGGTACGTTGAATCATAAAATAATTGCGACCCCGGTTATAGCAGGTATTACCAATGAAAATGCAAACCCAGGTGATTCGGTTTATGTTTACGGTAGCTATCTTAAAGATATTCAAACGCTTACGTTTGCAGGTGCCCCGGTTACTTCATTCGTATCATCCAAGAATGGGAGTTCTGTTGGATTCATTTTGCCAACGCTAACGCAAAGCGGACCGGTTTCAGTTACTACACCGTTTGGCACGGCTACTACTGCGTACCATGTAAATGATGTAGTAACAGGCTCTATCTCTAATTGGGATAGCAATTTTAATTGGCAATACTGGGGTGCTGGTAAACAAACTAATGGCAATCCTAATTTCTCTGGCAATTCAAGCACCTATTTTGTATTGGATGTTGATGGATTGTCTAGTAACGATGGATGGCCCTGGAGTACTAACATACCGATGAATGCAATACAATGGGTACCACAAACCAATATTGCAGATGCGGTTGGCAATTGGGCATTTAAATTTGAAGTAAATATTCCAAAAGCCTGGAAGGGCACTACAGTTGATATTGTAAGTGGAGTAAATGGCTACATGGCCCGATGGGAGCCATGGCGAATAAACGCCACGACCACGGTACCATACAGTACAAAAGGGTGGGTAACAGTAACTATTCCTTTAACATCGTTCCGTGCATCACATCCTGAGCTTGGCGAGGGTATGGGTGCTCCACTAACTAAAATTGCCGATTTAACAGGTGATTCCGGAAATACCTCATGCATCATGTATATACATAACTACACGCTTTCGGCAGCCAGCTTTTATGGCGCAGTTGATAATTTAAGAGTGGTAAAAATTAAATAAACTAAAGCCCTACGGCAATATGCTGCCGTAGGGCTTTTACTAATTAAAATTTGCCAGTACGAATAAATCTGCGGCTGCTAATGCCGGGAAGATGGCCATACTCAATAGTTACCACCAGGCATTTATTAGTGTAATACCATAGCATAAGCTTATTTCTTCCCTGAGATTGGTTGGCGCTCGTCAGTCTCACAGAACGGCTCACCTTTTCGTCGCTTAGCTTAAAGAATAATTAACCAATTGAAAAACCCCCTTAAAGGCTATCCGTTTTTTAAGGAAAATAAAAAAACATGTTTAGAAAAAAAGTGCTGTTAAGTACGGTTTTTGTTATCTCGCTTTTGGGATGTCAAAAAGATGTAGAAGCTCAGACGAATGCAGGTAAACCGAAAATGGTTAAAGAAAACCTTGCAGAAAAATTCGCAAATGTTTCGCCAAAACTTAGCTCCAATAATGCCAATCCTTTATTAGATTTTATGTTTACAGCCGACCCAACAGCTGTAGAATACAATGGAAGAATTTATGTCTATGCCACTCATGATCATCAACAGTATGAGCATGTAGGAAAAGATGGGAAAAATTCATACGAGCGTATCCGTACGCTGGTCATGATGTCTTCTGATGATATGGTTAACTGGACCTATCATGGTCTCATCAATACTGCCGAGCTGGCACCATGGAGTCAGAATTCCTGGGCGCCTTCCATTACATCCAGAAAGGAAGCAGATGGTAAGACGCACTTTTATCTGTATTACTCCAATGGCGGTGGTGGCTCAGCCATGCTTACTTCCACCTCTCCGGTTGGCCCATGGAAAGACCCATTGGGAAAGAACATAATCGACCGTTCTGTTTCCGGTGTAGATGTTGGTGCCCCATTCGATCCCGGAGTTCTTATTGATGACCAGGGCACAGGCTGGCTTACTTTTGGAGGCGGAACGCCTAAAACGAAATACATGCCAGATAATGCCAGAATCGTCAAATTGGGAAAAGATATGATCAGTTTGGCCAGCGATGTTGCTAAGATACCCGCTCCTTATTTTAATGAGGCCAGCGACCTTAACTTTATCAACGGAACCTGGGTTTATAGCTATTGTACGGACTGGGGTGAACGCACTGAATGGCCTTATAGCAATATTGATAAGCCAACCAAATGCAACATATCTTATATGACCAGTAAAACACCCTTAATTCCGGATAGCTGGAAGTATCGCGATAATTACTTTAAGAATACTGGCGATGTTAACGTGGGCCCTTTGACAAACAATCACAGTCACTTGTTCAAGTTTAAAGGGAAGTATTATCTTGCTTACCATGCCATGTATTTACAGGATTATTTTGGCACCAAGGGTGGTTTTCGTAATGTGGGTATTGAACCAATACAGGTGGATGAAAAGAATGTGAATATCCCCATGGTCAATGCAACTTTTAAAGGTCCTTCACAACTTAACCCATTAAATCCATTCGTTCTTCAGCAGGCAGAAACCACTGCAGGCACTTCGGGGCAAGTCCAGTTCGAAGCTTTTGGTAATCCGGGCAATATGGTTGCCAAAGGAAAAGCAGATCAACAATGTATCATGGTGCGGGGAGCCGATTTTAGTAAACAGATCCCTGCCAGATTCGAAGCCAGGGTAAAAGGAAAAGGTACAATTGATGTTTATGTAAATAATCTTAAAGGTACTCCTCTTGTTTCCCTTACTTGTGATGAGAAGGAATGGACCACGCGCTCGAAGAAAATAAACCTGAAAATAGACAAAGTGGTAGAAAATGTCTATTTCGTGTTTAATGGAGCGGGTTTTTTGTTTGATGAATGGAAATTCATTCGTTAATTCTGGTTACAGGTTTATTAATGCTAATTACAATTAATATCGGTTAAGAATGAAAAAGCCAAATGAGAATATGAAAAAAGCGGTTTACAGGTTATGCACATTAGTGCTAATCTTCACGCTTATAGTACCGTGTTTATATGCACAAAAAGCCACCAATCCCATCATTTATGCAGATGTACCTGATATTTCAATCATACGTGTAGGCAATAGTTATTACATGAGCAGTACAACGATGCACATGAACCCTGGTGTGCCCATTATGAAATCGACAGATCTTGTCAATTGGAAAATGATCAATTATGCCTATGATACTTTGGCAGATGTGCCGGCGCTAAATTTGACAGAAGGAAAAAATGCCTATAGTAAAGGCACCTGGGCAAGTAGTTTACGCTATCACAAGGGGATGTATTATGTAAGTACTTTTGCACAAACCACAGGTGAAACCTATATTTTTAAAACAAAAGATATAGAAAAAGGAAACTGGCAACGAGTTTCTTTTAAGCCAGCATATCATGACCATTCCTTGTTTTTTGATGATGACGGTAAGGTATACTTAATTTATGATGCAGAAAAACTAAAAATTGTCGAATTAAATGAGGATTTAACAGGAGTTAAACCAGGCGTGCCGGAGAGAGTGCTCATCGAAAACGCCAGTGCACCAACAGGAAAAGAAGTGGGTCTTGGAGCTGAAGGATCTCAATTATTTAAAGTAAAAGGCAAATATTATTTATTTAATATTTGCGCACCACGCGGTGGAATGCGAACTGTACTTATACATAGGGCAGATCATATCAACGGTCCCTGGGAAGGGAAAGTTGGCTTACAGGATAGGGGAATTGCTCAAGGCGGATTGATCAACACGCCCGATGGACGTTGGTTCTCTTATCTTTTCCGTGATTATGCTGCTGTTGGCCGCGTTCCTTATCTCGTTCCTGTCAAATGGGAAGATGGATGGCCTGTATTAGGAGAAAATGGTAAAGTGTCCGATACACTCGATCTGCCGGCCAGTAAAGGTTTAATTCCAGGCATTGTGGCTTCTGATGAGTTTACCCGTAAAAAAGGCGAACCTGCTTTGCCGCTGGCTTGGCAATGGAATCATAATCCGGATAATGCGCTGTGGTCTGTAACTGAAAGAAAAGGATTCCTGCGCCTAAAAACAGGAAGAATCGATACTGATTTTTTTCAGGTTAGAAACACACTTACACAACGCACTATTGGTCCAACCAGCTCAGCTTCTGTTGCCCTGGATGTTTCCAAAATGAAAGACGGTGATTTTGCCGGATTCTCAGCTTTCCAAAAAGAGTATGGATCAGTGGGGGTTAAAATTGATGCGGGGCAAAAGTCGATAGTAATGATCACTACTGATCATGATAAACCTGTTGAAGTAAAACGAATTCTATTGGATCAAGACCAAATTTACTTTAGAATCGATTGCGATTTTACCGGCAAGAACGATGAAGCTAATAGCCTTTACACGCTTAATGGGAAAGATGAAGCGTGTTTCTTTTACAGCCTTGATGGAAAAGTTTGGAAACCAATAGGACCACCTTTGAAGATGAAATACGACATTCCGCATTTTATGGGCTATCGTTTTGCGCTGTTTAATTATGCAACTAAAAACATTGGAGGTTATGCAGACTTTGATTACTTCCATATCAATGACAAGTGACTATAGTACAGCTGATATATATAATTAATGGATCTTTTCGGAAATATAAAAATTAGAGGACAACATTACATCTTAGTACTGTTGATACTTACAATGCTTACTGCATTTTGCAAAAAGGAGGATGTTCAGTCTCCGCTCAGTGTTTCTTTACCTGAAGTAACTGCTTTATATCCATCGTATAATACATCGCCAAAAGCACCAGACCAAACGGGTATGGGCAGCACGGCCGTACAACTGGCTGCCAAAATGAATTTGGGCATAAACATCGGTAATACAATGGAATCGCCAGGTGGTGAAAGTGGCTGGGGTAATCCCCAAATTACCGAATCGTACGTGAAATTTGTAAAACAGACAGGTTTTAATGCAATACGCATTCCCTGCGCCTGGGACTGGAAACATTTGAGTGATCAATCAAAAGCTACAATCGATCCCGCATGGCTTAACCGTGTTAAAGAAGTGGTTAAATATTGTGTAGATAACGATATGTATGTGCTGCTGAATATCCACTGGGATAACGGTTGGTTAGATCATAATATCAATAATATTAAAAAAGATGCTGTTAATGCAAAGCAAAGAGCATTATGGGAGCAGATTGCAACCACCATGAGAGATTTTGATGAGCATCTCCTGTTTGCCAGTGCAAATGAACCACCTGCAGAAAATGCAGAACAGATGGCAATATTGAACGGTTATCACCAGACATTTATTAACGCTGTAAGGTCTACAGGTGGCAGGAACAGTTACCGGGTGCTGGTTGTTCAGGGGCCTGGCACTGATTTCGATAAAACCAATAACCTGATGAATAGCCTTCCTACAGATCAGGTACCTAACCGCATGATGGTTGAAGTGCATAACTATACGCCCTCCCAATTTACAATATTGATGGATGGTGATGCCAGCTGGGGTAAAATGGTCTACTACTGGGGAAAGGGGCATCATTCGCTTACCGATCCGGGCCGAAATGCGACCTGGGGCGAAGAAAGCGAAATATTGAGAATATACGGATTGATGAAAGCCAAGTTTGTCGACAAAGGAATTCCGGTAATACTGGGTGAATATGCAGCCTTTAGGAGAACAAATCCTAAGTATCTGCCTGCAGACATGGCAAAACACAATGAGTCGATAGATTACTGGACAACTTACTCAACCCAGCAGGCCATTAAATTTGGCCTTAAGCCCTTTTTCTGGGAACAAGGTGCTGTTTTAGACCGCAGAAATAATAAAGTGCTTGACCAGCGTATCATAGATGCGCTGATTACAGGTGCTAAATAAAGAATGGCAATCGGAGATTTAAGTAGTATAGATGAAGAAAATAAGGATACAAATTAATTCAAACCAATATTTTATAAACTTTCAAAACAAATTAACATGAGAAAAATCACATTATTATTTTTTGCGCTGCTAACAGGGATGTTAGCCAATGCACAGCAAACCCCGCAAACGCTGTATACCGAGAATTTTGAATCAAAGGTTGCCATCCTTGGTGATGGTCAAATGCATACATTTAAACCATCTGCAAAGGCAGGAACATGGAGTGGGGGAATAGATCTAAAAACTGCTGACGATGCCAATATAAATTTGCGTCAGGGGTGGGGTGAGCAATATAATCTGAAAATAGAATCTAAAGGTGCTGCTGTTACGATCCCTAATATCAATGTGGCTGGTTTTACAAATTTAAACCTGTCTTATGAATTTGTTGTTGAAGATGCAGGAGATGCTGTAAAACCAAAAATTGAAGCAAGTGTTGATGGCGGTGCTTCTTGGGTAACGCTACCTACAATTGCTAGTGGCGGAGGGTGGTCTAAAGAAGCAAAATTGGTTGCCTTGCCTTCAGGGAATTATAAAACAATAAGCCTTAGAGTAAGTCCTAATACCTCGAGTTCTAATGCGATAATGTTTGATAATTTTATAATTACTGGAAATAAGCTGTAAGCCTGACGACTGAATCGAACCAATCATGTGACAATTCAATAAAATCATGGTCTTCAAGCCAATTGTCAATAGGATCTTCATTGAAATCAAGATTTTACAAGCTACTCAAAATCAAAGATGATTAAAAAATAAACAATTGAATTTTTTGTATGGAGCCAGCGTGAAAATGCTGCTGGCTCCATTTCATATAAGGCGCCTCCGAACCAAAGATGCCAAGGAAATAACAGGATTCTCGATAGCGGGTAATGATCAACAGTTTTACTGGGCGAAAGTCACAATAGGGAAAATATGTGGTTTATGCTGATCAGGTGCAGGATCCGCAAGCTGTACGTTATGCCTGGGCTGATAATCCGGAATGTAACCTGATAAATGCCGAAGGCTTGCCTACCATCCCTTTCAGAACAGATAATTGGAGAGAAATTACACAGAAACTATCAACCTATAATAACAGGTTAACAATACTTTTTACAGCATAAAATAATATGAATAAATTTATAATCACAATTTTTTTGATCCAGTTTAGCATTTGTGCAACAGCGCAATATCAGGTAGCTCAGCATCCGAAGGCTCTGGGCTTCTATACGAATCCAATTTTCGCGGGGGATTATCCCGATCCTAGTATACTACGTGATGGGGAAAATTATTACATGGTCCATTCATCCTTCGAATATTATCCTGGTTTATTGATCTGGCATTCAAAAGATCTGATCAACTGGAAACCCGTAACCCATGCTTTACACAAAAAAGTAGGTTCGGTATATGCACCCGATCTGGTGAAGTATAAAAATAAGTTCTATATTTATTTCCCTGCAAATGGTACCAATTATGTGGTAACAGCAGATTCGATCGCAGGTAAATGGAGTGACCCGGTTGACCTGAAAATCGGCAACATCGACCCGGGTCATATTACAGATGAGCAGGGCAAAAGATATTTATTCTTCAGCGACGGAGGATTTGTACCTTTATCTGATGATGGCCTTTCCACCACAGGAAACCAAAAGAGTTCATACAAAGGTTGGCCCATCCCCAGAAATTGGTCTATTGAGTGTTTTTGCCTGGAAGGCCCTAAATTGATAAAAAGGGGGGAATACTATTATATTACTGTGGCCGAAGGTGGAACAGCAGGCCCGATAACCGGCCACATGGTCGTATCCGCACGGTCAAAATCACTGTCCGGCCCATGGGAAAATTCACCTTATAACCCGATTGTAAGAACAACCGAAAAATCCGAAAAATGGAGGTCGAAAGGGCATGCTACCATTATTGATGATGTAAAAGGAAACTGGTGGATGGTGTTCCACGCTTACGAAAAAGACTATTACAATAAAGGCCGCCAAACGATGCTTCTGCCTATAGGATGGACAAAAGACGGCTGGTACAAGGTACCCACAGGTATAAACGACAGTAAACCAATCAAAAAGCCAGATTTGGCCTCCTCTAAAACCAATTTTAACCTGAACGACAATTTTGCGGGTCATAAATTAAAATCTCAATGGCAATTCTTTGAAGAACTGGATACCAACAGGTTTAAATTGGCCAATAACAGCTTGTCTGTTAAAGCAAAAGGAAATGCTATAGGTAATAGTTATCCCTTATTATGCATACCCGAAGACCATTCCTACACCGTTGATGTTGAGGTGTTAATTGAAGGAAAAGCAACTGCAGGCCTGGCTCTTTTTTACAACAGCACAGCGTCTTCCGGGATACTCGCCAACAATGAAGACATCGTTGCCGATCTGCGTGGCTGGCGAGCCCCGGCTGAAAAAAATGTAGTGAACAACCATGTGTTCCTGCGTCTCAAAAATGTAGAAAACACGGTAGATCTATATTACAGTAAAGATGGTGTGAAATGGAACAAAATTGAAAATTCCTTTGAGGTATCGGGCATGCACCACAATGTACTTAGCGGATTTTTGAGCTTAAGGATAGGCCTTTGTTCAATAGGAGAAGGAAAGGTAACATTTAAAAATTTTAAATATACCCCGGTAAAATAGATATGATGTCACACTGAGGGGTAATTTATTTTATAAAATCAATATAAATGACAGAGGGTTTTAGTGCTATGTGCCAGCGAAAAATCGTCATTGCGAGGAGGCCTTTTCAGCCGACAAAGCAATCTTACAACTATCGCTAGTAGCGAGCGCTTTAAGATTGCTTCGTGCCTCGCAATGACGACCATTCTATTGGAGTCTGTCAATGGTAGCGGAGTCGATTGCTTTTAATATATCGAAAAACAAGTCTTCGACTACGCTCTCCACAGGAGTCCTTTGGGCAGACGACATATTAATGATTTATAATAAAATTTAAACAGGCGCTAAAAATCAGAATAAATAATATGAACCTAATTAAAATGAGATATACGCTTACCTTGGTTTTGGCACTTGTTTTTAGTGTTATAAATGCACAAACAACCCCAAAGAAATATCATAAATGGGCATCAACACCGCCTCTTGGTTGGAACAGCTGGGATTGTTTTGGAACAACCGTTACCGAACAGCAAATAAAAGAACAGGCAGATGCGATGGCAAAATACCTTTTACCGAGCGGATACAACTACCTCACAGTGGATATTCAATGGTATGAGCCTGAATCAAAAGGACATGCTTACGACCCGAAGGCGCCACTTACCATGTATAAATATGGCCGCTTAACGCCAGGTTTGAAAAAATTTCCTTCCGCTGCAGATGGAAAAGGTTTCAAACATCTTGCAGATTATGTGCATGCCAAAGGACTGAAATTCGGCATTCATATTATGCGCGGAATTCCTCGTCAGGCTGTTGAAAAAAATACAACGGTACTCGGTACAAACGTAAAGGCGCAGGATATTGCCATTAAAAGTTCTATCTGTGCGTGGAATCCTGATATGTACGGCGTTAATGCCAATAGCCCTGAAGGACAGGCTTATTATAATTCCATCGTGCAGATGTATGCCGACTGGGGAGTGGATTTTATCAAGTGCGACGATATTTCGCGTCCTTATGATGATGTGCAAAAGGCAGAAATTGAGGCGCTTCGCAAAGCAATAGATAAAACCGGGCGGCCTATTCTGTTAAGTTTATCTCCGGGAGCAACGCCGGTTAAAATGGGCGAACATGTTATGAATCATGCCAATATGTGGCGTATCACCGACGATTTTTGGGATAAATGGGGATTGTTGCAAGCTATGTTTGAGCGAATGGACGTGTGGACACCTTTTCGTGGACCCGGCCATTTCCCTGATGCCGATATGTTGCCCATTGGAATTGTTGAATTCAAACGACCGACCCATTTCACTAAAAACGAACAATATACGCTTATGAGCCTTTGGGCTATCGGTCGTTCGCCACTTATTTTTGGTGGAAATATGACCAAGCTTGACGATTTTACCAAGGAAATGCTCACCAATCCCGAAATGCTCAAAGTAAATCAAAATAGCATAAATAACCGCCAGGTGTCGCGCGAAAAGAATCTGATCGTGTGGACGGCCGATGTGCCTAATAGCAAAGATAAGTATGTGGCTCTTTTCAATGCGCAAAGCAAGGGAGAGAATATTGATTTTAACAATGCCGATTATATAAGTCCAATAATTGCAGGTAAAGAAAGTTCGCAAAAGATAGAAGTATCGGTAAAAGATGGTAAAAAACTTGTTCTCTTTGTGAAGGATGGAGGCAACGGGTTTGATTCGGATCATATCGTTTGGGTAGACCCTGTCCTTCACGGGCCCAAAGGCGATTTAAAACTGACTAACCTCAAATGGCTGAGCGCAACCTCGGGCTGGGGAGAGGCGAATGTAAATCGTACCTGCGATAATAACCCAATTATTATAAATAATGAAACACGAGAGGGAATTGGTGCCCATGCAGAATCTGTGATCGTTTATCAATTGCCAGAAGGTTATGATTCTTTTACAGCAACCGGCTACGTTACAAAGGAAATAGGCTCAGTGAATTTTGGCGTTTTGGTTGATAAAGGAAGGTTAGATTTTCCCGACGAGGCCAATGTAAAAGTAAACTTTGATGCTATTAATATAAAAGGCAAAGTAAAAGTGCGCGATTTGTGGAGTCGCAAAGATCTCGGAACTTTTGATGGGAGCTTTGAACGTGAACTGCCACAACATGGGGCCGGACTGTATCGGATAACGCCTTTGCGTTAAGATACTAGCGCTAAGTTATTATGAATTGTCATTTTATACTCCCGCTGATTACGCGGAATACACTGATTTATATGTTCAGCGATGATCACCGAAATCAGCGGGAAAATAGAACCGCCATTTACGATTAACACAACACTAGTTTCCTGCAAAGCATTAGGCCGTTTTAAAGCCTTTTTTAATTTACGCAATAACATATTGATGAATGCTATAATATTTAATAATCCAAATTAATATAACACAACAAAATGAAGGACTTAAGCTCGTGTAAAAAGCAATATCTCATAAAACAGATAGTATTGGTATTCATACTATTGGTATTCATACTATTTATCAGCTTTTTTTCAGGGTATGCACAAAATGGCATCGAAAGAAAACAGTTATTTGATCATGACTGGAAATTTTTTTTAGGTGATACGCCAGAAGCTAAAGCAAATGATTTCAATGATTCGGGTTGGCGTAAACTTGATTTACCGCACGATTGGAGTATCGAAGGAAAAATTCATCCTAAAAATCCTACTGGTCCAAATGGGGCATATCTTCCGTCAGGAATTGGCTGGTATCGTAAAACCTTTCAGGTACCTGATGGCTGGAAGGCAAAAAAAACAGCTGTTTATTTTGAAGGTATTTATATGAATTCGGAAGTTTTTATCAATGGAAAATCGATCGGTGTCTATCCTTATGGCTATTCCTCATTCAGTTACGACCTTACCCCTTATCTGAATTTTGGAAAAGAGAATGTTATTGCCGTGCGTGTCGACAATTCACAACAGTCGAACACCCGCTGGTATAGTGGTTCGGGAATCTATCGCCATGTCTGGATGATTACTACCGAACATGTACATGTGGCACAATGGGGTGTTGACATTTCAACTCCCGAAGTCTCTTCAAAAAAAGCAGCTGTACTGGTGAAAACCAAGGTTAAAAATGAAACAGCCTCTGCCCAAAGCGTTGTTGTAAAAACGCTTCTTTGGAATAAAAACTCAAAAAGTTCCGGAAATGCCCAGGTGAAGGTTGAGCTTCCTGCCAACAGCGAGAAGGAAATCACACAAACCATCCAAGTTTCAAACCCGATGCTGTGGACACCGGAAACACCTTATTTATATCAGGCTCAGGTTCAGGTTCTAAAAGGTAAAAACGTGCTGGAGGATACAAAAACCAATTTTGGTATTCGTTCGATAAAATTTACTGCCGAAAATGGGTTTCAGCTTAACGGGAAAACAGTAAAAATAAACGGTGGCTGCGTACATCACGATAATGGCTGCCTAGGTGCAGCTGCTTTTGACCGTGCCGAAGAGCGTAAAGTTGAACTGCTCAAGGCCGGCGGGTTCAATGCCGTGAGGACTTCTCACAATCCGCCTTCCGAGGCATTTTTGGACGCCTGCGACAGATTGGGCCTTCTCGTAATGGATGAATCTTTCGATTGCTGGAAAATTGGAAAAACCACCTACGATTATGCAAAATATTTCAAGGAGTGGTGGCAACGCGATTTGGAAGCAATGGTATTGCGTGACCGAAACCACCCTTCGGTTTTCATGTGGAGCATCGGTAATGAAATACCTGAGAGAGCAGATCCTGAGGCTGTGAAAACAGCCCAAATGCTATCCGATGCATTAAAAAAAATAGATAATACCCGTCCTGTTACATCCGCAATTGTAGCTAACGGAAAGTGGGAAGTGTTCGATCCGCTGATGGCGGTACACGATGTTGCCGGATATAATTACAACCTGAGTACTGCTCCCGAGGATCATAAAAGAGTGCCTTCGCGTATCATCGTTCAAACCGAATCTTATCCTAAAGATGCTTTTAATAATTGGAAATCGGTACAGGAAAACAATTATGTAATCGGTGATTTTGTTTGGACAGCGATGGATTATTTGGGCGAATCAGGAATTGGCCGTTATTATTATTCGGGAGAAGTTCCCGGCCAGCACTGGGAAAATGACTTCTTCCCTTATCATGGTGCTTATTGTGGTGACATAGATTTGATTGGATGGAGAAAACCTATTTCGCATTACCGAAGTATGTTGTACAACGACGACGAAAAACTCTACATGGCAGTTCGTGAACCTGAACCGAATCCTTTGGAAATTAAAGAGACTATGTGGTCAGTATGGCCAACATGGGAGAGCTGGACCTGGCCTGGTTTTGAAGATAAAACGGTTCAGGTTGAAGTGTATTCCAAATACCCTAAAGTGAGGCTTTACCTTAATAACAAACTGATAGGTGAACAGGCAACTACTATGGGGCAACAATTTAAAGCTACTTTTTCGGTGCCATATGCTGCGGGTTTGCTTAAAGCCGTAGGGGTAGAAGATAATAAAGAAAAGGGATCAGCCATCCTGAAAACTGCTGGCGAGGCTGCAAAAATAAATCTAAGGGCAGACCGGAAAGAGATCTTGGCCAACGGTCAGGATTTATCGTACATCACGATTGAAGTAACCGATAAAGAGGGAACCATTCAACCTAATGCGACCAACCGTTTGCATTTCAAAATCGAAGGTCCGGGCGTAATTGCAGGAGTGGATAATGCTGATCTGAAAGATTTTGAACAATACGAGGGCAATACACGTAAAGCTTGGAAAGGTAAAGCTTTAGTTGTGATAAAGAGCAAACATGAAGCAGGTGATATCAAACTAACGGTTAGCTCGCCTGATTTACCAGCAGAAACTTTAACCATCAAAACAGCCCTTAAGGATTTAAACCACAAGAACTAAGTTCCCATGTTAAAGAAAACTATACCACTGATAATATCAACGCTGCTTATTTCGGTACTGAGTGTAAAACCGCAGGAAGTCAATCGGTTTTTCCCAGAAAAAGACCTGATCACCACAGGAATATATTATTACCCCGAACATTGGAAAGAAAGCCAATGGGAGCGTGATATCAAAAAGATTTCGGATATGGGTTACGAGTTTGTCCACCTTGCAGAATTTGCCTGGTTTAAAATGGAACCTGAAGAAGGAAAGTTTGATTTTACCTGGCTCGATAAGGTGGTGGGTTTATGTGCAAAATATAAGCTTAAGGTGGTCATGTGTACGCCATCTGCCACTACACCCGCGTGGATGCGGGCCAATTATCCAGAAACCTTTATCATGGACGGGCATTATATCCGGGCCGAACATGGCACAAGGGGACTGGCTTCAATCGTTAATTCCAAGTATCGGTTGTTTGTCGAAAAAATTGTAACCGAGATGGGCAGGCGCTATGGGCAGCATAAAAACGTTACCGGATGGCAGCTGGATAATGAGCCCGATGCCAAACCCGATTATAGCTTGTCTTCGCAGGAGGCTTTCAGGCAATGGCTAAAAAGCAGGTACAAAACCATCGATGCTTTAAATAATGCCTGGGGTACAGCTTTCTGGAGCCAATGGTATAACAATTTCGATCAGGTTATGATCCACAACACCAATCTGGTTGGCTGGTGGGGCAACAATCCACATGCCCTGCTCGATTTTAAGCGCTACTGTGCCGATGCGCAGGCCGAATTTCTTGATTTTCAGGCCGGCACATTGCGTGGACTCATATCGAAGCAGCAATATATTACCACTAATTATACCGCGGTTTCTCCAGGTTCTGATCCTGGGCGGACAAAGAAACTCGATTTTGCAGCCTACACTGCTTATCCCAATGGTGGCAGCGATAATATTGGCGAACTGGGATTTAGAATGGGAGATAGCCGGGTCATCCTTTTTGCATCTGAATATTTTAAGCGTGTAGGAGGCGTATCGGGTGTGATGGAAATTCAGCCCGGTCCTGTAAACTGGGGAAGTTACAACCCGCTTCTTTTACCCGGAACAGTACGCATGTGGCTGTACCATACCTTTGCTGCAGGTGGGAAACTTGCCTGTTCTTACCGGTTCAGGCAGATTTTATACAGTGCCGAACAATACCATTCCGGTGTGATACAAACAGATGGGGTAACCCCTTCGCCCGGAGGTGAAGAGTACATCCAGTTCATGAAAGAAATAAAAGAACTAAGAAAGCTGTACCGGCCAGGAGCTAAGGTGCCTGAAAAACTGATAGAACGCTCAACAGCCATTCTCTGGAACCTGGAAAATTACTGGACCATCGACAGGCAAAAACAGACCAACCAGTGGGACACATGGAACTATCCCGTAAAGTTCCTGGAAATGGCAAAATCTTTGGGAGCCCCTGTTGATGTAGTGCCAGAAACTGCTGATCTGTCGAAGTATAAAATGGTAATTGTTCCTGCTTACGAAATGGCCGACGCTGCCCTGGTAAAAAAATGGAATGATTATGTAACCCATGGCGGGCATTTGATTATGACCTGCCGTACAGCAACCAAAAACCGCATGGGGCATTTCTGGGAGGGTAAACTGGCAGCGCCAATTTCGGGCCTTATCGGCGCGCAGATCACGGCAACCGATATGCTTTCAGCTTATGCGAAAGGAGACATCCAGATGGGCTCAGAACACTACAAATGGAATAAATGGGGCGATTTATTGCAGCCCGATCAAAATACCGAAGTTCTTGCAAAGTATGATAACCAGTTTTATAAAGGGAAGGCAGCTGTTGTAAAACACAAAATCGGTAAAGGATCGGTAACCTACATAGGTGTAGCCACAGACGATTCGAAGCTGGAAAAGGATCTGTTACGCGACACTTATACCAGAGCAGGGGCCACTACCGAAAATTATCCGCCAGGTGTTTATGTTTATTGGAGGGATGGGTTTTATATGGCCGTAAATTATTCTTCTGCTGATTATATCATAAGTATTCCTGCAAATTCGAAGATTATTGTTGGAGAAAAAACATTAAAACCCGCTGGTGTATCGGTCTGGAGCGAATAAATGTTGTATTCTGCATATCACTGCACTGGTTAAAGTCCATTATTGATTATTTTGATTGACTTGTTTATCCACTTAATTAATAGTGCTATAACTGGCTTTAAAATGTCTTTAAAATTTTACAATTCTTAAAAGATATCAGGATTTAAATGTAGTTTAGCTAATACTTAAATCCTTATCAATTATAACCATTTAAAGCTACTTTAATCATTGAGGGGTTCTCAGGAATGATTTCTTTATTATAATAAAATATATGTTTCGGTTTTTAGCTTTAATCAGCGCACTCATACTGTGTAATTCTCTTTTTGCGCAGGAAAATGTGTATCAATTTTCCCACCTTGATATTGCTAACGGCTTATCAGACAATCAGGTAAATGCGATATATAAAGACCGTAAAGGATTTATGTGGTTTGGTACCATGGCCGGCCTTAACCGTTATGACGGGCATGAATTCAAGGTATTTAAGCATAGCTCAAAAGATAGTACCAGCATACCAGAGGGTTATATCGTAGATATATTTGAGGGACCGGAGAAACAGTTGTGGATTACCTCTAACAGCGGTTTCAGTATTTACAATCCCTCAACTGAAAAGTTTGAGCGCTTTCAGGACAAACACTTTAAAAAATATAAAATTCCCAGCGGCTATCTTAAGAAGATAAAAGGCAGCAGTAGCGGTATGGTTTATTTCCACGTCGAAAACCGGGGTATTTTTTGCTATGATTCGAAAAGTGGTAAAACCATTGCATTCACCCATAAGAACGGTGAACCAAATTCTTTATACGCAAATGAGATAAGCGATTTTATAGATGATGAAAAAGGTAATTTATGGGTGAGCTATACCAGCGGCGTTCTTGATAAGTTTAACTTAAAGAACCACAAGGTAACAAATAGGTACTTTGCTGTAAACAAGCGGTTTGGTAAGCAGGTAAATTCCTTTAATCTTAATCATGACTCGCAGGGAAATATTTTTATTTACAGTAGGAGTAATCCATTCGGTTTATATTATCTTAATGTGGTAAGTGATCAGTTTAGTTATTTTGGGAAAAAGCAAGATCATTCCGGACTAAGTTCGAACAATGTAAGCCAGGTAATCGAGGGTGATGATGGAAATATCTGGATAGGGACCGATCATGGCGGAATTAATATTTTAGATAAACATACTTACCGGTTAACCTATATTTTAAACAAAGAAGATGACCCGAGAGGGTTAAGTGATAACAGCATAGCTGCTTTGTACAAAGACAAAAATGGTATAGTCTGGATCGGAACCTATAAGAAGGGGATCTGTTACTACCATAAAAGCATATATAAGTTTCCCCGAAATCAGTATTTAACTGGCAAAAACCCAATGAATAAGGATGTTAATTCGTTTGCGGAGGATAATAAGGGGAATTTGTGGATCGGAACAAACGGAGATGGCTTATTGTATTTAAACAGAAGTACCGGCGAGATCAAAACATACCGTAATAATCCAGCAAACAGTAATTCTTTGAGCAGCGATATTGTGGTAAGCCTTAAGCTCGACCGTTCGGGCATTTTATGGATCGGGACTTATTTAGGCGGACTTGATTCTTTTGACGGACAGAAATTCACGAATTTTAGGCATACTGCAGACCCATCCAGTATTTCAGATAACCGTATTTATGATATATTGGAAGATTCTGCCAACAGGTTATGGGTGGGCACCTTAAACGGAGGGCTGGATTTGCTTGACCGGAGCACCGGAAAATTTAAACACTTTAATCCATCAGTTAAAAACACGATAAATGCTTATGTGGTTTCTAGTTTGTACGAAGATAAAAAGAAAAATATCTGGATCGGTACCACAGCAGGGCTGAGTATCCTCAATGCTAAAACCGCTAAGTTTAGCTATTTAAAAAACAATAGCCGGGATACGAACTCCCTGGTACAGGATGTTGTAAACTCGATTATTGAAGATAGCAGACGATGGATTTGGATAGGCACAAGGGAAGGGATAAGCATATATAATCCCTCAACCGGAAAGTTCAATAATTTAAGCGAAGATGTTGGGTTGCCAGAAAACACCGTATTTGAGCTTATTGAGGATGAAGATCACAATATCTGGTACAGTTCCCGCAAAGGGCTTTACAAGATTTCTGTAATTGCTCAAGGGAAAACCTATAAATTCAGCTACAGTAAATACAACAAATCAGACGGGCTGCAGAGTACGCAGTTTAATGTCAATGCTGCTTACAAAACAAAAGCAGGCGAACTGATTTTTGGAGGGCCGAACGGCTTCAATATTTTCAGGGCCGGGCAGATCAAAAATACGGGGTTTCCTTCGGTATTGGTAATGACAGATTTAGAAATGTTTTACCATAAAGTAAAAGTTGGCGAAAGTATTAACGGACATATTATTCTGCCCGAGACAATAGCAGAGCTTAAGAATTTAACACTTACCTATAAGGAGAATATTTTTTCGGTTCAATTTGCGCTGCTCAATTATTTCAATCCCCATAAAGTAATTTACAAGTACAATCTGGAAGGATTCGATAAACGCTGGCTTACGGTTCCGTCGGAAATACGTAAAGCTACTTTTACAAATCTTGATCCAGGGAAATATATACTTAATGTAAAAGCCTTTAATGAAAACGATTCGTCGCTCCTTGCAGAATCGCAACTGAAAATTACCATTCTACCTCCGTTCTGGCGTACAACATGGGCATATATCCTGTACATACTGGCAATCGGCTTTCTATTGTTGTTTATACGCAGCAGGGGCATCAAAAAGTTAAGGGGGGAGTTTGCTTTGGTACAGGAAAGAATCCAGGCCCGGCAATTACGCGAGCAAGACCGCAAAGAGGCAGAAAGGTTACGGGAACTAGACCTGCTAAAAATTAAATTTTTAACCAACCTGAGTCACGAGTTCAGGACACCTATTTCCCTGATCCTGGCTCCCGTAGATAAACTTTTGATCGAATCTAAAGAGAGGGAAAGACACGGTCAGCTGGCCATGATAAAAAGAAATGCAAGGCGGTTATTAAACCTGGTGAACCAACTGCTCGATTTTCGTAAAATGGAAGAGCAGGAACTACGGTTAAATAATAGCGATGGCGAAATTGTTTCCTTTATTAAAGATGCAACAGATTCTTTTTACGATCTGGCAGAACGGAAGCAGATCAGACTTACTTTTAAAAGCACCGTAGAAAACTTATATGTATCATATGATCAGGATAAGATAGAGCGGATCTTGTTCAATTTACTTTCGAACGCATTTAAATTTACACCTACAGGCGGAACGGTAGGTGTTGAGCTACAAATACTGGATGGTAAACCAGCAGATGGCAGGGTTTCATTGGAGTTAAAAGTGATGGACTCAGGGATCGGTATTCCAAAAGATAAACAGGAAAAAATATTCGAACGGTTTTTTCAAAATGAAACTTCTTCTTCCATTCTTAACCAGGGTTCAGGGATAGGTCTTTCCATCACCAAAGAATTTATCAAAATGCATGGGGGCGAAATAGTAGTTGAAAGTGAGCCTGGTTTGGGGAGTTGTTTTACATTATACCTAAATCTTGTACCCGTTGCCATTTCAGGGCAGGAGCAAAAACATCTTGAGGAAGCGGATGTGCCAGATGCCGCACCAGATAAAAAAGAAGCCGACAAGCACCTCCGGGTAAAAAATGCTCCCCTTATTCTGCTGGTTGAGGATAACGAAGATTTTAGGTTTTACCTTAAAGATAACCTGAGGGTTTTTTATAAAATCGAAGAGGCATCAAATGGTAAGGAAGGCTGGCAAAAGGCACTTGCACTGCATCCAGATCTGATTGTTTCCGACATCAGTATGCCTGAAATGAATGGCAATGAGCTTTGCGGGAAATTAAAATCAGACGAAAGGACAAAGCATATACCGATTATTCTTTTAACGGCTTTAACGGGTGAAGAAGAACAGCTAAAAGGGTTAGAAATAGGAGCGAACGATTACATGACCAAACCCTTTAATTTTGAGATTTTACATTCCAAAATCAAGAACCTGCTCACGCTGCATCAAACCTTTAAAAAAACTTATTCCAGACAGGTGAGCATGGCATCGCCAGAAATGGAAATAGAATCCGATGATGTGAAATTCCTGAACACCGCATTGCTTTACATTGAAGACAATCTCCATAAGCCTCAATTATCAGTAGAAGATCTGAGCAAACATATGGTAATCAGTAGGGTATCGTTATACAGAAAGTGTTTACGGGTTACCGGTAAAACCCCTGTTGATTTTATCAGGTCTGTTAAACTCGAGAAAGCGGCGGTTTTATTGGAGAAAAGTAGTAAAACCATTTCTGAAATCTGTTATATGGTCGGTTTTAGTACCCCTAACTATTTTGCAAAGGCATTCAGGGAAAAATATCAGGTACTTCCTTCAGAATATAGAGCACAAAAAAGGGATTCAGATTAAAAAACTCCTTGTGCCTTTCGGACAAGATAAATTGATTGATGCTATTGAAATTAAATAAAAACACAGCTGTGTTTCGGTTCAATGTTATTATGTTAATCCATTATGCACAAGCAAAAATAATTTAACCACAGATATAAAGGATGTACACAGATATGAAAATCTGTGTTTATCAGTGTGCATCTGTGGCTAAAAGCGCTTAACTTAACAACATTGGTGTTGCGGCTTGAGTAATATTATAATTCATTCTGCAAAAGCAAAAATAATTTAACCCCAGATATAAAGGATGTACACAGATATGAAAGTCTGTGTTTATCTGCGTGCATCTGTGGCTAAAAGCGCTTAAATTAACAACATTGGTGTTGCGGCTTGAGTAATATTATAATTCATTCTGCACAAGCAAAAATAATTTAACCACAGATATGAAAATCTGTGTTTATCTGTGTGCATCAGTGGTTAAAATCCCTTAATCTAACGCCATTAGTTTTGCGACTTGAGTAATATTAATTCTTGATACACTAAATGACTTAATAATAATCGTTGTTTTAACGTTTATTATTTATATTTGTGAAAGACCAAATATAAAACGCATGAAAAGAATAATATCAGTATTGCTTTTACTTTGTTCAATGTTCACAATTGATCAAACTTACGCACAGCAGAATTTTAAGAATTGGGCGAAGACTCCTCCAATGGGTTGGAATAGCTGGGACTGTTACGGCTCTTCAGTTACAGAAGCCGAAGTAAAAGCCAATGCCGATTACATGGCTTCCAGATTGAAATCTTTCGGATGGGAATATATCGTTGTAGATATCCGCTGGTTTGTTGAAAATGATAAAGCAGGGGGATATAACCAAACGGATCCAAAATATGTAATTGACAAATTTGGCCGTTATCTGCCTGCCTTGAACCGGTTCCCCTCAGCAGCAGACGGACAGGGCTTTAAAAATCTGGCAAAATATATACATGCTAAAGGATTAAAATTTGGGATTCATATTATGCGCGGCATCCCTACGCTCGCTGTTAAAGAAAAGATGCCGATTAAGGGTGCAAAATATACTGCCGATCAGATCTATAGTACTGCTTTGCAATGTAAATGGCTTACAGATAATTATACGATAGATGCTGCAAAACCCGGTGCCCAGGAATATTATGATTCAATAATGGAACTTTACGCCAGTTGGGGTGTCGATTTTATTAAAGTAGATGATCTCTCCCGTCCGTATCATCAGGGAGAAATAGAGCTCATCAGAAAAGCAATTGATAAAACCGGTCGCCCGATTGTGCTGAGCACTTCACCAGGCGAAACGCCGATAGAAAAAGCAGAACACGTTCAGCAACATGCAAATATGTGGAGAATGGTGGATGATGTATGGGATACCTGGCCACATATTACGCACTTGATTAATGTTGCCCAGCCGTGGGCGCCGTATATTAAACCCGGAACCTGGCCTGATTGCGATATGATTCCTTTGGGTAGAATTTCCATTCGGGGGGAAAGGGGCGGCGACCGTGCGAGCAGATTGACCAAGGATGAGCAGCAAGTGCTGATGACCTTCTTCACCATATTCCGCTCACCCCTGATGTTTGGTGGTGATATGCCGAGCCTGGATCCCTTTACCACTTCGCTGCTTACCAATAAAGCTGTGCTTAAAATGCATAGGGAGAGTACGGATGTGAAATTTCTCTTTAACGATCGCAAGAAAGTTGCGGTAACATCAACGAATGCAAAAACCGGGCAACATTATCTCGCCCTGTTCAATCTTTCTGATGAACCAGACCCAAGGGAAATTTCTGTAAAACCCTCGGATTTAGGGATAACTAAAATAGCTAAAGTTACCGATAGCTGGACAGGAAAAGTTGTTCAGAATGATGGAAAACAAATAACCGTAAATCTTAAACCACATAGCTGTGTTTTGTATGAAATTAAGTAAGCTATCTATAGTGCTGGTGTTTCTGCTGTTTAGCAAAATTTCATTTGCAACAGCACCAACGCAGCATGCTGCAGCTGATTCTGTTTACCTGTTTTCGTACGGGAATGATGGATTACGGTTTGCATGGAGCGATGACCGAAATAATTGGACACCTGTTGGAACAGGACAGGTTTACCTTCGCTCAGACTTTGGCCGCTGGGGATCAGATAAAAAAATGTTTGCTCCATATGTGATTCAGGGTCGTGGGGGAGTTTGGCAATGTGTATGGAGCTTAAATGACCGGGTAAGGCAGTTTGCCCATGCTCAGACAAGAAATCTGATTGACTGGGGGCCACAAGGTTATCCGTTTTTGGAAAAAGGTAAGAATATCCTTCGTCCTGTAATTAGTTACCATAAAGATCTCGACATTTATCAGATTGTATACACAGATAGCGAGGGCGCCTATTTTCAGACAGAAACAAAAGACTTCAAAACCTATAGTCCGGCAAAGGAGGTATCCCTCTCTGCCTATAAAAGCAATACCATCACCACTACCATTCAAAACAATACGGTAAGTGGGCAGTTGCACCGTGTTAAATGGACGGTGGTTGAAGCGTTGAATAAAACTGCGGAGCTCAGGAATTTCAAGGCGCGCCAAGATGCGGAGACAACCAAAGAAGATCCGGTGCGTTTTGCAAACTTAACAACGCCGGAATTGCATATTTCAGCGGAGCCTGAAAAGGCTAAAGCGATCAGTAAGCTGTTAACAGGGATATTTTTCGAAGATATCAACTATTCAGCAGATGGTGGACTGTATGGCGAACTGATTCAAAATCGTGACTTCGAATATCAGCCATCAGATAAAGAAAACCATGATACAAAATGGAACAGCAACCATTCCTGGACATTCAAAGGTAAGGAAGGGGATTTTGCAATTCGAACTGAGCAGCCACTACATCCAAATAACCCACACTACGCGGCACTAAATTTAACGGTCGATGGTAGTTCATTATCGAATGCTGGTTATGACGGAATTGCAATAAAAAAGGGGGAAAATTACCTCTTCTCCAGTTTTGTCCGGGTTCCAGTAGGAAAGAAGTCGTTTGAAGTAAGGCTCGTTAGTGAAAAATATGGCTTGCTTTCGAAAGGATTGATCACTTGCAGTTCAAAATCCTGGAAGGAAATAAAGATGACGCTTAAATCATCGGCTTCAGCCTCTGATGTGAGCTTGCAATTGTGGCCGTTACAAAATGGCCGTATCGATCTCGACATGATTTCACTATTCCCCCAAAACACCTTCAAAAATCGACGAAATGGACTTCGAGCAGACCTCGCAGATACAATTGCAGCGATAAAACCACGTTTTGTGCGTTTCCCCGGTGGATGTGTGGCCCATGGAGATGGGATCCATAACATTTACAGATGGAAAAATACAATCGGGGCCTTACAGGCCCGGGTTCCAGACCGCAATTTATGGGGCTATCATCAGAGTATGGGGCTGGGGTACTTTGAGTACCTTCAGTTTTGTGAAGATATAGGCGCAACGCCAGTACCTGTTATTGCAGCAGGAGTACCTTGCCAAAACTCGGGAGCCAATGGAGGCGGGCAGCAGGGCGGAATCCCAATGGCAGATATGCCTGCATATATTCAGGATATTATCGATTTGGTTGAATACTGTAACGGAGCCACCAGTACAAAATGGGGGAAGGAACGTGCAGCAGCAGGACATCCGAAACCATTTAATTTAAAATATATCGGTATTGGCAATGAAGACCAGATAACAGATGTCTTTCGTGAGCATTTCGCCATGATCTATAAAGCACTTAAAAAAGCACACCCTGAAATAACCATTATTGGAACTTCAGGGCCATTTTTTGAAGGCACAGATTATGAGGAAGGTTGGGCCCTTGCCAATGAAATGAAGGTAGACATGATAGATGAACATTATTATCGTCCACCAGGCTGGTTTATAAACAATCAGGATTTTTATGACAAATATGACCGCAGTAAATCAAAGGTTTATCTGGGCGAGTATGCAGCAAGCCTCCCAGGGGGAAATAGGACAAACCTGGAAACCGCTTTATCCGAAGCGCTGTATCTCACCTCCCTGGAGCGCAATGGAGATGTGGTATCAATGGCTTCTTATGCGCCATTGTTAGCAAAGGAAAAACATACGCAGTGGAATCCTGATCTGATCTACTTTAACAATACAGAAGTTAAGCCTACCATTGGATATTATGTGCAACAGCTTTATGGTCAAAACGTAGGAGATGAATTCATTCCTGCACGGGTTGAATTTTCAGTGAAGAGAGAAGATGTAATTAAGCGGGTGGCATACTCAATTACCCGTGACCAAAAATCAGGAAAATTATTCATCAAAATTGTAAATATGCTTCCAGTCGCAGTCAAGACTAATATTGATCTGTCTAGGTTAAGTTCAGTAAACAAACAAGTAATTAAAAAAGAACTATCAGGTCTTCCGGGTGATTACAAAATCCAGCCTGTAAAAACAACTATGGATTTTTCGAATCTTAAATCTTTCGAACTAAAACCTTATTCCTTTACCGTATTTGAACTGTAAAATCCAATAAAAGCACTCGCATCCGATAGTTATCGGATGACGAGTGGTTATAGCGAGCGCATTAAACCCCTATCCGCCTATCGGCACCTTTCCCCTGAAAGGGAAAGGGCTAAAAAACAAATAACCGCACCCTTCAGTGTGCGCCATGCTATCGGCCTAGCAAATTTTATTAGTAAGAATCAGGTCCAAAGATCTCTCCACTGCGGTCGAGATGACGACCCAACCTGCCCCCTCATGGTTTCAGCGCAATCAATCTACGGATGCCTGTCTCTGCCCTCTACAATATGCGCCATGCAATCTGCACCCTGCTATCCGGCATAGCAGATTTTCGCAGGAAAAAGCATGGAAATCTGTCCAGTTTCCCTCATTATCCCACAGCCCAAGGCAGGATCAAGCGGATGTGCTGGGATAAGCCAAGGTAAGAGCCTCGATACTGCCACAATTAAGATTTCCGTAGGTTTTTACAAGAATTGCGTAGCAATCTTTTATACCTATGAAAAACAATATTATCACATAAAAAACGGTGCAAGCCTTTCAGTTATGCCTTTGTGTTGGTTGTTTTTAACGGCAGGCATGCTTTCGCTGCGCTCAGGTTTGGTTACCTTTTTATCAAGAAACCTGCGAAGCAAGCTTGAAGGCCAATAAAACATATACACAACTGAAAAAAGGTAAGAGCCCCTCGGCGGCGGTGAGCCGAGGCAAGGCCGAGCCTAAGGCAAAGATGGCGACCGCTCTAAATTAGCTTCGCTGAGCACTCCAAGTTCCCGCCTGCGCGAGAAAGACGACGGATTATAGCGCGCCTTAAATCGGATACAAATGTTTCCAATTCAAATGCTATTATTTAGCAAAAAAGGGTTTTTAGCTGCCGATATAAAGCTTTTGCAACATTTTTAGCGGAAATTGAAAGATCTGATCTATTCTAAAACGTATCCCTGACTTAACTTCGATGTTAATAACCAATTATCCAGAAGAAGCTTATTCAGGCCTCTTATTTAATATGAGAAATGCAAAGAAAGGGAGTCAGGTGGTATCCACACAAAAGGCTAAAATTTTCCGGTAATGGTACAGGTGCATCGTGTTATAGTGTATACTATTGATAAGTTATGAACCAGTCAGTAGCCCAATTTAAAAATAATGCAAACCAACACACTTAATTAACCAAATATTATACAGATAAGCATGAATTTATATTCTTATTTTTTCATTGCCTGTGCATCGGCCTTTTGTTTCACGGGCGGCTCGGCTATTGCACAGGAGACCAAAGTTGAGCCAATAATCATTAAGGTTGAACGCAATATCCTGCTCAGGAGCTTTATCGATCTTGATAGTGCTAAACGGGTTACGCATGCCATCAGCATAGGTAGTCCGCTGCAAGTGCATTATACCTACGACGCCGACAATGGCCAATTGGTACTATTGTGGAAAGGAGGATTTCTGGATGCGACACCAATGTGGCATGATCGGGGCGATGGTTCTTCGCGGCCACTTGGAAGAGCAATCCAGGTTGGCAATGCCATACCCCAGATTCAGCAGTTAGCAACACTACAAAGTGAGTTTAAAAAAGACACAGTAGGCTCGGGCTTCAAACCAAAGGGCTATACACTAGATGCATCCGGTCTGCCAGTGTTTAAATACCGCACCTACGGATTGAGTGTTAAGGATATGACCAGGGTGATTGATGGAGGCCAGGGCATTCGGCGTGAAATTGATTCAGAAGGAAGTACCAATGACTTATACCTGTGTCTCGCCAAAGCAAACGTCATCGAACAGAAAGATGGCAAATATATTATCGCAGACCAAGCTTATTCCATTACGGTTGCAGATGAAGCCGCATTGAAGCCTATTATCAGAACCATACAGGGAAGCCAGGAACTCCTGGTTCCATTTCAGGGTAAGATCATTTACTCCATTCTTTTTAACCAATAGCCAGATGAATATTTATTCCAATTATTATAAAAACGGTATTTCGTGCCTGTTAACAATGACATTTATATTGATGTCAATAAGCTGCTTTGCTCAGGCGGAATCTCCAAAGGAAGAAGATTATTTTAAGATCATGAAAGTGCCCGCTCCCGAAGGAACAATCCTCGAAGTAGGCGGACTCTGTACATTGCCTAACGGCGATCTGGGTGTAACTACCAGGAGGGGTGATGTTTTCATTGTGAAAAATCCGTCTTCACTGAAACCAACATTTCAAAAATTTGCTTCAGGCCTTCATGAAGTACTGGGACTTGCCTATAAAGACGGATCATTTTATTGTGTTCAGCGAGGGGAGCTGACCAAAATGACAGATACAGACAACGATGGAGTGGCCGATGATTTTGAAACCATATACGCTTGGCCATTGTCTGGAAATTACCATGAGTATAGTTTTGGCCCAAAGCTAGCTGCCGATGGATCTTTTTTTGTAACGCTGAATCTTGGATTTCCGCCCACCTGGTGGAATCCGACAAGTATGGTTCCGTGGAGGGGCTGGGCACTCCATATTTTTGAAGACGGAAGAGTAGAGCCTTGGGCTGCAGGTATGCGCTCGCCTTGCGGAATTAGTATGATTGATGATCAGCTTTTTTATACTGATAATCAAGGCGATTGGGTTGGCTCCGGAAGTATCATGCAAGTGAAAAAAGGCGCATTTATGGGGCATCCGGCCAGCTTGGTGTGGGCTAATCTGCCACAGTCTTCAATAAAACTGACCACAGAACAGTTCTTTGCCAAGAATGAGACAAAGATGATTTACGACCGAAAGGGAAACAGTGTAAAGCCAGAGAACGATGTGAATGCAAAGGTGGTAACCGAGATGGATATGAAGAAGAACTTTCCTGAACTGCAAATACCCGCGGTGTGGCTGCCTCACGGAATTCTGGGTATTTCAAATTCTGAGATAGTAAAAATTCCTCAAGGCTCCTTTGGCCCTTTTGCTGGCCAGCTTCTGGTAGGTGATCAGGGACAGAGCATGGTTAGCCGTGTGTTTATGGAAAAAATAAATGGAGAATATCAGGGGGCAGCATGGCCTTTCAGAAGTGGGTTTCAATCGGGTATAGTGCGTCTGGCCTGGGGGAAAGATGGATCATTGTTCGCCGGCGAGACTAACAGGGGATGGGGTTCGGCCGGTGAGGCCACAGAAGGGATCCAGCGACTAGTTTGGAACAACAAAATTCCTTTTGAAATGCGCAGTATCAAAGCCATGCCTGATGGGTTTGAAATAGCGTTCACCAAACCTGTTGATAAAAAATACGCATTAGATCTTGCTTCCTATTCTGTGGTAAGCTTTATTTATAAATACCATAGTGTGTATGGAAGTCCGCCGGTAAATAGCCAAAAATGTAATGTAAAGGGCGTTCGCGTTTCAGCTGATGGCCTCACTGCCCGAATTATTGTAGCCGGCCTCCGCAAAGGATATATTCACAACATTACTTTGGATGGTATTCGATCACAAGAGAACTACTATAGTCTGGTACATCCAACAGCATATTATACTTTAAATAATATTCCGGAAGGGAAAGCGCTTAGCCTTGCAGAAGTAAGTACCAAAAATTCGTCCTCAGCTAAAACGCTGCCTTTGGCACAAAGCAAAAAGTCTTCATCAGTAGTGAAAACATCAGTAGTGAAAATTCCAACTTATGAGCAGGTGAAAGGGCTGCTAACTAAAAATACTTGCCTGGCCTGCCACAACCCGGATAAACGACAAGTTGGCCCTTCTTTTAAAGAGATTTCCACCAAAAAGTATACGGTCGAGGAGCTAACAAGCCTGATTTATACGCCTAAACCAGAGCATTGGCCGGGTTACTCCACGCCGATGCCGCCAATGACCAATGTTCCAAAAGATGAGGTTACAAAAATTGCGACCTGGATCAAATCATTAAATAAATAATACATCAATAGCTAAAGAAAATCAATCAATAATATGAAACGATCAATATTAATTGTTGGGATACTCGTAATAAATGCACTGCTCGCTCAGGCACAGCAACCTGCTAAGCCAGAAGATACGGACGTATGGACCCCGGTACCCGCAAAGGTAAGTCCGGCTAAGGTGCCTGGAGGAGCGCCTTCAGATGCTATATTTCTTTTTAAAGGAAAAGACCTGGATCAGTGGGTAAACGCCAGCGATGCTGCTTCAGCAAAAAAATGGAAGTTAGCTGATGGGATCATGACAGTAGATAAATCTGTGGGTGATCTCCAGACAAAAGAAAAGTTTATGGATTTTCAGCTTCACATTGAATACAGGATTCCAGAAAATATAAGCGGGAGTGGCCAGGGCCGGGGTAACAGCGGTATTTTTCTGGCTGCTCTTCCCTGGGGTGCGGGTGGATACGAATTGCAGGTGCTGGACAATTACGACAATAAAACCTATGTAAACGGGCAGGCTGGTAGTCTCTACAAACAATCGCCACCGATGGTAAATGCCTGTTTAAAACCAGGAGAGTGGCAAACCTATGATGTAGCCTGGACAGCTCCCCGGTTTAACGATGACGGTTCTATAAAGTCACCGGCTGTAGCGACAGTTTTTCACAATGGCATTCTCGTGCAGAATGCGACCATACTCAAAGGAGACACCCCTTATATTGGCCAGCCAACCTACAGAAAACATGGTGCCTCACCAATTAAATTACAGAGTCATGGAGATAAAAGTGAACCGATCAGCTACCGCAATATCTGGTTGAGGAAATTGTAGCAAGCGCTCCTCTGTTGATCGATTCTTTAATAGCAACCAATTATATACCTATATGAAAACAGTAAATTATCTTTTCGGCATCGTAGTCATCCCTATGTTTACGAGGTGCCACAAGCAAAAACTCGGAAGTCTGGCCAGGAAACAGTCTTTTGTAAAAGCAGTGAATGCTGGTTACCCAGGCGTATGTCGACCTGGCTAAAAAAAGCGGTTTCAACGCCATTCGAATTTCTTGTAGTAAAAAAA
Source organism: Pedobacter sp. 22163 (assembly GCF_052045595.1). Classification (NCBI taxonomy): domain Bacteria; kingdom Pseudomonadati; phylum Bacteroidota; class Sphingobacteriia; order Sphingobacteriales; family Sphingobacteriaceae; genus Pedobacter; species Pedobacter sp. 22163. The sequence continues at coordinate 1,006,126 of NZ_JBQEPM010000001.1, read as the reverse complement.
GCCTTCGACAATTTGAGGGTTGTGAAAAAATAAATTTTAATCTAACCAAAATGAAAAATATTATAAATATAAAAAATAGAAGTCAGGGGATACTTTTAGGTTTCCTGATCGTTATCGCTTCATTCTCCTCATCCTGTAAGAAGTCGGAAGCTGCAGCAGCGCTGGAAGCTTCTCCATTGGATATTAAAAAGATTACACAAGTAGGTTTATATCCAACATATAATTTATCGCCAAAGGCACCCGATGCAACCGGTATGAGCAGTACGGCTGTACAATTGGCGGCAAAAATGCATTTGGGAATAAATTTTGGCAATACCATGGAATCACCAAAAGAAGGTGAGTGGCAGAATAGTAAACTGACCGAATCGTATGTGAAATTTGTAAAGCAAATGGGGTTCAATACGGTACGGATTCCCTGTAACTGGAATTGGACACATTTAAGTGATCCTGGTAAAGTAGAAATTGATAAGGTGTGGCTTAATCGTGTGAAAGAAGTAGTTGGATGGTGTGTTGCTAATGATATGTATGTGATGCTGAATACACATGGAGATAATGGCTGGCTCGAAAATAATGTCAGTGCGGAAAAACAAGAGGAAATTAATGCGAGACTAAAAGCACTTTGGGAGCAGATTGCTACAACCATGCGTGATTTTGATGAACACCTTATTTTTGCCGGTACGAATGAACCTGCGGTTCAAAATGCTGAGCAGATGGCCATTCTCAATAGTTATCACGAAACATTCATCAAGGCGGTTCGTTCTACGGGCGGCAGGAACAGTTTCCGTGTGCTGGTTGTGCAGGGGCCCAGCACAGACCCTACTAAAACTTTTACTTTGATGAATACGATGCCAAAAGACGAAATTGCTAATAAGTTGATGGTCGAGGTACATGACTATACACCTGCTACATTTACGATACTAACGGATGGAGATGTAAGTTGGGGCAAAATGGCTTACTACTGGGGAAAAGGGAATCATTCTACTATAGAGCCAGAACGCAATGCTACCTATGGAGAAGAGAATGTGATCGATACTGAATTCAAAAATATTAAACAGAAGTTTGTTGATAAAGGAATCCCTGTGATGCTGGGTGAATATGCAGCCTGGAGAAGGAATGCGATTAACAACCCGAATTATCTTCCTAAGGATCTGGCTATGCACAACAAGTCTGTAAATGACTGGACATATTATCTGACCAAACAGGCTAAAGCGAATGGTATTCTGCCATTCTATTGGGAGATAGGTTTTATGTTAGACAGAGCTAATAATGTGGTAAAGGATCAGTCTATGTTAGATGCCATTATTGCAGGATCTAAGTAAATAGTAAGAGATAGTATAACTAAACAGAAATGCTTTTTCTAGAGGTTCATGCTTAGCATTGAATTTAAAAAGAGGTTGTATCATAAAGGGGATTTTAGCCCAGACGCTGTCATGTTGAGCTGTCGAAACACCTTAAAGCGTATTTAAACAGGTCCTTCGACAAGCTCTCCATAGGAGTCTTATGGACAGGATGACAAAATCTATATTTATGATATAACCTCTTATTATATATGGTTATCTAACTGAAACCATGAATTTAAACTTAAAATTAATTGCAATTATAATACAACACGCATACACACACAGATTTAGGTTAACAATGAATTTCAAAAAGATAGTTTTACAGGTAACAGCTCTTTTTGCTGCAGCGAGCGTACAGGCTCAAAACCCGATTATACAAACCATTTATACAGCCGATCCGGCGCCGATGGTATACAAAGATACCGTTTACCTGTACACCGGGCACGATGAAGATAAATCGACTGTGTTTGTGATGAAAAACTGGCACTGTTTCACATCTACCGATATGGTGAACTGGACAGACCGCGGGTCGCCCCTGTCGGTTAAAACCTTCATCTGGGCGAAGCAAGATGCCTGGGCTGGGCAATGCATTGCCAGGAATGGAAAGTTTTACTGGTATGTACCTATGACCCATGAAACGATGGGGATGTCAATCGGGGTGGCTGTTTCTGATAGTCCTACAGGTCCGTTTAAAGATGCGCTTGGCAAACCATTGATTCACAGCGGTTACGGAGATATCGACCCTACAGTATTTATTGATGGCGATGGCCAAGCATATCTCTACTGGGGGAACCCTTATCTTAAATACGTAAAGTTGAATCCGGATATGATTTCTTACGCTGGCGAGGTAGTTACGGTGCCGTTGAATAAAGAAGGTTTTAATGTACGATATAAGGATGTTGATAAAAGACCTTCAGCATACGAAGAAGCTCCGTGGTTTTACAAACATAAAAACCTGTATTATATGCATTATGCCGCAGGAGGTGTACCTGAACATTTGGCATATTCAACCAGTACAAGTCCTACCGGACCATGGGTTTACCGGGATACCACTATGCAGGTAATTGGCAAAGGAGGCGCCTTTACAAATCATCCAGGTGTGATCGATTATAAAGGCAAATCGTATTTGTTCTATCATAACGGTGCATTGCCAGGTGGTGGAGGTTTTACCCGTTCCGTTTGTGTGGATGAGTTTCAGTATAATAAAGATGGGAGCATTCCTCGGATAATTCCAACAGCCGAAGGTGTAAAACCTGTTGAACATTTAAATCCATTTATCCGGCAGGAAGCGGAAACTATAGCCTGGGAGCAGGGAATTGAAACCGAACACAGCAGCAATGCGGGAGTTTATGTAACCGAAATCAACAATGGCGATTTTATCAAAGTCCGAAGTGTTGATTTTAAGAACGGAGCAGGAATATTTCAGGCAAATGTTTCATCAGCATCTGGCGGTTTTATTGAAATACATATGGATAGCCTTGAAGGAGAACTATTGGGCTCCTGTGAGGTTAAAAACACAGGGGGCTTGCAAAGTTGGAACACCGTTTCAACCAAAGTAAAGAAGACAAAAGGTGTTCACGATATGTACTTTGTTTTTAAAGGCAGTCAAGGCGATCTGTTCAATTTTAACTGGTGGAGATTCGATAAATAAGATCTTCCTTAAAGGATAATTAATCAATTGAAATAAACCTTAACTAGTGCTGTGTTAATAGTAAAATGGCGGTTCTATTTTCCCGCTGATTTCGGTGATAATCGCTGAACACATAAATCAGCGTATTCCGCGTAATCAGCGGGAGTATAAAATGACAATTCATACTTAACACTAGTATTCGTTAGATAAAATAAAAACATGTTTAGAAAAAAAGTATTGTTAAGTACAGCTGTTGTTGTGGCTTTTCTGGGAGGTATAGAATTCGCAGAGGCTCAGACGAATGCTGGTAAACCGAAAGTAGTTAATGGAAGTTTGGCAGAAAAATTCGCAAATGTATCGCCGAAACTTAGCTCCAATAATGCCAATCCTTTATTAGATTTTATGTTTACGGCCGATCCAACAGCCGTAGAATACAATGGAAGAATTTATGTGTATGGCACAAATGATCATCAACAGTATGAGCATGTAGGAAAAGATGGGAAAAATTCATACGAACATATACGGACACTGGTTATGATGTCTTCCGATGATATGGTTAACTGGACCTATCACGGCCTCATCAATACCGCCGGGCTGGCACCATGGAGCCAGAATTCCTGGGCGCCTTCCATTACATCCAGAAAGGAAGCAGATGGTAAAACGCATTTCTACCTGTATTACTCCAATAGCGGTATTGGTACAGCCATGCTTACCTCTACCTCTCCGGTTGGCCCATGGAAAGACCCATTGGGAAAGAATATAATCGACCGTTCTGTTCCCGGTGTCGATGTAGATGCCCCATTCGATCCCGGAGTTGTGATTGACGACCAGGGCACAGGCTGGCTTACTTTTGGAGGCGGATCGCCTAAAACGAAATATATGCCGGATAATGCCAGAATCGTAAAATTGGGAAAAGATATGACCAGTTTGGCCAGCGATGTTGCTAAGATACCCGCTCCTTATTTTTTTGAGGCCAGCGACCTTAACTTTATCAACGGAACCTGGGTTTATACCTATAATACAAATTGGGAAGAACGCACTGAATGGCCTTATAGCAATATCGATAAACCAACCAAATGCAATATGTCTTATATGACCAGCAAAACCCCCTTAATTCCGGACAGTTGGAAGTATCGCGATAATTATTTTAAGAATACCGGCGAGGTTAATGTTGGCCCCTGGACAAACAATCACAGTCACTTGTTCAAGTTTAAAGGGAAGTATTATCTTGCTTACCATGCCATGTATTTACAGGATTATTTTGGCACCAAGGGTGGTTTTCGTAATGTGGGTATTGAACCAATACAGGTGGATGAAAAGAATGTGAGTTTTCAAATGGGCAAAGCAACTTTTAAAGGCACCGCACAACTTAATCCATTAAATCCATTCGTTCTTCAGCAGGCAGAAACCACAGCAGGCACTTCAGGGCAAGTCCAGTTCGAAGCTTTTGGTAATCCGGGCAATATGGTTGCCAAAGGAAAAGCAGATCAACAATGTATCATGGTTCGGGGAGCCGATTTCAGCAAACAGGTCCCTGCCAAATTTGAAGCCAGAGTAAAAGGAAAAGGCAGAATTGATGTTTATGTAAATAATCTTAAGGGTAGTCCTCTTGTTTCCCTTACGTGTGATGAAAAGGAATGGACCACGCGCTCGAAGAAAATAGACCTGAAAATAGATAAAGGGGTAGAGAATGTCTATTTCGTGTTTAATGGGGAGGATTTTTTGTTTGATGAATGGAAATTCATTCGTTAATTCCGGTTGCAGGTTTATTTAAGGCAGAAAGCAATTTTACGAACAGAAAAGACAAGGCAGATATTTTTTATAACACTAGCTGCTTAATGCATAAATTGTATATAGAATACGAATAATTTTATGAACCAAATATTAGGGAAAACGATAGCTGGCAGAACCTTAGGTTATCTGTTTAAGAATAGTTTGCGTAGGAATAATCCCCATGGCTACAGCTATTTAAGTGGTAAAAGTTTAACCATCCTGATTTTGCTTTTGGTAAACTGCACGCTGGGAAATGCTCAAAGCAGGGTTAAACTCATCGCTTTCCAGGCAAAGGATGTGAAATTAAATGCGTCCTGGATCCTTGAAAGGGAGGCTTTAAATACCACTTTTATCGGTTCTTTGGATGCCGATCGATTGCTTCATAATTTTAGGGTAAATGCCGGACTTCCATCTACGGCAAAGGCATTGGAGGGTTGGGAAAGTCCTAACATCGGCTTATTAACAAATCTATCCATAATTGATTCTGCATCTTTCCAATTGAAGGATGGTAAGCATGTTTATACACTACGTCCTTTTTATGGCATAAACAATATACCCTATGGTGTTTACGCATCGATCAGGGAATATTGACCATTTAATTGTTAGTGATTTAGGCACCTTTATGCATGCTGCTTACTTACAATTTTCGTGTTTACTAAAAAATATCAAAATATAAGCGTAGCTTGGTTATGTCAATATTAAACAGCCGTTTTATAACCAGATTTTATTTCAAATTAATTATTTGAAGGTGATAATGCTTCTGTATTGAGTAGAATATATGTTTCGGATTTTAATTTTAATAAGCACATTCCTACTGTGTAATTCTCTCTTTGCTCAAGAAGGTTTATACCAATTTTCTCACCTGGATATTGCTAACGGTTTATCGGATAATCAGGTAAAAGCCATATACAAAGATCATAAAGGATTTATGTGGTTTGGAACCCAGGCCGGCCTCAACCGCTATGATGGGCATGAATTTAAGGTATTTAAACATAATATAAAGGATAGTACCAGTATTCCCGATGATTATGTGCTCAAAATATTTGAAGGGCCGGAGAAACAGTTATGGATTAAATCTGGCAGTGGTTTCAGTATTTATAATCCTTTGACGGAGAAATTCGAGCCATTTCAGGATAAGCACCTTAAAAAATATAAAATTCCGGGCGGATACCTTAAAGATATACAAACCAATAATAAGGGAAAGTACTATTTCCAACTTGAAAATAAAGGCATTTTTTGTTATGATGCGAAAAGTAATGTAACCACCAGGTATATTCATAAAAATGGAATAGCAAATTCCTTGTACGCTAACGAAATAAGCTATTTTTTGGATGACCAAAAAGGTAATTTGTGGGTTATTTATACCAATGGTGTTCTTGATAAGTTCAACCTGAAAGAACAGCGGGTAACAAATAGATATTTTGCAATAAACAAACGTTTTGGAGATCAGCTAAGCGATTTCCACCTCAGCCACGATTCTGGAGGCAATATTTTTATTTATAATGTAAATAATCCTTTCGGATTATATTATCTTAATGAAAAAAGTAACACCTTCCGTTATTTTGGAAAGAAGCCGGATCATTCAGGCCTCAGTTCGAATAATGTTACTTCCATTATAGAGGGCGATGATGGAAATATCTGGATCGGAACCGATCATGGTGGAATTAATATCTTAAATAAGCTAACCAACAAAATAAGTTATATTCTAAGTAAAGAAGATGACCCCAGGGGATTAACGCAGAACAGCATTGTTGACTTATACAAAGACAATAACGGAATAATCTGGATTGGTACCTTTAAAAAAGGGATCTGTTACTATCATAAAAGCATCTTTAAGTTTCCGCGAAATCAGTATTTAACAGGGAAAAACGCGATATATAAAGACGTTAATTCATTTGCGGAAGACAGTAAGGGAAATTTGTGGATTGGAACAAACGGCACTGGTTTGCTGTATTTAAACAGAAGCACAGGTGAAATTATAACCTATCGTAATAATCCTGCCAACAGCAATTCTTTAAGTAGCGATATTGTTGTGAGCCTTTACATCGATCATTCGGGCCTTTTGTGGATTGGAACCTATTTAGGCGGACTTAATTCTTTTGATGGGACAAAATTTACCCATTATAAGCATACTACAGATCCTTCCAGCCTTTCAGATAATCGGATTTATGCCCTGTTAGAAGATTCATCCAACAGGCTTTGGGTTGGTACCTTAAGTAATGGATTGGACCTGTTTGACCGGAATGCCAAAACCTTCAGGCACTTTAATTCGACAGTTAAGAACACATTAAATTCTAATATCATTAATTGTTTATATGAAGATAAACTTAAAAGGATCTGGATCGGTACTACCCTTGGAGTTAGTATACTGGATACTAAAACCTTTAAATTTACCCATTTAATTAATAACAGTAAGGATCCGAACAGCCTGGTATCTGGTAATGTACATTCCATTATCGAAGATGGCAGAGGATGGATGTGGATAGGTACCCGCGAGGGTATAAGTATATATAATCCTGTAACAAAAACCTTTAATAACTTAAGCGAGGAAGTCGGGCTGCCCGAAAGTGCTGTTTTGGATTTGCTTGAAGATGAAAATCATCATATTTGGTATAGTTCGCAAAAAGGCCTTTACAAGATTTCCGTAATTGCTAAAGGGGGAAATTATAGATTTATATACAGCAAATACAATGAGGCCGACGGATTGCAAGGCCCCACATTTAATATGAATGCTGCATACAAAACAAAAGCCGGTGAACTGATTTTTGGAGGGGCAAATGGTTTCAATATTTTTAAAGCGGGACAGATAACTAAGGAGCAGTATCCTTCAATGCTGGTAATAACGGGCTTAGAAATGTTTAACCATAACATACAGGTTGGAGAAAGCATTAACGGCCACGTTATTTTGCCAAGAACAATAACAGCGCTTGAAAATTTAACCTTTACCTATAAAGAAAACATCTTTTCACTCGAATTTGCATTGCTCAATTATATTAATCACAGCAAAATAACTTACAAATATAATTTAGAAGGATTCGATAAACATTGGCTTACAGTTACTGCAGAAATGCGTAAGGCCACTTTTACAAATCTTGATCCCGGAAATTACACCTTTCATGTGAAAGCATTTAATGGAAACGATCCTATACCCCTGGCAGAGTCGCACTTGAAAATTACCATTTTGCCTCCTTTCTGGCGCACCACATGGGCATATATATTTTATGTTTTAGTAATTGGTTTTTCATTGCTATTTATTCGGAACAGAGGGATCAAAAAGTTAAGACAGGAATTTGCCTTAGAACAGGAAAGGATTCAGGCCAGGCAGTTACAGGAGCAGGAAAGAATTCAAGCGCTGCAGTTAAGGCAGCAGGATCGTAAAGAAGCGGAAAGATTGCGTGAGTTGGATTTATTGAAAATTAAATTTTTAACGAATCTGAGCCATGAATTCAGAACACCCATTTCATTGATTCTCGCTCCTGTAGATAAACTTTTAACGGAGACCAAAGAGACTGGACGTTACGGTCAGCTGGCTATGATTAAAAGGAATGGAAAGCGCTTATTAAACCTGGTAAACCAGTTGCTCGATTTCCGTAAAATGGAGGAGCAGGAATTGCAATTACATAAGAGCGATGGTGAAATTGTATCCTTCATTAAAGATGCAACAGACTCATTTTATGATCTGGCAGAACGCAAGCAGATCAAGTTTGCTTTTAAAAGTGCTGTCGAAAATCTATATGTATCGTTTGATCACGATAAGATTGAGCGGATATTGTTCAATTTACTTTCAAACGCATTTAAATTTACACCATCGACAGGAACCATTGGTGTTGAATTACAAAAGCTGCCGCATCAGGGAGAAGATGGCTGGGTTTCATTGGAGATAAAAGTGCTAGATTCAGGAATCGGGATCCCAAAAGATAGGCAGGAAATCGTCTTTGAACGCTTTTTTCAAAATGAAACATCCTCATCCATCCTCAACCAGGGATCAGGAATTGGCTTGTCTATTACCAAAGAGTTTGTTAAAATGCACGGAGGTGAAATATTGGTGGAAAGTGAATCAGGTTTAGGAACTTGTTTTACCGTACGCTTAAAACTCGCTTCAAGTTCAATTTCAGTGCAGGAGCAAAAGGATCTTGAAAATGCTGAATTGCCTTATGCAGAATCAAATGAAGCCATTGAAAACGTACCGATTACAAAAAGTAATGAACATGTTTATGATCGCTTCATAACTACTGGAGAACAATTATGTTCCAATGAAAAAGAGGATGAAAATGAGTCTTTTGAGGTCGGTATTCCCGTAACAAATGTGCCCCTTGTTTTGTTAATTGAAGATAATGAGGATTTTAGGTTTTATCTTAAAGATAACTTAAAATCTTTTTATAAGATAGTGGAGGCCTCGAATGGTAAGGAAGGCTGGCAAAAAGCCCTTGCATTGCATCCTCATCTTATTGTTTCAGATATAAATATGCCTGAAATGAATGGCACTGAATTATGTAAAAAACTGAAGGGGGATGACAGGACCAAACATATCCCAATTATCTTATTAACAGCTTTAACTGCTGAAGAAGAGCAGCTTAAAGGCTTAGAGACAGGAGCGAATGATTATATGACCAAGCCCTTTAATTTTGAAATTTTACATTCAAAAATAAAGAATCTGCTCACGCTTCATCAAACATTTAAGAAAACTTATTCCAGGCAGATCAGTATTCAGGCACCTGAAATAGACATCGAATCCACCGATGTTAAATTCCTTAATGAAGTATTGCCTTATATTGATGCAAATCTTGATAAGCCTGAGTTGTCTGTTGAGGACTTAAGTAAACATATGAGGATGAGCAGGGTATCTTTGTATAGAAAGTGTTTGCAGGTAATGGGCAAAACCCCTGTTGATTTTATCCGGTCTGTTAAGCTGGAGAGAGCAGCGGTATTATTAGAAAAAAGCGATAAAACAGTTTCAGAGATATGTTACATGGTGGGTTTTAGTGCCCCTAATTATTTTGCTAAGTCGTTTAAAGCAAAATATAATGTAGCACCCTCCGAATATATGGCAGAAAAAAGGAAGGCCAATAAAGATAAAGACCTTTAAAAACTGAACAAATCTTTTTTATCATCAGAGTTGATGCGAACAAGTTATATTAACGAATCTAATATTTTTGTCACACTGAGGAGGTAATTTGTTTTATAAAATCAATATTAATGGCATAAGGGATTTTTATCCTATTGTAAGCTGCGAGGAATCGTCATTGCGAGAAGGCTTTTTCAGCCGACGAAGCAATCTTACAACGATCGCTATTAGCGTGCGCATTAAGATTGCTTCGTTCCTCGCAATGACGATCATTCCATGGATTCTGTCAATGGTAGCCTGTCGAAGGACCTGTAAATATTCTTTAAGGTGTTTCGACAGGCTCTCCGTAGGAGTCCTTTTAACAACATGACATCATCTAAGGTGAAATCGCCTTTATGATACACCCTCTTCCATTCAATAGAAGCTACAGCTGCTGCGCTACATCCCGTCTGATCGCATTGCAAAAACTAATTTTACGTGTCTAAAGGCATTTGTTTCACTCCATTCATTGTCGTAGTTTAAACCGTAAGGCCAAAAATGCCCGCCTCCGGTATGGATTACCCCACTAGTGCCATCAAAAATTTTGACAAGTGCAACTGTGTTTGTGCCCAGGAAATCGCCCGTACTGGTATTTGATGTCCATCCACTGCTTAGGCCTACGCCATAGGTGTGGGCAATTTCGTGCATTGCCGTACGCACATTCTGGTAGCTGGTATTTGCACCAAAACGTATGTTTCCGTTTGTACTGCCATCGGCTGTGGGCACACCTGTGTTATATTGTACGGTAAGTGTGCGGGCGGGCCAATTGGCGCCAGCGTTATATCTTGCACAGGCATCATTCATCGCGCTGGTAATGCGGGCGAGTACATCAGCCGGTACGCCCGTACTGTTAAGCACCCAATTCAGTTGACCGCCTGCATTGACCGTTAACAAAGACCACTGCTGGTTTTCTCCGCCATTGTAAGTCCATTGTGCAACATTGGCACCATCAACGATCGACTGGTTGGCAACTTCAAGGTCCTTACCACTGTTTCGGTTAATGATGCGATAATACCCGTTGCCCAAAGCGGTAAATTGCCATTGCTGGTTTGTAGCACCCGAATAAGTAGATATATTCACATTATCCCCATCAGCTGTTCCCGCCTGGTCTACCTGAAGTCCTTTGGCGCTATGCACACCAATAATCGAATAGTAATCACCAGGAAGTAGGGTTAGGGTCCATTTTTGATTTGTTCCGCCCGTACCGCCATATTGGGAAACATTCGAGCCGTCAGCAGTCTTAAAACCACCAACATCGAGTACTTTTCCACTTTTTCGGTTCACAATATAAAAGGTGCCATTGGTTAGAGACAGTGGGGTTTCATTTGGCGGTATTGCACTCAGTTTTGCCTTCACCGAAAGCTGATCCTTGCTATCCGGATCCGGAAGATCGTTTTTTCTGCAACTGCCAAAAAATAAAACAAATCCGAGCATTAAAATGCCGGCTGAGGGTAAAGTAAAAGATTTTGTTTTCATAAAATTAGGTAAGAATGAATGAACAGGCATATGAACATGTTCGTTTGGTTATTTTAAAGAGGACATATGCTACTCGTTTTAGGTGAGCCCCTCTTTTTATGATCAATAAAACTATTTAATCACCTTGTTTTAAAAAGGTTCATCCTTTTAAAACGATCTGCTTTGTAAGGCTTTTGGTTTATCCCCTAATCACGTGCCCATTCCTTACTGCTGCTGCCTAACAGCGGTAACGATTAAAATAATTGTAAAGATACTTCTGGTAGTTTGCCAGATTTTTTATACTTGGTTGAAACAAATTAACTATAAAAAATGGGCTTGTAGTGAGGGGTAATCTGATATAAATTAGGGGGTAAACTCCTCGTTTCCCTGCTTTATTACAAGATGTTAAGCTAAATAGGAAAAAGTAATCTTTTATAAGCGTCTTTTTTACGTTTATTTTGCTGGATTTTAGAGAAATCTGCCTGTTCGCGATCTCTTCAATTATGCGCTATAAATCCATAAAAACACATCATACAAAAGAATTGTATTAGAAGGAAAAAGCAGCGGAAAATTATGGCAATTTCGTGGCACGTTAGCCTATAAAACTACTTGGTGGCGATCGTTTTTGCGTGAAAGATTTACTGGCTGTCTACCCGGAGAGCCAGCAAAAGGGCCGTATTTAATTACCCCCGCATTACCTGTTCTGTACCCTTTGTTGCTACCAGGTTAACCCCAAGTTAACCCCAGGGTTACCCCGGCGTTACCTTTTTTCTACCTAAAAGGTAACGCCAGCGCCTGCTTTCGCAGAATGGCACCACCGCCTACGGTTATGCTGCCCTTAAGCAGGCCGCCACCCAATGTAATTAAGTAAGCGTTTTTAACCACAGATGCACAGATAAACACAGATTTTTGTATCTGTGTGCATCCTTTCTACCTGTGGTTAAATTATTTTTCGTGCCGAATGGTTTAACTTAATGATATCTGGCCGCCATAAGTGACCGGAACCCTTGCACATCCGCCCACAACTGTAACGGCCCATTTTAGCTCAATAATGGTCTTAATTAGCTCAATTTAGCTCATTTAAGCTCAAAATGAGGCGCCAATGCGGCTCAGCTGCTAGGTTTGGGCATAGCGTAAACAAAAAAACAAAATTATGGCAACGCATTCAAAAAATATAACTGTGTCAGTCAGGTTCCTTTAGCTACAGCTATATCATTAGCTGGTTATCGCAGCGGATATATCAGCCCTTATGGGTTTGGGAACATTATTTTTCTTATTTTAGATGGATCCGAATACTTAAAATTATTTTCCCTATGACTAAAAAGCTGTTATTTATTTTAGTGTTAAGTTTAGTGTTTGGTTTGAAATCTAAAGCACAGCACAAATCAATAAATCCATCTGATGTAATTCCGTTTCAGGTAACTGTCGAAAAATCTACTTATAAAGGTAAAAATGCCCTAGCCCTGCAAATAAAAGGTGAGGCCAACGGAGACAATACACTTGCAATTTTAAAGGATATTAAATTCCATAACGGGGTAATTGAAGCTACAATTTCTGGGCAACCACTTGCAAACGCTGGAGAAACAGCCCGTGGCTTTGTCGGTATTGCGTTCAGGGCGGCTTTAGACGCCTCAAAAATGGAGGTTTTTTATTTACGTCCTACCAATGGTCGGGCAAATGATCAATTGCGCAGAAATCACGCTAGCCAGTATATTTCTATTCCGGGATATCCCTGGGAAAAATTAAGAAAGGAAACACCAGGACAGTATGAAGCGTATGTAGATATATTGCCTGCAGAATGGATCAAAATAAAAATCGTGGTAAAGGATGAAACTGCCAGGTTGTATGTTAACGGTGCTGCTCAGCCTACTTTGATTGTAAATGACTTAAAGCAGGGTAAAGATATTCGGGGAAGTATTGGGTTATGGATAGGCCCCGGCACATTAGGCCACTTTACTGATGTTAAAGTAACTAAAGAAGATTGATAAATATGATATAAATGCCACCATGTGAAGAAGCTAGTGCAGTTTATTTTCTACTCCCCAGTAATCCCTGATGCCAATGTATCAAATACTTGAGAACTGTATTTTATATTCCAACGGGTTTTTGTTCATAATTTCCTTAAACTGCTTGTTAAAATTAGACAAGGTATTAAGTCCGCTTTCATAGGAGATTAAAGATACGGGCATATTGGTTTCTATCAGTAGTTTACAAGCGTATGTAATAGCGGGTGCCTTTCCCCGATGCAAGGCAATCGGCAAATATTACCTGTGTAGGTATTCTTGCCCACGAAAGTGCGATGGAAGGCGGTCAGAAAATAAAACGCCCAGACTTCACAATCGCTTAAGCAGATTTATTGTTGCCTTGTAGATGGAAATTAGGATTTTATCAATCGAAGTGAAGTTCAAGGTATTTATTAACAGCTATCCCCGAGGTAACGCGGGGATAGTTGTTGCAGTGATATTAATCCTGTTTAGCTTTCATTAATTTGATTACGCTTTAATATGCACAGGTATACCGCCAAGCCAGGTTTCCAGTACGGAGATGTTCCGCATTTTCATGTATTGCTCAGATGGGGTGGTTAATGATAGGGGATCCTGTTCAAGGATGACGAAATCGGCAAAGTAGCCCTCGTCCAATGATCCGGCCCACTGGTCGGCATAACATTGCCATGCGGCATCATAGGTGACTGCAACCAGGGCCTGTTCTGGTGTAATGCACTCACTAGGATTTAATACTTCACCGTTTGCCGTATTCTCTTCCATTATCCTGGTGATGGATTGTTCCATCATTCTCAATGGACCCAATGGGCTTACTTCGTTGTCGCTGTGTAGGGTGATCCTCATTCCGGCGGCAAGCGCGGAACCGCAAAGGTCGAGCATCTGGGCTTTTGCGCTGCCAAATATGACCTGGCTGAAAGCATAGCCCCAATAGCCAACGTGGCCAATAAGGAAACTTGGTGAAACGCCCATTTTGAACATTGTTGATATCTGGTCTGCTGTTAGAAGTGAGCAGTGTTCTATGCGGTTGCGCAGCTCGGTAACCTTGGGCTGGGTGAGGGCAGTTTGGTAGGCTTCTATTGCAAAGGTTACTGCCTGGTCGCCATTGGCATGAATCATCAGGGGCCAGCCTTTCGCTACTACACCACTGATCAGTGATTGATAGTTTTGCGGAATGGTACCTTTAGGGGTATTTGGTTGCAGGAAATTGAATATCCCTGTATTATGAGCTGGCTTGCAAAGATAAGGTGCACTCTGATAGCCGGTGAGGCCCTGGTTTGAACCGTCCGAAACAACTTTTACGTGGCCATTATACACAGGCGAGTAACTGGTTGTGTCTGGGTATGTGCCAAGGTTGTCTACATCTCCTGTGGTAGCGCACAGTAATGCCCCGCCGATCCGCACCCGTTCGTGATTACTGGCCAGGTATTGGAGCAAAATCTTTTCAAAATTTGTGTTCAGTCCTGCATCGTACATGAAGGTCGCTCCCCTTTGGTTTGCCAGTTTAAAGAGTTCGGTGAGGTAGCTATCGATGTTGTTGGCCATGGCAACAACCTGTTGTTTGATCACGGTGAGCGCCGGGGTCATCATCAAACTTTCCTGCAGCTGGCCTTTGGTTTCTGCGATGTAGATATCAACGTGTTTGTACTTGGCTTGCACTGCGGTACTGTTTTTATAGACTAGACGTAACGCGCTTGTGTTTAAATAGAGGGTGTGCATAGAGGCGCTAAGCAGCATCATCGGGATGTCTTCCCTGATACCGTCAAGTACTTTGTTGTTTATGGTGATGAGTTCCTCTTCACCTTTTTTGTTGAGTACAAATGGCATCAACGAGGGGTCCAGCCCCTTGCCAAGAATGACATATTCAAAATTGTCTGGGAGGTTATTGTTGATGATTGTTCCAACAGAGTCCAGATCGTATGTTGCGAGCAAATCCTGACCGTTGAAAGGGCTTACATCTGCCCATTCGGTCATCATCGCGGTTGGCACGATGTGTACGTGCGGCTCGATCAGTCCGGGAAGCAGGGTTTGTGTGCCGGTAAGTTCTTTGGTCTTGTAACCGGGATAGTTTTGCTCCATATATGCTGTTACAGCATCTTGAGTGCCGCTTACCACAACGTTTCCGTCGGCTATTCCGATGGCTTCAACGGTAGCCGTCGATCCGCCGGTCATCGGACGGATGGTGCCGCCGGTGATTAGTAGGGTTTGGGGCTGTTGTTTGGCTTTAGGTCCGGGGCCTGGTTTCATTTTTGCGAGGTTTTCCGGGCTGAAAAGCTCTTCTTTGAGAATTTCTAAAACAGGATTGTTACAGGCGCATTGTGTGCAGCCATGATGGTGTACGTGTTGGTTTTCCATTGGTTGATTAAGGGTGTTAATGATAAATTTTGTTGTATGTTCCAAAATACAGCATTTTATTTGTGTGTTGTCTTTGTTGGTTGGTGTAGTTCATGTTGGGGACTGATTGGTGAGCTGATGTGTATAAGGTTTGTTCGGGTATTGGAGCTTGAAATGAATGTTTTCGTAGCATTAAGGTGTTTTTTTTTGTATTCATAGGCGTTCACGTTTGTGGTGTTATTTATGATCTTTTCATTCATTTTCCGAAAGCATGTCAAAGAAAAAAATACAAAAACTACTTATAACATTCAGGTAAGTTTGTTGGCTTTAAAAATGCTGGTGAATACTAATTTATTTAGTGGGGATATTGATATTTGGTCTTTGAAATTTATAAACATCTCTTTATGATTGAGCATACATAAAAAAGGAGTGATTCTCCATACTGTATCGTACGGCAAAGCGCACCTTGTATACTAAGTTTTGGAATTGGTCGCTATAGTAACCCGAATTGGTTTATTATTCTATTTTAATTGGTCGCTATGTATAACGGTAGTGTACGTGTCTGATATTACTAAATCATTAAACTTTTGGTCTGCACTTTTAAATGTGATCTTACTTATTACTTTTGCAGCGGTCAGGAGAAAATGATCGCGGTAGAGGGCTTTCCGGTAGCACGTCGAAGGTTCGATCCCTTCCTCTACAACATTTAGCGGTAAATGATAAGCCGTCTATCCGCTTTTTAATTTGGACTAAACTTCATTCTTTGTTCATGTTTGGTTTCTATGTTTGTAACATTACATACTGTTAATATTATTTGGTTAGTAAATAAGCCATGGCGGATGTTGTGGCTTATTCTGTTTTATTCCCATCAGGTCCGTTAAACTGCAGTAATGTTCAATAACTTAATATTGCCTTAATATACAACGCCGGTATAGGTTTTATTTTTGCTGCACAGAGATTCCCTTTCCCAGGCATGTTCAACAAGATAAAAGATTTACCGGATGCAGTACTGTTAGAAAAGCATAAAAACGGAAGTCCTGCTGCCTTCGATTTTCTTTTTAAAAGGTATTATGCAGCACTTTACCGTTATGCCTTAAGAAACATTAAAGATACTTTTGTTGCAGAAGAACTGGTGATGGATGTGATGCTCGGCCTGTGGAAGAAACAGGGAGACATTTCAATAGAAACCGATCTGGGCCCATATCTTTACCGCTCGGTCAAAAATGCGCTGTACAATCATTACCGCAAAAAAATAATGGCCACTGTTGAGCTTGATGAACAGCTTGAGACCGAGGTTGTGAAATCACGGCCCGCTGATGATGCACTGGTATATGCACAGCTTGAAGAGATTTACCGCGAAAAACTTAGCCAGCTAAGCCCAGCCCGCAGAAAAGTATTCCAGATGAGCAGGGAGGAAAATAAAACCTATGCCGAAATTGCTAGTGATATGAACCTTTCTGTAAATACGGTCGAAAATTATATGGTTGCAGCGCTTAGCTTTTTCAGGCAGCACATAAAAGAACATGCAGATTTTACACTTTTTTTGCTTCTGGCGACGCATATTCTTTTGTTTTTGCCTGCCTAAATAAAAAATATATTTTTTTACATTTTGATAGGTGGTACCCTTTAAAACTTGTGTTATGATTATTGAAGAACAACCTCAATGGATTATAAAACAGAAAAAAAAGCCCTTATCAGAAAATATATTAACGGCGGATGTACGGCGGAAGAAACTGCCGAAATAAAATCACTGCTGTCTACAGGTGACCTTTCTGTTCTTTTTTCCGAGGTGATGGACGAGATTGCGGCATCAACTGATGATGGGTACATTGAACCAGATGTTTCGCAGGCACTTGCTAAGTTCCACGGAATGCAATCGGCGCGAAATATCGGTGGCAATGAACCAATTGTTTTAGGCTTACCATCAAAAAATATAAAGCTCCGCAGGTATCTATCGTATGCCGCGGCTATTCTGTTGATTATCGGTTCTATTTCACTATTGATTCCAAGACTGGATAAAAAAACTCAGCAGTATGCAATAATTGATCAGCATTTCGAAAATCCAAAGGGCAAGCGCTCCAAAATTCTTTTGCCAGACAGTTCAGTGGTGTACCTGGGCCCGGGCAGTACTCTTTCTTTTCCTTCAAAATTCACCACCAATGTGCGGGCGATATCGTTAAGGGGAGAAGCTTTTTTTGAAGTGACTAAAAATCCAAAAAGACCATTTATCATCCACACCGGAAATATAGTAACCAGGGTATTGGGTACCTCTTTTAAAATCGATGCTTTTTTAAATCAACCGGTTCGTGTTTTAGTCAGTACCGGAAAGGTAAGGGTAGACCGTGAAGTAAACAAGGTATTACATTCCATTGCCGTATTGTTGCCAGGCCAAAGTGTGGTGTGGAACGAGAAAACTGGGCAGCGCGAACTGGGTAGTACAGCCGTTAGCGACATTCTCGGATGGAAAAACGGAAAGCTGGTGTTCAGGAAAACGAAGCTGGCTGATATTGCTGCCATTTTGGAAAGAACTTATAATGTTACGATCGCAATAGGTAATTCTGCAGTAGCAGAAAGGCAGATCAGGGTGAATTTAACCACCGATATTCCATTAAGCAAGCTGATTAAAATCCTCAGTGTTGCAGGTAATTTTAAATATAAAATCAATCAAAATCATGTTAGCATTTTTTAGGAGAGAAAGGATGAGGATGTAACAAACAGACTAAAATAAAAAACGTCCCCCTTTGAGGGAGGACGCGTAAATCATCAAAGGACTGGCTGTTTTCGAAGACCCGTCAGCCCACGATAAAGTATTCATAATATCCGCCTAAAGGCGAAAAATCATAATGATCAAAAATATGCAAAAAGTATTACATCTGCATGTTTCTTTTCAATATGCAAGGCAATGTTATAACGCCTTGTACTATGTTAAAAAGAAACTGAGGCAGATGGCTGATAACAATCTGCCCGCAGATAAAATTTATTTCTTTATGAAATGCTCTTTTCTAGTGATCCTTGCAAATCTTACCGGCTTAGGGCTTCTCTTCGCTAATAATGTGTCAGGTCAGGATCTCAATCGGAAAATCAAACTTAGGCTTGAAGCTGCAACTATAGAAAATAGCTTGGCTGTTGTAGAAAAACAGGGCAATATCCAGATTAATGTGGCGGTAAACCTGTTGAACAACATAAGCAAAAAGGTTAACCTCAATAATGGAAATATCAGTGTTGCCGATGCGCTGAACAATATTTTAGCCAATACCAACCTTAAATACAGCGTGGTAGAAGGTTATGTAGTGATTACCAGAAAACCGGTACCGATTTTAATCACAGGAACGGTTTTCGATGAGAAGAGCAAAGAAACACTCATTGGAGTAAGTATAAAGGTTAAGGGCGGAACTACTGCAACCTCGAGCGACGTGAACGGAAATTTCAGGATTACCGTTCCTGAAGGTGGCGCTACCCTAATAATTTCTTACATGGGCTACATTAGCCGCGAAATTAAAGTGGATGCAAGTACGAAGGTATTGAATATTGCTTTAAAAGCCTCAGCTACACAGCTGAGCGAGGTGATGGTTCAGGCGAGAAGAAAGGCAAATACCGAAGTTGCCATATTGGAGGAACGCAAAAAATCGTCGATTATCCAGGATGCCATATCTTCGCAACAGATTGAGCGTACCGGCAGTATTACCACCACGCAGGCTTTGCAGCGTGTTTCGGGGGTTACTGTAACCGATGATAAATATGTAGCCATCCGCGGTTTAGGCGATAGAAGTGTAATCGGACAGTTAAACGGGGTGCGTTTAGCCTCATCTGATCCTGATAGGAGCACGATCCCCCTGGACCTGGTTCCCGCATCACTGCTCGATAACATTACCATTTATAAAACAGTAACACCCGATAAACCTGCCGATGCAGCTGCGGGCATTGTAGAACTGAAAACCAAGTCTGTTCCGGAAAAGGAAACTTTCGAAATCATAGCCCAATCGGGTGTAAACTCGAATGTGGGAATTGGTGGTCAATACAATAGCTTCTGGAACAGCGATATGGGTGCCTTTGGCAATAAAATCAGTGATAAAAACTTAAGCAGCGACTTTAAAAACCTGGCCAGTCAATATCCGAACGGCCTGGGATCCATCCAAAGTATGATTGCCAATAGCAATTACAGCCCAACGGCCTATCAGGAAGTAAACCGCATCAACAACATTATGCAGTCTTTCGATCCGGTGATGACTACACAATACAAAAAAGCACCCTTAAACCAGCTGTATTCGGCTACTTACGGCAACAGCTTTAATATTTTTAAAAAACATAAACTCGGTTTAATCGTGGGCGGGAATTACTATCGCCGCATTACTGATATCAGCGGAGGCGATTTAACCCAGTATAGTATATACCAGGGCGTGGTTACCGGTAACCCTGATGTGTACAGTCCACGTAATATTCCAAACTACATTACGCCAAACAGTTTATTTATGGGTAAATACCAAACTTATAAAGAAAACACGGGTGTAGAGACTTTAAATTATGGAACTTTGGTGGGCGTTACCTATCAGTTTAACCGCCGTAACGAAATCAGCATGCAATACCTGGGCAGCTGGGGCGGCGAAACTAAAGCTAGTAATTTAGCTGGCCGTTA
Source organism: Pedobacter sp. 22163 (assembly GCF_052045595.1). Classification (NCBI taxonomy): domain Bacteria; kingdom Pseudomonadati; phylum Bacteroidota; class Sphingobacteriia; order Sphingobacteriales; family Sphingobacteriaceae; genus Pedobacter; species Pedobacter sp. 22163. The sequence continues at coordinate 985,857 of NZ_JBQEPM010000001.1, read as the reverse complement.
CGAATATACTGGCTTACCTGGAGAGGTAAAAACAACCACCTACTCGCTAAAACAAACTTTTCGTAACCTGAACACTTTTAACCTGCAGGGCGAGCATAAATTTTTCGATAAAGAATTATCCCCACGTTTGAGTTATAATGTGGCCAGTTCGAGGTCGAAACAGAACGATCCTGATTTCCGCTTTGCCAGTCTGGCCGATTATATGCCCAGGGGTGGAGGCTATTACACGGTTGGAACAGGAAGTGGTGCACCTGCAACGGTTTACAGCAAACACCTTTACGCCTTAACCTCTGGATATGTTAACGGTTTCGGGCCTTATGGTATTATACAAGCCGAACCTAATGGAAGGAGATGGCGGAACCTTGATGAGAAAAATTACAATTATAAAGCAGATTTAAGTCTTCCTTTTAAACTGTTCGGACAAAAACAGGAGTTTAAAACCGGCGTAAATTATTTATTCAGGGACCGTGATTTTAATGAAAACCAGCTTTTCCTGCCGGGATCTAACTTTACCAGCAATAGGGCCCTACCGTTATACGGTGCCGAGGGTAACCTGAACCGATTGGTGAGCAGCGAATTTATTGGTGTTAAATTGTCTACAGGTGGCCAGGGGGAAGGCATGATGCCCATTGGTGGATTCTTATATAACAGCCAAAAATCGCCCAATAATTATACAGGTTATTTTGAAACCAATGCTTTTTACGGGATGTTGGATTTAAAGCTGACTGAAAAGCTGCGTATTGCAGGCGGTGTGCGTTTCGAAATGACCAATATTGGTTCATCTGTTGATACTTCAGGCGTGTTTTTAGATCCATCGCTTACCGCAGGAGGTGCAAACGGGAGCAAAATCCCCTTAAATCCGATTAATCCAAATTCGGTATACAAAACGGGTTATAAACCATTTTACTCGGTTAACGCAACTTATACCCTAAACGATAACATGAATTTCCGCGGTGCTTATAATACTGCATTAGCTCGCCCGGAATTGAGGGAAATAACCAATGTTTTCGAATTTGATGCCTTTCAGATGGGTTTAGTGGTCGGTAATCCGAACCTTAAAAACCAATTTACCCAAAATCTTGATTTCAGGTGGGAATGGTTTCCGGCAAAAGGAGAGGTGCTTGCGGTTTCGGCATTTGGTAAACGGATAGAAAACCAGTTGGTAAAGGTTTTTAGCTTGCAAACTGCTGGTTTGGCAGCAACCTATCCCGAGTTTCCAACCATCCAGTTCCAGAACGATCCTAACGTTGGCCGGGTATGGGGGCTTGAACTCGAGGTTGTAAAAAGCCTGGGAAATATGTGGGATCCTTTAAAAAACTTTTATTTCGGTTCTAACTTATTGCTTGCACAGAGCGACATTAAAAAAACACCTGAGCGTTACGAAGCCATCCGCTCGCTCGATCGTTATACACCAAAAAACAGTCCGCTTTTTGAGCAGGCGCCTTACTCCATCAATGCATGGTTAAACTATGAAAACCCAAAATCGGGATCTGATTTTACCTTAACCTTTAATGTGGTAGGCGAACGTTTAGTGCAGATCAACCTGACGGGAGAACCCGATTTATACACCCGTCCGGTACCGGTTTTAGATTTTGTATTCAGTCAGCGTCTGACTAAAAGTGTCAGGTTTAAAGGTTATGCCAAAAATATCCTTAATCCCGATATCAGAACCGTTTATGCCAATCCACAAACGGGAGGTAAATGGTATGGCAACGAATACATTAACCGAAGTTATACCCGTGGCGCCGAAATTATGTTAGGCTTTACCTATAATCTATTTAAATAATGAATAAGATAAGTTATAAATACTTTAGCATGCTGTTTTTCAGCATTATGCTGCTGTTTCAGGCCTGTAAAAAAGATAAGGCCGATTTTGAAGCAGATAACAGAGTTTTAACCCAGAATAGGATCAGTTCAACGGCCCGTATTATCAATGTGGCAGGTTTTAATCAGGTGATTGCCAATGGTGACAGCCTGACCAATTTTATCGTAAGGGAACCCAACAAACCCAATAGCCAGCAATATCCGGGCACCTCATATTTTCCCTCAAACGGGCAGTTAGGGAAAACCTGGTTTGTTCCACAAGACCTGTTTAATGCACAGGGAACGGCTGCACTCGATTTTATGGCGAGAAGTTATACCCCTGTAACTACAGGCAATGTAAAACTTGAGGTAAAAAACGACTATAACAATCCAACCGATTATTTTCTGCTGCCTACTTTTGCAATGGATGGTCAGCCGGAAGTGGTTACCGTTAAAAGAGGAATTACCGCACCATCCAAACCCGATCATTTTAAGATCAGGATTGTAAATCTTTCGGGATCCATTCAAAATCCTGCAGTTAACAGCAGTGGCAGCCAGGAAGATTTGAGTGGAAACGTATCACTGGCCTATGCAGATGGAAAATTGGTTGATGCGAGGACCAATCATATCGGTTCAGTGGCCAGAAGTTCTGAATATATAGAGCTGCCTTACGGAACCTATCAGTTTAAAGTGCTAATGGATGATGGAAGACAGATGCCGGCACTAGGTGCAGGAATAGATGCGATCACCCTGATCGATCCACCGACCTCAACCATTCCCCTTGATCTGATGAATTCGACCAAATTAACTTATGCACCCATCCAGACCTACCAGCCCGGGGGCATTTATACCATTTTAATCGCTCCGCAAAAATTTGATTATATAATCAACGAACTTGATGAAACTTCATCAACTTATCAGAATTCATTTCAGGTGATTAATGATAATACGCCGTCGGCCAACATTAGTTATTTCAGGCTACAGGGTGTAAATGGTTTGGCCGGGCAAAATGTAAGTTTTAAGGTAGATGGGAAAACAATAGCCAGCAATTTAGCTTTTGGTACGGCTGGCACATATACAAATTTAATCCAGGGCAGCCACACCGTTGAAGCTTTAGATGCGTCGGGTAAAACCATTGCCATTGCCAGCCAGACGCTCCGTCCGGCACAAAACTATACTGCGTGGTTATATCCCGATCAATCAGGTGCCCCTAAGGTGCTCATTGTCGCTAACGATTTAAGTGGTACAAGCTATCTCGGGGCTGAAGACGATGCCACTTACAGCCGTAATCAATATTATTATTTCTTCTTTAAAAGATTTTTAAATCTTTCAGTGAGCAATCCTTATATCACTTTTACACAGAGCAACGGGCAATCTTCTGCCGGGGGAAATGATAATGCAAATGCAGGTGTCAATCTTCAGCCTGGTATGCCCTTGTTCGAGCGCCCCTATATCAGTAATACCTACAATCAGAAAGCCTTCGAAATTATGGCCTACCGTTCCAAACCCAATGTAGTGCCGGGTATATGGGCCAGCGATATTGAAGTGTTAAAAAGCGAGGCCTTTGTTGCAGATAAAACCCTTTATCAGAAAGCAGGGAGGGAATTGCCTGTACAAGAGCCTGGAATTTACACCGTGGCACTTATTGGCCAATCGGGCACGGGCAGTACGCCGGCAAATCAAGCAAGAATGATCATTATCAAACACAACAAATAATGAAAAAAGAGAGATTAAATAACAGAATGATTAAAACCGGACTGGCACAGTTGGCATGGCTTTTTGCTGCTTGCTTTGTGCTGCTTAACACGGGTTGCGTTAAAGTAGAATACTCGAAGATCGACGATCCGGCATATTTAAGGGTATTCAACAACCTTAATTACATACAAACGCTTGGCAGTAAGGATAATAAAGTGCCGTTTTTTTGTATGCTCATCAATCCGGTGCTGGATGGTAATGGCATGCCAACAAGCGCCGAAATTGTGGGCGACTTTTTAGATCAGCGCGATGCCTATGCACCTCCATATCCATCACATATTGGTACGGGTACCTCGGTTAATAATCCCGAATATCCGGGCAAAGAAAATGTATTGGTAGGCCCGATTTTAAACGGTTTCGATTTAAGCAGCTGGGCGCAGGTTCCATCGGGCAAAATGCGGATCATGTTTGTTTACCGCCCTAAAAATACAGTACCCTTTTTTCAATTGGAGAACCAGTTAAAAAAAGATATCCTGATCGATACTGTACTTAGTCTCACCAGTAAAGAGGTGTATACCCTGCATATATTGCAAAAAGATTTTGTGACCAAAAGGACCGGCCTTTTACTCCGTCAAGAGATTTTTCAAAAGCTGCCTCTATCTGATTCGCTTACCTATGTTAATTTTTACAACATGAGTGCCAAAGGCTATTGGGAGGCCGATAAATCGCTAAAGGCCGAAGATTTTTTGATGGCCAGTTTTCAGGGTGGAATGAAAGATGAAATGAATGTTTTCCTCTCACTTTATGAAGATCAAAGCATTTTAAGCGCCCGTGCAGCCACTGTACCTGGTTTTAAAGGTAAATATATTGCCAATGTTAAATTAAATACCGCTACTGATGTAGTAAACCCTTATGTGAGTTTCCCAATCTGGTCAGGTAAAACCGCCAATGGCATCACCACAAACATGTGGCAAAGGTTCGATTTTTTTGTACCAGGAATGGATATTACGAATAACCCTTTTTACGAAGCCTCAATTGATAACGGTGGCAACTGGGTTTCTGTTAACTGCTTGCAGAATGGCAAAGTAAGGATGACAAGCAACGATAATGCGGCCATACTGCCCAATTTGCTGGTTAATATCCATTCAGGTGTAAACAACCCCAAAACCTTCGCCACTGTAAACACCATCGAGGTAGTTAATGGCAGGGTTTATTTAACCACCATTCAACGAAAATATGCACCGCCCATTTATTAAAAATATGATTTCAATGAAAAAACGATCTAATTTCAGTTATAGCAAACTGGTTATACAAATGGGGAAAATACTTTTTGCATCGGCAATGGTTTTTCAGCTGCTTTTTGTTACTGGTTGCAAACACGATGACCTATCGGTAGCCTTACCCAACGAAAACATTCGTCCGGCAGGCGATTTTGTAAAGAACAATTACGAAATGCGTCTTTTTTATGCGGCAATCAAAAAAACAGGCTACATAGAACAGTTAAACGGAGCGGGGCCTTTTACCGTATTTGCGCCAACCGATGAAGCGTTTAACCGCCTGGGTGTTTATAGCGCCACCGATTTTGACAAAATGAATGTAGATAGCTTAAAAAAAATAATCGGCTATCATATCCTTCCCCGTAAACTCTTGGTGAACGATATTCCAAGCAACGGGATAGATGTGCGCTATGCCACTTTAACAGGTCCGGAGCTATATGTTTCCCGTGCAGCTTTTAATCCTAACGGAGGTGTGGAAAACGAACTTTATATCGATGGTGTTGAGGCCATCAGAAAAGATGTGGTTGTATCCAATGGTGTTCTGCATTTAATGGATAATGTAATGAAACCAAACTTTAACAGAACCGTACAGCAATGGCTTGCAACACATGCCGATTACAGTGTGTTTGTGAAGGGCTTGAAGAAGTTTAACTTATGGGATCAGTTGGCCACTGGTACCACATTTACCATTTTTGCACCCAATAACCAGGCACTTGAAGAGGTAGGCATTACCGAGGCTTTCTTAAATAGTTTGGAGACTGATAAATACATTGGCGACAGGCTTTTTGGGGCTTACATTTTATACGACAGGCACTTTTTTATCTCCGATTCCCAGGTGTTTTCACTGATCAATTTCAACGGTGCTTATAATTATTTCCTCAAAAACGATAGCCATTACATGAATTTTGGAGGAGGAAAGTTATATCCGGAATTTAAGTTAGGCTATAACCTTACGCTGCGTAGTGGTAATACGGTTTCTGACGTGATCTTAAACGCGGTAACCAGCAATTTAACAGCAAAAAACGATAACCTGTGCAGCAACGGCATTGTCCATCACTTAGTTAGTGGGTTGGTAACGCCCAACCAAGCTACCAAGAAATAATATATCATCATGAATATGAGAAATTTAAAAAACTTTTGGGTATTCGTTTTATGGGCCTGTATCCTTTTTTTAGGTGCCTGTTCAAAAACGGAATTTATGCCCGATCCTGAAGGGGCCCAAGTCCCGTTTCAAAGCGATGCCACGCAAACGGTAGAGCAGTTATTGACCGCCTCGCCTGCTAAATTATTTTACAGTGCATGGCAAAAAAGCAATATCAAAAATATCCTTAAACAGCAAGGCAGCAAAGTCGTACTTACGGTTTTCGCACCGAACGATGCCGCCATGCAAGCGGTAGGTTTAAGCGCTAACGAGATTAATCAAATGCCTGTAGAAGAACTGGACAGTTTGATGATGTTTTATACCACCATCGGCACGGTAACCAAAGATGAACTGAAACTACGGAGTGATAATTTTATGGTCAAAAGCCTGTTGCTCCATCCCGGTTTATATGTTAAGTATTACGACAATGCTGAAAGTAATAATCAATATGATTTATATTATTACAGGCATTATGTGGGTTTAAAAGGCGATGATTTACTGATGAACGGTAAAAACGTGGGTAAAGTGAATTACCTGCCTGCGACGAACGGCGGACTTTATATTATGGAAAAAGCCTTAGAAAGACCTACGAAAACCATATTGGAAGCTTTAAAAGCCGATGGACGGTTTACGATGTTTATTGAATCGCAACGGCTGGCAGATGAGCTTTTTCTGGATAAAATTGGTGCTGATATTGAGGTAGTTTTTGGGTTTAGACCCGAACCGGAAGACATTATGAGGGACTATGCCAATAACCGCCTTTATTATAACAAGGATTGGGGAATAGAAACGCCTCTATATGCAGGTTATATTGGGCCAAATATCACTGTCTCCACTTTGTTTGCGCCAACAGATGAAGCTTTTCATCAGGCCGGATTTCAAACCGTTGCCGATATCCTGAAATTTAATGAACGGAGTATGGATGGTGTTTTTTTTGATGAAAATACTTATTCGGCAAGAGGCGCTTTTCCGATGGATACCGTTTACAATTTTCACCGCAACTGGGGCAGGATGTTCCAACCGGTTACTTCGGGGGGCGATAAAGCCGCAGTTAATTCTACTGTGTTTTATAGCAACGTGTTAAAGCCAATGCTAAATAATTATCCGGTTAATGTTGGTGGAAATCCTCCGATAGAATATACCTATCTGATGCCGCTCGAGTTTTCACTCAGCAATAACAACATTCAGATTAAGGTAAAAGGCGCTGAATACCCTGCAGCAACAGTGGTCGATGCGGATATCAATACCCTTAACGGACCAATACACGTGGTAGACCACCTACTTTTCCCCAAAGGATTTAAACTTAAATAGAACATGGGACAGCAATTTAACCTATACCATAAGAATACCTTATTTTCCTTATTGCTGATGGCCATTTTGGGTACATCGTGTAGTAAAGATGAAAATAAACTGAGCGATTACGACAACAATAAAATTAACCTCGTTATTGCCGACAACTTTAATCTTTCGTCCTTTAGTGCAGCGCTAAAACGCAGTGGTCTTGATAAAACTTTGCAGGAGGGGGCAGGGCCTTATACAGCGCTGGTGCCATCAGATGCCGCATTTTCATTGGCGGGTTATGCAGGTCCGGTAAGTGTGCTCACCGCAAACCCCACCCTCATTTCGCGCATTGCCCAATACCATACTTTGGATGGAAAGTACGAACTGAATAAATTGCCTTACCTGTTTAACCAGGAGTTGCGCTCGCGTGGGGGTAAATTATATGCCACACACTGGATCAAGGGAACTGATACGGTATTGACCTTAAACGGTTCGCGGATCATTGCGCAGAATATCCCGGCTTCAAATGGCTTAATTCAGGTGGTAAACCGGGTTTTGAGCCCTTATCTGTATGATCTACTGGGCGATGCTGTTGCGGCAGAATCAAACATTACTCTTTTTACACAGGCTTTGAAAACTTCTGGTTTGCTGCTCACCATTAATGAAACGGGCCCATATACCATTTTCGCGCCCAATAACCAGGCCATGCAGGCAATGGGTTATACCAGTGTAGCACAGATCAATAACACTGATATAGAAGTATTGAAACGTCTGGTGAATTACCATATCGTAAAAGACAGGCGGTTTATTTACGATTACATCCTCAGTACAGGTTCATCCAATACCAGCCGTCAGGCCATGCTCGATGGCAATTCGATTACCATGACTTTAACACCAGATCCCAATGCTCCGGGGAGTTTTAATGGCATAACCCTAAGTGGAATCGGAAATACAACGGCAGTAAAATTGGTTAAACAGGATATCCTGGCCGGCAATGGTGTATTACATATTATAGATGGTGCTTTACGGATTACCCAATAGGAAACGTAAGGCAATTAAATTTAAACTGATGAAAAAAAGTATATATCCAATACCCGGCTTTTTGCAGGAGATGTTTTCCCTGCAGCAGGTTGGGCTTAAAATAATCATGCTCTGTGTTTTCTTTTTCATATCTTTTTATGGTATGGCGCAGGAAACAAGTGGTTCCTTAACTGGTCAGGTTAAAGATGCCAGGGGGATTTCGATACCCGGCGCAACAATTGTGGCCATTCATACCCCTTCGGGAACCCGTTATGCCATTTCTGCCGATGCGGATGGGCGTTACTTTTTAAACAATTTACGTATTGGGTCGCCCTATACCGTAACGGTTTCTACCACTGGGATGAAAACCGAGGTGCTTGGCGATGTTGCGGTACGTTTAGGCGGGAGCCAGCAGCTCAATTTTGTGCTGCAGGAAAACGCGCAGGAACTGAGTACCGTTATGGTATCAGGCAGGGCAAAACCCAAACAAAAGGCCGATAGCTATGGCACCGGTAAAAATATCAGCGCCGAACAGGTAAAAAACATGCCTACCATTAACAGGAGTTTAACCGATATTACCCGGCTAAGCCCGCAGGGAAGCCGCGACAACAGCTTCGGTGGAACCAATTTCCGTTACAACAACGTAACCATTGATGGCGCGGTAAACAACGATGCCATTGGTTTTAGCCCTTCGCTTGGCGGACAAACGGGTACTTCTGGCATGAACGGGAGCAGTACCCGTACCAATCCCGTTTCTTTAGATGCTATTGAAGATATGCAGGTTTACCTGGCACCATTTGATGTTAAAATCGGAAATTTTACAGGAGGATCTATCAATGCCGTAACCCGAAGTGGTACCAATAAAGTTCAGGGTTCGGTTTATGGTTTTGGCCGGAATGCAGCCATTACCGGTGAAGACCGTGTTGGCACTCTGGGTAAAATGAACAGCGACTTCGAGGATTATCAGGCAGGTTTCCGTATCGGTTTTCCGATTATAAAAAACAAACTCTTCTTTTTTAGTAATGAGGAGATTACCCATCGCCAGGATCCTACCCAGTTGTATGTTGGTACAGCAGAAACAAGCCATATCTTAAGCGTGGCTGATGCAGACTTAATCAGCAATGCAGTTAAAACCCGTTATGGCAATGTTTTCGATGCAGGTACTGCAGGTGTGTACACCAATTCGAACAAATCGCAAAAATTCTTCAACCGTTTAGATTGGAACATCAATGGTAAACACCAGCTGGCCGTCAGGAACAATACCATTTTTAGTAAGGCTACACATATGGACCGCGATCAACAGGATTTCCGTTTCAGCAGTATGGCTTTTGAACAGGAAAATAACCAGAGCAGTACCGTTGCCGAGTTAAAAAGCCGTTTCAATAACGAACTTTCTGGGAACTTACTGGTTGGTTTTACACATGTAAGCGATAGCCGCGATCCACTGAGTGATCCTACTTTGCCGCAGGTGCAGATTATGGGCCGTACGCCTGGTACCACCATTTATCTGGGTACCGACCGCGAAGCGAGCATCTTCAACATGAAACAAAAAACCTGGGAATTTACGGCCAACTTAAACTGGACCAAAGGACGCCATAAAATCTTAGTGGGTACACATAACGAGTTGTACAACATCCAGTATGGTTTTGTAAATGCCTGGAACGGCCGGGTAGATTACCAGAGCATCGAAGATTTTATCGGCAATAATCCTTCCCGCGTGAGGGGCAGTTACAATTACACCAATAACAGCCGCGATTACCTCTTGGCCAATCCGGCGGCCGATTTTAATGTAAACATGTATAGTTTATATGTGCAGGATGAAATCAGAATCAGCGATAAATTAAGCATTACACCAGGCCTGCGGGCCGATGTGGTGAATTTGCCCACCATGCCAGGTCTTAGTGATAAGGTTAAAGATATTATAGCCGATCCAAATTTCGGCAATACCTATACTTACACACCGCTTAACCGGATCGAAAATAAATTTCTAAACAAAGTACAGTTATCGCCACGTTTGGGTTTCAGGTATGATGCCCTGGGTAACCAAAAACTGATTGTAAGGGGAGGGGCAGGCTTATTTACAGGCCGTATTCCTTTTGCCTGGTTAGCCTATGCGTATTACAATACGGGTAATAACTTTGGCGCTTTCGATCAGCGGGGCGATCAGCAGCCCTTTGCACCGGGTAGCGATGCCATTAAACCGAGCCCGAATGGAATAGGGAACTTCATTGAGCAGAACGGCGCAGTAATCAATAATCCCAATAGTGGCCGCACGCAGATCGATCTGGTTGATAATGGTTTTGTAATGCCACAGGTATTGCGTGGAAGTTTGGGTATCGATTACCAAACAGAAAGCGACTGGCGATTTACGGTTGAAGGGATGTATACCAAAAGTTTAAAAGACATATTGTTTCAGCAACTGAATACAAAAGATAACCCATTGTATTACGGTTATGATAAACAGAAACAACAGCCGGTTTACAGCGGAACGGTCGATCCCCGTTTTTCTAATATCTATTTATTGAGCAATACCAGTGAGGGATACCGCTATAGCCTTACCGGAACAGTAACTAAAACGTTTAGAAAAGCCTTAAATATTACGGCTTCTTATACCTATGGCGAATCGAAAGATTTAAGCAATGGCGTACGTAACTCGATGGAGAGTAACTGGCAGTTAAATCAGGCTTTGGTCCCCAATAATCCGGCATTGAGCTACAGTAATTTCGATACCCGCCACCGCATTGTGTCCAGTATCGGCTATAACCATGAGTGGGAAAAAGCAGGAAGAACTGTTGTAAGTTTATTCTTTAGTGCCCAATCGGGCAGTCCGTTTAGTTATGGGATTGTAAACAGCAGTATCCAGGGTTTATCACAACAGGTAAGTTTGGCTTATATCCCGTTGCGCGAAGAAGCCATCCACTATTTTAAAAATGTTTCAACGCAAACAGCAGCCCAACAGGCAGCAGCCTTTAATCAGTTTATTGATGGTAACACATATCTAAGCAGTCGCAGGGGAAATTTTACCGAGCGTAACAGAGGGCGTACCCCGTGGAATGTACAGGCCGATCTGCATCTCTCGCACGAACTGTTTGTAAATAGTAATAAATCGCAGTCGCTGAGCCTGAATGTAGACATCATCAACTTCACCAATCTCATCAATAAAGCCTGGGGCGTACAGTATTTTTCGCCCAATACCTTTAACTCCACAAGCAGCGTAGGTTTAACGCCAACCCTGTTCCCGCCACAGCAAAATGCTGGCAACTATCCGGTATTTACTTTTAACAACCCCGGTCAGCCTTATAGCATCGATTATTTTAGTTCCAGGGTACAGATGCAACTGGGATTAAGGTATAGTTTTTAACATCAAAGATAAATCTTATGATAATACAACATAAAAAGAGTTTAAGTATCGGACTGATGCTTTTCCTGCTGCTCATTATTGGGGCATGTAAAAAGGATAAAACAGAACCTCAGGCAGTAGCGTTTAAAATAGAAAGTTATTACCCCAACAGTGGTAATGCAGGTACACTGGTAACCATTACCGGGACAGGTTTTGGTACTGATATTAAACAATATTCTGCCACTATTGGGGGCAAATCAGTAGAGGTAATTAGCGCAACGGCCGAAGCTTTGGTAATCCGTATGCCCGAAGGCGGAACTACAGGTACATTGGCCTTAAAGTACGACACCCAAAATTTTGAGATCGGTGCGTACACCTACCAGGATTTAACCATCACAACAGTATTGCCTGCAAACGGTCCGGCTGGTGCACAGATCAGGATAACAGGTGCAGGTTTTAGCAGTACAACCATGCCCGCCACTGTTTTTATCAATGGTAAGGCTGCACTGGTGGTAAGCGTATCGGATAACCTGATTGTTGCCGAAGTACCAGCAGAGGCGGGTTTTGGTGCCATTATGGTAAAAGTGAACGGAAAAGAAGCAACAGGTCAAAACTTTACCTATCAGGCTATTGATCATATTAAGCCTTTAACTGGTGGTAAAAACACAAGAGTAACCATTGCCGGTACGGGGTTTGAAGCGCTTGCCGCAGGGAATATTATCGATTTTAATGGTACAGCTGCAACAGTGTTGGAAGCTAGCCAAGAAAAACTTGTCGTAATTGCGCCAGATGGAGTAAAAACAGGTCCGCTATCGGTAAGTATAAACGGGCAGAAAATTACCGGACCAACTTTCACCGTAGTTGCGCCACCGTCTATTGGTATAGTTACGCCGTTAAGCGGACCAAAAGGTACAGAAATGACCATTTCAGGTACATTGTTCAGTGACCTGGCGGATGAGAATAAGGTATTTATCAATGGTGTTTCCGTTCCGGTAATATCGGCATCTGCAAACCAGCTTAAACTGGTACTTCCGGGTGGAACCGGTAGTGGAAGCGTAAGGGTTGTGGTGAACGATCAGGCAACCGATGGGCCGCGGTTTAAAGATCAGACCCTGGGTATTCTATCGGTTAGTCCGGATAATGGTTTGGCTGGAACAACTGTTACCATCAAGGGCTCTGGTTTTAGTGCCACTGCTGCAGATAACAAAGTTTATTTTAATGGCGTACCGGCTCTGGTAAAAACTGCAAGTGAAAACACATTGGTACTGGATGCTCCGGCAGGTTTGAGCACAGGTGATTTAAAAGTGGTGGTTGCTGGTCAGGAAGCCCTTGCGCCACAAGAGTTTAGAAGAGCGGGCATGGTTACTTTAGCTGGGGGGCCGAATAGCAATACCTTTGGAAGTTTTATGGCTGGTATAGCGGTAGACAATAGCGGTAATGTTTTTGTAACAGACCGATCGAACAATGTGGTGAAAAAAATTGCCCCGAACGGTACCGTAAGTGTGTTGCAGGCTAATGGTACCGATATTGTTTTCGACACACCATATGGCATCGTGATCGATAAACAGAACAATATCTACGTATCGGATATTGGCCGTAACCAGATCAGGAAAATAACACCATCGGGTCAAAATACCGTTTATGCTTCCGGCTTTTCGCCTGGTTTAATGACATTTGATACTGCAGGAAACCTTTATGTAAATATTAACGGCGCTTTTGCGGGCATGAACAGGGTTAATACCGTTGGTGGCTTTACAAAAATTACAGGACCGCTCTGGCCTATGGCGCACCCTGTGGTAGATGCCTCGGGCAATCTGTATTATGTAGATTCTGGTGCTGCAAGCAATAATGCCATCTCGTTTATAGCTTCTGGCGGATCAAACCTGATCAACTGGATAGGCTTTAGTGATCCGGGTTATGTAGATGGAATTGGAACCGAGGCCAGGTTTAATAGCATTGCAGGTGGTTTAATCCCTTATGGAACAGGGAAATTAATTGCTGGCGACCGCAACAACTATGCGCTCAGGGAAATTGATATTGCTGCAAAAAGTGCTTCAACCCTGGCTAAGTTTACCTCAGGTTTTGCCGATGGAACATTAGCGGCTGCTAAACTGGGATCTATGGACGATATGGCTATAGATCACGATGGAAATGTCTACATCCTGGATGCTGCGAATAAAGCAGTCCGGAAAGTATTTTTGAAATAAATTGATCTGATTATTAACCCGTGGAGCGGATATGGCTCCCCGGGTTTTAACAAAAATTAATGCAGGGAATTAATAGGCGCCAGCATGAGCATTTAAAAAATTTGCTGATTAAGCTGGAAGAAAATATCGAAGCTAAAGAGGATTATCTGTTGGAGGAAGAAGGTCTACAGTCAAGGAATGAACTTGAATCCATTAAGTCTAAACGGTTGCAGATGCAGGCGCTGTATATGGAATATCTTAAAAAACTAGCCGAAATAGAGATGCATATTGCGCTTTACAGGAGGTTTTATAATGATGTCAGTATCAATTTTGTAAGTAGCAGGATTAGAAAACTGAATAAGGCTGAAAAGTTATAGTTTTGTGTCTCAGTTGGGTAGTTATATTATCGACCAGCTGTTAATCTCTCTTAAAATAAACACTGGTTCACAGACGACATCTTTAATAGTTTTTGTCAGGTATATTTCAGACAGGTTACTGCCTTTTCCAGATCGTTATGATAAAATAAATAAATCTGGCCGGCAGCATTTTCCTACAATGATTTCAATATGGTTACTATGCTGGGTGGGATCTGAAGGTTGTTTTACCTACCTTTCCTTTAGGGTTATCAGCCGGGAGATAGGGGATGGGAAACTGGTACAGCAGTTGATGGTAAAAGACTGGCTTTTTGCTTCCTTAGTATTACAGCGCTCCCGGTTCTGTTATTCATATGTTAACCCTGAGAAACATTATACCGGTTTTTGGTTTATATTCCACATAAAAAGTGCTGTAAATCTTACCTACAGCACTTTTTATATGGGTTTGTATCGGTGTTATTTCTTGTTTCTCAGGTCTGTAAATTCTGCTGCCCTGTCTTTTGATTTTTTCTTTAGCTTAAAAGCATCGAAAACTTCACCAGATGCCTTGTAGGCGGTATAAGTAAGCACATTATGGTCTACTGAGATAATCTGGAAAAGCTGCGTGTCTTCTGCAAATATGTCCATCCATTTCGGGTTTACGTCCACTTTGTACATTTTTGGCCCCGCAACAGATACCACGTACATCGGCCCACCTGCTTTGCCTGATATACCTGTTGGAAGGTTTTGCCCCCGGCTATAAGTGTGGTCGTGGCCCTGCATCAGTAAGTCAACATGGTATTTGTCGAACAGCGGCTTAAAAATCTCCCTGAATTCTTTGTTATCTCTTCCTTTTGCCGTTGAATAGATCGGATGGTGATAGGTAACCATTGTCCATTCTTTGGGATTGCTCTTTAATACTTCTTCTAACCATTTAGCCTGTATTTTGAGCGAGCTGGAATCCAGTACGATCATCTGGGAATTGAGTGAGATAATACGGACATTCGAATAGTCGGTATAATAGACGGATTCTTTCAAGCCTTCAGGCCCATTTTGCGGTAAAGTATACTGCGCTGCCCAATGTGGATCAAGTGTAAGCGTTTTTTGCTCATCCCTAAAATATTCGTGGTTGCCCGATGAAGGGATACTTGGGATCATTCCATTGATGAAACCACCTCCGAAATGCCATTCCCCCCATTCGCTGTCGTTATTGGAACGGTTAATCAGATCACCGGCATGTACGATAAACCTTGCCTCTCCCTGGCTCGCAAAAGCCCGTCTGATTACCCTAGACCATTTGGACCGGATATCGTTCTGTGCATCGCCTAAGTAGATAAAAGAAAAAGCTTTGGTCTGTGCCGGTCCGGTTCTGAACTGAAACCATTCGCTCCAGTTTTTGCCATCGCCAACACGGTAGGTATAGATTTTATCGGGAAGGAGAGCGGTAAAAGTTACGCTATGGTAATTCGCCGTTTCATATTCCTTTCCCTTTAGCGATGAAGTAATAGCTTCATATGCTTTTGCCTCTGGCTTGTCGAGTTTGGGAGAGCTATCTTCTATCAATAGCTGAGCTATACTTTTTTTAACGGTACTGTCTGTACGCCAGCTTACCGATTGTGTTGTAGCAGGATCTGCAGACCAGTTGAGTATAATCCTATCAGGCATTGGTCCGGCCTTGAAATCCTGTGCTTTGCTGATCTGCGAAAAAGAGCAGATTAATGTCAGGCTATATAAAATTACTTTTGTTATAAAACGCATAATAAATTAATGAAAAGGTGTGTATTTGAAACCGATATTGGCCCAGGTTGAATAATATTTGTGGTCATTTGGACGTCCATCGCCATAATCCAGGATGATCTGCGCATTGTTTATATTGCTGATGCCCATAAAGATTGAAAAGCTTTTGCTTATTTTTTGTGATGCAGAAAAATCGAGCTGTGCCCTGCCTTTTTCCATCAGATCGTTTTCCTGTGTTTCGGCCAGTTCGCTGATAAAAGTGGCATAAAAATTCAATGATATTCGTCCGGAGAACCCATATTTTTCATAAGAAAGGGAAGCATTTCCCACCTTTGGCCGCATAGAAGGCAGCCGTACCGTTCTAACGCTGGTAATACCAGGTATTTTAAATTTTGATTGTATCTGCGTAAAGTTTCCGTATATACCAAATCCATTTAAAAAGCCGGGTAAAAAGGTAAGCTGCTGCTGCCAGGCTATTTCATAACCATATACGTGCGCATTTGCACCGTTTACGGTTTGGGTAACCTGATATTTGTCAAATTGACCGCCAGCTTGTGTATAGATGCTTTCATAAATATAATTATTGATGTTCTTGTAAAAAACGCCTCCTGAGATAAGCCCCAACGATTTAAGGTAGTGCTCGAAAAGAAAATCAACGTTGGTAGATGTTGCCTGATCAAGATCAGGGTTTCCGATTTTCATGCGTTTTCTGCGGGTTTCGATTTCTTGCCAAGGTACCAGGTCGTAGTAGCCAGGTCGCGATAGGGAACGCGTTACGGCGGCTCTGAAATTGGTCTGCTGATCTAATGCATATTTAAGGTTCAGGCTAGGGAAAAAACCTGAAAAATTTGATTTAACGGCGACTTTATTGGTGCTCACATAAGCTCCTTTGTCATTAAATGAAACGATATTACCGTTGTATTCAAATCCTGTACGTTCATACCTTAGGCCGGTAATAATGTCGAGTTTGTCCAATGTAAGCTTGCCCATTACATAGCCTGCGCCAAGGGTTTCTTTTCCATTGTAAGAATCCGGATCGGTATTCTGGCGGATGTAGGTTTCATTGTCAACAAATAGCGCCCTGTTGTTCTGGTAATATTGTTCCATTAAATAACCATCTGAGATGGCTCCTGATAAGTTGTAGTTGCCATCGAAATACTTTTCTCTTGAAAAATTTCCCAGGAAATTGGAAAGCGAAAGGGTACCGGTTTTTAAGGTGTATTGATAATAGCTCCGGGTATGGTCGTCTTCCTTGTATTTGTATCGGCCACCGAACTTCAGCACAAATTTATTTTTTTCACTCAGTTCGAATGTCCTTTGGATATTGAGTGAACCCTGACCATCTTTATCATGAGCGATCTGGTGGCGGTTGGTGTAATAATTGGTGGTATATTTCGAGGGATCGTTTGGATCAACGCTGCCGAAATCGAACTGAGGTGCCCTTGGGTTGGAAATATCCAGTCCGGCCGAAAGTCCGTTGTAGGAAAAATAACCGTCAAAGTAAAGTGGCTGATCATATAACCCACTCGAAAAGGTCAGGTCTGCATCTGCTTTCCAGTTGTTGAAATCTGTTTTGTAACCCAAAGAGAAACTCGTCAGGTTACGGTTGTAGTTTCTTGGTGTTCCGCTTGAGCCGATGCTTACATCCGTTACATGCGCTTGGTCTGTATAATCTCCTATGCTATAGCTTTTTGTACCCCTGGTCTGCAGCTCATAATATTTGTTGAACGATCCCCTTAGGTAAATCTGGCTTTTTTGGGTAGGGAAGTAGTCAATCTCAACCTGTAAGCCCAGGTTTTCTCTTCTGATATCAGTACCTTCCAGCTCTAGGTTGGATAACATGGTTTTCGCTACGCCGTTAATTTCGTAGGTGTCATAATCTTTCTGCACACGGTCCTCACCACGGAAGCTCTTACTATAATTGATGCCAAAAAGATAGGCCCATTTATCTGCCCTTTTCCCGAAGGTAACCGAACCATCAATGTTCTGTTTGTCCAAGAGGAAGTTATGACCAAAAGATCCCTTTAGGTTCAGCTGCTTTTCGCCTTTTTTAGGGGTTTTGGAGATGATATTGACCGAGCCTGAGGTTCCATCGGCGTCCATATCGGGCGTTAAGGTTTTGTTTACCTCTATAGCCTCGACTGTTGATGATAGGATGCCGTTAAGGTCAACGTCTCTTGAGCTTGTGGAGGTAGACGGTAATCTGTTCCCGTTCAGCGTTATCGATCCCATCGATTGATCGAGTCCCCTGATGATAATATTGCGTGGAAGGCCATAACTGTAGTCCATAGCAATTCCCGGTACACGCTGCATGGCCTCACCTACGGTCGCATCAGGAAAACGTTCTATCTGTTCTTCAGACAATACGTATTTTATATTGTCTGCATTGCGCATATTGCTCAAGGCAACAGCTTCACCACGGCGGATACCACTGATGGTAATACCTTTCATGTCGTTGCTCTCTGCAGAAAGAAACAGATCTATTTTTGATGTTTTTCCTTCTTCAACAGCAATGGTATAAGCCATTGCGCTATAACCAATATAGTTTACAGCTAAAGTAACCTCACCGGGCTTTATGTTATCTATAATAAAGTAGCCGTTCACATCTGTTATTACTTTCTGCCCCGAGCTTTTTAAGGTAACAGTGGCATAAGGCAACGTTTTTTTGTTTTCTTTATCCCGGACATAACCTACAATGGAGCCTGGTTTAACAATGGCTTTTTTCTGCATTTTGTGCTTTAGGATAACCGTCATGCCGTCTTCAACCATCATTAGGTTATAGTGTTCCAGAACAGGAAAAAGGATTGTCCGTGCGGTTTTTTCGCTCTGTTTTACCGAGATCTTCTCGCCACTGAGTTCATTGTTGGTATAAACAAAGCTTACTCCGGTTTTTTGTTCTATCTGTTTGAGTAGATCTGCAAAAGCGATGTTATTTGCGGCTAAGCTGATCTTTCTGTCCAAGCCCACCTGTCCGCTTACTGAGGCGGCCTGTATAAGTTGGAGGAAAAAAATAGATAGTATAACGTATATTAAGCTTGTTCGCATAATTAATTTCATAAGGCGGTCAGCCCCACTAAATTTTTTCATAAATTTGGGTGTGTTTAAATTTTCAGATTTATTCATTATTTTCTCAAAGCGCAGGTTAGTAGCCAGCGCGTATGAGCATAAGAGCCGTTTCCCTCGTCCGGAAGCGGTTTTTTTATTCCTTACATATTGTGCCTCCTTCTACATAAATAGTTCCATTGATCTGGTTTGATGTTATGTTCATAGCGGTATGCAGTGTCTTTAAAATCGTAGGTAGCGGTTTGTTCTCAAATCTGGCCGTTAGCTTACAGGAGCCTTTAAAGAGGCGATTGGTAGAGAATTTGACATTGAACCGCCTTGATAGTTCTTCAAATACTTCTTTAATTGGGCTTTGTTCAAAAACAATAAGTCCTTTTTGCCAGCCATTGATGTCGTTGATAGCTGTTTTTGATCTGGTAAATGCCTTATTGGTTTTGTGATAGATCAACCTGTCTGATGCCAATAGGAATATGGGATCGGGCGGCCTTAGTGCATTTTTAGTATTCACACCTACTTTTCCCGAGCTGACAGCTATAGCAACATCCGACTCATTTGGATAGGCCCTTACATTAAAGCCTGTTCCATAAACGGTGGTTTTGATGCTATCGCTTTCTACAACAAACGGATGCTCCTTATCATGTTTGACCTCAAAATAAGCCTCACCTGAAAGTTTGATGTTTCGCAAAGGCTGGTTCTTAAAATGATCGGGATAGGACAGGGTGCTACCTGCATTTAGCCAGACATTAGAGCCGTCCGGCAGATTGATGGCAATAACCTTGCCTGCATCTGCGGAGATTGTTTTCCAGGTAATCTGTTCCCGTCGATCAGCTTTGCTGAATGGAAGAAAGTTTAAGCCAATAATTACTGTTGCCATAACCACGCTTGCAGCGATCCCATAGGCCCATAATTTTTTGATTATTGTTTTTGGGCTTTGTGTTGGTATGACTGGCGCTATCTGCTCGCGGAGCTGTTGCGGAACCGTTTGCGCAATTTCCGGTTCCAAATGCCCGCTTAATAACCATAGTGCTTTTACCTCTTCGAATTTCTGTGCATTAGTTAGGTCTTCTGCCAGCCAGCTATCCAATGATTTTTTTGATTCTACCGTTTCATTGGCATTTAATCTCTTGACCATGTCTGCCCATATCTGATCTTCCATATCTGTTTGTCTTCATGGGTAAAGACAATAATCAGCAGCGAAATTACGGGCTCCATTTGTTAAACTTCAGTTAACTTTTCGTAAATTAAATGTTTACATTCGGTATGAATGTAGCTCATGCTTTTGGATAAATGGTCTTCTACGGTCCTGGTTGATATTTCAAGCAACTCTGCTATTTCCGCATAGCTGAAGCCTTCTATCCGGTGCATCCTGAATACCAGTTGCCTTCTTGGCGGAAGGGTAGATATGACCTTTTGGAGGAAATCCATTTTGTCTGAATATACCTGGGGTACGGAAAATGTGGCTGAGTCTGATAGGCTGATAAGCTCTTCGGTTTCGAAATAACTGATGGGTGATCTTTTCTGAACGGTGAGAAGATTTAAACAGGCATTTTTAACGGAGCGGAAAAGGTAACTTTTAATGTTGTTGATGCTACGTGGATTAGCCCAGATCTGAAGAAATAAATCGTTCACAATGCTCTGCGAGGAATTTTCATCCTGAAGATAATATATCGCATATCTGCACAATATTGTATTCCATCTTTTGTACAGTAATTCAAAGGCTGAAATACTAAGCATTGCCGGCAGGGCTTCCCCAGGATCTGTAGTGGAATTCAAAAGAAATTTTATTTGCAAAATTTGCAAAAATGTATTAACCGCACATTAATTGAATATTATGTTTAAAAACTCGCTTTCTAAACCGACTGGTATTCGATATATGCGGGCAGGGATTGAGAAATGATCAAAGCGTTTTTAATATAATTTAGGTACTCTCCGGGAGAGGCCCACAGACTAAAATCTCACACACCCTCATGTAGTTGGTTTTTTGCAGGAGCTTTCAGCCGCAATAGGAGGAATTTTAAGAGTTCTTTTTGGTAGGCTTTTTCAGCTTTGATCTGGCAAGACGTTGTTCTAAAAGAAGAAGCCTGTTTTCCCACTTGAACAAAGTTTCGTTTTGATACAAGGCAAGGCCATTGGTATCAAGAAGTCCAAGCGAGCTGGCCAGCTCACGGGTGAGATCTGCCTTTTCTTTATTCCGCTTTAACCAACCATGCTGATCGGACTTAATTCTCTTCCGATATGCAGTGATAGCCCTTTTTATAATTTTGATTTCCTTGTTAGGCTCCTTTATCTTTCGGTACAAAACCATCAGCCGATGCTGGGCATCTAAATGCAATGGCTCCGATTTTACCACATTTTCGTATAATTTGATTGTGTCAACATAATTTTTATCTCTTTTAAATGCAGCTGCAACGTCATACTGAGCCCTAATATTAGTTGTTCTGCTTTTCGACATAAAAGAAAATAATTAAGCAAAACAGTTTAAATCAATAAGCCACAAATGGTCAATCTGGTTTAAAGGTTGCATCATTTCATAAGATAGACGGATAACTTACAAATTGCATGAAAGGCCGGTTTAAGATACTGCTTAAGGAAAAAACGCTACTTCTATCTCATATTTTTATTTTCCTGCCACCTTAGGTACAGTTCCGGTAGGGATAGCTTTGCCGGGGTAGAAGTTTTTTTTACGATCAGATCAGGATAGGCAGCGATTATTTTTTCTGGCAGTTGATATGATCCAAAGACAACCAATCCAGGTCAATAGTGCCGTAGATATACCAAGCTCTGGATCAGCTAATGTAAAAGAAGAAAATATCGCAATAATAGAGATGGCAGTAGCTAAAATAAATGGTAATATCTTTTTCATAATAGGGGATATATTGTAATAATAAGTCAGTTGATCTTAGACAAAAATTAATCCAATGATGTCAGAAACATTAGTAGTGACACAATTATTTCTTTAAGCTGACACTTTGACTAAAAAAGTCAGTTTTATTTAGTTTTCAAGAATGATCTTGAGAGCAGGTATGGACTGTGCAATGGATTTATACTTTTATTTTAAGATTTGTATTCTGATTGTATATTTCACAATAGCGCCCCCTTCATTTCATCTTGATCTGGAGCTTATCTAATATAATGCAGCGCTAATTGTTCCATCCTTTTCAACAGCACACATTGAAACGGCACTATTTTGCTGCAGGGCTTTTTAACAATTTGTCAATTGATCCCGTTTCAGCAAATAAAAGAAAGCTATTAAATGTTTTTGGCCTTTACCTCTTGCAGCGCATTTTTGATTACGGTTTTGATCTTTGGAAGAAGGCCGCTGTCGCTGCGTTTTTCTGAAAGTAGGGTGCTGATAAGACGAGTGATTTCCTGGATCGAAAATGGTTTTTCCAATATTGCATCGCAACCATAATCAGACAGTGAAAATAGTATTTTAGTATAGGCAGAAATAATGACGATTGGGATGTACTCAAAGCCATCGATAGCGCGGATGGCACTACAAAGCTCTCCTCCGTTCCATTCAGGCAGCATATAGTCCAAAATAATCAGATCCGGACGGTAATGCTCAATTTGTTTAACTGCTTTCTCCGGATCGTGGCAGCCCTGGCATTGATAACCGTACAACTTAAGCATTTCTTGCAGCGTTTCCAGTAACACCAGGTCATCCTCTACAATAAATATTTTTTTTGTTTCCATAGTATTCTCCTTGTTAACATTATATGTTTTTGAAAATCCTTCAATCATTGTATGGATATGTGCTGATACCCTCCAAAAAGTTCGTCATTTTTTTGCCTATTGCAATGGCTTAATTTCCAGGTCGTCGAGTTGCGCGATCCGGAAAATTTCTTTCGAAATAATCGCTACGTTTTCCTTAAGTTGCTCCAGGTTGCAGGATATTGTTCCTAATGGTACCGGAAGACCAGCAATTTCCTGGATAAGTTCCATCTGGATCATACAGGCACCTAAAGATTCCTTTTTTCCTTTAAGCATGTTAAAGGTTTCAAGTGCAGCGTCCCGGTCTGTACCAAGCGTAAATTTTCCATAGGTAATTTTAGTGTCCTTTAAATGAAGCACCACTATTATTGCTAATGTAGATTCCATTCTGTTTAGGTTTTATTTCGATGATCAGTATACTTCTGGATTAAAAAAAATGCCGCTTGGTGCGGCATTTTCAAATTTATCAGCGAATCTCGATCTGTCTTGAAACTGCCTTTGCTTCCTCTTTTTTTGGAAGTGTGAGTTTAAGTACCCCGTCGATATAATTTGCCTGGATACGGTCCACATCGGCACTTTCAGGAAGTGTGAATGCCCTGGTGAAAGCCGAGTAGTTGAATTCACGTCTGTTGTAGGTTTTTTCCGATGTATTGTTTTCGCTGTACTGCCCGGTAGAAATAGTAAGCATATCACGCTCAACTGAAACTTTGAAATCTTCTTTTTTCAGGCCGGGAGCGGCAAGCTCAATATGATATTCTTCACCAGACTCTAAAATGTTTACAGCAGGAAGGCTGTTGATTCGGCGGTCTGAAAAAAATGTGTCGCCCAGTACGGATTCGAAAATGTCATTAAAGCCTGGCAATAATGTGCTGTTTTTCTTTTCTGGATTGAATTTAACCAATGTCATAGTGTGTTCTCCTTTTAAAAAAAAATGGACTATTAATCAATTAATTTTCTCTAAAACCTTTTAAACGGTTTTGAAATATCAACTTCAAGTGCTGTGCCAATGGTGATTTTAAGAATATTCTAATACTTTTTAGAAACCCTGGCTGAAAAATTTTCATAAATTCTGAACTTTTTTCAGCTATGAACTGTAAAATTTTCAGTTTACTGGTCGGGTGCTAAGTAGCTGTTAATTTTATATTCCAGAACTTTAGCGCAGCAACGATTAAACCTTTTTGATAATTTGATTGTTAATAAAGAGAAAATTTACGGAACAGACTATCAATATTTTGACATCGGTACGCTGCGGTTGAAGGTCTCGAAGATAATGAAGTTCATCGGGGGCAGCAATGTCATTAAGTTAAGGGATAAATCGCAAATGCGTGTCACCCTAAGCGTAGTCGAAGGGCATTTATTGGCGATTTTCAATCTTAGGAACTCTTCGGTTACGCGCTCCATAGGAGTCTTTGGACAGACTGATGAACCTCGGTGCCTAACTTAATGAAATTGGCCATATCGGTGGAGCGATAAAGAAGACGATGTATCTGGGGATCCGGCTGGAAACGCGGCTGGAAATCCAGAAGATTAAAAAGGCGTTTATTTGCCTTTTCGACCTTATTTTTTCAAATGAAGATTTTCTGTTTGTTCATCAGTTATTTTGTGGGTTTATGTTTGAAGGATTTCAATCCCATATTGACTAGACACATTCCCGGAGGCTGATAATTTCCCGGGGTTTCGCTGATGGGTAAATACTGAAAACGTGAAATGAATGCACTTAAAGAACGATTGATATGCTAACAGTTTACCAGCTTCCTGGCCGTCCTTATCCGCTTGGATCTACCTGGGATGGCAAAGGAACTAACTTTGCGCTTTTTGCTGCGCATGCACAAAAAGTAGAACTCTGCTTGTACGATGAACAAGGTACAGAAGTTGGGCGGGTTGAAATTGCCGAACGTGATCACCATGTTTTTCACTGCTATATTCCCGACATTGGCCCTGGGCAGTTATATGGCTATCGGGTGCATGGCGCTTATGAACCCGTTAACGGCCATAGGTTTAACCCCAATAAATTACTGATTGATCCTTATGCAAAAGCAATATCTGGTGATGTGATATGGCATTCTGCAGTTTTTGGCTATGATCTGGAAGGAGAAAAAGACGATCTTAGTTTCTCGGAAACCGATAGCGCGCCCTACATGCCCAAGTCGGTAGTTGTTGATATGACCTATGATTGGGGTGATGATAAACCCTTGCAGATTCCCTATAACCAAAGTGTTATTTACGAACTTCATGTAAAGGGTTTTTCTAAGTTAAACCCTCTAATTCCCAAGTCTCAACGTGGTACTTATGCAGGGTTGGCACATCCGGCAAGCATCCAATACCTCAAATCGCTTGGCATTACTGCTGTTGAGCTGATGCCGGTACACCAATTTGTTTCAGACGGCCATCTTATTGAGCGGGGACTGAATAATTATTGGGGGTATAATACCATAGGTTTTTTCGCGCCCGAATCCAGGTATTCTTCTTCCGGTACCAGTGGAAATCAGGTCAGCGAGTTTAGGGATATGGTAAAAGCCCTGCATGCTGCCGGAATAGAGGTGATCTTAGATGTAGTTTACAATCATACCGCCGAGGGAAACGAGAAAGGCCCAACGCTCTCTTTTAAGGGGATAGATAATTTTACCTATTACAGGCTGGAGGAAAACAACAAACGATATTATACAGATTATACCGGAACAGGGAATACCTTAAACTCAAGGATGCCCACCGTACTCAGGTTTATCATGGATAGCCTGAGGTTTTGGATACAGGAAATGCATGTAGATGGATTTAGATTCGATCTGGCTTCAACTTTGGCAAGGGGGCTGCACGATGTTGACCGGTTGGGTGCATTTTTTGATATCATCCACCAGGACCCGATTATTTCTAAGGTAAAGCTGATTGCTGAACCCTGGGATTTGGGAGAAGGCGGCTACCAGGTAGGCAAATTTCCTCCTGGCTGGGCAGAATGGAATGGCAAATACCGCGATCTGATGCGCCGTTTCTGGAAAGGTGACCGGGGAACACTCGGGCAGTTTGCAAAAAGGTTTTTAGGCAGCCCTGATATTTACATGCAGGATTATAGGAGGCCAACAGCGAGCGTCAATTTCATTACTGCACATGATGGGTTTACCCTTCAGGATCTGGTAAGCTATAATGAGCGGCATAATATGGCAAATGGTGATAATAATACCGATGGCGAGGCCGAGAACCATTCGTGGAACTGCGGTGTGGAAGGACAAACGGATGATAACAACATAAACGCGCTCCGTGCAAGGCAAAAACGTAATTTTTTGGCCACGCTGCTGCTTTCGCAAGGTATTCCGATGATCACCTCGGGAGATGAATTAGGAAAAACTCAAAAAGGTAACAACAATGCCTATTGCCAGGACAATGAAATTTCATGGATCGATTGGGAGAATAAAGATGAGGGGCTTTTAAAGTTCACCCAAAACCTGATTAAACTCCGCCTAAAACATCCAAGTCTGCGTAGAAAGGAATGGATAGTGGGCGATAGGATAGATTCAGACGGTCTTTTGGATATTGCCTGGTTTTCACCGAGCGGTAAAATTATGGAAACAGCCGATTGGCAAGCGGATAGCTCTGGGAGTATCGGGATTTTTCTTCATGGGGAGGGGATACAAGGCAAAGCAGAAAATGGAGATGATATCCTTGATGTGCATTTTTTTCTCATCTTCAATGCCCATCATGAAGGTGTAACCTTTAAGCTGCCTGAAGAGAAATATGCGCCAAAATGGTCTGTTGAGATTTCTACTGATGAAGGTATAAATCCGAAAGCGCAATTTGAGGCAGAAAGCAGTATTGAGGTGGGAGGAAGAACATTGATGGTACTTAGGGCAGGATAAGCTGCCTTAAGGTCATAAAAGGCCCTTGAGACCATTCTTAGTCGCCAAAAACTATCGCTAAATGCGGTGTTTTAAACAGGGTAATTGTTGGCTTGTGAGGGTAATTTCCACAGATGGAAAAGGTGTGAATAAATAAAAAAGCCTTTCGTTTCTGAAAGGCTAAATTGATTAATCTAAATCGTCCCGTTGATTTAATTTAATGGCGTAAATTTAACTTGACGAGCGCCTGATCTAAAATGGTTTTATACTGGAAATGAGAAAGATAAATACCTGTTTTTTATCTGTTAGTTTGGTATTTTCACTCCAGTTCTATGATATTTGAGCTTAAGGTAACCGCATCAAGAAAGGATTTTTGGCGCATCATACCCTGGAATTGATATAGGCTTTAATTTTGGAAACTATGATGAACAGATAAAGGTTTAAACCTATGGCCGGGAATACGACTATTCGTCAAAAAACAAAAATAGGTTTGTTTTTTTTGCTTTTCCGGTAGGCCAGGCCTTGTAACTATGTCATATTAAAAAAACTTTAAAGACGTGATGGTTGTTTTTGGATTATGAAAGACCTTGCTAAAAGATTTTTATCAAATCCGATATTATTGCCCAAAGATATCACACCCAGTAATAATTCCCTTCAGGTTATTTGCCTGTTAAATCCAGGCGTTTTCCGTTTTAAAGGGAAGACATGGCTATTGGTGAGGGTAGCAGAAAATAAGGCGCAGAAAGAGGGCTTTGTGTTTTTTCCCGTTATGAACGAACTGGGCAAGCTGGAAATTATCGAAGTTGCCATTAACGATCCTGATTTGATTTCTACAGATCCCAGGGTTATGAATTACCGGGGACTGGATTATCTTACCACTGTCTCCCATCTCAGATTGCTCAGTAGTGATGATGGTATCCATTTTTCAGAAAGCGACGCGTTTCCCGGACTTTTTGGAATGGGTGAGCTGGAGCGTTTTGGGATAGAAGACTGCAGGGTTACTGAAATTGAAGGGGTGTATTATCTAACCTATACCGCTGTATCTGCTTCTGGCGTGGGAGTGGGGCTTCGCACCACCAGGGATTGGGAAAACTTTTCCCTGCCAACAATGATGCTGCCTCCACACAATAAGGACTGTGCACTGTTCGAGAGAAAAATTGACGGAAAATTTTTTGCCCTTCACCGTCCAAGTTCGAAAGAAATTGGAGGTAACTTTATCTGGCTATGCGATTCGGTTGATGCTAACCGGTGGGGAAACCATAAATGCATTATTAAGACCAGGGAAGGCATGTGGGACAGTGCCCGGGTAGGCGCCGGGGCTTCACCCATATGGACTGAAAAAGGATGGCTGGCGATCTATCACGGGGCAGATGAGACCCACCGTTACTGCCTGGGTGCCTTTCTGCTCGATCACCTTAACCCTTCAATTGTTTTGGGAAGATCGATTGATCCGATTATGGTTCCAAGCGAGCCGTATGAGCTAAGCGGGTTTTTCGGAGAGGTAGTATTTACCAACGGACATGTAGTTGAAGGAGATAAGCTCACTATTTATTATGGAGCGGCAGACGAATTTGTCTGCGGCGCTGAATTTTCTATCGCAGAGATTTTGGCAGTAACCGTTTCAGTTCAATGATTGTTGGAACATAATTAATCTCCATCAACTTTACCATGCAGGCGTGTGCAAGATTTATCAAGGGGTCTTTAAAAATCAGCATATAATTTACGGCAAAATTTATAATGGTGTTAAAGCCAGTTTATGCATACTGGTTTACCCGGGCAACGAAATGGTCGATATTAAAGGGTTTTGCTATAAATTCTGCGCCACAGCCCGAACCCATAATTTCATTCTTGGTCGTGTTGGCAGACATCATGATGATATTAATGACTGAGGTACGCTCATCCATGCGCAATTGCCTGCAGATATCGAGTCCGTTACCGTCGGGCAACATGATATCGAGTATCACTATATCAGGCAATCTCTTTAAGATCATCTGGTTGAACGCTGCAACGGTAGGGCAGCCATTTACTTCATAGCCTTCTTCGGACAGGATATAACTGACCACTTCACTGATATCCGCGTCGTCCTCCAGGACATAAACTAATTTTTTGCTCATTTGTGTTTGTCTTTGTTAGATTAGATGTTAATGTGTGTGTTGCATACAGGGACCGCAAATTTAAATGCAGCACCCTTACCGGGTTCGCTTTCCACCCATATCCGCCCTCCATGGCGTTCAATAATCTCCTTGGTAATGTAAAGACCCAACCCAAGTCCGGATATATTCCGGTCCTTTTCTCTTACCCTGTAAAACTGGCTGAATATATGGGCCTGTTCGGCGGCAGGAATCCCTGCGCCATAATCTATTACGGAAATAATTATTTCATGGTCGTGGTTTACAGCCGTTATATTAATATCCCTAGAGTGTGGCGCATACTTTACTGCATTGCCAATCAGGTTTGTGATTACCTGTTCCATCCGCATTTTATCCCCCTGTAATAAAAGGTCTCCCTGGCGGAAATAAATATAATTGTGTCCGGGAACGGTCTGCTCAAATGTTTCGCAGATATCACCAATCAGTGCACCAAGGTCCAACTGTTCAAAATTAAACTGTAATTTGCCAGCCTGGACTTTAGAAATGTCAAACAGGTCGTTGATCAGGATATTGAGTTTGTCTACCTGCTTGATCGCCTTGTCTAAAAAAACTTTGTTCAGCCCGTCTGAAGCTGTTTTTTTAAGCACCTGAAGAAAGCCGCTCATAGAGGTAAGTGGTGTTTTGAGTTCGTGGGAAGCCAAAGCTATAAATTCATCTTTTTTAAGACTAAGGGTTTTAACCTCTTCAAAAAGTTTAGAATTATCGAGTGCTATGGCTGCCTGAGAAGCAACCCCAACCACTAGGTCTTCATGATCCTGCAGAAATACGCCAGGCTCTGGATGACCAAAGAAAAGCCCGCCGATTACTGTTCCTGTGGAGGAAATAACTGGAACGGCCAGATAACTAACCACAGGCAGATGTCCATCGGGCATTCCAAAATGGGGAGCCATTTTGCCATAACGTGCATCTTCTCTGATGTTGTCTACACGCACTACCCCCTCACCGCTAAAGGTGGTGTGGAATACTGCTGTATTACGGGGCATTCCAAATTTTTCAAATGCCTCACGGGGAGCGCCCGAGAGTGTATAGAGCATGTAGGATTCACCCTCGGCATTGGTTTTATTGTAAAAGAAAGCGCCAAATGCTGCTCCGGTAAGTTCTGTTGTCGCATCAGTCACTTTCTGTAAAATGACATTAACATCCAGTTGTTCACTGATGCTCTTACCTATCGAATTCAGGATCATGAGCTTTTGTGAGTTGCTTTTTAAGGCGTTTTCTGCTTCTCTCTGGGCAGTGATATCCCTGGCTACTTTTGAAGCGCCAATGATTACCCCATCACTGTTCTTGATCGGGGAAACTGTTAAGGAAACCTGGATTTCCCTGTTTTCTTTGCTTATCCTGATGGTTTGAAAGTGATCTATTTTTACACCTCTTTTGATACTGCCTATGATGCGTTCTTCCTCGTCAAGACGGTCTGGCGGGATCAATAGAGAGATGTGGCGGCCAACGGCTTCGTTTTCGCTATAACCGAAAATATTTTCAGCCCCTTTATTCCAGGTAGTGATTATGCCGGCGAGCGTTTTGCTTACTATGGCATCATCGGAACTCTCCACTATGGCAGCCAATGCGGCCTGCTTCTCATCGGCGAGTTTTTGGGCTGTAATGTTACGCGCAATCTTGCTTACCCCAATGATGCGGCCCTTCTTGTTCCTTATGGGCGATACCGTGAGCGATATGGGTATTTCAGCCCCGTCTTTGGCTAAACGTACTGTCTTGTAATGTTCGATTCTTTGGCCAGCCCTTACCTTATTGATAATGTAATCTTCTTCATGTATCCGGTCTTGAGGGATGAGGATGGTAATGTGCTTCCCGATTACCTCAGATGCAGCATAACCAAAAATTTCCTGCGCTCCCTTGTTCCAGCTGGTAATAAAACCATCTGGCGTTTTAGAAACAATTGCATCTTCGGATCCTTCAATAATGGCTGCCAGTGTAGCTTGCTGTTCTTCAGCGGTATGCTCACCTGAAATGTCACGGATCATTTGAGAAATGCCTATCAATTTTTGCTCCGCATCAGTAATCGGAGAGATGGTAATGGAAACATGCAGGTCTTTTCCGGTTACCGATCGGCGTACGGTACGGAAACCCTGAACCTTCGCACCGCTCCGCACAGTATCCACTAAATGCTCATACTCTTCAAAAACGGCTTTTTCCATTATTCCGGAAACTGTTTTTCCGATCTGCTCCCTGGTAAAACCAAACAGTCGCGCTGCCGCCGGGTTTATAGCTGTAATTTTAAAATCAATGTCATGGCAGATTACTGCGTCTTCCAAGCTTTCAAAAATCGACTTAAAGGTAAACAGTTGATTTAGGGAAGTTAAGTCCATACTGGGCGGCAATTATTTAATTAAGAAGGTACATTCACATTATACCCGATCTATGTCAACAACCCTGAGCGATAATAGTTTTAAGAATATAAAAATGCATCTCTTTATGGAATGTATATTTTAGCTTATTCGTTAAATCCATCGACTTTGAGCTGGTATTATGCAAAAATAAAAATTTCTTTAATTTGAACTAAATGTGATTTTTGAATAATTATAAGAGTCAGTATTAAAAATTGCCTTTGCCTTCAGGGGATAGTGTTCGTTTGTACATTGAGATTAGATTTTTTTAACCGTAGATTTTTAATATGGTTCTCTAAGCCATGGGCAATAAGTCCGCTAACATCGCATATTTGGAAAGGAAATTGCAACAAATTAAGAATGTCGCATGATCTGGTTATACAGGAGACATTATTCAGCACAATGTGTAAGTATTTCAAAAATGTAAACAAAAATAGTTGAAAAGTATATGAAAACTCTACTATCCTGATAGCTGTGTCAAGGCGCTGATCTGTTTCTAACCCGGGAAGGCTTTAAACATAAAAGCCCCCACTAGATCGGATGAAAATCCAAGTTAGCCGTTCATGTAATAGTGTAATATCCAGTAGATCTGAAAAACAATAAATGCAGATACAGTAATTATTTGCACCCATTTATTGTCTGTTCTTGCCGCAACCAGACAGGCGGTAATATGGATGATTTCCCTGACGGGATATACCTTTAACATCTCCATGTGGTAACCTGGCCCTTTAAGATAAGTATCGAAAGCATCAAATAAAAATAGTATGGCCAGGATATAGAAAAACCATTTCTTCCGGGATAAGAAATAGGATCTGAAATCCTTATAATCTTTCATGTCCTCCGGAAAAAGCAAAGCGGCCAGGGTATAATAAGTGATTACATATATCACTAAAAAGAGGTAAATTAAAAAATCCCAATGTTTTATCTCAGTTAAATGAACTTCAAACCACCAGAAATATACCGTACTCAAAAACATATAAAAAGCCCACAGGAGGTGAACAGTGTATACTTTGAAGCGGTCAGGGTGCTCAATAATTTTCACTACGCCCTTCAGCGAGTGAGTTATACTCAACCCTAAGATAATGCCTAGAACAGTTTTGATGTGGGTAAAGGTTTCCATGGGGAAAGATTATGAGGTTTATACTTTACCAGAGGTAAGCGGTAAGGCCGATACCAAATATCAGGTTATCAAATTTAACTTTTTCTGATCCATAATCTTTAAAATCATAACTGCCATCTATATTGATCTGATCTATAATATCAAGTTTAAAGTCGTTATCTGAATTAAAATAGTTAACATAGGCTTTAATGCCCACATTTCTTTTAATCTGCTTCTGGATTCCAGCACCGGCCGACCAGCTGAACGAACTTTCAGGTTTGTACCGGTAATAAGGCAATTCTTTTGATCCAAAAACCTCCTGAAAATCTTCCTTTAAATTCAGGATAATTTCTCCTTTGGCTCCAACAGCACTACCAGCACCAAATTTTCCTGTTACAAACCAGTTCCGGGCAAGTGGGATGCTAAAATAAGGTCCGGCATGGATGTAACGGATTCCCATAGGCTGGGTATAATGTCCATCGCTAACCGTAGGTATATCTACATCATTAAATTTTAGGTTATCATCGTTTATAGGAAAACTTGTAAATGCAAACTCTCCACCAATCCCGAAATTGCGGCTAAAAAACCACGCACCCTCTAAACCGAAGTTAAACCCTCCTCTGGCAAAAAGATCTTCAGATTTTGCTGTCAGGTCTTTACTGATGGCCCGGGCATAGCCTAATTTCAATTCCATAAAACTGGGTTTAAGATGTACAGGTACAGGATTGTTGGTTAATTTTATATGTTCTCCCTTATCTTTAAAAATCTTATCTGCCACAATATAACCAAGTTCGGTAGAAAGAATACCAATTCCTGCACCCGCAAGAACATCAGAAATCCAGTGACGGTTGTTCAGCTCTCTGCCCACGGCTGTTGCAGTAGCAGCAGTGTATGCACCTACACTATAGAGCGGGGAGCGGAATTGGCCATATTCTTTATGCAAAAATGTTGCGTTCATGAAAGAATTGGCCGTATGCCCTGAAGGATAGGAATTGTTTGAACTTCCATCTGGGCGTTCAACTTTTGCGGTGTATTTTACCGTATTTACAACAGAGGCCATAATCACTGCGGAAAAAGCATAGGAGACCAGGGCCCTTCCCATTTTATTTTTTCCCTTCACGCCGGCAGCATTTAATCCAAGTACCGCAACTACAGGGGCGTATTGTAAATAGTCGTCATAATGATATCGAAAAGTAGGTAGGTAGCGGTTACGGAAACTGCGTACATCTTTTCTTATTCCCCAGGTGGCCGCACTTCCTGCAAGCAAAAGCGCTGGTACTGCAGCAATCCTCGCTGGCTTAGAATTCCAAAAGTTATTTTTGATGATAACCGAGTCCAATACCTCGATCTTTTGTGCGTGTACGTTTTGGAAAATAAAAAGGATATTGAGGAACATAACCCAAAAAATAGTTCCCGCCTGTGTGAGGTGAAAGTTTCTTGATTGCATTTTAATTTATCTGATTATTAAAGATAAATTTTTTAATTATGCTTTTTGATTTTTAGTCAGTTTTTTTAATAGATCTCCGAGACGTCCAGTCAGTTCGAATCAGTTAAAGTTGGTTTTTCTTGCAGCCATTTCAAGCCTTCCTCTGCCTGTGTGAAAAATAGAATTTCAGAATGCTTTTCCTCATTTTCTACACTCTTCTGCGCCGATAGCTGGCTGAAAGCACTCTCAGACAATATCCAGGCGAAAAATTTTAAGCCTGCAAGTTCCATTAACGGCAACCAGATGTTGGCTGCCCAGTCAGATGCTTCAGACCACGTTCCAGGTACCAGGCGATTGTCATTGAACACCTTGCTCCGATGGTTTTCTTTTAAATATTCTATCATAAGGGAACCTCCGTGTTTTACGGTATTCATGTTCTGGTACCCTGTCCATACTACATACATGATATCGCTACCTACGGGACAGTTTATGCTGATATGTGTATCCCTGTAATAGCTTTTGGTGCGTATATCCGGATCTATAGAATCGCTGCTGATCAAAGGTAATTTGAAGGAAAACACAGCGCCATTGCCAAACGAACTTTCTATCCAGAAGCTTCCCCCATGACGTTTTATAATATCAGCGGAAATATAAAGGCCAAGACCAAGCCCATCAAAACGCGTGGAAGAATTGTCTGCCCTGTAGTAGCGTTCGAATAACTGCTTAAGGTGTTTAGACTTTATTCCGATGCCATAATCTTTAACTGATACGATGATGTTTTCATCGATTACCCGGGCACTGATTTCAACCGTTTTGGCATCAGGCGAATATTTCACCGCATTGGAGATAAAATTATGAACAACCTGCTCCAATCTGTACTGGTCTCCTGTAAAGCTAATATTGTTTTCGGCCTCTAATAATAACTGATGAGAGGGGTAGATTTGATGCATTTCGGTAACAACATCAGTAAGCATAGCTGAGAAATTAAACGTTTTTGAGTCAAAGATCATTTTTCCCGCATTGATCTTACTTACATCCAGCAGATCGGCAATCAGTTTTTCCAGGCGGCTGAGCTGCCCGGCTGACCGCTCCAGATAGGTTTTTATTTTTCCTTCCCCAACCATTCGCAAGAGCAGCTGGTGAAAACCCTTACTGGTAGTCAGCGGAGTTTTTAATTCGTGGCTTGCTATAGAGATAAATTCATCTTTTCTCGCTTCACTGGTTTTCTGTATTTGGATATTTGTATTGGTCCCCACCCAGATATCTGATTTACCTTCCTGCCTGACTAGTCTGGCGATTGCTAGATGCCAGTAATAATTACCATCAGAAAAAAGAAGACGGAACTCGGTTGTGTATTCGTTGCCGCTTTCAAGTGCTGCCTTCCATAAGTTGATGCTTGCTGCCAAATCATCTTTGTGTACAAAGGCAGTCCAGCCATAAGCTAAAATCGTTTCTCTGGATCGACCAAAATCCCGGCAAACGGTATCATTTACATAATTGATTTCTCCGGACGTGTCCGCTGTCCAGATCTGTTGTGGAATCGCATTGAGCAATAATGTTGATGAAGGTTGGTCCAGACTAGTATCTGAATCTTGGTTTTTTGTATTAGGGCTTTGGTTTGAGCCCTCTTGATTTGCATTGCTGTTTTGCGGATTCATGTTCAAATTGTAATGTTACCGTTTGCTGACGGATGATTATATCCCAATCCCGATATAATTTTGGTCTAAGGTACCAAAAACCAAACCAGCCAGGCAACAAAAAGTTTGGTCAGACTGTAATTATTGGATGTTTGCCTGTTTAATGGATTAGTTTTAACCAATTTACAACAAGTTGGTGTGCCAGATTTAGGCTTGACGACTTACCTCGCGGTAAGTTTTTCTTGAGCAGCTTCGACTTAGCAATAGACATATTTCAGCAAAACTTTCTGACGAAGACAATTAAGACAGGGCGTGGCGCAGATATAAGACCATAGTTAACCCACAATAACATTTACAGTAGCTGTCTTTTCCTGGTTGTAAAAGAATTATTCCAGCTAGTTTACAATTGTTTTTAGGCCCTTTCATAGCGTACCAGATTTCAATGCAGATTTTGGTTGCAAAGGAGGAAAAATTGTAAAATTACCGGCAGGTTAAAAAAAATAAGCTTAATACACAGTGTTTGGCATATAAGTGCAATCGTTCTAGTGATCGATTGTGGAGAGATGGTGATACAGCATAAACTGGACAAATACAGAATGGGTTATACTCATTTCCGTAATGCTTAGAAAAAATAACCTGCAATTGCCCTTCTTTTTTGAAATTAAAGCAGCTGCAAAGCGGAGTGAAGATGATTATTTATAGCCGAAACCTTTTAAAGTTGGTGGTGCTGTGTCTAATTTAAAAATACTGCCAGAATAATTTTAAATTATCCTGGCAGTATGCTAACCTGGTTAGCTTATTTGCAGCTTAATTGGCATCCCACCATAAGCGGTCGGTAATTTTTGCCTTTTGTTGTGGCTGTGGATTAGCGGTGATTTCTGAATTTGGATATAAGACTCTCCTTGGGATATCGGATAGGGCATTTTTAACTTTGGTTAGGGCCGGATAACCGGTACGGCGCCAATCGGTAAAATTCTCTGGGTTGAGGAAATTTGATATGAACTTTTCTTCAATGATCAGACGTAGTGCATTTGAAGAATTTAAGGTACCCCTCGAAGAAAGATAGCTGTCAATATCGGAAGTAGCTACTCCTAGTTTTTCCATGTGCTGCTTGATGCCGTCCTGGTAAAATGGCTGAGCAGAGGATGCTCCCGAAACAATAAAAGTTGCTTCAGCCTTTAAAAATAATGCCTCGGTATAATTTACCAGGTAATTATTGGCATTGGCACCCGCGTAAAAATCGGCAGGGATTGAGTAAGCCTCAAGACTTCCAATTTCGTCTAAACCAATCTGCCGGCCCGTATATAAACCGGTTTGTTTGGCGGGTTTAACCATTTTACTTAATCTTGGATCGTTTCTGGTAGTAAAAGCATCAACAAAGGTATTGGCAAGCACAAATGTAGTACCTGGTAAAAAATTTTGCTGCCATGGATTTTCTGCCCCTGCTGCCCCACCGAAAGCAATTTTAGCATCATCATTATTACTTTGCATACCATTAGTTAGTGCAGTCAAAGCCAACTGTGCCTGCGCAGCAGCCGTATTTCCTGGTGCCTTGGTCAGGTGCATGTAGTAGCGTGCCTTTAAGGTATAGGCGAGTTTTTTCCATTTTGCCATAT
This sequence comes from Pedobacter sp. 22163, assembly GCF_052045595.1. Lineage (NCBI taxonomy): Bacteria > Pseudomonadati > Bacteroidota > Sphingobacteriia > Sphingobacteriales > Sphingobacteriaceae > Pedobacter > Pedobacter sp. 22163. Next base: position 949,147 of record NZ_JBQEPM010000001.1, on the reverse strand, counting down.
CACCCGAGTACATCAGATCGTCACTGCCAGGAGCTAAACCTGCATTGCGACCGATATCTGCAATCCCATCATCTAACAAACGCTGCAGCTGGGTATATATCTGTTGCTGGGTATCGTAAACAGGATTGGCTACATCAATTCCCTTGAAAGCCTGGCTGTAGGGGATATCTCCCCATGCATCGGTTGCGTAGCCCAAAGTATACGCAGTAAGTATTTTAGAAATCGCAGTATAATTAAAATTGCCGTTTGCAGTTGCTTTAACATTTAAGAGGTTTAGGTTGTTCAGTGTGCGCACGTATACGTTGCTCCAGTCACCGTCCATATCAATATTGTACATCTGATAAGTGCCAAAATTTGGTGCTACCTGGTTCAGTGCCATTACCTGTAGGTATTGTTGTAGCACTACACTTAAATTCCCATCACCGGATGCATTGATGTTCTGGGAAATCAGCATCTGTACTGGTGGCAGCATAAGCGATTCTTTAACATCTATCGGTCTGTTGGGGTCATAGTTAACATCTATGTATTTTTTGCACCCGGCAAAAGCCATCATAAATGCAAAACTTAAAATGAAATATATCTTTTTCATGTTGATTCTTTTTTATGTATTGGGCCTATAATGTTAATCTTAAACTGAAATCTACCGAGCGGGATGTTGGGGTTGAGAAAGAATAGATCCCCTGAGATCCGTTTGAAGAACCAAAAGAGCTTACTTCCGGATCGCCACCTGTAAAGTGTGGTGCATATATCCATAAATTTCTGCCCGTAACCTGTAAGCCAATAGTTTTGAAAGGCGTTTTTTGCAGCCATGTTGGGTTTAGGTTATAACCTATGCTAACATTTCTCAGTTTTACATAAGTACCATCCTGGATAACCGATTCCAGTACGCCATTGGCCCGCTGATAATAGGCCTGTCCTGAAACCGATACTGTATTTGGCAAACCTGTAGTCGCATTTACACCTTCAACAACACGTGGACCACGGTCTTCGGTAACTTTTGGTGTGCCATAGAAATAGCCGTAACCATCCACATTGTTCTGGATATCGCCTCCCTTTTTCATATCAAAAGAGAAACTCAAAGTAAACTGCTTATACTTGAAATTATTAACAATACCGCCCATCCAATCAGGGTTAATATCACCGATTATACCTTGTTCATCTGCAGCAAATGGCAACCCATCATTGCCAATTAACAGTTTTCCCTCACTGTTTCTGGCATAACGCGTACCAGCGATTACCCCATATGGCTGGTTTGGAAAAATGGTGGTAAATCCGTTGTTGAGGCGTTCCAGATTACCGCCTATCGAAAGGACCTTATTTCTGATCCTGCTGTAATTCAAGGTTAGATCCCAGCTAAAATTCTCCGTTTTAATGGGTTTTGCATTTAAAAGCAGCTCGATACCCCTGTTGCGCATTACGGCTGTATTTACACTCGTATAGTTAAACCCTGTTGACGGTGCCAGTGCTACAGTGGGAATGATCCCGTTTTTTGTCTTTTTATCGAAATAGGTAACCTCCAGGCTTAAACGGTTTTTAAAGAAACCTGTTTCTAAACCGATCTCAAATTCGTTGATCCGCTCATTTTTTAAGTTCGGATTGCTTAAAGTTTGACTGATCAAAAAGCCCGACTGCCCTTGATAGGGAAAGGCAATGTTTCTTACCGTCTGTGATTCGTACGGCGTAAGCAGGTTATATGGCCCAATGCTGGCATTCCCCACTGTACTGTAGGATAATCTTAATTTCCCAAAGCTCATGATATCCGAAAGTTCTTTCGAAAAGAAATTGGAAAAGATAAAACTTGTAGCAGCAGAACCATAAGGATAAAAACTGTTGTTTTTGGCCAGTACAGAAGTACCGTCGTACCTTCCGGTAAGGGAGAGGATTAAGAACTTTTTATAATCGATATTCGACTGTAAATAGAACCCTATTTTTCTGGTCAGATAACTTGTTTCCTTAAAATTTATATTTGATGTAGATCCGATATTATCAAATCCCGGAACGGTTATACCCAGGCCGTTGGCATAGGCATTTTCGTTATAGGTTGATAATATGTTGTTGCCCAATAGCGCATCAATGGTAAAATCCCCAAAACTTTTGTTGGCACCGATCATCAGGTCATTGTTATATTGTCTGAAATTGGTGTTGTTGTTTACGATCCGGCCATTAGGGTTCGAAACCGAGAGTAACGATTCATGATATTTGCCCTGTTCAACATAAACATCAGCTCCAAAACGTTCAGTAATGGTTAGCCAGCTCAATACTTTGTAATCTGCATTAAAAGTTGGTAAAAACCGGTTTACTACCGAGGTATTGCTGATGTTATCCAATACCCAATATGGGTTGTTCCTGGAAAAACGGAACAGCCTCTGCGTGCCGTCGGGGTTGAGGGAAGGCTGTAGATTATAAGAAACCGGAGCCGTAAAAATAGTCCATACAGGGCTTTCAAGGGAATATCCTTCAGGAAGCCTGTTGTTCTTGGTATTGGCATAGTTGAGTGAGAAAGTAATATTGAGGTCCTTTAAGATCTCGGTGCTGAATTTTCCAAAAACGGTATTCCGGTCAAAAGAAGTGCCGGGTACAGTGCCATCCTGCGCAAAATTGGTATAGGAGAGGAAATATGAGCTATATGCGCCACCACCATTTACGGCTACTGTGTTGGTATATGTTTTTCCGGTTTTAAAGAATAAATCAGACTGATCATATACCTGTGCTGGCTGTCCGTTTATTTTTAAGGTATCCATTCTTGCCCCCCAGGATGTACTTGTTTTTTGGTTCACACCATCAAAATATACACCATTAGATCCTAATGAATATTTATCCTGAATTTCGGGCAAAAGTGGTTTCTCCATAGAAAATGATGATGAAAAACTCAACGAAGGCTTTTTATTCAGGCTACCCGCTTTGGTTGTAATGATAATTACCCCTTTCGCACCATCAGATCCATATAGTGCGGTTGCAGCTCCTCCTTTGAGTACATTGATGCTTTCAATGATATTAGGATCCAGATCTGCAATCCTGTTGGTGCCCGGGCCAGAATTCAGGTTTCCGGTTTCATCATTGTTTACTGGGATACCATCGATAACCATTAAGGCTTCATTGTTTCCGTAAAGGGAATTGGCTCCCCTGATCACAATCCTGGATGAACTGCCTGGAGTGCCCGAAGAACTTGTGATCTGAACACCCGAAACCTTACCGGCCAGTGCATTTACCAAATTAGGCTCTTTGGTCTGGGTCAATTGCTCACCTTTTACCTCTTGAGAACTATAGGTCAGGTTACGTTTTTCCCGCTTTACACCTAGTGCAGTCACTACAATTTCGTTTAGGCTCTGCTGGTCGTCCTTAAGTACAACCACAAGATTATTTTGCCCTTTATAAGCGAGCTCTATGGTCTGGAAACCGATGCCGCTAAATACAAGCACAGATGGGTTTGCGCCTTTAATAGAGAAATTCCCTTGCGAATCTGTAGACGCTCCGAGAGATGTACCCTTTATTTTTACGGAAATGCCGGGCAAAGCTGCCCCCGCTGCATCTGTAATTTTTCCGCTTATGGGCACCGTTTGCGCATGGATCTGTATAAAACAGAGCATGGCTATGGCTAGAAAAGCAATTTTGAGTTTGATCATGATTTTGTTTAGTTATTAGTCAGATCAAATTTAACTGTCTTTCAATGCATGTAGATCGATGATTTTATCATGTATTAACCATAAATTAACAGGAATGTTACATCTTGAACAAGACTGCCGCTGTTTATTGATAAATAATCGGATCTGTTAGCGCTTTTTCTACATAAAGAGAAATTGTATAAAGAGAATAGCTTCCATTGATTTATGGAAGCTATTCTTCAGTAATTAGCGCCTATTTTAATGTAACATCCAGGTAAACAGAATGACGCCCGTATGTTTCGTAAAATGGTTTAAAAACCACATCATCAATAGAAAACTGTAAAGATTGTGGATCACCCTTGATTGATTTGCCAATATCTTTGGCCTCCAAGGTTACTTTACGCCAATCTTTTCTGGCTTCTGGTTCCTGCGCTGCCAGCAATATTGGTCCGTAAAACAAACTGGAAATGTTCTGCTGATCCATAACCGGATCAAGGTGGAATTGGAATGGCATCTTTAAATCTACAATATCGCCATTTTTCCAGCTACGGCTTATCTTTAGGTAACTACCTGGCTCAGCATTAAACCTTTGTTCTTTCCCGTTGATTTTTACAAAGAATCCTTTGGTAGCCCAGCCCGGTACACGCACATGGAGATCAAATTTTCCGCTGCCTTTAATTGTCAAACGGGTATGGTCTTCTTTTGGAAAATTTGTTGATTGTTCTACCTTAATCTGGCGTTCTGTCCATGTTAGTGTTGAGGGAATGTACAGGTTCACATAAAGCGCCTGGTTATCTTTACTTTTAAAATAGATTGAATTTTGTAGTTTGGTGCTGCTCTCTATTGCAGTGCCGTTACAGCAGGTAAAGCCCGTCATATCCGCATTGCCAAATTGTTTAACAGATCCTGGCCTGAGTGGTACATGATAGGTATTGGCAGGACTGTTCTCGGCAACAGATGCCAGGATATGATTGTACAGGCCACGCTCATAATAATCCATCAGCTCTGCCCGCTGATCGAAGAGAAACAGGTCTCCGGTCAGTTTTAGCATATTGTAGGTAGCGCAGGTTTCATTCTGCCCTCCTTCAGAGAAGCCGTTTTCGTACAAGGTAGCTGGTTGGGCAATAAAACACTCCGCATTGGCAGGATTACGTGCACCTGCAACACCTCCGATACTGTACATGTAATCGTCTACCATTTTGTGCCAGAAGTTATCTGCTATATTATAATATTCAGGTTTATTGGATACCCGGTACATTTCGATACTCCCTACAATTTGGGGTATGTGCTGATTGGCATGCAATCCACGAAAAATATCTACGTTTTTGGCCAGTCCATGCGAATGTGCTGTATCACCAAAGAAAACCTTTATATTATCAAACAATTGTGCTGTTTTGAGGTATTTCGGATCATTTGTAATCTTATATAAGCGGGCCATTACATCATTCATGCCACCGTACTCGCCGGCGATGTAAGTATTCCACATTCTGATAAGCGTTTCCTGAGGCAGCTGGTTTAAGCGGGTATACACCCAGTCACTCATGTCGGTAGCTATTTTAAGTGATTTTTTATTACCACTTACCTCATATACGTCTATTAAGCCAGCCAAAATTTTATGCAAGGTATAATATGGCGCCCAAACCTGGTTCTTCTGTCCTCCGTACTTAGCTCCGTTTTCTAACATGATAAACTGATCGGGAGGGTATGCGCTGATGAATCCTTTTCCCCAATTCCAATAATCGGTACGGATGCCCGATGCACTAAGATCTGAATCATAATCTGATTTGCCCGGGCCATGGGGTACAGCGCTTGGATCAGATACCGAGGTGGAAGCTGAATTTTTAGGGTTCCCTGATAATTGCGATAGTTCATAGAGTGTATTGATCATATACTCCATTTTTTTTGAGAAATTGGCCTGTAGTGCCTTGTCATATCCAGTGCTGGCATAGGCCTGGGCAATTGCCGAAAGGTAGTGGCCTGTGGCATGCCCCCTTAATTTGGTATCTTCACTGTCCCATACCCCCAAAGGTTTTGCTCCTGCTGGTTGTTTCTGGCCAAAAGCCTGGCGGAACATGTAAAGGAAGGAGTTAGGGTCGGTTTTAGCTAATGTTTTGATAAATTTATCGCGGTTTTCGATAAATTTGGTTGTATGGCCATGAACGTCCGCTTGTAGAGAAACCTTATTTAAAGCAAACGACTCTAGCTTTAAGGCTGGTGTAGCTGATTTTTTAAATGCTTTTACGGTTACAAATGCCTTAGGTTGAAAAGCCGTTCCTGCAACACGCCCTGTAATCGTATAACTTCCGGGTTTCAAAACACCACTATTATCAGTCGGAGAAGGCCACAGCACACGTACTTTCGGGCCTTTCATCTTATTTTGGTAGGTACCTGTTACATAACTGGGTAATCGTGGTAAACTTCCTACTTCTGTTTCCACCTGAATATCTGATACATGAGCTAAGTAAGTATTATAAAGCTGTGGTGTGCCTGAAGCAAACTTTGGAAGATCATCTTCACGCTTACCTACATTTACTGTGCTTTCCTGTGTACCTCTTTGTGCATTGCGATAAATTCCGGCAATCTGTCCCGCACTTAAAGGAACCCGATAAATACGGAAATCATGAATCATGGCATTCAGATAGGGGTCTCCCGGTACCAGCGATTTTCCGATATACAACAGGTTTTTTGCAACTGATTGCTGATCGAATACCGTTGCTAAATCCAGGGGGGGATTCTTAACTTCGGCTACAGGCTTGCTGTTCACATAGGTTACCATAGATTTTGATGGAATATCTACCACAATAGTAATATAGACCCATTTATTCAGTTCTAAAGCTGGCGAAACCGCTCCGTTTTTATTGTTTTCCTTTGCGGTAATCAATGTCTGGAAACCTTCCTGAGCATTTGTTCCAACTGGCGCCGCAAAAAAATGCTTGGTTCCGTCCTTCCCGAAATCAAAAAAACGCTGGCCGGGCTGCTTCGAACGGAGGTATATCCATCCTGATATGCTGAGCGATTCTATATCTGTTAACGCTTCTCCTGGAATAGTAACAAACGAATTGTTATCGCCAGAGAGCGACAAAACCTTTCCAAATCGGCTGTCGTTAATAAATTTGACCCCGTCGCCCTGAAATTTTGCATGAAAATTATTGCGTGACCAGTCTTTGGCATCTCCATTAAAGATATAACGCGCACTCATTCCCGTTTCACCGATTCCGTCTAATATCTGGTCTCCATTTTGTGCATGGGCAGTGGTGATCCCCATACCTAAAAGAGTAGCGAACAGGATGGTACGCAAGAATACTTTGTATATTTTCATGTTTAAATCATTTTATCAATAAGCCCTTTTTAGATCTGTTTATATCAGGATATTTTATTCCCGGATCTTTCGCTAAGCGTAAATGAATTTAAAGAATAATGAATAAAAACAATCCTTAAAATTCATCGATAAAACTATGAAGAAGCCCTGTATTTTTATGCTTCTTTTTTATCTGATAGCTACTAGATTTTAACAAGTACTAAGGCTCGGTTTACTTTTTAGTTTTCCAACCCGCTAAATCAAAAACACATATTAGGTGCTTGGTTAAAATACTAATGTTATGCATCAATATACAACGGAAATCTAGGTTACGCTTCGTTTATATTTACATCCTGATCCATCAAGTCTGGTTTTTATAGCCAGGATATCAACATTAATTATGAAAAACATTTATCTGAACCTCTTCATTCTTTTTCTCCTATGCTGCGCTTTCCAATCTGTAATGGCGCAATCCCTGCATTTAGCCAGGGGGCAGGGCAATCCTGTTATACCAGGTTATTTTGCAGATCCAACGGTGAAAAAATTTGGAGATACGTATTATATTTATGCAACAACCGATGGCAATGGGGGCGGATTTGGGCCATCACAGGTATGGACTTCAAAAGATTTTGTGAACTGGACCATGCAGGATATGAACTGGCCAACAACCCATCATTACTGGGCGCCGGATGCAACACAGGGCCCTGATGGAAAGTATTATCTATATTACTGCCAGCCCGTTGAAATATTCGGTGCGTCTTCTGCAACACCGGTTGGCCCGTGGACATCGCTTTTAGCACCCGGAAAACCAATAGTTTCAAATTTCATGGTACCCAAGGTGATTACACTTGATGGGCAGACTTTTAAAGATGACGACGGAAAGTATTATATGTATTGGGGTACCTGGGGCATTTATCCGGGCCATGGTTGCGGTGTTGGCTTACTGAATGCCGACATGAAATCGTTTTCAAAACTTGCTCAGATCCCGAATACCGATGCAAAAGACTTTTTCGAGGCTCCATTTGTATTTAAAAGAAAGGGTGTTTATTATCTTACCTATTCATCCGGGTATTGCGAAGATGGAACCTACAGGGTACAATATGCCACTGCAAGCAATCCGATGGGACCTTTTAAGTATGCCCAGGATAATCCGATCCTCGCCACAAATGGCGATGGAACGGTGCACGGGCCAGGGCATCAGTCTGTTCTGCAGCAGGGAGATGATTTCTACCTGGTTTATCACCGGCATAATAACCCACACAACGATGGTGGCTATCACAGGCAGGTAGCGGCAGATAAAATGATCTTCGATGAGAAAGGAAACATACTGAAGCTGGTACCTACACACTCCGGAATTGGCTATTTGGCAAAAAATGCAAATCCCCATCCCAATCTGGCACTGGGTAAAGCCGCTGTGGCTTCTTCAGCTTATGATCTGGATTTTAAACCAGAATTTGCACTCGATGATAATAACGGAACTTTATGGAAAGCCAAAAACAATATCGGTCCTTCGTGGCTCCAGGTAGATTTAGGCAGGGCTTATAATGTTAAAAGTGTGCACACTCAATTTGAATATGCTACCTGGTACTATCAATACAAAATCGAATATTCGCTCGATGGCAAAACATGGCGGCTGTACATTGATCGGAGTAAAAACACGCAACATGGAAGTCCGATGATCGATTTCGGAAACGTTAAGGCCAGGTATCTGCGTACAACAATTTTACGGACAGAATATCCAGGCTTAAATAAGGCGATATGGAACATTAAAGTTTTCGACAATGCCGAATATAATCCGGTGATGAACACCAGTATCAAAAAGTGGGAATCTTTGCAACGTTTTGAGCCGAAGGGACTGTTGGTGGACCTAAACTTTGATAACCTTCGTATAGGATCAATAGCAGCCCATGTTCAAAATAATGGAAAATTAGCTGGTGTGTTTTCTGCTAACGGAATAAATAAGCCGGTTACTTCAATGATAGGTGGAAAGAAAGTTTTGGTTTTCTCTGGCACAGAGCGCCTATCATCATCCGTTCGTGCGCCTTCATCTATGCTGGGGAACAGCAGTTATAGCGTGAGTATGTGGGTGCTGAACCCAGAGATCGGTAAAGAAGAAACAATCGTTTCGTGGACAGGTAGGGGTGGTGTTAATTTAAGTAATGCTGCGGTTGGTTACGGGAATAGTAAAGGTGCAGGCGCTGCCACTCATTTGGGCTGGGCCGATTTAGGATATAGGAATTTACCGAAAGCAAATGAATGGCATATGATTACCATGGTTTTTGACGGAACAATGGAACGCATATATGTTGATGGGAAATTGGATAGAGCAGAAAGAAGGATGCTTTTCGTGAATAATCTTACCAGGTTTCTTGTTGGCGGAAATGATGATGGAACTTCAGGGTTTTCTGGTGCGCTGGCCGCTTTGAAAATTTATGATGTTCCATTAACCGATACAGAGATTAACAAAGCTTATGCAAAAGGATTAGACAATAGTACAGCGGTATATGCAGATGCGAAAAATCTTGAATATGGGAATTTAGCAAACTGGACCAACAATGGGGCCGCTTTGGGAGAGTTAACGTGCAAGGGAAATGTAGAAGTTGCCGATGTTAATGGAAAAATAGCTGCTGTATTGGCAAATGGTAGTAAAATCATCATGGGAGATAGCATTGCAAAAGAGGTCGATTTTTCAAAACCATTCAGTGCTGTTTTTTCGCTTTTGCCTGCTGTTGGTTCAAAAACAGATTTGTTTTTTGGTAAAGGAAATAAAGCGGTAAGGATAGTGGGTAATGGAAAATGGCAACAGTTAATCTGTTCTTTTGCTCAGGGCAAGTTCCAGGTATTTATCAACGGTAAACCGACCAGTTATACACTGGTCCGTAATAATCAAAAAGATCAGCGTATTTTGATTGAATCTTCTGGCGGAGGACCAGGTGCCACAACAGCAATATCATCAATTTCAATATACAGTTATGGCCTTGATCATAGTGGTTGCTTAAAAGAATTCAATTTTTGGCAACAAACCTTGGGCACAGGCAACTTAAAAGCGTCATTTACCTCAAAACCATCAGCAGTTACGCCAAATATGGTCTATATGGTTGCAGATAAACCCGAACTGCCAGGCAGTGATCTCGAATATCTTTTTGAAAACGATAAAGATAAAGGGGATTCAAAATGGTTAAGGTCATCAGATTATATAGATTTTTCGGTACTTCCACAAAGCAGTTATAGTTATACCGTAAAAATCAGGGATAATTTTGGAAATGTTACCCAAACATCTCTTCCCTTTGCTGTTAGAACAGATTCTTCACAATTTGTGATCAGAAAACAGCGTGGATCAGCCCTGTCGGTTCCGGCAGCAAATGATGGTTTAAAAGGAACTTCCTGGGATGGCTTATTGGGAAATGCAGATACCGTTACACAACAATCTGGTATCCTAAAGTTGGTTTCGCACAACACATTTTGGGATGGATCGGAAGCAACGGGGCCTTTTGCCTACAATAACGTGGAGGGTGATTTTATTGCCGAGGTAACGCTTTCGGATATGCTGGGGCTCAGGGAGAAGAAAGCTTATGGTGCAAATGAGGCAGGTATAATGGTTAAAGCTTCTACAAATGGAAGAATGCTTTTACAAAACGGCATTATGCCAGGCTGGGGCGTTGGAAATATTGTTACCAACCTTGGGAATGGTGGCAGAAGGCAAACGAACAATCTCTCGGGATGGGCTTTTTACAGGCATCTGCAGATACAGCGGGCAGGAAATACATTTTTTATGCGTGGTAGCAGTGATGGAAAGGCTTGGGTAGATCTTCCTGGCAGTCCGGTAAAAAGAGATGATTTGGAGAGTATTGGCTTACAGGTTGGTGTTTATCATGCTACCTATGGCGATGCTTCTGGTGATGCATCCTTTAGCGGTTTTAAGATTATCCAGAAGAAATAAGGGAACATCGAAACGTTGGTATAATGCTTTGCTATACCAACGTTAAATGCTTATTATTTTGTTGATGCTTTTACATAAGGGATATTCTTGCCATAATAAGCGTCTGCCGGGATGTGATGGCCGGGATATACCTGTGCAAGAATATCGTATAAGGTAGGATCATAAACTTTTAAATCATCGGGGCTTTGCACCCTGATATCCCCATCATAAAACCCATAGTTAGACCAGAACCACCATTGGCTTCCTTCCGCCCAGTATTCTTCAACCGTATTAACGGCGTACTGTCCTTTGTAAAGCCCTTTTTGTTTGGCCGCTTCATAAGCCACCCGAATCTGCCCGTAAAGCGTAGGGTCGGCTACACCTAGGGCCGCCATTACATTGTGGCTCCATTCATGTACCAGGATATTTTCTCCGTAATACCTGGTTCCGGGATAGCCCAGGATATTTTCTTCTGCACAGGAGGTTTGTATACCACCCATTCCGCGCGCACGTTGGTTCCAGTAACCCTTATCGGTCATACTGGCAATTCCTCCGGGTTTGTTGTAATTTTCCCGCTCAGCAGGGGTTAGCCGTTTATCAGAAAGGGCAGGTTTTTTCCAGTTGCTGTATTCCGGAAGATCGGTCTGCATTTCAGACCAGGCCATGATGCTTAAACGTGATTTCATACGGATCATTGCCATACGCACATCTGGTCGTTTCAGTAACATGTAATTGATCACGTCACGGCCAACCAATAGGGCAATATCGGTAACCTTTGCCGATGAAACAACAGGAATGCCAAAGGCGTCGGTATATTTTTGGTAGAACTTTGGATAATGAAGCGAATCGGGCGGACTGCTGATTGTAAGTTGCTCAAAGCTGGAGATTATTGCTTTCTCGATTGGCTTGTTCTGTGCCTTAATGTTGTTTCCGACTGCAAATATGGCAAGGGCTAAAGCTGCTTTAACAAGGTAATTAGTTGGTTTTGACATTTGATTATATACAATGTTTCGGGTTTGGTGCACGTTATTTCTTTTGTACCACAGCTTTAATTTCTGCCAGCGTGGTGCCTGTAAGCTTAATTTGATAAGGCCATTGTTCGTCGTTTTCATCTTTTCCATCGGTAATGTGTTCCCAGTGTGTAGTTGGTGCCCCACTTACCACAAGCCATAAATATTGTGTGTTTTTTGGTAAGGTAAACGTGGCTGAGCCTTCGCTGTTATTGTAGATTTTTCCATAAACACGTTCACCATTATATTTTACCGCAAGGAAACTGTACCGCCAACCGGCGTAAGCCAGGTTTACTTTTCTAAACCCATTTGCTCCTGCCAAACCTTTAAATTTTAGTTTAATTGCTGTTCCTTCTTGGGGTGTATTTAATCTTATGCCGTTATATCCGTAGTTTTGTGGACAGTTGCCCGGCAATATCCGGTACCAGGCATCTGGTAATGAATCTAAAACGGTTACATGTTGGTTAGCATATGTTTTTGTGGCTTTTTTAGCCTGGTCTAAATCCCAGGTAATAAATTTAGCTGCAGCCTGATGCATTTCATCGTTAAACTTTTTCTGGCTGGTTCCCGTGATCCGTTTGTAGGCCATAACCGCATCTTCGCCTTTTAAAGCTTGTTGCCACAGCTTGCCAATAAATTTAATTCCATGTTTGTTGGCCCAATACTCCAATACATATGGCGAGTGATATTGATTGGTTTCGTGTAGAAAGGCATAATGCGTTTTTTTTAGGTAGGCCTCCAAATGATAATTTTCAAAAGTCATCCATTCCGGATAAACATGCCAGAGCATAAATTGGGAGGTCATTTCGAAAATAGACTGCCCACGGCTTCCATTAGCTGCCGAAGTAAAAGCCCAGGCTCCATCGGCATTAACCAGGTATTGAAACGAGTGGCCAATTTCATGCGCCAATGCACCAAAAGGAGCTTTGCTGATGCGGGCCAGGGGAGTCCAGGCAATTCCTATTTTGTTTTCTTCGCCACCACCAAATGCTGTGCCTTCCTTTCCCTTGAATACGAAAATCAAAAGTTTGTATCGATCGGTTACAGAGTTCCCTTTATTTACAAAAGCCAGCGTATCCACATAAAAATTGTAAAACCGGTCACATTCTTTTAAAACCTGATCCATATCCAAACGGGCAGCAGGATCAGCATTTTTAGAGAGATCCGGCCCGAACTCTTTCGACCAGAAAATGGCGATGTTGTTTGATTCAACCATTCTTTTGTAGCTGAATTCGTGTTCATCATTGTTGAAATCATTTCCTTCAGGAACCATCCAGATTTTAGGTGGAAGGTATCTTTTTTTGATACCGAACTTTGTACCTGATGAATTTAGACCCATTTCCTGGCTCCATAAACTGTTGCAGAAAGTTACACTTAAAAATAGCAATAAGATGAGTACTGAGCCCTGTTTTACGAAGGGAAATGCTTTTTGTTTAGTTAATATTTCAGTCTCTGATAGGGTATAACGCATATTGAATAGGATATTGACGGTTTAAAAAAAGAAAAACCCAGAATCGTTTTGCCGATCTGGGTTTTATCTTTAACTAAGCTAACTAAGGTTTTTTAGTAATAGCAGGTATTTGGACGGTTACGGTATAACTGCCTGCTGATAATGCCTTAAAACCAAAAAATACCGGATTTGCATTTCTGTTTTCTACCGTAAACCTTGCCGGGATCCGGTAATAATTTCCTGTTCCGTTATTTCCATCCTTAATAGGAAAACCGTTTGGCAGATCTATAAACTCCCATTCGAGTGCAGTTGTTGTTCTTACCACAGAGAAATATGGGTTCATTTGCGAAAAATTACCTCTGTCTCCTCTGGTTACGATTTGTCCGGCAGAAGGATCAAAGGCAGTACCATTCTTATCTAGAAAGACAAATCTGATTTTATTGGGGCCTTTGCTGTCGTAGGTGATCGTTACCGGTAAAGGGGATTGAGCACTAAAACCCGTTTCAGTATCCGGATCGGAAGTTGTAAAGAAGGGGCCGGCATCAAGGCTATAATGTGCTTTAGGTAATAATTGTATCTTGCAGGCATTTAAGATATCGCGTGTACCTTTAATGTTCGTTACCTGAACATCAATAACATAATTTCCGGTAGCCACATTTGCTGTGGCTTGCGATAAGGATATTCTTCCGCCTATTTCACTAATTTCTAAGGGAAGGGCAGGTTTAAGTACAATTTTCTTGTTCACAAGCGCCACTGTCGAATCTGCACTGGTAATTTGGCCAAGAAACTGCTTGATGGTAAATTCTTTAAGCATATCTGGTGCTGGTTGTCCGGTATCCATATTTCTAACAGCAAGTAATTTTACTTTCACCGGACCCGTGGTGCCATCTAATTCTATTGCTTTAGAGTTAACTACGTTTCCCTGGGTAGCAATAAGCGGATTTGGTGTATAGTACATGTAATCGCTGATAAAGCCTTTACTTACCTTTTTGCAACCCAATAAAATGCCCACTAAAGCAAGAACAGATAGTGATGAAATGATAAATATTTTTTTCATGATTGTTTCTGTTGCGATTCCTTAGAACCTGATGAATGTATGGGTATTACTTAAAACATGAAGCATTCCGCCTGATGAGGGTTCTATGCCTGTAGTTTGGCACTGTGCCTTTAAATCAATATTAGGATCATTAGGCTGGGCAGTGCTGTTTGGTGGGTCTAAACCTCCTCTAACCTTAATGTAGTAGAGGTAATAAATTGGGCTGGACGACCATGATTCGCCAGGTTTTGGCTGCAAGATTCTTTGAAATGCAGTTTGGGTACTGGCAGCATTGGCTACAAGGGTAGGTTGTAGCGGTGCGGTGGTAAGCTCTATGCGAGATTTAGATAAGTAAATGCGTAGTGAATCGGCTTTCAGATCATTATACATGTTGGTTAAGGTATAAGTATTATTCTCATTGATGAGTCTAACCGAATCTCTTTTAAGCCTGATGTAGTTATTGATCGAATAGTTGGTTGGTGCAAAGAAAGTTGCAGCACCGTTTACTTCATCTTTCATGTTATAATGATCGATAACCATTATGAGCGTATCGAACAAATGATATTTGTGTTGTTTTAAATATTCATAAGTGGTTAAGGGGCTTTTTGCCTCACTTAAACCCCCATCTGTTAAATAACTACTCTTTTTGCAACTTGTAAAATATGCCAGCCCCAGGCTGCATATCATAAAATACAACAGTTTCTTTTTCATGTTTTTATAACTTAGAGCTCCAGAAAGGAGTTTGAGTCAACTTTTTGTTAATGTTCATTAATGCAGGATCAAGCGGCCAGTAATATTTACCCGCATCAAAATCAGCTTTGGTCATTTTTTCCGCGCCGAATTTCATAACCCCTGTTTTTTTACCCAGCCTTACCAAATCGTAGAAGCGATGCCCTTCCAGGAAAAGCTCTCTTCCACGTTCGTCTATAATACCTTCGAATAAGTTGGCATCAGTTCCAACCCAGTCACCTAAACCAGCAATAGTGCGTACTTCATTAAGTACCGTGCGCGATTGATCGAACTGGCCTAAAGCCGCAAGTGCTTCTGCTTTCAGGAGTTTAATGTCGGCCAGCCTAAAAATGATGATGTTGTTATGGGCCACAGCAGTAATTACGTTTTGTCCGTTAATATAGGTGATGTTGGCATACTTAATACAGAGTGGGTCTGTAGAATTGGTTAGTGCAAAAGCAGTCTTAAATCGTTTATCATCAGCATTGCTATAAAGCGTATTCAGGGTATTAATATTGAGTGGAAAAATTGAATTATCTGTACGCGTTGTTAAGTAAGGGCTTTTAAGGGTGTAATTGGCAATTCCCCCGGCACTACCCTCATTTTCATCACTCTGTGCAATTTCAAAAATGCCTTCTGTAGATTTTCCTTTGTATATGCTGAGGTAATTATCCCTGTTTACATATTGATAAAAATTTTGGTCAATTATTTTATCGGTGGTGGCATTACAGTTCTGGTAATCGCCCTGCCAGGCATACAAATGCGCTAGAAGCGCATAAGCTGCTCCTTTATTGGCCCTTACGGCCCTGTTTCCGGCGTTGGAATAATCCCAGCTTAAAAGGTTGATTGCATTATTTAAATCGCTTAAGCATTGTGTTATCACATCAGCAGCCTTGCTACGCGGCAGGTCTACTGCCTCTGTTATTGCGCCTGTTTGGGTAATCAGTGGAATATCGCCCCAAATTCTGGTCATGTAGAAATAGTTAAACGCCCTTAAAAAGTAAGCTTCTCCCAGTAAATTATTTTTGGCATTTGGCGATGAGAATTTGTCATCGGCGATGGTGGGAATGAATTTAATGCAGCGGTTAGTCTGGTCTATGGCACTGTAAAAAGTATCATATCTTCTCATCTGCATCATCCTGTCCCAGGTTTCGGCCGATGCAACAGAAATTGCCCACTCCATTCGGGAAATATTGTCAAATCTGTAGGCGTTTGCTGATGCAAATTCATCTGTAGGTAAATCGCCATAAGCGTAGAAAGCTAATCCATCTGCTTTATTAAGCGTTTTCCTAACCAACGCGTAACCTGCTGCTACAGCTTTGTCAGCGTCATTTTCATTTTTCCAGAAAGTTAGGTCGGTAGATACGCTAATGGGTTTCTCATCTAAAAATTTTTTACATGAGCTTGCCATGCCCATCCCGATTACACAGCATATATATATAGTAAGTCTTTTCATTTTAGTAGGATTAAAAGGTTAAATCAATGCCGAAAGTGTATTTTTTAGGGATTGGATAGTCATTTCCTCCAGAGTATCCATCTGCACCTACAGCTTCCGGATCAGGTACGGTAGAGTTCGACCATACTTTAACGTTATCCATTACGCCATAGAACCGGATCAACCTCAGCCCAATTTTTTTGGTGAATTTTTCTGGTAAGGTGTAGCCCAATCTGATATTTTTGATACGCAAAAAGCTGGCATCTTCTATGTACATACTTTGACCAATGTGCCACTTATCTACGTTATTGGTTATCAATCCCGGGTACTTTGCAATATCACCTGGTTTAGACCAAAAATCAGCTACATTGAAATTTGAGGCAGGTCCGGAGCGTGGCCCCCACAAAAAATAAGGGTTATTTGTTCCGGCATCCTGAAGTTTATCTGAAAGATAGCCGTTACGAAGACTGCGGCCAGAAATAAAAGTAACCAAAACATCAAGCGAGAATCCTTTGTAAGAGAAGGAGTTGTTCATACCTCCGGTAATGTCCGGATTCGGGTTTCCGTAAGAAATGTAGTCGTTATAGTCGATATTATAATCTCCATTCTGATCTACCCTTGCAGGATCACCGGCACTGAACTGGCTTCCGCCAAACTGGGTAATTCTTCTTCCGGTTTTCGGATCAACAGGAACGTCTGAATCTCTTGAATAAATTCCATTCACTTCCCATACTTTGTAGGTAAATAATGGATCGCCAACGCTTAAGGTTTGTTGTAACCAGGGTGGCCCAAAGGTGAAATTTCTGCCACCATTTGGAAGCTTGGTAATGTAGTTGTCGTTGTAGGCAATGTTAAAATTGGTTATCCATTGAAATTTTGAAGTAGGGGCAAAATTCCGTGTGGTTAAGGTAAATTCAATACCGGTATTGCGTAAATCAACATAGTTATTAGAGGTTAGTGAATAGCCGGTTGTTAATGGAACCGGAATATCGAATACTTTACTTTTGGAGTCGCGGATATAATAATCGGCTGTTAAGGTTATTCTGTCTTTTAAAAATCCTAAATCTACGCCGGCATTAAACTGAGGACTTCTTTCCCAGCTGATGGAAGTTGCCGATGCAGCACCATAATAATCTGGATACAATACCTGTGTTCCATTGTAAGTAGTTTGAGCGCCGCCCTGGCCATTTCCCAGCACAGAAGTTGGATAATTGGCATTGGCAATTAATGATTGATATTGTGCATAATAAGCACCAGGATCATTCCCTGTAATACCGTAACTGGCTCTTAACTTTAAATAGGAAACGATATTTTTTACCGGGCTGAAGAAATTTTCTTCAGATGCATTCCAGCCTGCAGAAACTGATGGGAAGGAACCCCAACGGCTTTCTGCACTGTATCTTGATGATGCATCAGCACGGTATACTGCCTGAAGCAGGTATTTTCCTTTATAGTCATATACAAAACTTCCCATCCAGGATAAGCGCGAACGTTGCTGTATGGTGTTGCTGGCGAAAAGATTGGGCCCAGAAGCAATGCCGGCAACTGTTTTAACGGCATCGGCATTGCCAATACTGCTGCTGTAAGTATTATTGGCAATATTTTTTTCCATTCCCTGAAGTAAAATGACATTAAAGTTATGGCCACTTTTTAATGATTTGGCATAGTTCAGGGTGTTTTCGAGTTCCCAACGATTGGTTTGGTTAATCCAGCCATAGGCTTCATTTTGACCGCTTCCGCTTAATAAACTCGGTTTGAAATAACTTCTGGTGTTGTTGAAAATGTTGTATGAGATGGTGCTCTTAATATTTAAGCCCGGAATAATTGTGTATTGGGCCATGGTATTTCCGTTCAAACTGGTGGTTTTATCATCATCACGGAGTTCTTCATACCTGCCGGTATATAATTCCTCTTCAGCCGTTCCTATTTTCCAAAAAGAAGAAGGGAAGCCCCAGGTGGTAAAAGGATATTTGTTTTGGTCGCCCTGGCCATGTTTAGCCTTGGTTAAGCCTACAAACAGGTTCGTTTGAACCAACAATTTACTCGTAGGCGATACCTGGAAAAATAAGCTTGGCGTTACACGGTTAATGTCATAACCTTTCATTACACCTTCTTCAAAATAGCGGTTGAAGGAAAATCTGTAAGAATATTTTTCGGTAGCACCTGCGATACTTGCATCAATATTGCTAATGTTACCTGTTTGAAGAAATAAACCCTGCCAATCGGTATTGTTGTTAAAAGCAGTATTTAAACTGTCTGTTAACATCATATTCAAATCCCTCAGGCTATTGTAAAGGCCATTGCCACCATAAAGTAGATCCATTTTCAATCTTCTCTCTGCCGTACCGGTTTGGATAGGTTTTAATGCCGGTTTATTGGCAATACCGAAATAACTGGCTACTCTAATTTGAGGCGGTGCACCTACCTGCGCACGCTTGGTTTTAACAATGATAACACCATTTGCGGCACGGGCACCATAAACCGCCGAAGCCGATGCATCTTTTAATACATCTACAGATTCAATATCATTTGGATTGATGGCTTGTAATGGACTGCTTCCATAAGCAGAGCCGATGTCGTTTACATCATAAATTACGCCATCAATAACATATAATGGAGAGCTGCTCTGACCTAAGTTTACATTGCTCGCTCCACGAATGTTAACAATGTTATTTCCGCCAGGTTCACCAGAAGTACTCAGGACCGTTAAGCCTGCCACTCTACCTTGCAGCATGGCATCAAAAGTGGAGTAGGGCGTGTTTTCAAAATCTTTTCCTTTAACAGACGAGATCGCTCCGGCAGTGTTTTTTCTTTGAATGTTTTGATAACCTATGGCCACAACCTCGTCCAATGAGTTATCATCTTCAGCCAATTTAATATCAATACTTGTTTTCCCCGCTACAGAAACTTCTTTGGTTTTAAAGCCAACAATACTGATCGTTAAGCTTGTCGATCCTTCTTTTAAAGAGAGCGAAAAATTGCCCTTGTTATCTGTCGAAGTACCATTGGTAGTACCCTTTTGTTTAATAGATGCCCCGGGTATGGGCTCGTTTTTTCCATCAGTTACCGTACCGGTAATTTTGGTTTGTGCAAAGGTAAGAAAAGGCATCACCAGAAATATAAGGATGCCTAATAACTTACCCCACCTCAAAGTAAAGTTTAATTTCATTAGCTTATTGATTAGTTTATTAGTTTTTTGGTTGTCTTAAGCGTTGCTATAACGTTTATAAATTTACTATAGTAGGTGCTTGATTATAATGAGTATATTACCTGATTTAAATCGTTTTTTAACCTGTATGGCTAACTGATCTTAAGGTTAAAGCTTTAAGGGTCAAATGGCTTGGGTTATCTTTGGTCTTTTAGAAAACCTTTGTTGTTAATAAATGATTTTGAGGCTGGATTCCATAAAAAAACTCCCTATCTCAAATATTGAAATAGGGAGTTCTAATTTGGAACTTTTATTACAAGTTATTTTACTGCCCACTCGTGTACGCCAGTTGCATGCTCTGCAGGTAACTGAATTTCCATTCTTAGGGCAGTTGTGTTTACGGACTTAAATTTTACGGTATTAAATTTATCTTTACTAATCTCGTAAGGAGCGGTTGTTTCAACGGGCAGCCATTGCTCTCCTTTTTTATATAATAGTTTATAAGAAACCGGAATTCTGCAACCACCCCAAGGACTATCATCATACCAATAAACCTTAGATTCACTTACGGTTTGTTCAGACGCAAAATCGTATTGTATAAACTCATTGGTATTTTTGGCTGGCCACCAATGCAAATAAGGAAAGTTGGTGTCTTTAGAATCTGCTGGTTCGTACTGATCTTTTATAGCAGAAAACATTCTCTTGTTTTTAAGCGAAGCAGATACCTTACTCGTACTGGCAATGGTTGGAGCTGGTTTTGGTCTGGCGGCCGATTGTTCATAAGGGATCCAGACCGTCATTTCACTTGGCCCCCGGTTTGCCCAGGCGTAGTATGGGATGGCCTTAACATCCTGGGCGGTAACCAAAAGGCTATCACTGTTTATTTGCCGTTTTGTGCTTTGGCCCTTAATATTGATTACGCCAACGCCATTAAGTAGGTTTTGCTCGTAATGAGAAGAGGCAATGGCATTTTTATCAATCATAATATTCTGCACCAGGCTGTCTTTGTTGTCAGGCCCTTCAAGGCAGTAAACAACAGGTCCGCGTTCAAGTACAAAACGTGATGCATCATCTTTCACATTTTTGTTAGCGATCACCTTGTCGGTTTCCATCGGTAGACTTAAGGAAATTTTATCGCCTTTTTTCCATTTTCTGGTTAAAACAGCGTAGCCTTTTTCGGTAGTAAACGAAGTGGCCACCCCATTGATCGAAATCGTTACCGGAGCTGTTTTTTTATCAAGGAACGAATAAAGATTTCCTGGCGATGCCTCCTGAGCTGCCCAACCTGGAATCCGGATCCTCAACGTAAAGTTCGCTGTTTTTTCCGGGTTGATGCCAATGCCTACATCTCCTTTCCAGGGATAGTCTGTAGTCTGTGTGATTTCTACATTTGTAGCGGTAAGCGCAATTTTACTTGTGTTGCCCATAAACAGGTTGATGTACAGGTCGTTTTTATCCTGGGCGTATACATAACCGGGCAGA
This sequence comes from Pedobacter sp. 22163, assembly GCF_052045595.1. Classification (NCBI taxonomy): domain Bacteria; kingdom Pseudomonadati; phylum Bacteroidota; class Sphingobacteriia; order Sphingobacteriales; family Sphingobacteriaceae; genus Pedobacter; species Pedobacter sp. 22163. The sequence goes on along the minus strand of NZ_JBQEPM010000001.1, from coordinate 928,038 downwards.
GAAGGTAAAAAACGCGCCATGTTACTGATGCAACAGGCGCAGCTGATCCATGCGCTGCGCTGATGTTGAAACATGGATGCCAGAGGGTTTGGATAAAAGAAACGGTCGCCACTTAACGAAACGCCTGATAATAAGCCATTATATAAAGTTCTTTCCAGTACATCAACATACTTTGAATCGCCATGCAGCAGGAACATTCTTTCATTCCAATAAACGTTTCCAATGGCAGCACAGGTTTCTGCATAGGCAGACATATTTGGTAGTTGGTAAGCTTCACCAAAAGCCTCACCGGCACCTGTTGCACCTATGCCTCCTGTGATGTAGAGTTTTTTGTTTACCACATCCCCCCAAATGTCGTCGATGGCCGAAAGGTACTTCGTATCGCCGGTAAGTGCAGCAATATCTGCCATTCCAGTGTACATATAAGCTGCTCTCACGGCATGACCTACGGCATCGTGCTGATCGATAACTTTTTTATGGGCCTGATTGTATGCATCGCCCTTCGGTCCCCTTACATCCAGGAAAAACTTTGCGAGGTCGAGATATTTTTGGTTACCAGTAACCCGGTACATTTTGGATAGGCCAATCTCCACAATCTGGTGGCCAGGATATTCTTCTATTTTCCCCGGACCAAAAGTTTTTACCAAAAGGTCTGCATTTTTGATCGCAATATTTAACAATGTTTTTTTGCCGGTAGCCTGGTAATGGGCCACTGCCGCTTCATAAAGATGGCCAGCATTGTAAAGTTCGTGGCTTAATATTTCTTCCTTCTCCCAGCGTTTAGCGCCGATCCATTCGTGCGGCTTTTTTGCATTTACCGTTCTGAAGGTAAATAAATAACCATCTGGTTCCTGTGCACCGCCAATTATCGTAATAAGCGTATCTATATAGGTTTCAAGTTTTGGATTTGCTTTATTCTGAATGGAATAAGATGCCCCTTCTATTGCTTTGTATACATCGGTATCATCAAACGGAAATTCGCTCATCTTATCCCCACTCAATTTTTTTCCTGCGCGTAGGAAATTGTCCATTCTTCCGTTTGCTTTACATTGGGCAATTACATAGGGAATAGTTACTGCTGCATTAATTTCCATTTTGGGCTGCCAAAAGTTATCGTGTACATGCACTTTTGTAAATGCCACAGGCTGAATTGGATAGTCTTTCTGTTGCGCAGATGTATGGAGTGACAATGAGATCAGTAAGGTGCAAAATATCAGTAGATGGTTTCTTTTGTTCTTCATGCCTATTTGCTTGTTTATTTAAGGGTTTGTGTTTATTTTGATAAAGCAGACTTTGCCAATAGTATATTCGCTGATGAATGCAGTTGTTCGGTTACATCTTATTTTGAACAATACGAAGCTAGCGCATTTCAGAATACAAGCATTAGTGTTTTTTTGCAGGTCGTAGTAACATTTTAACATAATGTGGATAAGCGAAAGAATCTCCTTCTGCTTTAGCTTGTCATTAAAAACCGAAAAATGGCAACAAAAAGCAAAAACAGGAACAAAATTGCAGCAAGGAAACCTTGTGGCCGATTAGTTGAAGATGTTCAAGAGGAAATTGTATGCAAAGTTAAGTCCGGTATGCTCACTAAGCGAGCTGCTGGCCGTAAATATGGTTTGCCGCTAAGCACTATAGGAAATTGGCAAGAGAATATCATTTAGCTATCATGATACATTCGAAGCTAGCCAATGTACTTTTAGCGAAATCCCCTTGCTTGGATGGGCAATACTTTAATTTTAAGTATGTTTTTGATTAAATTCCCAGAATATCTAACCCGATTCGCCTGCACTGATATTAAATGTATTAAAATGAGTTTCAAAAACGCAATTTTAATCAGATTCATTCAAGCACTCTAATTCTTGAGATGGTTCTTTTATTTAACCTCGTTAAGGTTTCTGACAATTACTCCGGGCATCTTTTCGAAAATGTCCTGCATATATTTACGATGGTTTGCCCCGGCAATTACAACAACCCTATTAACCCCTTTCTTTTTTGAACGGTTCAGTACATTGTTGCACATACCCTCATTTCTCATCAGCCACCAATGTATCTTGGAAAGCATTTCTTCTTTAGGAAAGTTCTTCATATCATACAGCTCCGGCAGATAGAAATCCCCGGATGCGGAAATTGCAGACGCTTCAGCTGTGTTCAGCCATTCGGTTACCCGGGTAGAAGATTTCTCGATTTTGTCATATTGCGCGAAACCTGTATTTATTTTAGCCAGTTTTTCTTTCAGCTCCCGCTGAAAGGTGGCGGAAGTATCCTTTCTGAATACATTGAATTTTTCATCGCTCGCAGACCAGGATGCATTCCAATTCAGATCATAGTCCTGGCAATCCATGGGCAGTAATTCCATGATGCCGATTTTTCGCATCATCGGGAATGCGATTAATGCGTATTCAGAGGTTTTCAATCTTCTCATGCTTCGCCCCGTGGTATCCAATTCCGGACTCAGCAATTGATTTACATAAGCTTGCAGTTTATTGTCCGGAGCTTGTTTAAGCCGGTCGAAAACCTGCCAATATTGATAGTGCCCATTGGAAACATCCTGGTTAAGGTAGTAAGCATGGGCCAGGTCTGTTTTTAACCTATAGTTTTCAGGGTCTTGTAGGCAGCGTTTTTTTAAACTGTCAATTTTTTTAGGTAGCTGATCTGCTGCGATAGCTCTGTTTTTTCTGAGCATCTGTAATCTTTTCAGGTTGTCTTTCTTACACCAATAGTCCATAATATGCTGCTCATCTTCCTTACTAAGAAATTCCCCGAAAAATGCTGTGGGTTTAAATTGTTGAATTTTGCGATAAATGTCTGAAAAATCCTGCCTTTGGTAATTGCTGTAGTTATGAGAAACACCGATTAAAAGGATTTCCAGTTTTTGAGCAGATACCTTAAAAGAAACGATAATAAGTAAGATAAAAATGTATTTCATAGTTATAGTTTCATGATGTGGTTAAAATTAATATGTTTTTCGCATTGATTTCCAATTGGAAAAATAATATTATAATTTGATTTATCAACATTGCACTGAAGATTGCCGTTTCCAAAGGTTTTGGCCAGAATTTAGTTAGCGAAAGATTTAATCCTGTTGAATTTTACCAAAAATTAAATATAAAAATGGAAAGAAGACAATATTCAAAATTTAAAGCGTAGAATGCGGTCAGAATTTAAACAGGATTTTCCCTAAACCTCAGGTATGACCTGTGAAAATATTTTGCCTGATTTTCAAGTGCTTAACCTGAAGCGCTTGACAATGTGCCTGATCTGCCTATTTTTGCTTTATGACCGTAACCGTACTGGCTATTTTAGAGACAGATTTTAAGCCCGAAAAAGCATTGGCCAAAGTAATGAATGACCGTTTGGTCCGGACTGCCAGGGAGTTGCAGGAAGTCCATTTCAGGCCGTTGTCTCACAGGGGATTTTCCGGTGATGACGTGGTAGTTTATATCAGTTATAACCCCAAATATAAAATCCGCTACCGTATCGTAAATGACGTGCCTGCGGATATAGAATATTTCGTGGCAGAATGCTGCGGCAAGCTGGGCTTTATCTTATGGAGAGCCAATGCGATAGGGGTAAGCAGTGACTTCGGGCATCTGGATTTCCAATAATTCTTTTTACTTTCCTCATGAAATTTTTAGTTTTAGGTCTGGAACACGGTTTCCTTAAATAAAATAAATAATACGGGTTCCTCTGACTCTTAAACATGTGCTTTTTCGTAAAAATATTTCAAATATATTTGTGATATGTTCAATAGTGGCATCTTTTTGCCTATCATCATTATTTTAGGCATAGCCTACAGCATCCTGGCAAAAAAACTGACGGTTTTGGCCGCTTTTACGGGCGGCATACTCGCATGCCTTATTTTTAGTGCTGCAGGTTATTCGGGGCTAGCGATGATGACCATGTTTTTTATCCTCGGTTCTGCTGCCACCTCGGTGGGCCGGCACAAAAAGCAGGCTTTTGCCACCAGGGAGGAAGAAAAAAAAGGCCGTAATGCAATGCAGGTACTGGCCAATGCCGGGGCTGCAGCTATTGCAGGCATAGTGATCTTATTTTATCCCTGGCTGACTTATTTGATGCTTCCGGCAATGGCGGCAGCCTTTGCCTCGGCTACAGCTGATACCCTGTCTTCAGAGCTGGGGATGGTTTATGGAAGACGGTTTTTTAATGTTATTTCCTTTAAGCCCGACCGCTGCGGAATGGACGGAGTGATCAGCCTGGAAGGAACGCTGATCGGTATTGCCGGTAGCTGTATTATTGCTGCCATTTATGCGTTCGGATGGGGATGGAACATCAGCTTTTTCTTTATTGTTCTTGCAGGTACGCTGGGTAACCTTGCCGATTCCATACTTGGAGCTGTGCTGGAGCGGAAGGGGATGATCGGGAATGATGTGGTCAATTTTTTGAATACATTGACAGCAGCGATTGTAGTTGTGTTATTGGAGATTTTTCTTTAGGTCGGGATAAGCCTTTAGGAAGGATATCCTTTGGAATGACGCTCATGGCCGGGCACATGGATTTAGGGTGCTTAAAACCAAGTCGACATTAAGATTGTTTAATTTCAGATCATAATGGAGAGAAAAATAAGATGGGAAGGCTTGGAATACAAGTCGCTCGAAAATTGTACCTTAACAGAAACAGATAATGGTGTCGCAATCACATCGATTATTACAGGCCAGGTTAACAACCAGGCGATTAAAATCTCCTATAAAATTCTCACGGATACATTGTGGGCAACCTATTTCGTTGAAATAAATGTCATATCGGGCAGAAATGAAAAAACACTTCTTCTAGAGAAAAAAGGTGCTTATTGGCTGGTGAACAACACAATCGATCATCGATTTGATGGTTGTGTAGATATTGATATTTCATTAACACCTTTTACCAATACATTGCCAATAAGAAGGTTGGTTTTTAATGGGCAATTGAGCAATAGGATTGAGGTGATATACATAGATATTATTGCTGATATGATAATACCCGTAAGGCAGTATTATACCAAAATATCAGATTCGGTATACCTGTACGAAGACGAAAAATCGACATTTAAGGCCGAGCTAAAAACCGATTCCTATGGATTGGTAATTGAATACCCGAAACTATTCCGAGAAAAATAGTACCCATCTACTTCTGGTCGTTTAAATTCATTTCGGCGCTCCTTGATTTTAATGTATTTAAGGACAATCAATGGTAAGGTTGGGGATTTGAGGGAAAATAGCCACTCGTTTTCTTATCAAACCGACGAACAACTAATCTTACTTTTATCCATTTCTTTGGCAACCCTAATGCGCAACTTACCCGCTAACAGATTAAAGATTACATTAGCAAAATCACCTACAAACGTAAGGTAAAAGAGGCACATTAAAGCCTATAAAAAACCTGGCGGCGACCGTTTTTACGTGAAAGATTTACTCGCTGCCTACCTTTAGCGCCAGCAAAAGGGCCGTATTTAATTACCCCTGCTTTACCTATTATTTACCCTTTGTTGCTACCAGGTTAACCCCAAGGTTACCCCAGGATTACCCCGGCGTTACCTTTTTTCTACCTAAAAGGTAAGGCCAGTGCCTGCTTTCGCAGAATGGCGCCACCGCCAACGGTTATGCTGCCCTTAACCAGGCCGCCACCCAATGTAATTAAGTAAGCGTTTTTAACCACAGATGCGCACAGATAAACACAGATTTTTATATCTGTGTACATCCTTTCTATCTGTGGTTAAATTATTTTTCGTGCCTAATGGTTTAACTTAATGATATTGGGCCGCCACAAGCGCTCAGGCCCATGCAATGCCGTCCCTTAAACTGTAATGGTCCATTTTAGCTCAATAACGGTGCTAATTAGCTCAATTTGGCTCATTTAAGCTCAAATGAGGCGCCAATGCAGCTAAACCGCTAGGTTTGAGCATAGATTTAAAATATACCGGTATAAACAGAAATCCTTTTTGAACAAACATTTTTTCAATAAAAACAAAAATTATGGCAACATATTCAAAAAGCGCAAATGGCACATTTTCGGGCAAAATAGGCAGTATAATTGGCCGCAACTGGCGTTGCATAGATTACCTAAAGAGCCTGCCCAAAGAGCGCAGTAAATCTATATCAAGGTTGGTATCTCTGATAAGTTGCAGGAACCCATTCTGTCAATATCAAAATCCAAAATCCAGATCTGCTGAGCGTGTATTCTGGATTAGTATTTTGAGCTTGATAAATTATAAATTAACCAATGCTTTCTTTCTTGATTTTACAAAACTCAATAAGTAAGCCAGTAACAGAAGTGGTACTGCCATCCAGATGATTTCGTGGACACCAAACTTTGCGATTACAATACCGCCTAAGAATGCGCCCAGTGAAATGCCGATATTATAGCAAGATGTTAACAGACTGTTTACAAATTCCAATGCATTATGGGGAACAGATTGGGTGGTTCGAATGTTGGGTACTAAAAATCCACCGGTGTGGATCATGCCCCAAAAGGAAATAATAATTACCATAGGGATAAAAATTGTTCCAAAATAATAAGCCAATATTTGAACAGCTATTAAAAGAATAAAAAAGAACCGGCTGGTTAATATTACATTTTTACCTAGTGCAATACCCATTAGCCAGTTACCAAGAATCCCCATTCCACCAAATAGGAGCAGCATAATGCTAATTTGAGCGCCGTTCATATTCGAAATATTTTCAAGGTACGCGGCAAGGTAGCTATAACTCGAGAACATGGCCGCAAGTGTAAGTATTGTGGAAACCAGGTTTAGCCAAAGCCTGGAATCATTTAAAACATGTAACTGGCTTTCAGCAGATTTTTCGCTGTTGCCCGGCATAGATGGCACAACAAATAGCAGGCCTAAAAATGCAATTAAACTGATAATACTGGTTAAGAAAAAAGATGCCTGCCAGTTATGAAAGTAATCAGCAGCATAGGTTGTTAAGGGCACACCCAAAACCGTAGCGATGCTAAGGCCAGTCATGACGACCGATACTGCTTTGGCCCCGCCTTGTTTGAACGCTATTGCCAGCGAAATATTCCAGAACAGCGGGTGGAAGAAGGCAGGCAAAATCCTTGCGATCATTAAAATGGTAAAGTTAGGGGAAAAAGCTGAAAGCAGGTTTGAAAGTATAAAAATACCCAAAACTAGGCATAATAAGAACTTGCGATTGATTTTAGAAGTTAGGGCGGTTATAAATGGAGATGATATGGCAACTGTTATAGCAAAGGCACTTAATAACCACCCGGCTGTATCCACAGAAACGCCAAACTCCCTGCTGATTGTTGGCAAGATGCCGATAACGCCAAATTCGGTAGTGATAATGCCAAAGGCACCTAATGCCAGTATATATATAGACTTATTCATATATTTAAATATTTCGATGTTTATTGGTAATTTGTTTCTAATTTCATGTGTAAGTGTTCCTTAATCCTTTAACGAATTTAGGCAGGCGATGTACTCATTGAGCACTGTCTCGTTCAGCAGGTATTTGAAATTACGTCCTTCTTTTTGAGGAACTAACAGGTCTGCATCAACCAGTTGCTTTAAATGGTGGGATACGGAAGGTTGTGTCAGGTCTAAAAGATCATTTACTTCTGCACAATAGAGGCAATCTTTCTTTTTTTTAAATTCCTGTAAAATAGCTATCCTGTTGGTGTCACTTAGTGCCCGGGATATCTTTTCTATCTTTTTGTTATCCATTTTTCTTGCTTTGCTCCAAATTAATAAGGGGTAAAGCCCTGGCAAAGGTAAATTTTAATATTGATATATAGAAATGTATCTATGTTTATGAATTGTTTTATGATTAAGATTTTTAGTCATCCGGGAGATTCCGGTAAGAAGTGGCAAAATCCACGGTCTGGTTTGCTTATATCCCTTTAGCAACATCAAAAAACACAAAAGACATTCAGTTTTAAAATGACTGTCAGCCGTATCAACGAAATAAATAATATAAATCCTATAGGAATACTAGATTATTATTTTTAGGTTTGCATCATTATATAATACTTATCCAGAAAGACTGAGGGAAGGGCCCTATGACGTCTGAGCAACCTATACACTTGTAAAAGGTGCTAATTCCTTTCTGCCCAAGGGTGGAGAAGATAAGTTGGTTATGCATCCGCATGCTAATTGATTTTGAGGCCGCTCAAAGTTTTTCTGGTAAAAGAACTCCTAAAAAAATCAGAAAATGAAGAAAACTTTTACACTTTTTACGGCTATTCAATTGCTCTGGCTTCCTTTATTGGCGCAGAATGGGCCGAGTGGATTTAAACCCAAAATATTCCGATACAGCATAATATTGAGCAGCAATTCGATGCTGGGCTTAATAAAGAAAATATAGGGGCTACCATAAAAGAACTTTCTGCTAACCCCCACCATTTGGGGGCTAAAGGCAGTAAAACAGTAGCAGAATCTGTACTGAAAAAATTTATAAGTTATGGCTGGGATGCAAAAATAGAGACTTATTACGTTTTATTTCCAACGCCTAAAACCCGTTCAGTAGAACTTTTAAGAAGCAACAAATACAGTGCCTTGCTTGAAGAAAAGGCTGTCAAGGAAGATTTAGCAACTGCACAGCAAGGACAATTGCCTCCTTACAATGCCTGGAGTGCCGATGGTGATGTTAGTGCAGGTCTTGTTTTTGTAAATTATGGTCTACCGGCTGATTATGAAAAGCTGGAGCGTTTAGGTATCAGCGTAAAAGGCAAGATTGTTATTGCAAAATATGGCAGATCGTGGCGGGGTATTAAACCTAAAATAGCCTACGAGCATGGTGCGGTGGGCTGTATCATTTATTCGGATCCAAAAGATGACGGCTTTGTAAAAGGAGATGTATATCCGCAAGGTGCTTACAAGCCAGAATTTGCTGTTCAACGGGGATCGGTAATGGATATGGTAATTTATCCCGGTGATCCATTAACGCCCGGAATTGGTTCTACCAAGAATGCAAAAAGGTTGGACCGGGCAGATGCCAAAACGATTCTTAAAATTCCGGTTCAGCCCATCAGCTATCACGATGCCTTGCCATTGCTAGCCGCACTTAAAGGTGAGGTGGTACCTACCGATTGGAGCGGTGGCTTGCCCGTTACCTATCACATTGGCGATGGGAATACCGTGGTCCGTTTAAACCTGGCTTTTAACTGGGATATTGTGCCGGCATACAATGTTGTAGCAAAACTTGAGGGAAGTAAATTTAAAAATCAGTGGATTATACGTGGTAATCACCACGATGCCTGGGTAAATGGTGCTGCAGATCCGATAAGTGGATTGGCCTCCCTTTTGGAAGAAGCAAAATCTATCGGAAAATTGGCAAAGGCAGGTATAAAACCTAAACGAACACTTGTTTATATTGCCTGGGATGGAGAAGAACAATCGCTTTTAGGTTCAACAGAATGGGTAGAAGACCATGCAGACGAGTTAAACACTAAAGCGGTTGCCTATATCAATTCGGATGGCAATGGCCGTGGCTTTTTGGAAGCAGGCGGTTCACATGCTTTAGAAAATTTTGTTTCAGAAATTTCGAAAGAAGTAAAAGACCCTCAGGTTGGTTCTAATATTTTCGAGCGGTGGAAAGCCAATAAAGCCATTTCTACAGCCGCGCTTGCCGAACGTAAGAAAATACAAGATAGCCAAACACTCGATCTGGGGGCGCTCGGCACAGGATCAGATTATTCAGCGTTTTTGCAGCACCTCGGCATCCCTACTTTAAGCCTAGGTTTTGGCGGTGAGGATGAAGGAGGGGAGTACCATACCAATTTCGATACTTACGACAACTTTGTGAAGTTTAAAGATCCGGGTTTCGACTACGGATTGGCCTTATCCCAAACAGCTGGCCGGGCAGTATTACGTTTGGCCAATGCAGATGTACTTCCATTTAATTTTTCTAATCTTCAGGCTAAAATAGCGACTTATGTTACCGAAGTAAATGCTTTGGCCAAACAGCTTAGGGAAGGTGCTCAAAGCCAGAATAAGCTCATTTCAATTGGTGCTTATCAGCTGGCTAACGATCCTAAAGAAAACTTGAAAAATCCTCCTGTACAGGTTGAATTACCCGAGTTTGATTTTAAAGCACTGAACTTTGCAGTAGATGGTTTAAAAGCTGCTTCATCAAAACTTAATCAGACCGTAACTGCTGCACTCGCTTCGGATACTAAAACTGACCAACTGAATACCTTACTTTTTCAGGCTGAAAAACAATTGCTTATACAAGCAGGTTTACCTGGGCGGCCATGGTACAAACATAGCATCTATGCCCCTGGTCTGTACACCGGTTATGGTGTTAAAACCCTTCCTGGTTTGAGAGAAGCCATTGAACAATACCATGCAAAAGAAGTACAGGAACAAATTCTCGTGTTAACAACTTCAATCTTAAAACTCACTCAATTTCTCAACCAAACCAATCATCCTTAATTATAATCCCTAAACATGAAACTATTTTTTACCCATTTAATAGTCTGCTTTGTTTTGCTTAGCAGTTTGCAGGCTTTTGCTCAAAATACCATTCGCGGTAAGATTACCGACAGTAAAGATAAGCAGGCGCTTATAGGCGCCACCATAAAGTTAAAAGGCACCAAAATCGGCACCAGTACCAATGGTAAAGGAGAATTTAATTTAAACTTATTTCAAAAAGCAGATAGTATCATCATCCATTTTCAGGGCTATTTAGAACAGGTTGTAGCCATCAATAACCGATCAGAAATTAATGTGGAATTGAAAGAAGATGTACATCTTTTAGCTGATGTGGTGGTTACAGGCGTTGCAGAAGGTACCAGTCGTAAAAAACTCACTTTTGCTTTAACAAAAGTGAATAACGATCAGATTAATACCGTTCCGGCAACAGATGCCTCTCAAACTTTAAGAGGAAAGGTTGCAGGGATCCAGATCAGCCAATCTTCTGGTAATTCGGGGGCAACAGTTTATCTGCGTGGCGCTAAATCGGTATCGGGCAATATTGCGCCGCTTTTGGTGGTGGATGGATTTGTAACTGCATTAAACCTGTCTGACTTAAATCCGCAAGATATAGAATCGATTGAAGTGGTTAAAGGCGCAGCGGCTTCGGCCCTTTATGGTACCAGGGGTGAAGGCGGAATTATCCAGGTGCTCACCAAAAAAGGAAAAGGTACCGGGAAGGTGAATATTATTGTCGATAATGAATTTGGGTTAAGCAATGTACAAAATACGCCGGCAACTTCCGAGTTTCATCATTTTAAGGTTAATTCCGATGGTTCATTCGTGCTTAACGGCAACGCCAGGACCATCGATGTACAAGCAAACGGTTATTCCCTCAACCTTCACCCATACCCAAATGTATACGATAATGTGGCTAACATGTTAAACAACAATCCATATTTTACAAACTTTGTTTCGGCATCAACTGCAGGCGATAAATATACTTTGTACGCATCTTTTCAAAATCAATATAAAGGCGGAGTTGCAGAACCTGTGGGTGCTGATAAAAGACAAACGGCCTTGTTTAATTTTGGTTATAAACCGGATAAAAACTTAGAGATTAACCTAAGCCTGCAATACTTTAACAACAAAACGCCTTCTTCTTCGATATCATCAAGTGGTAGCGGCTCCTTGTTATATGCTACTTCACTTTACGAACCTTTTATCAATCTTCAGGAACGCGATGCTTCAGGCAAATATGCCTTTAAACCTTATGGTTTTGATATACAGAACTTCAATGTAAACAATCCTTTTTATCAGCTGAGTTACCGTGAATATGAAAATAACAGCGATAATTTACTTGCTGGTATAAAAGTAAAATACCAGTTTACCGACAAGTTGAATGCGGAGGTATATACTTCTATACAAAACGAAAATTATAACGAAACGGATTACTACCCGATTGGCTTTCAGACGATCTCTGCCGACATTACCCGTAACAATGGTTATTATGGCGAACAGACATCAAAAACCACTTCCAAAAATGGCCAGGCCCAGCTAAACTATAACAATAAATTTAATGATTTCGACTTCGGCGCAACGTTAAAGGCCGTATACGAAGAGAACAGGATTACTTCATTATCTGGCTCTGGCTATAACCTGAGTGCACCTGTTAAAAGTTTAGCTGCTGCCTCAGCTGATAGCAGAAGTATTGGCTCTACCTGGGAACAAACAGTTAACTACGGCTATTTTTTAAACCTAAAAGCGGCCTGGAAAGAAAAGATTTTTGTTGATGTACTGGGCCGCTTGGATAACAGTTCGAGATTTGGTGCTGATGTTGGAACAGCGTTTTTTCCAAGGGTATCTACCGCATATCGGTTAACAGAAGATGTGAAGTTGGGTATCATTAACGAATTAAAATTGAGGGTAGCCTATGGTAAGGCCGGAAGTTTGCCTCCATTTGGTGCTAAGGACAGTCAGGTTTCCTTATCCAGTTCCGGCGGTGTAAGTTATAATCAACGTGAAAATACAGATCTGAAAAGAGCCATTACCTCCGAACTCGAATTTGGTATTGATGCGCAGTTGTTTAAACGTATTAATGTACAGGCCAATTATGCGTTTTCGAAAAGTATAAACGATTTTATCCTGGTGCCAGCTTTTCCACCAACTACAGGTTCGGCAAGGATTTATGGGAATTTGGGTGCAGTAAAATCGAACTCGCTCGAGCTCGAAATTAACGGCAATGTGATTACCAAAAATGCCTTTACCTGGAATACCGGAATTACCTTTAGTAGAATCAGAAGTAAAATTACCTCGTTGGGTGATGTACCGGAGTTTACCGATGGCGATTTTAGAAAAGCACCTGGAGTAAGCCCTTTTGCCTTTTATGGTTATAGTGTGCTCACTGGTCTCGATCAATTGGAAACCAATGCACAGGGATTGGTTACCAATGCAGCAGGTGGAATTTATAAGCTGAGCGATTTCGCTGTTAACCAATTGGGCTTTGTGGTTCTGAAAAGCCAGCAAGGTACTGCAGCTGAAACACCATTGTTGTACCAAAATGCAGCTACTGGTAATTCGACAATTATTGGAGATGCACAGCCCGATTTTATTGTCGGTTTTTCTAATACCTTCAATATTGGTCCTTTATCGCTATATGCGGTGTTGGATTGGAAAAAAGGTGGCCAGAAATATAATGAAACCCAGCAATATCTTACTTACCAATACCGTTCTCCGTTTTCTGATCAGGCGGCACAGGCAGGTTTGCCGCTCGCCTTTACTACAGCGGTTTTTAATGCCCAGCAAACCACCGATTACTGGTTGCAAAACAGCAGCTATGTGTCGCTAAGAGAAGTTTCGTTAAGCTACAAACTGCCGCTAAAAGCTATTGGGATAAACCGGGTATTAAGTAATGCCAGACTTGCATTAGTTGGCCGTAACCTATACACCTGGACATCTTTTAACGGGGTAACGCCAGAGGGCAATCAGGATTTTTACGATTACCCAACCTACCGCATTTACAGCGCAAAACTTACGCTAAACTTTTAACGAACAGAAAATGAAAAATATATTCTACATATCACTTATTGCCTTAAGCCTTAGCGCCTGCAAAAAAACAGATTTCGATAATCCAACAACACTGACCAATCAGGAAGCCATCGATCAGATTAAAGATCTCGGACTTAAGCTCACAACAAGTAGCGTTCAAACTGTTTTTAGCACTTCAACAAGTGCATCTGGTACGCATTTTAGTCTTTTGGCTGATCAGACTACCAATACCAACGGAAATTCTTCCTGGTGGGATTTTGCGAACGAACCGCGTCTGAGACTCAATAACAATACATCTTACCGTGGTGCAGTTACCTGGAATACTTTTTACAATAACTTTTATCAGGCCAATTTAGATGCCACGCTGGCATTGGATATTATTGAAAAGCAGGGTAAAAAGATTTACGATACACAGGGGGCCGATAGAACGCAGGATTGCCTTATTGCAGCATATTATGCCAAAGGAGTAGCCCAAGGCTATCTCGGTGTTATTTTCGACCGTGGCATTATTGTAGATGATGTGAACTTGAGTACGAAAGATTTTCCGGATTCTTACAAGGCTTTAATTGCCAATGGAATTAAGCTGATTGATAAATCTATAACGCTGGCTGAAACGAATACACAGTTTAAATTCGACTTCCTCAGCGGAAAAACATTGAGTAAAGCCGACTTTATTAAACTGGCCAATTCGATGGCTGCAAGGATTTTATCTTCTGAAGCCCGTGATAAGACCGAGGCAGAAAAAATTGGCGATGCACAATGGAATAAAGTATTGACCTACGCTGAAAAAGGATTTACCACCGATTTTGTGATCACCACGGTAACAGGAGGCTATTACAATCAGTTATTGACCAATTTGTTACAGCGCAATTCAGATGGTTCTGGTTGGTTGCCACCAGATCTTAAAATTGCCTATTTGGCCGACAAAACGGGAAATACCCCTAAATTTTATCCTTTAACCGGAATATTGCCCAATATTAGCAGCAATGATAAACGTTTCGATAGTTATTTTGGATACACCACAAGTTTTGGAATATTTATCGAATCGCGTGGACGTGGGCTTTTTACCAATTGGTACCGAAAAAGATGGTATAATACAGCAAATACGCTAAACTCACCAGGTGCAGTTAATCCTTATTTCCTGGCTGAAGAGATCAGGTTATTAAAGGCTGAATCAAAATTTTGGCTGAAGGATTACGCTGGTGCAGCTGTAATACTAAATGATCCGGCCGCTGCAAGAAAAGCCATAGGAACGCTTCCTGATGTTGCTGCAACCCAGGCTGATTTGCGAAAACAATTGCATTATGAATATGCCATTGAAATAGATGGCGCTGGTGGTGCATTTTTGCCATTTACGTTTATGCGCAGGAACAATTTGCTCGTAGGCGGTACGCCAACTGAATATCCTTTGCCTCAACTCCAGCTCGATCTGGTAAAACAACCCGTTTATACTTTCGGAGGAAATGCCTACTTCGGCGAAAAAGGAAAATATGGCGAATCAGCCACCGCGTTTGATGAAGGCTGGAAAGCCGCTGAAAAATAACTAAATAATATAATCACCCTTTAGAAACTAAATATTATGAAAATTAAACTATTAACCTTATCCGCAGTATTATTTACACTTAGTGGATTTGCGCAACAACCAAAATTCGAAAACACAAATGCCGATAGCAGAGGCTATCTGGTAAAAATAGGGGATAAAGCCCCTGATGATTTTGAACTTGTTCTCCACGACGGAAAGAAAACCACGTTAAAAGAATTGAAAGGAAAAATCGTCATCCTACAGTTCACCGCTGCATGGTGTAAGGTATGCAGAGAAGAAATGCCCTATTTAGAAAAGGATATCTGGCAGGCCTATAAAAATAAAGATGTGGTATTGATCGGTGTTGATCGGGATGAACCATTAGATGTGGTACAGAAATTTCACAAAGACATGAATATCACTTATCCATTAGCTTTAGACCCTGGTGCTAAAATTTTCCAGAAATTTGCCGATAAAAAAGCCGGTGTAACACGTAACGTAGTGATCGACAGGGATGGTTACATTAGGTTTTTGACCAGATTATACGATAAAGAAGAATTTAGTCTTCTGGTTAAAAACGTTAAAGAATTAACTGAGAGGACGAGTAAGTAAGAATTTTGCTCGTTTTGTGAGCGGCTGTTTCTCCAAAAAGAACACAGCCGCTTATCTTGTGATTTATGTAATTATGTAAAAATATATTAATGTAAAATAACGGAATCTTTCCTAATGAAATTTAAGCTATCCTGTAGCAAAAATAGATTGGCAGTACCGCATTTATGTCGATTTAGTTGACCGCCGGATCGATGAGCTCGGTTGTAATAGATAAAAATTTGAGCAGGTTTTTACGATCAAAAAGAAGGGTGATAAAACGGTTTCCTTTTTTGAACGTAAATCTCCGGCCTCCCGGAAACTGGCTGTCCTCACCAAGCTTTTCCTTCTTAATTTTGTATCTGCTGAATTTTATCGCACTTTGCTCGGGGGTTGTTCTGTTCATAACCAGATTAAAAGGCAGGCCTTCCACCTCAGTAAGATTTTCTTCTGGAATGATAAAAAACATTTCGTTAATGTTTTTATCTTCTCCAAGGCTACAGTATAGTTCCAGCCCCGATTTTGTTGTCCAATTTGCATAGGGCTGCTCGTTGGCATCTTCGGAAAAAATAGTTTTTACTCCCAATGCTGCTGAAATCCTATCCGATGTTTGAGGAAAGACAAATTCAGAATTTTTGTTTAGCAAATTCTTTAGACCGGCATTTTTCTGTGCAAAAGCGCATAGTGCCAGAAGTTGAAATAACAATGTTAATCTGAATGCGGTTGTTTTCATAGATATTATTGTTAACGGATTTGAATTGATAAAATCATATTTGTTTATAGGAAAAGGATGCTTATTAAATCAGGAAGTTCGGTAGATCAAAGGTTCTATAACAAATGCTGCTGGTGTGCAGCTGTTATCAGTTCGGCAACATTTCTGGCTTCAAACTTCTGCATCAGGTTCCTTCGGTGTGTATCCACGGTAAGAGGGCTCACAAACAACTCCTGGGCAATAGCCTGGCTGGTTTTTCCCTCTGCCAGAAATGATAGGATCTGCTTTTCCCTTCTGGTAAGCTGTGCTATCCCGCGTAGCTGGTTTTTTGTTGGCCGGCTGATAATTTCCATTACCTCTTTGCTGTAACAGATGTTTCCCTTTACGGCTTCGGCGATACACTGCCGGAGTTCATCAAGCGAACTGTTTTTAAGGAGATAACCATTGGCACCGTTCTGGATGGTCTGCATGATAATGCTCCGTTCCGTATGATTACTAAGGATGAGTATAATGGTATCCGGGGATTCTTTTTTGATGAGCTGGCACAGATCCATACCACTGATGTCCGGCAGGGTGACATCCAGTAGAACAAGGTCAATAGGGTTTCCACCGAAATAGGAGAGAAACTGTTCTCCGTTCGAAAAGCCGGCGATAATTTCCATATTGTCCTCGTTCCTAAGCAGGGTCTTAAGCCCTTCAATTACGATGGGATGGTCATCAACAATGACCGTCAGCAGCTTATTCATCGATAGTAGTTTTAAGTTCTATGTCTATACTTGTTCCCTCGCCAGGAGAGGAGTGGATCTCAAATTTTCCCTGGAGAAATGCTATACGGTTGCGAAGGTTATCCAGTCCCATTCCTTTTTTATCTTCAAGTGATTCCACTTCAAAGCCTGTACCGTTATCTTCAAAGGTAATGAAAATGGTGTTTTCGTTCTGACTGCACTGTAAAATGAGGCTGTCGGCATGGGAATGCTTGACTGCATTTGATATCAGCTCCTGTACGATGCGGTAAATATTGAGCTGCACATTCATCGCAATGTTTTTTTGGATACCGAACATCTCTGAAGTAATCTGTAAGCCATCACGCATATAGAATTCGCACAGGTCTTTTAAAGCCACTTCAAGGCCAAATTTCAGTAAGGTGTCAGGCACCATATTGCGGGCAATGCGGCGCAGTTCAGTAACCGAAGTGTCCAACTGACCGATAATGCGGTGCAGGTCTTTATTTTCGGAAATGCCCGGCTGGGTATCTGTCCAGCCTGAAAGGCCAATCTTAACTCCTGAAAGCATACCGCCAAGGCCATCGTGAAGGTCCCTTGCAACCCGTTCCCTTTCGAGCTCTTCGCCTTCAAGCATAGCTCTGGTGATGCTAAGCTGCTGCTTCCTTTCCATCTCGTTCAGCTGCTGCCGGTAATTAATCTCCTGTTGCCGAGCAAGCTTCCTCCTGCCACGCGCGGTGAGAAGGACGAAAACAAGCAAAAGAAGAAGAACAAGACATCCCAGGCCCAGAATAAGCCTGTATAAACGGTTATTGCGGGCACTCAGCTGGGCCTGCCTGTTCTCAGATTGCAGCGCCTGTATTTTTTGCTCGTTTTTTGCGCTTCTGTACCTGGTCTCCAGTTCATTGATCTTTATCTTTGTCTGGTCATTGTTTATACTGTCATTGGTCTGCCGGTATTTGTTCAGCCAGTGGTATGCCTCTTTATAATCACTTAACTTTTCACTCATTTTCGCCAGTTCCAAATAAATCTCTGCCCTGTCATTAATTTTGGCGGTCAAAGTTCCTTCTTCAACAATATCCAGCAATATCTGTCGGGCTTTGGCATAGTTTTTCTGCTGCTGATAGATATCATATCTGCGGAAAAGAAGCTGTTGGTAAATCTGCTTCTGGTTATATCTTTTAGCCAGGGGCATACCCTTGTCAATACTGCTGAGTGCTTTATCGTAGGACGTTTTGGTAGCGTAATAAAGGGCCTCGTTATAATAGTATAGCGGGTAATTGAGTGATGACGGGTATGGTTTCAGGAGCTTTTGTGCCTTTTCCAGAAGTACCCGGGCTTTGTCGGCTTTGTTGTCATAACAGTAGATGCTTACCCCTGTAAGATAGGAAAACAACAGATCAGTAGAACCAGGATCTTTGGTTTCCAGTAGGGCGATAGCTTTTTCATTATAGGAAGCCGCTTTTGAAAACTGGTAGTTGTTCATCAGGATAGTGGCCAGCTGGGTATAATAGTAAGCGATGCGTGCCGGATTGCCCGTTTTTTCTGCAATAGGAATAGCTTTTTCCAGGGTTATTTTCGTAATAAAACCGTAGCCCATTTTATCCACGTTCATCAGGGCATAATTATACCAGGCTGCAGCCCGCTTTGCGTAGGCCTTTTTGGTATTGAAGGGCGAAAGTGCTTCTTCAGCTTTTTTAAAAGCATCGGATGCCTTCGATTTGTTCCAGTTGAAATAATACTGCCCCTTATAGAAGAGCGCCAGCGCATTTAAATACCTGTCATTTTTTGCAGCAAGCGTTCCGGCTTCCAGGTAAGCTTTGCTCTTTAAGGTATCCTTGAATTTCCAATATTCTACCAATTGAAAATTGGTGTTGGCTCTTGAGCTGTCGGGGATTTTTTTCTGCAGTGTCTGGTGAAGGCTGTCGAGATAATGTTTTTCGTTTAGAGGTACCTGCTGTTGGGCGGCGCATTTGAGTGATACCAATAGCCCTATGAGGAATAAAAGAGATTTCGTCATTGTTAAATAGATATTTTTCGCCTACCGGCAGATCAGACAGACCTGACCGGAGCAATTCCACAGGTAAATATCCGACATATTTCCCAACCCATCATAATATCGTTCATCTGTTATGAAAAATACCTGAAAACCAGTAGAAAAAAATCGGTAAAAGTCGGTATTTCTTTTGGCAGATACATCCAATAGCTTTGCTACGATAATCAGCATCATATTTACGAAACATTATTCTTTAACCCATAAATCACTATCATGAAGCTAAAAAAATATGCCCTCGCATTTTTCTGTGCAGCATCGTCAACAGCTGTAGTTTCGGCACAGTACAAAGAACCGGAAAAAAAAGACAAGGTGGAGATCTTCCGTCCGGAAGTGGCATTCGACTCTCTTCAGGCAAAAAAAATGTTGGCAAAAGGAAGCGCCGTCATTAAAGGAGTAGCGTTTACCAAACAGAAACATCCTCTTGGATATACTGTTCCGCTTTCACCCCGTATCCTGGCCAATAATATGACCGTGATTCTTTTACCGGTAACACCATATTTTGAAGAATGGTACAGGTTAAGAAAAGACAAAGAAAATATCAGAAAGAGACGTTTTGTCTACCTTTCTGACAAGGCCTATCGGTATAGGCTGGAAGCGATCACTAATAGCGATGGTGAGTTCACCTTTCCCGACATGCTACCTGGCAAGTATTTTCTGCAGGGGATGCTGGATTATACCCTCAGGGGCAAATACAATGCCTACACAGGTACCGGTTACAACGACTATGGTGGGCGGACCGATTATTATCAACAAAAAGAATATTCCAAAAATATCCAGGACCGGATCGAGACATTTGTGGAGGTAAAGGAGAACGGCGAGGTCGTTAAGGTGAAACTGCACTAATTTTACAAAAGCATCCTACATCATGATAACACATAGAAAAATTACTGGTGTACTGCTCATTCTGATGTTGCTTCCGGGAATTGAGATCCATGCCCAGCTCGGGGGCATACTTCAGAAAGCAAAAGAAAAAGCTACAACAGCGATTGAAAAAAAGATTGACAAAAATAGCGTATCGAAAGGAGCGGAAGCCGCAGGTAACTCAGGCAATAGCAGTATCTCAGTTGGTGATTCACTAATTTTCGCCGAAGATTTCTCGGCATTTCAAGCTAGAGCCACTGCAACAAGTTTCAAAACCAATGGGGTGGCTACGGTAACTACTGTTTCAGGTCAAAAAGGTAAGTGGATGGAGATAAAGGATAAGGCGATTTATAAATTTGCCCGCCAGCTCAGCTACCCTAAGCGCTTTACCGTGTCGTTTGATATCATTGCAAAAGCTGACCAGATAAAGGACATTGCACCGCTGTCCCTGGGTTTTGCAAGCGATAACAGTGCCCGTGAGTACTCAAGCAATATCGGGACTTATGTGCAATTGCACTATTATGATACCAACCAGGTCAATATAGGCAGCAGTAAGCCGGAAAAATTTGTGAATGCAACCTTTGATCTTAAACCTTGGCTCAACCGCCCCCTGCATGTTGTCCTCTCGGTTGATGGAGAACAGGTGGCTGTGTATCTCAATCAGGTCAGGCTTGCAGATACGGTTTTGTTCATGCCTGCAGCAGCAAAAAACTTTTATATAGCTGCCCCCTGGGAATATGCTAACGGTGCTGGGGTACTGGTCGGTAACTTCAAGGTTAGCGGATTTAGGAAATAGGACTAAAGTGTATCTGTGGTCCAGCAATTCGTCAATCGAGTCGTCTTATTGACCGGGAGGGTATATCTGTGTAACCTTATATTACTTCCTTGCGTCTTAACAATAAATATTTATTATGCCAAAATTTAAATACCTCCTTATCCGGATGGCTTTTGCCTTTTTTATCATCTCCTCCACGCTTTCCTTACAGGCACAGCGCCTCGGAATGGGGATTGACAGTTTGATTGTAAGGGATTTTAAGGATCCAAACGGGCCTGGAGGTGTATTTATGGTTTCCAGAAAAGGAAAACCGGTCTATCAAAAAGCCATTGGTAAGGCGAACCTTGAACTGGGTGATAATCTTAGTCCTGAAAATGTCTTTCAGCTGGGATCGATGACCAAACAGTTTACAGCGGTAGCTGTTCTCATGTTGGAACAAGAAGGCAAACTTAAAGTGGAGGAGCCCATCCTAAAGTATGTCCCGGATTATCCCAATGGAGAGAAAATAACCATACACCATCTTCTAACGCACACTTCGGGAATAAAGGATTTTACGAAAATGAAAGCCTTATCCGATATTGCCCAAAAGGAAATGACGCCTAAAATGATGGTAGATTTTTTTAAAAACGAACCTGTCGATTTTGCTCCAGGAGAAAAGTTTGAATACAATAATTCAGGATATGTGCTTTTAGGTTACCTGATAGAAATTGTTTCAGGAGAGCGGTATGAAGATTTCATCAAAAAAAACATTTTTGACAGAGTGGGAATGAGCCGTTCAATGTTTGCGAGTGACAGGAAAGTTATCGATAAAAGGGCGTACGGGTATCACAAAAAAGAATCAGGATATGTCAACAAAACCATAATCAGTTTTAGTGTACCCTTTTCGTCGGGTTCATTAATGTCTACAACTGGTGATATGTTAAAATGGCAAAATGCACTGAACAGCAATCTTCTCCTCGATGCAAAGGAAACGAATAAGGCATTTAGCAGATACAAACTAAACAACGGAGCGGAATATACTTATGGTTACGGCTGGCATATCCGCGATATAGACGGCACGCCAACCCGTGAACATGGTGGCAGCATCTTTGGATTTAAAACAATGGCTGTCTATATCCCCAGCGAAGACATATATGTAATAGGCTTGAGCAATTGCGACCGCAATTCCCCGACAAAATTAGTGGGAGATATTGCTGCATTTGTTTTAAAGGGGATTAAAGATAAATATTGGTAACCAGCAACCAAAGCAATGTAAGTTAGAACTAATTTTAATATAGCGATATGAATAAGTACATGCAACTACTTTTACTTTGCATTTTTACGGCAGCCTTCTCTGCAAACCTTTATGCACAAAGCAATGCTATGGCAACAGACATTGACAGCCTGATCGGAAAAAAGATGTCTGAAAGCGGGATTGTTGGACTTGGTGCAGCCATTATTATCGATAAAAAAGTGGTGTGGAAAAAAGGGTACGGGTTTTCCGATAGACAGGCCGGTGAAGCTTTCACAACATCAACGCTGATGAACATCGCATCGGTCTCGAAAACAGTTACCGGTGCCTGTATCATGAAAGCAGTAGAGCAGGGGAAACTTTCCCTGGACGAGGATATTAACAACTATCTTCCATTCAAAATATACAATCCTTATTTTCCCGACGAAAAAATAACCCTCCGAAATCTTTCTACCCATACTTCCGGGCTTACCGACAGGTATCCTTTTTATACCGATAGCCTTTATTTTAATGGCAAAGATTCGCCGCAGGCATTGGGCGATTTTTTGCGAAACTATTTTGTTGCTGGCGGAATGTATTATTCTAAAGAAAACTTTCTTGATCATAAACCAGGAACATTCCGTGAATACTCTAATATTGGGGCCGGACTTGCGGGTTATATCATTGAACTAAGAACCGGTCTAAAATTGAATGAATACAGTAAGAAGTATCTGTTCGGTCCGTTGAAGATGGAAGATACCGGATGGTTTATGTCGGAAATAAATCTAAAAAAGCATACAAAGCTTTACGAGAAACAGGGTAATGAAGTCCGTGAGATCCCTTTGTATGGATGTACTACTTATCCCGACGGAGGTGTACGTACATCTGTCGATAATCTAAGCAATTTCTTTATCTGCCTGTTAAATGACGGGAAGTTTAAAAATAGGCAGGTGTTAGAAGCTAAAACCGTAAAGGAAATGCTTAGGTTCCAGTTTAATGATGCTAACAAACCTGAGAATGTCAAACCCCAATCGCTGAATTCGGGTATATTCTGGGCGACTAAGATGGGCGGTACCCGGATTGGACACAATGGGTCAGACCCTGGTGTAAGGGTTTTTATGCTTTCCGATCTAAATAAGGAAATTGCGGTTATTCTCTTTGTCAATACTTCGTTGAGTGAAAAGGAAGAAGATAAATTCTTTGAAATCTACGAAGATCTTTACAAGTATGGCATTAAGCTTAGGAAATAAAATATATGAAATCTGTATGAATGATTATAACCGAAATTAGTATGCAATTGAGGTGAAAATAGTTGGATCTTATCTAGCGCTAACGACTAGAATAACCTGCAGATCTGGTGCAATGATGCAACATTCTTCCTAAAAAGATGTCCTTTAATATATTGAAACATTATTTTACTTTTAATGACTTTTTTTAATTGGAATAGATATTAACAAATAAATTAAATGATGTATGAAAAGTATATTTTTAAGTGTTGTCTTTTCTTGTAGTTTGTTTGCCCGCCCGGATCGACCTGCTTCTTTCCTTGGAAAATGGCATAGTATTTCAAAGGTTTCAGCTATTGAAGAAGTTGTTTTCTATCCTGATAATATCGTCAGATTATCTGATGACAGGTATGCTTTCGATCAGCGCTACTTTTTATCTCCAGATTCCAGCAAGCCTGAGGGTTCCTTTAAGGGAGTTTTCCAATTGATAAATGTTGGTAAGCTGGTCAAAGAGAGTAAAGTAGATCTTAGGTTGTTGGAGAAAGATGTTATGGAGCTTAGTATAAATGAAAAGAAAATGATCCTCAAGAAGGATTAGCTCATCAAGTAGATTTAAAGAAATTATCAATTGTCTCATATTTTAGGGCAATAAGAGCCATAAGGAACATTGTTTGTTTAATATTTTGACTTTTTACTACTAATCTTGTATTGCAAGATTATTTCAGTAATAAATCTCAATAAGGGATCATTAAAATCATGAAGATCGACAAAGGAATATATGTGCTCAATGATGAAGAAGTAGAGGATGGATATGGTAAGTCATTAAAGTATCAAAACAAATTATACACTGCATAAGGGTAAGATGCGCCAAATATTGTCAAGAGAGCTTCCAGTTGGGAATACCATAGCGGAAGGGATATTTACCTGGATCGATGGATCACAAAGTTCGGTGAGCAGGTTGATCCCGGAATTTTGAATAGATTATTTAAATCCTGTTTTTTCTGTTATCGTACCGTTTCTGGCCGACTATAATTGCTCTTCAACCCAAATGCTCATAGAGCTTAAACAATATGGAAGGGAGCCCCAACCTTGCTTTTAACGCATAAACAGAGACCAATTGATTAACTTTGCTTAATGATAATCGTTAGAAGTTATGCGCAGTAAAACTTTTCCTGAAAATCTGAGTCAAAACAAAAGGCTTTCTATACGTATTGTTTCCCCGGAATTCGGCCATATATCGGCCGAGTCGGCAGCTCAATACGGCTCTACTCAACGGCTGCCTTATTATTTCTTTCTTTTTGTGCTGCATGGAAGCAGCCAGGAGGTTATCGACGGGGAAACCATCAAGATAGGCAAGCATGAGCTTTTCTTTGCAATGCCCTACCAGCTCCGACAATTGACTACAGCCGGCCATAGCGCTAACTACTATAAACTGGGGTTTGATGATGAGTGCCTTTCGCGATTGCCGAAAAAGTTTCCCTTTTTGCTCAACCCCCTGAACCAGCAAAAAATAAGCTTTCTGCCCGATGCGGCACATAGGCTCTGGAATAACTTCAAGATTTTAAATGAACTGCTGGGTACTGCCGATACTGATCCCGAACTGATCCTGGCCTATCTGAACAGCCTGCTTACAGAAATAAACGCCGCTTATTTTATATTGGATAAAAAGCACATAGCAGGGAGCCTCGATAAATTTTTAGGATTCAAGCTATTTGTAGAAGATAATTTTACTGATCAACCTGCCATAACAGAGATTGCAGAAAAACTGGCCTTAAGCACAGATTGTCTGTATCGGATCGTGAAGCAGCATTCTGGCGTTTCACCTAAAGAATATATCATAGAGCGTTTGATCGTCGAGGCAAGGCGTAGGATATATAATAACCAGCATACGTCGGTAAAGGAACTGGCATACGAGCTTGGCTTTAATGACCCGGGTTATTTTTCGCGTTTGTTTAAGAAAGTAACCGGCAAAACGATAGCCAGCTTTTACCAGGATTTGTCCTTGTAAAAGCGGTTTTTGTCCGAAGCATACGATTATATTAGCCCCATCTTTGTCTAAAGTAAATAAATTATGGATAGACAATTTGATAAAATATTGGTAACCGGTGCAACCGGCTTAGTAGGTTCAAGGCTTTTGCCCCGCCTTGTTGAAGCAGGATTTGATTGTTTCGCACTGGTACGTAGCAAAGAAGTTGCGGCGGGAGTAACGGCTATAGATGG
The DNA here is from genome assembly GCF_052045595.1 of Pedobacter sp. 22163. Taxonomy (NCBI): domain Bacteria; kingdom Pseudomonadati; phylum Bacteroidota; class Sphingobacteriia; order Sphingobacteriales; family Sphingobacteriaceae; genus Pedobacter; species Pedobacter sp. 22163. Next base: position 902,726 of record NZ_JBQEPM010000001.1, on the reverse strand, counting down.
GGACTTATTTGATCCCGCAACGCTGGAAAAAGCGGTGAAAGATGCAAAGGCGATCATTCACCTGGCAGCCGTGTTCCGGTCACCGGATACGGACCTGATCTGGAAAAGTAACCTGGAGGGTACGCATAATCTCATTGATGCCGTAAAGCGCAATGCCCCGGATGCCCGTTTCATTTTTGCAAGCACCAGTCATGTTTATGGCGCGAGCAATCCACACCCCGGTCGGGAGGACGATACGCTTAACCCGCAGCATGCCTATCCGGCCAGTAAAGTTGCTGCGGAAAAGGAGTTGCGTGAAAGCGGATTGAACTGGTCTGTTTTACGCTTCCCATTTGTTTATGGGGATGGTGATGGCCACCTGGAAGAATTGCCTGGACATGTAGTTGCTGCTAAATTTCATCCGGCGATGCGGATGAGTACTATTCACCATCGCGATATATACAGGGCTATCTTAATGGCTTTGCAAGGGAGCATGGACGGCCGCGTGGTCAATATCGCAGATGAGGCGCCAACCACACTTTACGAATTACTTCAGCTTGTCGGCGAAACTATGACTTCATCCGCAGAGCCACTGATTAATCCCTGGTACCTTCATGCTGATGCCTCTCTGGCACGCAGTTTGGGCTTTCAGGCGTCGGTACGAACTGTCTATCAGGCGGTGCAGGAAAACCTGCTCTGATGACTTACTCGATTTGACCGGCACTCCTCATTTTTTTACCAAATGGTAATTTATTGCTTTGCGCCATACACTATCTTTACATCATGGAAGCGATGATAAATCTTATCCTGCAATTTGGTGACCTGAACAAACAGCAGATCGAATTTTTGCTTAGCAAGGTTGAAATGCTGGAAATCAAAAAACACGGATACCTGTCGGAAGCCGGAAAGATCCCCCGTTATGTGGCCTTTGTGGTGGAAGGTGTGTTCCGCTTTTGTTATTACAACAACAAGAGTGAAGAAATCACCAACTATTTTGTGGACGAAGGCAATTTTGTAGTCGATAACGAAAAGTTCGAATCGCAGATCGCGGCCTCGGAATATGTACAGGCTGTTACCGACTGCAAGGTGCTTGTTTTTAGCAAAAAGAGCTGGGATGAGATATCCAATACCATTGTGGGATGGGAAATGATGAAGGCAAAGATGGTGAAAAAATGCCTTACGCTGGCCATGGAGCGGCGCAGTCCGTTGATATCAGAAGACGCCACCACGCGTTACCTGTCCTTTATTAAAGCTTTCCCCAACCTCATCAACCGCATCCCGCTTTCCCACGTGGCCTCCTATCTGGGCGTTACCCAGCAATCGTTAAGCCGTATACGCCGTAGTATCCATTAACGGCATTTTTTACCATTTGGTAAATGTTTTTGTGTTGTTGTTTTCAATATTTGCATAGTCATTAAATAATAATAAAGATGAGCAAAAAAATTGTACTGATCACCGGAACAAATAGTGGTTTTGGCTGGCTTACCGCCCACAGCGTAGCTGCTTTAGGACACAAGGTATACGCGACGATGCGCGACACCGACGGCCGTAATGCCGATAAAGCGGCTGCACTTGCGGCCGTAGAGAATGTAACCGTTTTAGATGTTACCTTAACTGACGACCAGAGCGTGAAGCAGGCCGTTGATACCATTTTGGCCAAAGAAGGGACTATTGATGTGTTGGTGAACAACGCCGGTTACAGCATGAGCGGTGTAGCCGAAAGCTTTACTACTGCCGATGTGCACACTACCTTTGATATCAATGTTTATGCCCCTTGGCGACTGATCAAACAGGTCCTGCCCGCTATGCGTAAGCAGGCCGACGGACTGATCGTTAACGTGACCAGCGGTTTTGGGCGCGTGTCGTTCCCGTTCGCTACCATGTATGCAGCCTCGAAATTTGCACTGGAGGGAATAAGTGAAGGCCTGCATTATGAGGTCAAACGTTTAGGCATTGATGTGGCTATTGTGGAGCCGGGCGCTTTTCCTACCGAAATGCAGCAAAAGAACAACCCCGCATCTGACCAGGGTGTATTTGAGGGATACGGAACTATTGCTGATATTCCTAATAAAATGGTAGCCGCACTGGGCGGAGAGATGCAAGCCAAGAACCCTAACCCGCAGGACGTTGCTGGCGCTATTGTAAAACTGATTGGTACCCCGAAAGGCACCCGGCCATTACGTACGGTCGTCGACCCCATAACAGGCCCGTATATTGAAGCCGCCAATCAGGCTGTAGCCGAACAGTTTGCGAAAGGATTGACGGCATTCGGGATGGGCGAGTTATTGTAAGCGGAATTGAATTAATAGGAACGGCAGTGGCGTAAAGCTACTGCCGTTTTTGTTTGTGGCTATTGCATACTGAAGTAAGTTAGTTTAAGGTTTTCTAAAAGAAAGAGTTGCGTTTAATTAATTGTATTTCAATTAGTTATATAAATCGGTTCGTCAGAATTTCTTTGTTTGACTCACCCCGTATATGCGCTATTTAGTCAAAAAAGCCATTGAATGACAAAAAAAAGCCTGCAAATCAACGATTTGCAGGCTTTTTTGTTTTTTGGTGAATTTTGTTACTGATTCCAGTGGAGCCGAAGGGAGTCGAACCCTTGTCCAGTTGTGAGATAAATTATACCTTCTACATGCTTATTTTTCAATTGATTTTCGGGAAATAAACGGGCTGAAAACCGACCTTATTTAAATCCTTAGATACTTTATCTCACTTTAAGTCGTATCTCCTTAAAGCCAGCTTTGTTGTTTCGATGCCCCAGATTCTAACCCAACAATGCAGCAGTTAGAGGGACAAAAGCTAGTTAGTTCTAAACTAAGCAGCTAAGGCGTAAGTATTTTCGCCAACTAAAATGTGAACGTTCACTTTAAGTGCTCTCCGTACAACGCACTGCATGCTAACATAACCTTCGCCACCCTGTCAAATCCAAGAACGGCCCCGGTTCAGTTTACAGTTTTAAATAATCAATTTGTAAACCGGATACAAATATACAAATAAAATGCCAAATAATAGCTTTAAACTGTTATTTGGCATTTAAAACCGTGAACTGAAAACTGTGAATTGAAAACTGAAAACTATACCGTTCTTCCCGGATATTGTTGCAATGCTACTTCCAAACAGTCCATAGCTGCGTTTAAATCATCAGTATTTAATACATATGCCATACGCACTTCGTTTTTACCAGAACCTGGGGTAGAGTAAAAGCCCGTTGCAGGTGCCATCATTACCGTTTGGTTATTATGGGTAAATTCCTCTAAAATCCACTGACAGAATTTATCAGCATCATCAATCGGGAATTTTGCTACCACATAAAATGCTCCGCCGGGATTAGGGCAGAAAACACCTTCTATATTATTTAACCGATTAACCAAAGTATCGCGGCGCAAAGTATATTCGGTATTTACTTTTTCGAAATAACTATCTGGTGTATCAACAGCTGCCGCTCCGGCAATCTGCTCTACCATGCCCGGGCTTAATCTTGCTTGCGCAAATTTTAATCCTGATGCAATAACTTCTTTGTTTTTGGTAATTAAACAGCCTAAACGTGCTCCACAAGCGCTGTAACGTTTAGAAACCGTATCCATAATCACCACATTTTCATCCAAACCAGCTAAATGCATTGGAGAAATAAATTCTCTTCCATCATAACAGAATTCGCGATAAGCTTCGTCAGAGAATAAAAATAGATCGTATTTAACACAAAGTGTTTTTAACGCCTCTAATTCTGCCCTTGAATATAAATAACCAGTTGGATTATTGGGGTTACAAATGATGATTGCCTTCGTTTTTTCTGTAATCAGTTTTTCGAATTCGGCAATCGGAGGCAAAGCAAAACCATTTTCGATGTAAGAAAGGATGGGTTTTACCACTACGTTGCTCATGCAGGCAAAGCCATTGTAATTGGCATAAAAAGGTTCTGGAATGATAATTTCATCGCCCTCGTTTACGCAGGTTTGCATGGCGATGGTAATGGCCTCAGAACCACCAACTGTTACCAATATATTTTCGGGTGTAATATTGTAACCCAGTTTATTGTAGTATTCGGTAAGTTTTAAGCGGTATGCAAGTGTACCTTCTGATGGAGTATAGGCCCAAACATTAAAATCAATGTTTTTGATGGCGTTTAACATTCCTTCAGGTGTTTCGATATCTGGTTGACCAATATTTAAATGGAAAACTTTTTTACCATCTTTTTTAGCTTGATCTGCAAATGGAGTTAACTTTCTGATTGGCGATGCAGGCATCTGCACACCTTTTTGTGAAATTTTTGGCATGGCACAAAAATAAAAAAGTCCCGATGAAAATCGGGACTTTTTAAATATTATCGTTTAAATAATTATTTCGAAGCTGCGGCAACCGTTTCACCTTTAATGTAAAGCACTTTAATTGGTGTTTTAGCATTTGAAGTAATGGTTACAGCTTTCGAGAAAGTAGATGGACCGGCAGCAGCGTTAAACGTTACCGAAATCACACCTGTTTCACCTTTTTTCAATGGCGTAGAAGTGTATTTAGGTACTGTACATCCACAACTTGCTTCAGCTTTGGTAATAATTAATGGTTGTTCGCCAACGTTGGTGTATTTGAAATCGTAAGTTACTGGTTTGTTTAAAACGATTTTACCGAAATCGTGCGTTTCAGCTTCAAATTTAAATTCAGCAGGTTTAGCCTGTGCATTTGCAGCAATACCAAAACCTAAAACAAAAGCGAATAATACTAAGATCTTTTTCATGTTATGTGGTTGTAATTTTATTTTTTAATTTCTAAAACAAATTTAATGTTTTCAATGTAAAACAAAAACTATTCCAAATATATTTTACAAATCAATATATAATTTTACCATGGAGGATAAAGGCAAACTTTTAATTTTGTATATATTTGCCGCAACCAATCTTTGATTACTATGCCGAATGAAAAATTGATGACCAACACTATTGATGCTTCCGAACTCAGTTTTAACGATTTTAAATCTATCGTTATAAATGATTATAAAATAGCCTTTGAAAGTAGGCAGGCCAGTGTTTTAGGCCGTAGAGAAGTATTAACAGGGAAGGCTAAATTTGGTATTTTTGGCGATGGGAAAGAGGTACCCCAGGTGGCTATGGCGAAAGCTTTTAAAAACGGCGATTGGCGCTCGGGCTATTACCGCGATCAAACTTTTGCTTTTGCAACTGGGATTTCTACCATTAAAGAATTTTTCGCACAACTTTATGCCAATCCAACCGACGGAGCTGATCCGTTTTCCGGTGGAAGGCAAATGAACTGCCATTTTGCGACAAAATCAATTAATGAAGATGGAAGCTGGAACGATTTAACGCAGATTAAAAACTGTTCGTCAGATATTTCTCCTACCGGTGGCCAAATGGCCCGTTTGGTGGGCTTAGCTTATGCTTCTAAATTATTTAGGCAAAATAAGGAACTCGATTACTTAAAACACTTTTCGGTTAACGGAAATGAAGTTGCTTTTGGTACCATTGGTAATGCATCAACTTCTGAAGGTGTGTTTTTTGAAGCCATTAATGCCGCAGGTGTTTTGCAGATACCCATGGCCATCTCGATTTGGGATGATGCTTATGGCATTTCAGTTCCGGCAAAATATCAAACTACAAAAGAAGATATTTCTGAAGTTTTAAAAGGTTTTCAGCGTGAGCCTGATCAACCAGGATATGAAATTTATAAAGTAAAGGGCTGGGATTATCCGGCTTTGTGCGAGGTGTATGAAAAAGCAATAAATGTTTGTCGAGAAGAACATGTACCTGTTTTAATTCACGTTACCGAACTTACTCAACCCCAGGGGCACTCTACCTCTGGCTCGCACGAAAGGTATAAATCAAAAGATCGTTTAGCTTGGGAAACCGAACACGATTGTATACTGAAAATGCGTGCCTGGATGCTCGATTCTGCAGTAGCAACCGAAGAGGAAATTGCAGAGATTGAAAAAGACGCAAAAGTTTTTGTTCGTAATGCACAAAAGGAAGCTTGGAATGAGTTTTTGGATAGCATTAAACCAGAACAAAAACAAGTGATTGATTTAATTGGCGGTGTAGCTAAACATCAACCGGAGCTGGCTAGAATTGCTGCAAATCTGGCTTCAACTGCCGATGCACAGCGCAGAGAGGTTTTTACTGCAGCACGTAAGGCAATCCGTTTATCGGCTAGTTTTAATTCTCCGGAACGGGATGAACTATTAACCTGGTATAAACAGCAGGCCAAGTTTAATCACGACCGTTATAACTCTAAACTGCATACTGATGGCAAAGAAAGTCCGGATATGATTGCAGTGGTTAACGCAGCATATGATGAACAATCGAAAATGGTCGACGGTAGGGAAGTGCTTAATGCCTGCTTTAACGAAAATTTTGCCCGCGATCCACGTTTAGTGGCTTTTGGAGAGGATTTAGGAAATATTGGCGATGTAAATCAAGGCTTTGCAGGTTTACAGGCCAAATATGGTGAGTTGAGGATTACCGATACTGGAATTAGAGAAATGACCATTATTGGACAAGGTATCGGTTTGGCCATGAGGGGTTTAAAGCCGATTGCCGAAATACAATATCTTGATTATTTAATTTTTGCACTAAATGTACTCAGCGACGATTTAGCATCACTATCATACCGAACCAAAGGGATTCAAAAAGCACCTGTTATTGTGCGTACCCGTGGCCATCGATTAGAAGGAATCTGGCATTCAGGCTCACCAATCAGTATGATTTTAGGCGCTTTAAGGGGTATGCATTTATGTGTGCCAAGAAATATGACTCAGGCTGCCGGCATGTACAATACCCTTTTTAGGGCTGATGAGCCTGCCGTAGTAATTGAGTGTTTAAATGGTTACCGACTTAAAGAAAAACTACCAACTAATGTTGGCGATTTTACGGTTCCGTTAGGTAAAGCAGAAGTTTTAGAAGAAGGAACGGATATAACCGTAGTATCTTATGGATCTTCATTAAGAATTGTTCAGGAAGCCGCAGAAGAATTGAGCTTATTGGGCATTTCTGTAGAAATTATAGATCCACAAACATTATTACCTTTCGATACCACTCAGGTTTGTGTAAACTCCCTAGCCAAAACCAATAAATTACTGGTGGTAGATGAAGATGTTCCTGGAGGTGCATCTGCATATATTCTGCAAAAGGTACTCGAAGAACAAAAAGGTTATTTCCATTTAGATGGTCAGCCGAAAACATTATCGGCTAAAGCACATCGTCCGCCATTTGGATCTGATGGTGATTATTTCAGTAAACCGTCGGTTGATGATGTAATTGAAACCATTTACCAGATGATGCACGATGCAAATCCAACTAAATACCCCGCATTTTTTTAATAAAGCAATCGCCGTGACATAAGATTTAACTGTCTGAGTAATTTAAAGGGTTTACAAATCAGTTTCTTATTTTGTTTATGCTTAAATGATTTAGATAAAAAGGTAAAAAACTGGTTACCTATTGATCAGTTTTTTAATTACTTTTATAAACCAAACCTATTTTGTTATTTCAGTATGTTTTATCTCATTCCGGATATGAAACGCTGTCGTTTTCAAGATTTTTTATGCTCATTATCCAGTAGAAACAAATCGTTGGTTTGATCTGAAAATGAAGCGCTATCTTGTAAATGCTCAGTTCGTTAGTAAAGCGTGTTTTTCTAAAAAAGGCATGCTGTTTCTCTTTTTCTCATTTTTATGCATGGCTAGTTTTAGCCAGGTGAATGCGCCGCAGAAAAAACTGGATAGCCTTTTAAGTTTAAATCAAAAGAATTTAAAAACAGACTCCACCAAAATTAAAATATTGACGGAGGTTTACCGCCAATACATGAGGATGAAAAATGTAGATAAAGCGGAAGAATACGTGGATAAAACCATCCAGCTTTCACATGAGAAAAGCCTACAAAAATTCTCTGCAATGGCTTATTACCGTAGAGGTTTAATGTATCACGGCAGGTCTAATTATCAAAAGGCAGAAGAGAATTATCAAAATGCAGCTGCCGAATTTTCTTCAGTAGGTAATTTAGATATGGTTGCCGGAACTTACCTCAATTTAGGTGCTTTATATGGCAGCATTCCTGATTATGTAAAGTCATTAGAAGTTAACCAAAAGGCCATAGCTATTTACGAAAAAATGGGTAACGAAACTGATATGGCAAGTTGTTATACCAATATTTCTACTATTTACCAAAGTTTGGGTAACCAGAGTCAGGCCTTGGTTTATATGAACATGGCGCTAAAAGTATTTGCTAAAGGAGGCGAAAATACAAGAGGCGTAGCCGTTGTTTATGGCTTGATTGGTACAAATTATTTCGAGGCTTCAGATCGTGAATTAAAAGAGATGGACGTATTGCCTAACCAGAAAATTAAACTGGCCTTAGCGTATTATAACAAATCGTTGCGGGTATCAGAAGCCATTGGAGACATAGGTTTAATCGCCACAGTTAAACGAGATCTTGCAGATTTATACAGTTCAATAGGACAAAAGGATGCGGCGATAAAATCCTATCAAAAATCAGTTGAGTTAAATAAGTCGGGAGAAAATAAAGAAGCCTATGCCTCAAGTTTATATGCCTTGGGAAACTTTTACCAAAAAGAAAACGATTTTGAAAACGCCATCCTCTTACTCAATAATAGTTTAAAAATTGCCGAGGAAAACAGATTACTGGATATAGAAAAACAATCTAGTTTAGGGTTGAGTACGGTATTTGAAAAACAAAAAGACTATAACAAATCATTAGCCTACTACAGGCAGTATATTGCCGTTAGAGATAAGATTTTCGATCAGGAAAAGGAAAAGGAAATTACCCGAAGGCAGATGCAGCTCGATTTTGGTATTAAAGAACGCGATTATTTATTGAAGCAAAAACTTACAGAAGGTGAGTTAAAAAGACAACAACAAGAACTTGAGCTAAAAAGACAACAATTAGTATTAAGTGATAAAGAAAAAGCATTGGATCTCCTAACTTTTCAAAAGGCAAAAGCTGATCTCGATATTCAGCGTTTGGCTCAGGATAGCAAATTTGCTAATGCTAAATTTGAGGCAAAGTTAGCTGCCGGGATAAAGGATAAGCAGATTAGTAAACAGGTGCAACAGATTAAATTTGACGAACGTGTAAAATTATTCCTCACCATAGCCACCACACTAATTCTGATTATTGCCGTTGTGATATTTTTTAATCAGCGGAAAACAACGAGGCTGAATAAAATTATCAATAACCAAAAACGGGAATTAGAGCAGCTGAGTAAAGTTAAAGACCGTATTTTTAGTGTCGTAAGTCACGATATGCGTACTCCTGTAAATTCATTAATTTCCTTTATGCAACTCTTAGAAGGGACGAATATTGAGCAAGAGAAATTAAACAGATATGCTGCCGTACTGAAAAATAACCTCACCTATACCTCTACAATGATGGAGAATCTCCTTAATTGGGCGGCTAGTCAGATGCAGGGTTTTAACCCGTATTTAGAATCGTTGGATATTCATGAGCTGATTAATGAAGTTATTCTTTCTTTGCAGGATAACGCCAACGTAAAAAGCTTAGTTATTAAGAATTTAGTGCCAGCCAAAACATTTTGCAAAGCAGATTCGAATATGTTTATGCTGGTTATCCGAAATATCATCAGTAATGCCATTAAATTTACGCCAAGTGGCGGTACAATTACAACTAGTGCCGCTCCTAACGGAGATGTACTGGAGATTAAAATTTCGGATACAGGGATCGGTTTAACACCTGTACAGGTAGAGCATTTTAATAAGCCAGGCTATTTAGGCGCGGGGGTAAGCACATTAGGCACCAATAAAGAAAAAGGCACAGGTTTAGGTTTGTTGCTTTGCAGGACCTTTATTAGCTTGATGGATGGTAAAATTAGCGCCGATATTAATCCTACAGGCGGAAGTTATTTTAAAATAATCCTGAAAAAATAACTTATTTTAAAAATCTCGACAGAATTTTCTTATCAATAGATTTTTCCAATAATTCCTGCCTGTTAGAAGCACTTATCGGAACCAGAAAGTTATGATCTAAATGAACCTCATGATTGGTTAAGGTAACAATGTGGGTTATATTAATGATGTACTGTTTATGTACCCTTGAGAAAATTTTTGAAGGCAGTTGTTTTTCCAGATTTTTTAAGCTTACTAAAATAACATGTTTATCGGTACTGGTAAACAGCTTTGAAAAATCGCCCATACTTTCAATATAAATTACATCATTATATTTCAGCTTGGTTATGCCTTTGGTCTCTCTAAAAAAGAAATAATCGTCGTCTTTTTTATCGTCGGTGTTTAAGTTTTCGACAGGAAGTTTATTTACCTGTTTCCTTAATTCAATATACTCGATCGCTTTGTTGGTGGCTTTTAATATGCGTTCGAATGTTGCAGGCTTAACAATAAAATCCAATGCATCCAGATTAAAGCTTTCTGCGGCGTACTCACTAAACGAAGTGATAAAGATAAATAGCGGTTGTTTTTTCAGGCTTTTTAATAAATCCATACCGGAAAGCTCTGGCATATCAATATCGGAATAAACAATATCTACAGAAGTAGTTGACAAAATTTGCGAAGCTTCTATACCATTACTGCAGACAGCGATAATATTTAATGATGGGATTTTTTTTAGATGCATTTCTATAGCATCTCTTTCAATTTCATTATCATCAACAATTAAACAGCTGTACGTCATTTAGGGATAGATTATATAATTTAGTTAGAGAACACGTATTTTTACTTAATGTTTGTAATTTACGTTAAAATGTGGATTATAATACAATCAGGTATCATTTTGTGGATAAACGTAACATTAACTTTTATTTCTGGTGTTTCTTTTCACCAGTGTATAATTTCTCGCCAGCTTTTACAGCCAATTGCAGGTCGTTTTCTTCTGGCGGTACAGGGCAACGGTATCCGTCACTATAAGCACAGTAGGGATTGTAGGCTTTGTTAAAATCGATTTCGATGTGATTATCTGCAATTTCTTTTACATTCAGATCAATGTACCTGCCACCGCCATAGGTTTCCTTATTGTTGGTTTCATCAGTAAAGGGCAGAAAGAGGTGATCTTTATAAACCGGGTTAGTTGATAAAGAAACACTTTTGTATAAAGTCATTTGGATTTTTTTGCCATTAAGAACAAAGTTTACATGTGCATATTTATAATAATCGCTGCTCGAGCCATTAAAAGTAGGCATTTTGAAAACTTTCTCATTCTTCAGTATTTCTACATCGGCCGAGATTTTATAAGTACTGTCTGCATCATAAAAATGAAGGTTTTGCAGATCATTTTTCTTGAGTGGTGAGCGTTCATCTTTAATAAAATCCTCTTTATAGATTTCACGATGTTTTGCGATCTGTTCAGCATAACTTTGTGCAAAGCTATTCATGCTGATCAATAGAAATAAGAAGGTGATGATTCTCATTAACAAAAATTATATAATACTTGCTTTGTTTCTTAGAAACTGATCGGCTAAAACCAATGCAGCCATGGCCTCAACAATTACTACTGCTCGGGGTACCACACAAGGATCATGACGGCCCTTGCCTTTAATCTCCGAAGCTTCACCAGCAGCATTGATGGTTTGTTGGTTGTGCATAATGGTTGCAACAGGCTTAAAAGCTACTTTGAAGGTAATATCCATCCCGTTAGAAATGCCACCCAAAATACCGCCGGCATAATTGGTGGTGGTTTTAAAAACTTTCGAATCGGCTGCTTTAGGCTGGGGAATATCGTTGTGTTGCGATCCTCTTAATTCACTTCCGGCAAAGCCAGAACCATATTCGAAACCATGAACAGCATTAATGCTGAGCATAGCTTTACCTAAATCGGCATGTAATTTATCAAAAACAGGTTCACCTAAACCAGCAGGGCAGCCTTTTACTACACAACCTATTTTCCCCCCAACGGTATCGCCATCTTTACGAACCGTATCGATAAATTCAATCATTTCGTGTGCAGTTGCAGGATCGGCGCAACGCACAATATTTTCTTCTCTAATTTGCAATAAAGCTGATAAATCATTGCTTTCCAAATTAGGGGCCTCTATTGTACCTACCGAAGTTACGTGCGCGAAAATTTCAATGCCCTGTTGCTTTAAAAATAGCTTTGCGATGGCACCTGCCGCTACACGGGCAGCAGTTTCGCGGGCAGAAGAGCGACCTCCGCCACGGTGATCGCGGATGCCGTATTTTGCATCATAAACATAATCGGCATGGCTGGGACGGTAAACATCAACATTATGGCCGTAATCTTTTGATCGTTGATCCTCGTTCGGAATTAAAAGTGCAATGGGTGTACCTGTACTTTTTCCTTCAAATACACCAGATAAAATCTGAACCGTATCACTTTCTTTTCTTTGTGTGGTAATTTTGGATTGACCCGGTTTACGTTTGTCAAGTTCGGATTGGATAAAATCCATATCGATATCCAATTGCGCCGGACAGCCATCAATAATTACCCCAATGGCTACGCCATGAGATTCGCCAAAGGTTGTGATGCGAAATAGTTGTCCGAATGAGTTGCCTGCCATATTATTTAGAGGTTAGATTTGAGATATTAGATTTGAGAAGTTTCCCCCCTCAAATTGCACTCAAATCTGGTTAGAATATTATTGTTTTATTTCTTGAGTCTCACATCTAGTGTCTCAAATCTCATATCTCACTTCTCAAATCTCTTTTACTTCAAATCCCGCTTTTTTCAAATCTTCCCAATAATGAGGATAAGATTTTTCTACTACCTGCATTTCTTCAATTTCAACTTCGTTAATCAACAGCGCAAGTGGTGCAAAAGCCATCGCCATACGGTGGTCCTCGTAAGTTGCAAAGGTAACTTTATCCGGAAAATGAAGGTTATCTGTGTTTAAAGTATAAACCAGATTGTTTTCAGTAAAAGTAACACCAATTTTAGCCAATTCGTTCTGAAGCGCTGCAATACGGTCTGTTTCTTTGATTTTTAAAGTCTCTAAGCCTGTAAAAGACATGTTTTTACCTAATGCAGCTGCAATAACTACAATGGTTTGTGCTAAATCCGGACAGGTTTTTAAATCTAAAACGTCTTTGGTATCTAAAGAAAGGCCTAAGTTGCTAATGGCGATTCCTTTATCTGTTTTGCTGGTAGCAATGCCAAAAATCTTCATGATATTTTTGATCTGGCTATCACCCTGTAAACTTTTCTCTTTTAATGCAGGTAAACTAATTTCTGCTTCATCAGCTAAAGCTGCAATGCTATACCAATATGATGCTGCACTCCAGTCGGGCTCAACAATCAAAGTGCCAGGTTTAAATACCTGTGGTTTGATGGAAATTGAATTTCCGTTCCAGGAATGTGCAATGCCAACTTCAGCCAACATATCTAAAGTCATATATACATATGGTTTAGAGGTAAGCTCGCCTTCAATTTCTAAAGTTAAACCCTGAGGTAGGATAGGGGCAATCATCAGTAATGCCGAAATATATTGACTACTGATATCACCTTTTATTTTAACTTCAGCAGTTTTTTGATTTAAAGGGCCAACAATATTCAATGGAGGAAAACCTTCCGCTTCTGCATAAGAAATATCAGCGCCGATGGTTTTTAAAGCCTCTGCCAAGATACCAATGGGGCGCTGTTTCATCCGTTCTGTTCCGGTAAGTAAGAAATTGCCGTTTTTAGCCGAAAGATAAGCCGATAAGAAACGCATAGCGGTCCCTGCAGGCCCAACGTCAACTGTTTTTGATTCCTGGATTTCTACTTCTAATTCTTCTTCAAGATTATTAAGGATGCCATTTAAGGTTACCGTATCGGCAGCATTGGAAAGGTTTTCAACTTTAACCAGTTTTTTACTTAAAGCGCTAATAATTAAAGCCCTGTTGCATTCGCTTTTCGAGCCTGTTAATTGGATTTCCGTATTAATATTCTTGGTTCCTTTAAAAGAAACTAAGGCGTTTTTCGACATTTTATTCTGTTTTTATTCTTAAATGTAAGTGTCAGATGGAAACACCTGACACCACATTATATTTGTTTTTATATCATATTGAGTTAGTAGAAAACTATCGTAAGTCCTTCGACAGGCTCAGGATGACACCACTGTTAAACTTAGCTTTAAGCTTTAGTCTCTTCAGCGTTAAGTTTGATTAAGCGTTTCGGTTTTACCCTCCACCTTAAACCTTTAAACCCTCTACCTCAATTACGCTTTAACCTCAGTATGTTGCTCAGCAGCAATACCTTGTTCAGCTTTGCCTGCGTTCATAATTTCAGTTTGCTTACGGATTGATTCACCGTGCATCAATTCTAAGAATTTCTCAGTAAAGTTTAAGTCTAATTTTAAAGCTTTTGCAAAAGCATGACCTTTTTTAATGATGGCATCCCAACGGTTAACTTGTAAAATAGTTACCTGGTTATCGCGTTTAAACTCACCAATTTTCTCTACAATAGCCATACGCTCCCCTAATTTCTGTAATAAGATATCATCAATTTTATCGATTGATTTACGTAGGTCAGCTAACTTATCAGCAAAAGCTTCATTTGGTGCTTCTGGTTCACGAACAGTTAAACGGTCAACCAATTCAGCTAAAGCAGCTGGTGTAACTTGTTGTTTAGCATCTGTCCAGGCAACTGAAGGATCTACGTGAGATTCGATCATTAAACCTTGCATATCTAAATCTAATGCTTTTTGAGAAATGTAAGGGATTAGCTCACGATTACCGCAAATATGACTTGGATCGTTTATGATCGGTAATTCAGGGCAAAGTGTTTTTAACTGGATAGCAAGTTCCCACATTGGTTCGTTACGGAAAGAACTTTTCTCGAAAGATGAGAAACCGCGGTGAATAGCACCGATTTTAGTAATGCCTGCGCCATTGATACGCTCAATTGCGCCGATCCATAACTGTAAATCTGGGTTAACAGGGTTTTTGATCAATACCGGAACATCATGGCCTTTTAAAGCATCAGCAATTTCCTGAACAGTGAAAGGGTTTACAGTAGAACGTGCACCAATCCAAAGGATATCTACACCAGCTGCTAAAGCCTCTTCAACGTGTTTTGCATTTGCAACCTCTACAGCCGTTGGTAAACCAGTTTCTGCTTTAGCACGTTTTAACCACTCTAAACCGATACTTCCGATACCTTCAAATTCTCCCGGACGGGTACGTGGTTTCCAGATACCAGCTCTTAATACCGATACTTTACCGGTAGCAGCCAATAAATGTGCTGTAGTTAATAATTGTTCTTCAGTTTCTGCGCTACAAGGACCAGAAATGATTAATGGTTCGTTGTTTACGTTTAACCAGGTGTTTAATGGTTGGATGTTTAAATTAAGTTTCATGATGATGGGGGTGTTTAAATTCCGTAGTCCTTTGTCGGAAATCCGGAGTTATATTTTAATTATTTTATATTATGAGTTGATTGTTCTCTTATTTGTCTTCGGACTCCCGACTTTTTATACTTTATCGTTCTTCTGGTACTCTCCCAGGATATTAAAGTTCGATGTATATTTTAATGCCTTTCTAATGGCCTTATCATATTTTTCGGTACTTGGCCATTCTAAGTCGACGTAAAAGTAATACTCGTTTCTTTTACCTAAAACCGGCATAGATTGTATTTTTGTTAAGCTTACATCCTGTTCGGCGAAAATATTTAACACAGTTGCCAATGAGCCTGCTTTATGTCCAACCTGAAAACAGATTGATGCTTTATTTATTTTCTTTCCTTCGTCTGTTTTATCTTTTTTAAGGATCAGAAAACGGGTATAGTTTTTCTTGTTCGATTCTACACGGCGTTCTAAAATATTTAAGCCGTAAAGTTCAGCAGCTAAACTGTTTGCAATGGCCATAGTATCTGTTAATTGCTCTTCCTGGATCCGTTTTGCACAAGCAGCAGTATCGTTACTCTCCACAATTTTAATGTGTGGATAATCGTAAAAGAAATCAATACACTGGCGAATGGCGATAGGGTGAGAAGTAACTACTTTAATGTCTTCAAACTTTACGCCTGGTAGCGCCATTAAGTGCAACTGGATAGGTAAGTAAACCTCGCCTACAACCGAAAAACCAAAATCTCTGATCAGTGTGTAGTTTGGTAATAAACTGCCTGCAATAGAGTTTTCGATAGCCATTACTACGAAATCGGCATCGTTTTTCTCTAGCTTGTCGCAGGTTTCTTTAAAAGAATTACACTCAACAGTTTCAATGTCTTTACCAAAGAATTTGTAGGCGGCCTCCTCGTGGAAAGATGCTTTAATACCCTGAATTGCTACTCGTTTTGTCGTTTCCATTTTTGCGTTAAAACAAAAAAGTCCCGGCTGTTTGCCGGGACTTTTTTATACATTTTAATATTGTTATATATCTTTTTGCATATTAGCCCCGGCTCTCACTAAAATAGTAAAAGTAACCAAAGTAATATGTGTTAAAATTTTTCATCTTTTTTTCTTGAGCCAAATGTAGCAACAAAATTTAATTTGTCAATAGGAAATTGAAAATATTTTTAATAAAATTTAATTTTGTTTAAAATGGACTAATATCTTGATAGGTCTTTTTGTTTCTGAAAATGGCTTAAAAACGGATTTTTATATGGTTAGGGTTAGAAGTATTGATTAGAGATGATCAGTCGCGCGAGATCGTCATTCCCAACTTGATTGGGAATCTTAATGCAAAAGTATTAAGATTCCCGCCTGCGCGGGAATGACGACTGTACTAATTGAGTACTATCAATAGAAGCGTAACGCAGTACATGCAGACGATGAAACACCTGTTCGCCACGGTCATCGATCTTCGCTGCGCTCAGAATGACAGCATTTTTTCGAATAAAACATCATCTGTGTTTATCTGTGCACATCTGTGGCTAAAAAACAATAGAAAGGGTATATCAAAAAAGGTCTGTGGAGACACAGACCTTTACATTATTTTATCCTGTAGAACTTAACTCTCCCCGGTCGTTAAGCCCTTTTACTTTGTCTTGTTGAAAGGCTTCGTATCTTTTCTTTTCCTCCTCGCGCAATTCCTGTTGCATAATTTTAGCAATTTTAGTGCTTCCATCATGGCTCCACCCCGGCGGGTTAAAAATGTATTTCACTTTATCTATAAAGGTTGGGGCTTTTTTAACATCAGCACTCAATGCAATAAACTCATGGAAAATAATGTTAACCGCACCAGTATCTTCAGGCTGGGTAGTTAAGCCGTATTTAACTACATCTTCTGGCAACTCCTCCTGGAAAGTGCCAAACCATCTATCCCAAAGAATTAAAACCATACCCATATTTTTGTCCAGGTAACGTACATTGCTGGCATGGTGCACGCGATGGTGTGATGGCGTTACGAAAATATACCCGTACCATTTTGGAAGCTTGATGTCGTATTGGGTGTGCACCAGGTTGCCGTAAATTTGGGTTACCAGGTAAGCGAAAAGGATATCAACAGCGGTGAAACCCATAAATGCTAATGGCAGATAAAAGAAAACACGGTACAATGGTTCGAAAACGGTTGAACGGAAACCTGTGGTTAGGTTAAAATGTTCAGACGAGTGATGTGTAACATGCATCGCCCAGAAAAAGCGAACATAATGACCAACTGTATGCAAAAACCAATACAGGAAATCTTGCGCTAAAATCAAAACAAACCAATAAAGCCAAATATTAGAAATTTGGAACAAACGGAATTGATAACAGTATTGCAGTAGAAAAAAAGTACCTGTTTTTGTTGCTAAATTAATTACAATAGCAGCCGTCATCAGGTAGATATTGGTCCAAGTATCGCGTTTGGTATATAATTTTCTGTCGTGCGCATAGCTGAAATACATTTCAACCAGGGTTAAAACGATTACGAAACCAAATAGGCCTACTACAGAAATATCACTTCCGGTAAAATTCATTTTACAAACTGTTATAATAATCTAAACTGCTCAAAATATCGGCGGTACTTACACGGCAGTTAAACGTGCATTTACCTGTTGTTTCTAAAAGTGAAAAGAGAATGTTTCCATCTTCATTTTTTTTATCACTTTGCATCAGTTCTAAAAGCGTATCGAAACTTTCTTTTTTAATATTATATTTAGGATATAAAGACAAAATATATTCACTAATATCCTTCAGTTCCCCCTGGGTTAACGTACTGTTTTTGAT
Source organism: Pedobacter sp. 22163 (assembly GCF_052045595.1). Taxonomy (NCBI): domain Bacteria; kingdom Pseudomonadati; phylum Bacteroidota; class Sphingobacteriia; order Sphingobacteriales; family Sphingobacteriaceae; genus Pedobacter; species Pedobacter sp. 22163. The sequence continues at coordinate 884,677 of NZ_JBQEPM010000001.1, read as the reverse complement.
CGATAATGCAGCTTCACAAACAAAACCTATGGCAATGGCTTCACCATGTGTTAACGGATTTTCGTCATTTGCCAAAGAATAACCCTCTACCGCATGGCCAATGGTGTGCCCGAAGTTTAAAATCTTACGCAGGTTTTTTTCATGCGGATCGATTGTTACCACTTCATTTTTAATTTCTACTGATCGGTAAATATCTTGTGCAGAAGGGGTTAAGTGGTTGCTTTCTTTTAATTTTTCGTAATATGGCTTATCATAAATCAGGCCATGTTTAATCATTTCGGCAAAGCCTGATAAAAGCTCGCGCTGTGGTAATGTTTTTAAAAATGCAGTTTCGATAAAAACCATTTGTGGTAAGGTAAAGGTACCTACCATGTTTTTTACATTGTCGATATCGATCCCTGTTTTGCCACCTACCGAAGCATCAACCTGTGATAAAAGGGTAGTAGGTACATTGATAAAATCGATTCCTCTTTTATAGGTAGAGGCAATAAATCCGCCCATATCGGTAATTACACCGCCACCTAAATTGATCATTAAACTTTTGCGGTCTGCTTCAAAATCCAAAAGCGTCTTCCAGATTCCGATACAAAAATCGATGTTTTTGTTTTCTTCACCTGCCGAAGTTTCGATCAGGTCAAATTCAGCATAGTCATCTAAAAGTGATTGAAATAGGGGCAAGCAGATTTCGCTGGTATGTTCATCTGCAAGTACAAAAACTTTGCTGTATTTGTTACTTTCCAAAAGTGTTTTTAGCGCTGCTAAATTACTTTCGAAATATAGGGTGTGACCTGCACTGGTTAGTGGTTCCATTAAATAACTTCTATTTTGTTTTCGCCAAAAGTAATAATATCGCCAACCCTAACCTTATAACGTTTGCGGAATTCGACCTCGCCGTTAGTTTTTACTAAGCCATCCTCAACAACGGTTTGGGCATCACCGCCACTCCCCACTAATCCGCTTGCTTTTAACAGTTGGATTAATGGAATAAATTCGCCCTCTAATTTGAATTGTATCATTTTGTGCAAAAATACGATTATTTAGAGCTTTTTAGTTTTAACAACCAATGCTTTTTATAATTTTGCACCAATCTGACTTATTAATAGATAAAAATGGATTTATCCCCCAACAAACAACCAAATTTCGACAATACGGAAATTGCTTTCCGTCAAAAATCTAACAACGAACTAAAAAAAGCATATTGGCTTTTTAAAATGATTGGCAGTAATTTCCTTACCAAAGTTGGCCCTGCCATTACCAATTTCTTTTTAAATATTGGTTTACCAATCCAGGGAGCAATAAAAGCAACTATATTTCAACAATTTTGTGGGGGCGAAACCATTGCCGAATGTGATAAAGCCATTGAACAATTGGATAAGGGCGGAGTGGGTACCATTTTAGATTATTCGGTTGAAGGCGAAGAAGAGGAGCAGGTTTTTGATGAAACCTGTGCAGAGATTATCCGTACGATTGTCCGCGCTGATGGTGATGCCAAAATTCCGATCACAGTTTTCAAAATAACAGGCATTGGACGTTTTGCCTTATTGCAGAAACTGGATGCTAAAGAAATCTTAAATGAGGCAGAAAAGGCAGAATACGAAAAAGTAAAACTGCGTTGCGAAATGATCTGTAAAACGGCTTTCGATAAAGGTGTGCCGATTATGATCGATGCAGAAGAAACCTGGATCCAGAATACCATTGATGAACTGGCTTTGGATATGATGCGTAAATTTAACCGAGAGCATATTATTGTTTACAATACCTACCAAATGTACCGCCATGATAAACTGGCCGATATGAAAGCCGACCATTTAATTGCAAAAGCTGATGGTTTTATTCTGGGTGTGAAAATGGTTCGTGGTGCCTATATGGAAAAAGAACGTAAACGTGCTGCAGAAATGGGTTATCCCTCACCAATTCAACCAGATAAAGCAGCATCTGACCATGATTATAACGAATCTTTACGGTATTGTGTAGATCATATTGAAGAAATTGCCATCGTTGCGGGAACGCACAACGAAGATAGCAGCCGTTTATTGACTTACCTTTTAGAGGAAAAGAATATTAAGCACAATCACCCTCATGTATATTTTGCCCAGTTGTTAGGGATGAGTGATAACTTGAGCTTTAACCTTGCCGATTCGAATTATAATGTAGCAAAATATGTTCCTTACGGGCCGATAAAAGCGGTAATGCCTTATCTGTTCAGAAGAGCACAAGAAAATACATCAGTTGCCGGGCAAACAGGCCGTGAGTTAGGTTTGATTGAAAGAGAATTAAAAAGAAGAAAACTGTAGTTCAGTTTTTGGTTAATCTTAGAATCGTCATTTCGAGCGGAGTGCAACGCAGTTGAGAACCACGAAGTGCTCAGCGAAGCTAAATCTGTCTAGATAGATCTCTCTCCCGAAAGCTCGGGACTGCGCTTCAGTCGAGATGACGATTTTTCTTTTGGTCACGATGACAATTCTTTTTGGCTGCCCTTCGAATTAGCTACCATTGGCGTTATTTTGCAAATCATATTAATCAACATTTTAACGGCTTTCGAATTTCCATCCAGCTGGGCCATAGCACCGTATCTCCGTTCTACTTAGATCCGGCCTAACAAATTTTTCGGGCTGCACTGGTCTGGCCGCACAACTGCCTTCAAAGAAAAATTTTAAGCCGGCATTTTTTGTTTCTTTTTGATGCCAAAAAGAAAGAGCCCTTCGGCGGCGGCGAGCCGAGGCAAGCCCCTGGTGTATGGAAAAGAAAACAATTGTACGTTACTCACATTAATTTTTATAAGATAAATTACCCCTCAGGGTGACAGCCAAAAAGGATGCCGCTTCACCCTATAGCTATCGGATCGAGTTTAGGCCTAGTGGTTGTTTTTAATCACGCAGAATTATTTCTTCACTACAAAAGATTGTTTCCCGGTTAAGAGGTCGTAGAACAATATAAAATCGCTTACTAAACTATAACCCGGATACTGAAAAGTAGCGGGTTTGTTTTTTTCGAAGAAAAAGTGACCAACCCATGCAAAGCCATATCCCAGCACGGGTATGGCCAGAAAGAAATGCCAGTTGTGAAACAAAAATCCTGTGAAAAAAAGCAAGACAAACCAATCCCGTACCAATAAAATGTAAAATACGCGATGTCGTATTGGTATGTTCTGACAAATAAAAAGGGTAGAACTCTTTTAGCGACTTAAACTTTTTTTCTGACATATACTAATTTACAAAATTCCGTTTGCTTTTAAAAAAGATTCCAGTTGAGCAGGTTTTTCGGTCATTAATAAGGTATTTAAACCTACTTTTTTAGCACCTTCGATGTGTTGTGGACTATCATCAATAAATAAAGTTTCGGTGGGATCTAAATTATTGTCTTTTAATACCTGTTCGAAAATATTGGTGTTTGGTTTGCGCAGTTTCATGTGCTGAGAAAAATAGGCTTTCTCAAAATAAGCATCGTAATTATTGATTTCGAAAGTGGTTTTGAGGTAGTTGATAATCCAGTCGTAATGAATTTCGTTGTTGTTGCTCAGTAAAAATGTACGGTATTTTTCTTTTACCCGAAGCAGTAAATCGTGGTTTTCCTGAATGGTACCGATCAATAAGCTGTTCCAGGCATCGTCAATCTGTTTATCGGTTAAGTCTGGTTTGCCCGCTGCCTTTCTAATTCCTGCCCTGAATTCGGCAGGAGAAATTGCTCCGGTTTCAAAGTCATCAAATAATTGATTGTGTGCTTTATGGGCAAAGAAGTTTTCGATGTCAGTAATGCCCAATTTTTGAAATGATGCTTGCGCAATTCTGAAATCGATATCAAATATTACGTTTCCGTAATCGAAAATAATGTTTTTAATGTTTTGCATGGAAATCCTTTAGCATTTGCTGCAAAGATATTATTGCTGATTTAATGCAGGGTATTAAACGGCATTTTTTTACAATAAAAAACCCGAAACCTATTGTAAGTAAGTTTCGGGTACATTATCTTGCTATGCGGCCATTCGTAACCCGATAGGAGCTATCGGGTTGATTGGAAACCACGCAGTGCTCATCGAAGACAATCTTAACGCATTTTTGTGGTAATTTTCAATTTGCATTAAGATTCCCGCCTGCGCGGGAATGACGACAACACCGACTATTTAGGTTCTACCGTAATTGATTGAATAATCGGTCTGTTCTTTTTGTCGCCGGTTTTTAGTTCTTTGAACACAAAATAAATAGAATGAAATTTTCCATCTGAAAGCATGTTGATCGGGATGCTTTTCCTAAAGGTAGATTTGCCTATCATAATGCCTTTGTTATCATCTAATCTGATCTCGATTTCGCCATCTGATCCAGGATCAAGATTTAAAAATGAAAAACCAAATCCTGAAATACCAGTTAAATCAACATTTTTAATGGCAATCCAACCATTTGCTTTGGTCAGAATAAGTTTTTCACCACCATAGATATCTTTTCGCTCAAAGCCGCCAAAATCTTTGATATCATCCGCATCAATTACATTACTTTTCAGGTTGATCACTTTTGTTGTGGTTAACGGTTTTTTAAATGCCGTACCTCCTGCATCTGTATAAGTTGCCTTTAAAGTTAAAACCGATTTCTTCTTATCAGCAGCAGCTGGTGGAATGATTTTGCCTGCAGTTGGAAGTGATGCTTTAACCGCTTCTTTATTGCCTAAAGTCATAATCCACTCCGTAATTTTTTTAACCTCAGCTTCTTTCATCGCAGTGTGTGCAGGCATGGGTACTTCTCCCCAAACACCCTGACTGCCGCCTATTACCTTCGAAGCCAGATAATCAACCGCTTTACTATCGTTTTTATATTTTGCTGCGATTTTATTAAATGCAGGACCAATGGAAACAGCAGCCTCTTTGTGGCAAGTGCTACAATCAGATTTTAACATTAGCGTTTTACCCACAAGGGTTTGTGCTGCTTGTTGGTGGCCCAATTCTGCTCCAGCTAAATCTGTTCCTTCTGTATATGTATTTGAAATGTATATGCGATTATTATTCACTTTAGCACCTTTATCGCTTACTAAAACTTTATAATCAACTGGTTTATTCGGAAAATAAAAGCTCTTGTTCCCAGCTAAGTCAATAGCTACAGTTGGATGTTCGTTCCCAGCATAAACTGGTACAACCTGGCTTTTTGCAGAAGCTTTACTTTTATCAATTACAGTAACACTTACCGGATATTCGCCCGCTTTAGTAAAGGTATATTGTAAACTTGGCGTGGTAGTAGTTTTGGTAATTCCTTTTCCCAGGTTCCAAACGTAAGTTAAAGCATCTCCATCCGGATCTTTAGCCGTAACAGTTGCAGTTAATTTGTAAGGAAGTAATCCACTTGTTTTAGCAATATTTAAACTTTCAACTGATGGCGGTCGGTTACCTTTTAAATAGTCAATCCTCGTAATCGCTGCATCAGGGTTTTTAGTAAACCAGCCTTTGCCATACTCCAGGATGTACAATTTCCCATCCGGCCCCAATTCCATATCAATAGGTGCAGCTAAAGAAACATTAGACATAAAGGGTTCCATGCTTATATAATCACCCTGTGCATTCATGGTTACGGCTTTAACCCATCCACGTACCCATTCGTAAATAATCAATTTTCCGTTATAGTAAGCGGGGTAGGGTGAGTTTGCAGTTGCATAATAAACTGGTCCGGCCATTGCAGTACGCCCGCCTGAGCCTACCTGTGGAAATTCTGCCGATTCGCCATAGGCATACCAGATATAAGCAGGTTGCGCAGGTGGAAGTTGCTCTAAACCTGTATTGTTTGGCGAATTGTTAATTGGCTTTTCAGGATCAAAAGCATTGCCATTAGCTCCGTTGGTATAATCGTAAGCTTTATACGGGTAGTTATTGCCTATAAATAAGGGCCAGCCAAAGTTACCAGCCTTTCTTGCCTGGTTTACTTCATCATATCCCCTTGGCCCCCTTAAAGCGTCATCATTGGAAGCATCAGGACCAACTTCTCCCCAATATAAAAAATTCGTTTTTTGATCTACTGAAATCCGATAAGGATTTCTATCACCCATTACATAAATTTCAGGTTTAGATTTTGGATCATTTTTCGGAAAAAGGTTACCATCCGGGATGCTGTAAGTGCCATCTTCATTTACTTTGATCCTTAAGATTTTACCTCTCAAATCGTTGGTGTTTCCAGCCGATCTTCTGGCATCGTATTGCTCAAAACCTTTTCTGTTATCAAGCGGCGCATAACCTTTATTTACATATTTCTGTTTTGGGGCATCAAAAGGAGTAGAGTTATCGCCAGTAGATACATAAAGTAAATTGTCTGAACCAAAAGCGATTGATCCTCCGGTATGGCAGCAGATTTCGCGTTGAGAATAGAATTCTAAAATGATCTTTTCTGATTCTTTTACAATCTGATCGTTTACCAGCTTAAACCTTGATAATCGGTTTACAGATTTATCAAAAGGGCTATAAAAAAGATAAACATAATTGTTTATGGCAAATTTTGGGTCGGCAGCCATGCCCAATAACCCTTCTTCTGCATTAACATTAGGGGTGTTGGTTTTAAAATAAACATCAAGTTTGCCAGCCTCTTTAATTTTCTTTGTCTGGTTTTTATAAATCAATACTTCGCCTCTGCGCTGTGCTACCAAAATATCCAGATTAGGAAGAATGGTCATTTCTGTAGGCTCGGTAAACTCTCCTTGTGCAAGGGTCACTTTTACAAAACGATCTTGATCTGGTGTGTCTATTTTATATTTTGGGAAAAAATCGAAAGCCCTGCTTTCGTAAATGTTTTTGTTCAGTGTTGTTGCCGATATTAATACAAATGCAATGGCAGATAACAGTAACGTAAAAGTTGTTTTCATTTATTTGATTAAAGTATTTTGAATAAATATAGGATATAGTTTTATAGCCTGAGGTATTGTATCAAAATTTATGCGAATAATGTCAATATAAAATAACTTATTTATAGAACGATTAAATTTAGATCCAAAATGAAATTACAAAACGTTTTCGGTCAAAATTCCTACATCAACAAATTTATTAAGGTCATCTATTTTTTCTTCAAGAATCTCTACTGTTTAATAGGTATTATGCTGGTAATGTTAGTTTTATATAGTATACACTCTAAAAATAATACGATGACTGGAGTAATAACAGCTTACAATAAAGAAAGAGGTTTCGGTTTAATCTCTCAGTATTTGGTTTTAGAAAGTATTTATTTTGATATAGTAGATTGCAAAGCGAAAGGTTTGTATGTTGGAAGTACAGTCGAATTTGATACCGCTATTACGAAAAGAGGAGTAGTTGCTAAAAACATAATGGGTATAGCTAAACTTAAGATGAGGCCTAAAACTTTAATATAAAAATTTCGATTTTAAAATTCTGCTTAATCTCTTCTAAGAGTGTCCCGTTTAGGCTATTTAAAATCAGTTATGATAAAATAATTGATTTAATACGCATGGCAACGGGAACCATAGTCGCATTTCATAAGGATAAGCCTATCTGTTTTTTAAAAGATGATGAGCTTAAAAAGCGGGTTCTGGTTCTTAGGCGCGAAGGACTTAAAATTGGCGATCGGGTCAATTATCAGCTTATCTCATCATCAACCGGACTCATCGGAATCAGTGTAAAAAAACTATAAAAATTAAAAATCATACAACTTTAAGTTGTTTTTTTGAATTATTTTGTGTCAGCCTATTGTCATTCTGATTTTAATCTGTAACTTACAGAATGGGCGATAAAGTAAATTTGATTCTTGGAATAGTTTTCCTTTTAGGTGGTTTTAGTGTTTTCTTTGTGATTTTTAGCGGAAAAAAGGGTTAGTTCAATTTTCAAATACTTTTTTCAAGAGAAATTTTTCTCTTCGAATGGTTTATTTTGATGATGCAGCAAAATTCGGTATCGGGTAAAAAAAGAATTCATTTTCTAGTATCATAACAACCTTGTAGTATTAGGGCTGTTTGTAATGTGCAATAAATGTAAGCTGAGCGCTTATTAATAGGAGCAGTTTTAATAAAATTTCTTCCATTAAAGGCCTTATATTATGCCAATCGTAATATCGATGCTGGTAAAGAGTACTCGTTTTCGTCGGCTTTTTGAGCTAATTGCGCTTTGTAAATACTTAGTGTAAGGCAATAAAATAGAGAAGTTGCTGATTCAGTCTGCGACTTTTTTTGTTTGTATACACTTTGTTTGTCCAAATATCAAAATCATCATTAATTGTTGCTTGATCTATAGATTTAGTATAGAAATCTATTTAATTGCTAAAACTTTTTGAGTTTTTGTATGTTTGTTGTATTAAATCTGAATTAAATGCAAGGAACAGTAAAATTTTACAATGAAGCTAAAGGTTTTGGTTTCGTTATAACAGAAAATGGAGATGAAGTTTTTGTTCATGTAACAGGCTTGGTCGACAAAATAAGCCAGAATGATCGGGTAGAGTTCGAAATTGCGCAAGGAAAAAAAGGCCCCAATGCGGTTAATGTAAAACTGATTTAATGGCGCAATGAGATTAGGTACTGTAAAGTTTTATAACCCCAAAGAAGGTGTTGGCAGTATTACACCATCAAATGGTGGGCGCGAAGTGAGTGTTTTTGCCCGCGGTGTAATCGATCCGATAAAACCCAATAATATTGTTCAGTTTGATATTGAATTTACGCAAAGTGGCATTGAGGCCATTAAGGTAATGGTGCTATCTGCATAGGTAAGGTCATTTTCAGAGGTTCTTTTTATATCATATTACCGGTCTATTTATTATTTGGCACAGTTTTTTGAGTTAGCTATATATTAGTTAACGCAAAAGAGTCAAAATGGTGGCAAAAGAAATGGGAACAATAGATTATTATAATGAAACCGAAGGCTTTGGGAGAATCAGGAACGATATTGGACAAGAAGTTCTGTTTTATCAAAGCGGCCCAATCAATGGATTTAATCTAAAAAAGGGTTTAAAGGTTTCTTTCGAATTGCATCAAACATTATCAATTGCAATAAATGTGTTAATTATTGAGCCAAAGGATTAATGATCGTTAAATGCTTTGATTCTTATAGCCTGTATACAGATAGAATTTAATCATTATAATAGATTATTTTAGCAACTTGTAACCAAATCTGATAACTTTGGAGTTACCGTTGTTTATCCTGAAGTTATGATACAGCTAGAGCCAATTACCGGTTTTTTTAAAAGAGAACGTGCGTTGCAGGCAATATACCCTATGCGTATGTTGATTGTACGTGAGGGGAATGGCTATTTGTGCATGAATTCTGGCGATTACCCCTTGTTAAAAGGCAGGATATTTTTTATTCCGGAAGAAGGACTGGTTAGGCTCGAAGGAGAAATTACCTCAGGTTACTGGCTCAGTTTTAGCAGTTTGTTATATGCCGAATTTTTACTTCAGCACTTAGATCCCCAGGCTAAGAATCTCTTCTTGAATTTGTCTTTCAGGGACCTCGATTCGCACAAATCAATTAAAACTTATAGTCTGCTCGATCAGCTAAAAAGAGAAATCAATATTAAGAGAGATATGCCCTTTTTAGCACAGTACTTATCATTATTTCTGGGTTTTACGGCTGGTTTAGACGGCTATCTTGCTGCTTTGACCTTAGATGATTTACAGCAGGTATTACGGTTTAGGGCCATTTTGGAGCAATTTTATAAGCAAGAAAGGTCCATTCAGTTTTATGCAGAAGGCATGGGGATGAGCGCTGGCAAATTGAATAAATTTTTAGACCGTGTACTTGGAAAAAGCTTAACAGTACTCATAAAAGATCGGATTATGCGCGAAGCGGAAGAATTGTTGCTTCATAGCGATTATACGGTTGATGAAATAGCCGAATTATTAGGCTTTGAACAAACCACTAACTTTAGCACGAGTTTTAGGCGGCATAAAGGCATATCGGTACTTCAATTTAGCCGCCTAACTTAAATTGAATGAAAAATTGGTGCGTCTGCCAAAGAAATGTTCGTCAGTTCGATTCATCTCTTCTAGAGAACAGGTTTTCCAGACCTCACTACATTAATTGCTTTCACGCCTAACGCGTAAAGTTTTGCTTACTGCATCTATTTTATCAGCCGCACCAATTTTGCATTGGCTAAATTATAAAATCTTAGCTTAAAGAAAAAAAATATTCCTAATAATGTTACGAAGTTGTATTTTAGTATTTACAAACACGCGTCTACGATAATCTCAGGCAAGTAAAACAAAAAGTCTAGTAAGTTTGTAGATCATTTGCAAAAAATTATATTTGCCAAAATATAATCATTGTGAAACAAGCGTTTATGAAATCTTTTCCCATACTAAATGTTTTAAAATTTATAGCTTTTGCTACGTTTATGGCCAGTTTTGCATCTGTACAAGCACAAAGCAAAAAGAAACCCAATATTATTTTTATCCTGGCTGATGATCTTGGCTACGGTAATGTACACAGTTTTAATCCGAATTCTAAAATCCCGACACCAAACCTGGATAAACTCACTGAAGAAGGAATTAAGTTTACCCGTTTCTATTCAGGAAATACCGTTTGCGCGCCTTCCAGATGCGCTTTAATGACTGGTTATACCATGGGACATGCCTGGATTAGAGGCAATGCAAAAGCAAAAGATGGTCTGGCCGCTTTACGTGCGCAGGATACCACCTTGGCCGAACGTTTAAAAGGAAATGGATATAAAACAGGCATGTTTGGTAAATGGGGTTTAGGCGATGAGGACAGTAAAGGTGCTCCGCATTTAAAAGGTTTCGATAGTTTTTATGGATACCTGGATCAATCGCATGCACACGATTATTACACCAGTCGTTTGTACGAAATTGTTGGTGGTAAAACAGTAGAAGTGCCTGTTGATACCACAAAATATACTGAAGACCTGATCATAAATAAAGCAGCTGATTTCATCAACCTCAATAAAGATCAGCCTTTCTTTGTGTATCTGCCTTTAACTCTTCCGCATGCCGAGCTGAAAGTACCGGCAGAACTGTTGAAGAAGTTCCAGAATGCAGACGGTTCGAGTAAATTCCCGCCTGAAATACCTTTTGAGAAAAAAGGAAGCTATGATAGTCAGGCGCAGCCACATGCCGCTTTTGCGGCCATGGTAAATAAACTTGATACTGATGTGGGTACTATTGTAGCATTGATCAAAAAATTAGGTTTAGATAACGATACCTATATTTTCTTTACCAGTGATAACGGTCCGCACAAAGAAGGCGGTGCTGATCCGGTGTTTTTTAACAGCAGTGGCGAGTTTAGAGGCGTAAAGCGAGATTTATATGAAGGTGGAATCCGTGTACCGTTAATTGTAAGGGCGCCTGGAAAAATTGCTGCGGGTCAGGTTAATCCAACGCCATGGGCATTTTGGGATATATTGCCAACCCTTGGAGAGCTAACAGGAACAGCATCACCAAAAAATATTGATGGATTGTCTTTTTCTCCTTTGTTAAGCGGTAAAAAAGCAGCTAAAGAACATGAATATTTCTATTGGCAGTTTAACGAAAACGGCCTAAAAGAAGCTGTAACCAAAGGCGACTGGAAGTTGATCCGTTTTAAAGATAAAGGAACTGCCGAAAAGCTGGAACTGTATAACTTAAACAGTGATATCGGTGAAAAGAATGATATTGCGGCAAAAAATCCTGAAACCGTTAAAGCGCTTTATGCTTTAATGAAGCAAGCCAAAACACCCTCAGAAAATCCACGTTTTGATTGGTCGGAAGTAGAAAAATAGATGAAGATGATTAAGCCAATTCTAATTTTGAGCTGCACTTGCTTTTTGCCTGTAAAAATGGTAGGGTGAAGCGCAATACTCAGGTGAAAGTGAAATATAAGCCTGCAGTTTGTTGTTCATCTAATCTTCCATCACGTTTTGGTATAAAAGCGAATGGTAATGTTCGCTCCATCAGATAGCTATCGGATCGGGTTAGGAACAAGGGTTTGTGCATCCTGCAATCACAAAAATGAAATACTGTTTTGGCCCATTAGCCCCGGTTGAAGCGTTACCCTGCAGCAACGAGGTACGAGGCAGCGAAGCGTAAAAGCGGAAAACGGGAAGGAACTGGGTGTTTTGCACAGATCCTGCGCTCCAAATCCAAATCAGCATTCTTCTCCTCGGCCTATGACCTATGCAGACAGTGCTGCTATGTTGCAGATTTATCTTTAATCCTCAAATAGATAACCGCTATAAGCCAATCCTTTAGCCACACTTTTAAAGTTATCGCCAGAGTTTAATGGAATGTGGGGGAATTTGGTTTTAAACAGATTTTGCACGGCCGAAACCATCGATGTTCCTCCGGTTAAAAACAAACAGTCAATGTCTTCTGGCTTGATTTTATATGTTTCCATAAATTGATCCAGGTAAGTATCGATTTTATTGATGTCTTTTTCGATAATCGAATTGTACTGTTCGAGCGAAATATTTTCATCAATTTCGATTTCCATATTACTATAGGCAAATGTAGAAACAGGTTGGTCGGAAAGTTCAATTTTCGTTTTTTCAATCGATCTGAACAAGGAATAACCGAGGTTATTTTCGATCAACGTGATCAGGTTTTTAAATTTCGGATCGTTCCCGGAGTAATAATAATATTCCTCAATCTCTTTCTGGATTTTTAAACCGTTAAAAAAGTTCATTTTATCCCAGGTGCAGATATTGGCAAAAAGTGATTTTGGCACGTTTAAAACCTTACCGGGTGTAGCCTCATACATCGTGTTTTTTCCGAAATATGGTGTGCCTTTATCCCACATAAAAGCAGAATCGAGACTATCGCCACCAATGTAGATACCTCCTGAGGCAATCATATCTTTTTTACGGTCTTTGCTGCCAACCTTATCCGGATCAAGGATCAGGTAGGTGAAATCTGTTGTCCCCCCACCTAAATCGGCTACTAAAACGCGTTCTTTTTTCTCGATTGTTTTTTCGTAGGCAAAGGCCGCCCCAATAGGTTCGAATTGAAAACGAACATCAGTAAAACCCGCGCTTTCAGCGGCTTTTTTTAACCTGGTCTGCGCCAGGGTATCTTTCATCGTATTATCATCATCAAAGAAAACAGGACGGCCGATAATGGCTTTTTGACAGTCGTAGCCTGTAATCAGGTCGGCTTTTTCTTTCAGGTCTTTAAGAATAAGCGTAACCAGATCAGAAGCTGTATATCGTTTATTGTGAATACGCGTTTCGGTAAAAGTAGTTCTCGAAAGGATCTGTTTAATGGATTTGATAAAGCGGCCTTTCATACCGTCGCTCAGGTAAGCATCTATTGCTTTTTCGCCAACAATATGACTTTCACCATCAACAATACTTTTTACTTCTGTAAAATAGATTAACGAGGGGATAGAAATCGTATCTACAATTTCTTTCTTTTCTTCATCATAAATAGAAAGTGCCGAATTGGTTGTTCCAAAATCGATTCCGTATAAAAACTTACTCATGGCTTGGTATGCTGTGTTTGGCGACTAAAATGGGGTTGCGAAAGTATTAAAAAAAAACGAGGCCTGAAAGCTTTTTTAAGCTTAAAATATCCCTTGTATATAAAAGCTTATTCACTATATTTAAAAAACATTCACGCTTTAAATTAATCACAGTTGAAAACTACTATACTCTTTTTACTGGGTTTGATTTTCCAGCTTTTTTGCATCAATACGGTTTCTTTAGCTCAAAAAAATATACCCGATACGGTAAAGACCGGAATTTATGTGACGAGCATCCACGATATAGATTTTAAAGACAAAGAATATACCATTAATTTCTGGCTATGGCTAAAGTATAAAAACAAGGAATTTAATTTTGCCGATAACCTGGAGATACCGCAGGCCAAAACGATTAGCAAATCATTTTCGACCATAGATAGCAGTGGTAATGAAATATACATGCTAATGAAGTTGCAGTGTGTAATGAAAGATTCGTGGTCGATCAATAATTTTCCGTTCGACCATCAATTGCTGAGGCTTTCCGTAGAAAATTCACAATTTGATTCAGCAGCCCTGGTATTTGTTCCTGATACTTTAGGTAAGCAGTTTGATCCCCGGTTTACCCTACGTGGATGGAATATCGATAGTTTAAAAACTTCTGCAGCCAATAAAATTTATGAAACGGCTTTTGGCGATCCAAGTATAAAAGTGCCAAGAACAGAATATAGTAGTTATAAGGTGAGGATAGGGATCAGCAGAGATGCTTTTGGGCTGTTCTGGAAAATGTTTTTAGGTATGTATGTTGCTTTTTTTATTGCTTACATGTGCTTTTATATCCATGCCGATAGCATCGACTCGCGCTTTGGGTTAAGTGTAGGCTCTCTTTTTGCTGTAATCGGCAATAAATACATTATTGACGGTTCGCTCCCCGAATCGACTACTTTTACCCTGGTAGATACTTTGCACGGAATTACTCTGGTGTTTATTTTGATCATTATCATATTAACAGCCTTTTCTTTAAAAATGATCAAAAGAGGAGAAGAGAAAAAAGCCGAAAGGTTTGATCGGTTTTTCTCCATCTCGCTTTTAACCGTTTACCTTCTTTTAAATATTTTCTTTATTGTAAAGGCAATAAATGCCTAGGTCATTTAAAATAACTCACTTGTACCCAAATGGGCGTTTACAATGCGGGTAATTTGTTGGCCAAGTTCTTTTGCATTGCCAATTCCTACACTTTTAAGTGCTGCCAGTTGATCGGTAGTTCTGGGCATTTTTTCGGCAATGGAAAGCAGCGCTAAATCTGAAAGTACAGCGTAATCTTGAGTGCCCCGTTGCAGCGCGATTGTTTTGCGCCATTCGATCAGGTTTTTATACACCTGTGGATTGGAAATCTCTTTTGGCTTGATGCTCGATTTAACTGGTTTTTTCTCTTGCTGTTTATTGCCTGCCGCATGTAAAGTATTAATATAATCTTTGATAGAAAATGGATTCCACGAAATTTTAAATAGAGCCAGTTTTATCTGGAGTGCATCTTTACAGTCGTTTAATACGGTAAGGAGTTTGTCAGAGTGGGTATCATTATAAAAGTTGATGGCCACAATTCTTGCCATTAAGGTAATAAGCTGTTCCAGTTTTGGAACGAAATAATCAGATGCCTTCTGTAAACGTTCCATAAAAGCACTTTCATTTGCCGGATTTTCATCGGTGCTTATTTTAGAAAATTCTTTTGCAATAAAATTCCTGGCCACTTTAAAGATTTCGTGCTGAAGGATCTGGCTACCTTGTTCATAAATTGATAAAAAGGCATTTTTCTCGTCTTTGTCGATCAGTTTGGAACGCCCGAGTTTTTCCCAGTCTTTGGCAACCAGCGAAAAGTCCAGTAACTCATGGATCAATCCCCAGGCATATCGCTGCGTATAACGTGCCAGTAGCTCTGGCGTAGGTTTATCCTGGTGACTGGCTTTTGTGAAACTGATTACCTTGGCATCGGTAATGATATTTTCGGCAACCACAGGTGATTTTAAGATAAGCCCTTCTAAACTTCTGCAGCGACTGAGTGCTACATAAGCCTGTCCGTGGGTAAATGCGGTGCTTACATCAACTATTGCCTGATCGAAGGTTAATCCCTGGCTTTTATGTACAGTGATGGCCCAGGCTAATTTAAAGGGGTATTGTGAGAATGATCCCGTACTGGTTTCATCGATTTTATTTTCTTCGTCGCTCAGGCTATATTTAACATTTTGCCAGATTTCTTTTTCTACTTCGATTTCCCTGCCACCGTTGGTAAAGGTTACTTTTATTGAATCTTGACTGATAGCCGTTATTTTTGCCGCTTTTCCATTGTAAAACTGCTTTTTGCCCGAAGAATCGTTTTTAATAAAGATAACCTGCGCCCCGAGTTTTAACTGGAGTTTTTCATCGGTAGGGTAGGCATCTTTAGGAAAATCGCCGCTTACCTCTGCATTAAATTCAAAAATTTCTCCCGGTAATTTTTCTAAACAGCCCTGGTTGATTTCGTTAACCAGCTGGTTGTGTGTGGTTAAAGTAATGTAATCATCTTTCCATTCCTGATTTAAAGATGGATCGTAACGCTCGTTTAGTTTCGCTAGCAAGCCCGTATCAAGACTGTTTTCGCGCATGCCGTTTAAAATATCCAGAAATATGGGGTCTGATTGGCGATAAACTTTATCTAAGGTAAACGTAAGCATTGGCGTAGACCTGAAAATCAGGCTATCGAAAAAGTAGGGGCTGGAATAGTAACTGCCCAGGATATGCCAGGCATCGTGAAAAATAGGAGAGAGCTGGTAAAGATCGCCGATCATTAACACCTGAACGCCACCAAAAGGACGGTTAGAGCCTTTAACGCGCTTTAAAGTACGGTCGATAAAATCAATTAGATCAACCCTTACCATACTAATTTCATCAATAATTAATAAATCAAGACAGCGCAATAACCTTGTTTTTTCGTCTGAATATTTAAAATTCGTTTCAGCATTTTCATCAACAATAGGAACCAAAGGACCAAAGGGAATCTGAAAAAAGGAGTGAAGTGTTACGCCACCAGCGTTTATTGCCGCAACAGCGGTAGGTGCAACAACGGCAAAATTCTTTTTGGTGGTATCTCTAATCTTACGTAGGAGCGTAGTTTTGCCCGTTCCAGCTTTCCCAGTTAAAAAAACAGGCTGGTTGGTGGTGGCTAAAAAATCTAAAAGAAGTTGGTTGTCCGGATCGGGCGTATTCATATCAATTGCAAAATTAACCTATTCGAAATTGATTTGAGGATAGATTAACCGGCGTTTTATCCACAATTTTTAATCAGAAACGAGGATGAATAAAATGAAAATTAAAATTAAGCTGTTGAAAATGAGTTTATATTATTTCTTTTAATAAAAAAATGCCGAAAACATTTTCCTAATTTCAATTCAAATTTGTAACATTGCACTCGCAAAAAAGGAATATCTTTTTTCCGGGCCTATAGCTCAGCTGGTTAGAGTAGAAGACTCATAATCTTTTGGTCCCTGGTTCGAGCCCAGGTGGGCCCACAAACCCTCTTTACAGTCCGTAAAGAGGGTTTTGTATTTTTGGCGGAAAATTTATTGGCTTTAATAGTAGTGTAAAGGCTGTTTTTTGATTCGAGCCCATTGAGGTTTTTGGTCAGATAGACTAGTAAATTCCGACTAAGTGTTAAAGATTGGAATACGATCATAAACAATGTTATATAAATTTTACGATCTGAACGTAGTAGTCATTTGAGAAATACAAAAGTGTACATCAAAAAACGACCGTTATTTGATAAAGAGAATTTTATAGCCGGACAAAGGTGCTATACCTTTATCCGATAACTTTTGAACTAAAAAACAGTCAAATATCATAAGCATTAATTGGTTATTAAATTGAATTTCGTCAGTAACATGCGCTACCTCATCGATTTCATATTCTGTACCTAAACTTGTCTTATGGTACAAGAGATAATCACAAAGCTTTTAAGTAATCTTGATAATTACCAATTTTTCTACTTGTTAGTAAGGTGAAGACCGCGTCCATTATTCACCATTGATCTAACTCGACTTAGCTTAAGATTTAAGACAAACGCTTTAAACCTTTTTATTAGTTATTCCATAAATAAATTGTTGTACATTTGAATGACTGACTAAACAGTCACTAAATTATAAATATGGGAACAAAAGAAATCGCAGAAAAATATTTCAATGCAATGGTGGCCGGAAAGTTCGATGAAATGACCAAATTAAAAACGCCTGATTGTGTTTATTGGTTGAGTGGAGATGGATCGTGGCCATTTGGAGGTTACCAATCGTTAGAAAACCAAGCAAAATTATGGGGCACCGTAGCAGAACGGTTTCCGGGGGGAATGAAGATGACGCTTAAATCTCTCACAGCAGACGAAGAGCGGGCAGCACTTTATGTTCATATCGTGGGAACTAGAAAGGATGGTCGTATTTACGAAAACAATGTGATACTACTTTTAACCTTCAACGACGGCTTAATTACCGGGCTTTATGAGTATTTGGATACCATTATGGTTAATGAATTATTCTGTGGCCCGATGGATGATGAAAAGTAATAGTTAACAACATTAGGAATGCAATCTGAATCTATGGATAAAAGGGAGAAGCTACTTCAAACAGCATTAGAATTATTTGTAAAACAAGGATTTAATGATACACCAACAAGTAAAATAGCAAAAGAGGCAGGTATAGCAACAGGGACTTTGTTTTATTTTTTTCCGACTAAAGATGAGTTGATTATTTCACTTTACTTGAAAGTAAAAGGGCAGGCGACAGAAAGTATAAATGTTGCACTGACAGAAGTTAAATCAACAAAGGAAGTCATCAAAACTTACTATGAACAATCGCTGAAATGGTCGCTTCGTAATCCCAACGAATTTTCATTTCTTGCTCAGTTCTCCAATTCGCCCTATCTGAAAAAAATTGGTGCTGATGAAATTTCGGCTCAGATAGCTCCCGTACTACCACACTTTCGTCTGGCTATCGAGGAACAACAGATCGTTGATATTGATGTAAATTTATTGTATGCATTGATTAGTAATCAAGTATTTGGTGTAAATCAATTCCTTTCGGCAAATAAATTCACCAAAAAAGAACAGCACAACATCATTCAGGATACATTCTTTATGTTTTGGAAAATGATTGAACGCTGATGAGCAACGTAATGAAAATGAGAAAATGAAAATAATAATTACAGGAGCCACCGGGATGATAGGGGAAGGCATTTTGCTAGCTTCTCTTTATCATCCCAATATTACTGAGGTATTGATGGTGAACAGAAGAGCTTCTCCATTAAAGCATCCGAAACTTTCTGAATTGATCGTAAAAGATTTTACAGATTTAGCCGGATATAGCGCTAAATTGACTGGCTACGATGGCTGTTTTTATTGCGCAGGAATAAGTTCCTTTGGAATGAAGGAGCAGAAGTACAACTTCATCACTTTTTATACCACAATAATGTTTGCAAAGGAGCTTGCCCGTTTCAATTCAAATATGGTTTTCTTTTACTTATCTGGAGTGTATGCAGATAGTTCGGAAAATGGAAAAATAATGTGGGCAAGGATAAAAGGCAAAACAGAGAACGCATTAAAAGAGCTACATTTTAAAGCCGCTTACAGTTTCCGACCAGGTTTTATTATTCCGTTGAAAGCACAAAAAAATGTAAGATTGATTTATAAAGGACTTAACCTTATCTACCCTTTTGTTTTTCCAAATAAAACCTTGACCTATGATGAAATCGGAACTGCATTAATGCGGACACTGACACTTGGATACAACAAAAACATTTTAGAAATAAAAGATTTAAAATTAATTGCAAGACAATCCAAACTGTACAAATAAAATTTAATAACAGCTGAAACTGGCATTATCAATATTCCCTCATTTTGTAATAAAATCAGTACTTCAGAGATAATTGTATTTATTTGGCCTTATAATTCCTGCTGCATTGTTATTTTAATTATGGATTATCATAAACTCATTCCATTAATCAAATCTCATTTTTCGTTTTTGATGATGAGTATTTGATATTTTGAACGCTTCTAAATTATACACCCTTAAATTTCCTTTTGATAACTATTTGCTAGATTACTCATAGTAAGGTTTATACGATTTTTTTTGCTAAATCGGCGATTAAGCACAAATCAGATAGGAAATGGTTCGAGAAGCGCCCAGTCAGGTCCACAAACCCTCTTTACAGTCCGTAAAGAGGGTTTTGTATTTTTGGCGAAAAATTTATTGGCTTTAATAGTAGTGTAAAGGCTGTTTTTTGATTCGAGCCCATTGAGGTTTTTGGTCAGATAGACTAGTAAATTCCGACTAAGTGTTAAAGATTGGAATATGATCATAAACAATGTTATATAAACTTTACGATCTGAACGTAGTAGTCATTTGAGAAATACAAAAGTGTACATCAAAAAACGACGGTTATTTGATAAATAGTGTCAATCTAGCTAACTCTCCATTAACTGACTCAAAGAATTCTAGATAACTTGTAATTGTGATTAATAAGATAACCGTGGTTCATGCGCTTATAGAATTTAGAGTAAGATTCGTAAAGCAAAACTATGAGGTCAAAACTTGTGATAGGGAATTTTGTGCTAGGTTTTGCTGCTCCATTTTTTAGGTTTGGTACCCATGTGCTCTTCAAATAACCTTCCAAAATGGCTAAGATTAGTGAACCCAAGACGATAACCGGTCTCGGAAACCGAAAGCCGCTCTTCTTTTAATAGTCTTGCTGCTTCCTGCATTCGAAGATGTTGAAAATAGGGATATAGTCCTTTACCAAATACCTGTGTAAAAAGCTTTCTCAATTTTAATTCATTCATTCCTAATAATTGGGACAGCTCTTTTACGGGCAACGCTTTGTCTAAAGATGCTGCAATTGCGTTTCTCACCTGATAAATGGCCTCAATTTCCTTGGTAGTCATATGTTGATATGAGACCGATTCTCTTAGTGAAAGGTTTCTAAACAAAAAATAAAGCAACTCTAATGACTTCAGCCGATAATAAAAGTCCGGCAAAGAAACCTCAGCTGAAGAATTCACAACTTCGTCGACTAGTGCCGCAATTTCTGGAGACATAAACTCGTCGATCCAGAATGTTTTTTCCAAATTAAAAAGGTAGCTGAATTTTGTTTGTTCCGTTCCAAGGAACTGTTTTAAATAAGTTGTCTCTATGAGAATTGTAATTTGCTCGATATGAGTTTGTTTCGAAAACTTAACCTCGCTATCCAGGTGTAAGGGAACTATACGGACATGGGCGCGTTCTTGATCCAAGCTGGTAGCTGGTCCAATCATTCCACGATCCTCTTTTCTGCCGTTAAAGACGTTCTGAAAAGAAATGAGCAACCCGCTTTTTATTGCAGTAATGGGTTTTCGCCGGTAAGAAAAATCTTTTTCAGATAACAATGAACGGATCATAACCATCATCTCCGGTAGTAAGTCGATTACTTTGATGTTATGAAATTTAAGTAAAGCCAGCTCCTCTTGTTTCTCTGTTATGGGTATTCCCATTTTTGCGGCCAATTGAACCATCGTTCGTTTATTAATTTCCTGAGTCATAGCTTTTGGACTATTATTAATAGTTAATGGGTTATTTTATACACAAAATTGCATATAATTTTACAGCATTAGAAAAGACATCATCAATATGAAAAAGCGAATTATTATTTCAGGTGGCGGTATTGCCGGCATAACCGCTGCAAAACTTTTAGTGGATCAAGGTCATGATATAACAGTTATAGACAAAGCAAGTCAATTTAATAATGCAGGATTTTTAGTCTCCCTTAAAAGCTTTGGCGTAAAAATAATGGATGAGATGGGCCTTACTGGTAATCTTGTTAAAGAGTCTACACCTTCTGAATTTATGCATTGGCTTGATTCGAGTGGCAATATGATTCGAAATATAAGTTACGAAAAGGTAAATCAGAACACCAATCAGTCTATCCTGATTACGCGGGGCGGTCTTCATCAAGTGATATACAATAATGTCAAGAGCGCTATAGACATTATATTCGGCACGACAATTACCGAACTGCAACAAAAGGGACACAAAGTTAGCGTCACACTTTCGAACGGACAGGTTATAGAAGCTGATCTTGTGGTAGTATCTGAAGGACTGCGATCTTCTACGAGAACAAAATATTTTGGCGAAAGTCAATTGGAAGATTTCAATCTGCTGTATATGGGTGGCAGACTAAAAGAAAAACATCCATATACTGTAGGAACGGTCAAAACATATCTTGATATCAACAAAATGCTCTCTATTTATCCGGTTAATAATGAAGAGGTAGCAATTCAATGCTATATCTATAATACCGATGAATTAGCTAACATACATTCCAATGCGAAACATCTTTTAAAGGAAACGTTTAAAAATTACAATTCGGAAGTACAGCATTTAATTAACGGTTTCTTAAAAGAAGGTCTTATGTTCGTTGATAAAATGGGGATGGTCCATGGCCCAAGCCTAGTTAAGGGACATGTGGTTTTATTGGGAGACGCAGGCTATTGTCCCACCGCTTTGTCAGGCATGGGAGCCTCACTGTCTATATATGGAGCAAAAGCGTTGTCACATTTTCTTGCCCGGTCGCCAAATGATCTTGCGGTTTCACTTGAAAACTATAATGCACTAATGCAACCGATTATAAAAAAGTTCCAAGACAATGCAAGAAATAATGCGCACTCTTTTATACCAAGAAATGAAGCTGACTTGATTCGGTTCACCAGATTATTTAGTGCCGCCTCAGATACCGAGGTAAGTAAGATGATGACTGAGCAGCTTATCCTAACGGAAGATCAAATGAAATTTACCCTTACATAGACATGAAATTTAGGAATATTATATCTATTGTATTAGGGGTCGGTGCCATCGGGCTGCTCAGTTCAATTTTTGCCGTTTTACAGGGGAAACTTTACCCTCAAGCTAATCATATGTTCAGTCACCCGTTGCTAAGTAATCCAGAGGTGATACAAGTTTTCGTAAAATTAGCATGCATCTATATAAGTTGCATAATAGGTGGAGTGCTGACAACAAGCATAAGTGGCAATCTTAAAGAAAGTCTCATTGTCGGGCTACTTATAATGATTATTATTGGGTGGCTTTGGTATAATGCAATATATTCTACATGGTTTTGGCTATTGTTGATTGCTGGTATTATTCCATTTGTAATAATGGGATATAAGATCAGACGCTCATTTAATTCTAATAAATAGCACTATTCGGAGGCATCTTTATAATTGAAGCAGCCGATAAGAAACGCAAGTAGGATTAGCTAACCTTCTTAAGAGCTCTATTTCTTAAGAAGGTGGTTAAAGATAACTTCTCTTGCTATTAGTATTCATTATCATTATTCCCTCATTTTGTAATAAAATCAGTAATTCAGAGATAATTGTATTTATTTGGTCTTATAATTCCTGCTGCATTGTTATTTTAATTATGGATTATCATAAACTCATTCCATTAATCAAATCTCATTTTTCGTTTTTGATGATGAGTATTTGATATTTTGAACGCTTCTAAATTATACACCCTTAAATTTTCTTTTGATAACTATTTGCTAGATTACTCATAGCAAGGATTATACGATTTTTTTTGCTAAATCGGCGATTAAGCACAAATCAGATAGGAAATGGTTCGAGAAGCGCCCAGTTGGGTCCACTGCTTTAAACCCCTTTAAGTATTGACTTGAAGGGGTTTTTGGTTGCTCAAAAAACTATGCTATAGGTGGTTTAATTTTTTTTTTAATAGTAGCAAACTGCTACTGTTTCAGGTCTAACCAATTCTAGTTGCAAACGTAAGGTAAAAGAGGGCACCTTAAGGCCTATAAAAAACCTGGTGGAGATCGTTTTTACCTGAAAGATTTACTGGCTGCCTACATACAAACCCAACGAAAGGGCCGTATTTAATTACCCCTGCTATACCTGTTATTTACCCTTTGTTGCTACCAAGTTAACCCCAGGATACCCCAGGGTTACCCCGGCGTTACCTTTTCTCTACCTAAAAGGTAAAGCCAGTGCTTGCTTTCGCAGAATGGCACCACCGCTTACGGTTATGCTGCCCTTATGCAGGCCGCCGCCCAATGTAATTAAGTAAGCGTTTTTAACCACAGATGCACACAGATAAACACAGATTTTTATGTCTGTGTGCCTTCTTTCTAACTGGGGTTAAATTATTTTTCGTGCCGAATGGTTTAACTTAATGATGTTGGGTCGCCACAAAGCGCCCGGGCCCTTGCACTGCTGCCCCATAATTATTAAAGGTCCATTTTAGCTCAATAGTGGTCTTAATTAGCTCAATTTAGCCCATTTTAGCTCAAAATGACATGCCAATGCAGCTAAACTGCTAGGTTTGAGCATGGATTTAAAATATACCGGTATAAACAGAAATCCTTTTTTGAACAAATACTTTTTCAATAAAACAAAAATTATGGCAACGTATTCAAAAGGCCAATGACGATGCTTTTAAATGGAGGGTAATACCGGTGGGATATGAAAATTTCATCAATGTGAGGGTAAAAAAGGTAAAAAAAGGAGGTTGTCTCATATTTGTGATTCCACTCGAACTTGTCAAGTTGAGCTTGTCGAAACGCTTCACGATGCATTTAAACACGTCCTTCACTTCGACTACGCTTAGTACAAGCTCACCCGGGATGACAACTATATTTATGATACAGCCTCCTTTGAAAGAATTACATTACCTTTTTAACGATTTTGAAGAAAATCTAAAATTTTGGGTCGAAGTTAAAATAAATCGGATTTGATAAAGCAACCATATTTTCGCTTAAAGCCATAGATTTTGGCACTTGTGGATAAGGTGTATTTGCGCCCTCAACAGTTACCCGATAATAGCTTCTTCCTTTTGTTTCTGGTGTATCTTCAAATTGAACCATTGGTATTTCGCCTTTTGCATGGTAAGTATTCAATTTCTTTCCATTTTTAATGATGGTAATGGTGTAATCTACATCAGGCAAAGTATTACCAATTAATTGAACCAAAAATTTTACAGGTTTACCTTTCGAAATGGCATTGTCGCCCATCATCATCTCAAATTTGCCATCTTCATTTGCATCAGCATAAAATTCTACTCTTGGCGCAAAAGGATTTGAACTCACAGAAACCTTTCCATGAGTTAGTGCATCAACAATTGCCGTTAAATTTTTCTCTTTTGCAAAAACCCAGGTGGTTGGCGTACCAACATAATTATATTCAGCTTGATAGGTGTTTGCACTTGGTTTTTCAACTCCTGTAGGTATTCCGTGATGTGCATCACTTCCACCTCTTCCCGTCATCATCCTTCCTGATGAAAGCATATCATCCCAAATCATAATTGCATTTGCATTTTTTGGCCAAACTGATGAATTCCAAACTTCAATCGATTGAACCAGATCATAAGAAAAACCAAAATTGTCTTTTCCGCTTGGATGGTTTGCCGATAAGTGAATATTAAGAGATTTCTTCACTTTACCAATATTAACATCCCGTTCGTCGCGAACATCAAATAAGCGTTTATGATGATACGGTTTATCAGAAAATACATTTCCATGCCCTCTGGTTGTCGTCCATTCTGAACCATATAACAGTAGAAGCGAGTCTGATTTAAATTCTGGATCTGCCCAGGTATGGTGTTCAACATCACCATCTACATGATTATCATGATCCGTAATACACAGATAATCCATTTTAACAGATTTAGAAAAATTAATGATTTTTGCTATCGGATTATTCGATGATTCTGTACTATGCCGTGAATGCACATGTAAGTCGCCTTTTAGCCAAACACCATTTTTATTTATGATTGCCGGAGGATTAATAGTTTCCTGTGCCTGGAGATAGCCTGCATTGAGCATTAAAATGAGGCAAAATGAAAAACGAAAATATTTTAATTGAATAGTCATAACCTGATTTAAAATAGAATTAAAAAGCACCTGCAATGCAGGTGCCTGATTGTTTATTTGCCCTGTAATTAAGATTAAGCTTTTACTAAAAACGCTTCAGGCATTTCTGCTGCCTTGAGCATAAAGTTATGCAGCTCGTAGTTTTTAACGAAAGGTTTCAAATTTTCCGAACCCGGGCCAAACATAGTTAGTTCCACGTAGTCACCGGTATGGTTCATTCCGGCCCATTGCACATCGGTATATTTGCCCAAAATTTTACCATACTCGTAAAATGGCAGATTCGATTCGTTGTAAAGCTGACCAGGAACAATATCCTTGAAATGCACTAATAAGGATTTTACATCTTCAGATTTCATTTCGAAACCTTGGTTTTCTTTTATCAGATCAATTATTTTCTGTTCGCTGAACGATTGATTTAACTGCGCTAAAAGCCAGGTATTACTGCGTTTAAAATTCTGAAGGCTATCGAACTTTTTGTTGGCCTCATCAGCATAGAACAAACCAGGGTTCGAATTACCATGATCTGTGGTGATGATTACTAAGGTTTCACCATCTTTTTCGGCAAATTCTATTGCTTTTCCAACAGCTTCATCAAAAGCAAGCTGATCGAAAATTAAACCGCTCAAATCATTAGAATGTGCAGCCCAATCCACTTTACCGCCTTCTACCTGCAAAGCAAAACCATCTTTATGATCTTTCATCAGTTCGATTGCTTTCATGGTCATCTCAGCCAGCGTTGGCGTCGATTTTATGAGTTCCTGGTCGTGCAGACGGTCGACCTCGTAAGGCATTCCATCTTCTGCAAACAAGCCCAAAACAGGTTTTGATTTATCCAATGCCAACATTTCGGCCCTGTTCTCTGCAACGTTATAACCCTGCGTTAAATATTTCGGAATCAGGTTTCCACCTGCTCTTTTCTCCCCGAAATATTTATGCCCTCCACCCATCATCACATCGAATTTCAGGCCTAAATACATTTCTGCAATAAGATCCTGTCCGCCACGGTTATCAATATTTACACAAAATCCTGCGGGGGTTGCATGCGTAATCGGTACAGTGGTTACACAACCTACCTTTTTACCTTTTTCTTTAAACTTTTGAAGGATCGGTTGGGGTTTTTCGCCATTCATGCCTACGTTTAAGGAGCCATTTCTAACCCGCATACCTCCACCCCATGATGAACTTGCCGCGGCAGAATCGGTAACCAAAGAACTCGCCGAAGCAGTATCCATTAGTGCTCTTACGGCCTTATTATCTCTATAAAGCCCCAGCCACTTACTGCTTTTGCCAAATATGCGATTGGAATAGATATCTGCCATATTCAACGTTCCGATACTCATCCCATCACTCACCATCATAATGATGTTTTTCGCTTTTTTACGTCCAACTACTGGCGAAGCTATTACATCTTTCATACCCACAAAAGGCAAACCTAAACCGGTTAACAAGCCTCCTTTTAATAACGACCTTCTATTCATATCTGCTCTTAATTTTTAAACAAGGGATTAGCTCTGTAGTATTTGCCACCAGCAAAGCTGACAGCGTAACCGGAATTAAAATGTGTACTTTTTAAATAATAATCTGTTGTGATAACCTGTGCGCCAGAATTACAAGCTGCATTGAAATCACCCTTATCGTTTTTACGGGCCTGTTGCGTATCGTTATCGGCCCGTGTTCTAATGATGTAACCTTTTTTTACCATTTCAGAAATCTGTTTGTCTTTCGGGTTATTCCTAATCATAAAAGCAGCCTCAGATGTGCCGGGATCTGAATTCGTGAACATTACACGACCTTTCAGTGATGGATGATTTAGAATATAAGTTTCCCTTTTTTTGCCGGTAGCATCCAGTACAAAAATAAATTTGCCTTTCGCCTGGCTCAATTTTGGCCAATTCTGATGAAGTACAGCGTCTTCAAGCGAACTGTATTGACCTCTTACTCCATCAGGAAGAATGATATGTTCTTTACCTAAATGCGCTATTATCACATTATCCAATTCATCAAAAACCTTTGGCGTAAATAATTCTGGTGATGTAAATCCAGGTCTTTTTACCGAATCATCTTTAGCCTCAAGTGTAATGAAAACCGGTGTATGATCTGCATGAGCTTCTGACCATGTACGCAACACTTTTAAAGCCCCTACAAATGTTGGTACAGAACTTCTAAAATCGAGTTCGGGGATGTGTAAAACCTTAAAGCCAGGTTTTTTCATTTCTCCGGAAGCATCAAAAGCTGGTTGATCTTTCGCCCAATCTAAACCTTTTGGATGCGCGTAACGGCCACCAGCAGAATCAGCATATACATCAATCTCCAGGTTTCTTAATCCCATATCTAATTGATCTGGCATAGAAATGTGCTCATAGTCTATCTTACTGGCAGATACTGAATCCGTTTTCTTAAACATCTTAAATAATGCCGGATCGATGGCTTGCTTATAACTGTTGTGTGAACCAATTACCTGGATCTGATTTATCGGTAAATCTTCCTTTTTGGCAATTAAGGCAATTGCGGGTAGAACCAGCAATAAACTAAAACAGGTAATCAGTCTCATATTTTTTAATTTTAGTATCCAGGATTCTGTTTTAAATTCGCATTCAGCTTCAGCTCATTTGCCGGGATCGGATAGATTCTTCTGGTAATATCTTTATTCATGAAAAGTACATCGTTTGGTAGCGGATATTCAGTTTCAAATTGTCCGAAACGGATTAAATCGTTTCTTCTCCAGGCCTCCCAGCTAAATTCACGTGCGCGTTCATCAAGTAAAGTACTCAAATTAACCGTTGTTGCGCCTTCAGCACCGGCACGGCTTCTTATTTTATTAACTAAAACTAAAGGGGTTTGTAACTCACCGTTAACAGTAGTTGCTGTTGCACCTCTTAATATTGCTTCGGCTTTCATTAACATTACATCGGCAAGACGTAAAATCGGCATATCGTTTCCGTTTAACCTGGTGGCCTGAATGGCATTTGGATCTGGCCAGTATTTTACTGAACGGACACCTTTTGCCTGATCAGCAACGGTATTACCTAAATCCATTGGTTTACCTGGTTTTAAAATAAGGTCAGGGGTAATCTCAATTTGAGTTGTTGTTCCTGCAACGTAAATGGGTTTAGTTAAATCTGGTTTACGGTTTGCATCAGGTGCATATTGTTTACCAACCAGCCAGAAAGTTGTACGAATATCATTATTTAAGTTGAAACGGTTGAAGTATTCAGGAGTGGTACTCATCGAAATACTGAAACCAACATTTATTCCGTAAGATGCTGCTAAAGCAGGGTAGAAACCAAACCTTGTCATCTGATTACCGGGAATTTGCTGATCATAAGGAATTGCAAAAATGGTTTCGTTAATCTGCGGACCGTTGTTTACATCGAAAATGTCGCTATATTTTGCATCCAGGCTATAATTGCTGTTTTTCAAAATGTTATCGGCCATGGTAACAGCATCAGTATATCTCGCTTTTCCGGTATACACTTCAGCATTTAAATACATTTTTTCCAATAAGGCATAAACCATTGCCTGTGTTGGCCTTCCATAAACGGCCACACGGTTAGTGTTATCCTTTACCGGTAATTGAGTGATTACCGCTAAAAGTTCTTTTTCTATGAATTCGAATACTTTTTCACGGGTTTGATTTCCAGGAGGCGTACTCACCGGAAAGGTATCTATAATGGGTACGTTTCCATACAAATCCATCATAAAGTAATAATACAAGGCCCTCATTGCTTTTATTTCAGCTATGCTTTTAGCTTTTGAAGCATCAGATGCAACTGATTCGGTTGTAAGATTAATTAAGCGGTTGCAATTGTTAATGCCGCCGAAACCCCACTGCCAGATATCCCTAACATTTGGATGATCAATGGTCCAGGTATGGTAATGCAGCTGGCGGTACTGGCCGCCATCATCAAAATTTCCATCACGTGCAGGCAGGATAGCTGCATCGGTAGAAAGTTCCTGCATTCTCCAATAAGGCACGCCGTACTGTGATGATAAGTTAGAATACATGGTACCAAAAAGTGCCGTATAATCTGCAGTGGTATAGGGAAAATTGTCCTTAACGTATTGCGATTCTACATCGACATCTAGCTTGCTGCATGATTCGAAAACCATCAAACAGGCAAGAATATTAAACAGGATGATAAACTTTTTCATTTTCTTATTTTTTTAGAATGATGCACTTACACCAAAACTATAGGTTCTTGTTTTTGGATAATAATTGTTATTGTCTATGCCCGGCGTTACACCACCCATATTAATCTCAGGATCAATACCGCTGTAATTTGTAATCACGAAAAGATTATTAGCAGTAGCATAAAGCCTGATCGCTTTAATTGATTGTGTTTTTGGTTTAATGGTGTAACCGATTGTAGCATTGTCTAAGCGCAGGTAAGAACCACTTTCCACAAAACGATCAGAGATTAAGTATGCATTCGTATCATTGAAAGATTCGCCTAAAGTAAATCTGGGAATATTTTGAAGCTTGGCATCAGCCGGATTGTTTAATGATGCCATTGTTGCATTCAAAATTTTATTGCCCAATACCCCACGAACAAGGAAATTCAAATCCCAATTTTTATAGTTGAAGGTATTTGCCCAGCCGTAAATTAATTTTGGTTGCGCATCGCCTGCTATTTTAGCATCAGTGGTTAAGGGTTGTGTTGCGATGGTTTGTCCGGCGGCATTAATATACGTACTTACACCAGCCGCATTTTTACCGGCATAGTTCCATAAATTGAAGGTGCCCAAGGCATAACCTGGCTGAATTAACTGACTGAAATTTCCTGACTGACCTTTACCACCCAACTGAGCCGTTTGAATGAATGAGATCTTATAGAAATCATCAGATAAGGTTTCTACAACGTTTTTATTGTGTGCAATGTTTGGAGAGGTTGTCCATTTGAAATTATCTGTTTTAACCGCAATTGCGTTTAAAGAGAACTCTATACCTGTATTTTTGATTTTACCAACGTTTGCCGTAATGGTTGGCAGGAAAAACTGCGTAGTTGAAACCTGATAATCTCCATAAATTAAATCAGAAGTTTTCTTCACATAAAAATCAACTGAACCTGTAATTCTATCTTTAAATAAGCCGAAATCTAAACCAATGTTGGTGGTTGCTGTACTTTCCCATTTCAAATCTGGATTCGGATTTCTTACCGGCCCAATTGCATTGCTGATATTGCCATTATTTAAGAACTTACTATTTCCGTCAGGCGTACCGTAAATCAGTAGTGCAGAAAAGGCATTAAATCCTAAACTGTTACCCGATACACCATAACCTGCACGAAGTTTCAAATCGCTGATTACCGGAACGGTGCGCATAAAATCCTCACCAATAATTCTCCATCCCGCAGACACCGCAGGGAATAAACCCCAACGGTTATTTCTTCCGAAAGCGGATGAACCATCATCTCTTAACGAGGCCTGAAATAAATATTTTTCGTTGTAATTGTATTGAACCCTTCCATAGTATGAAATTAATCTCAAAGTAGATATAGGGGCGTTATTGAATGCAATTTGCGAAAGCAACGTCGGGTTTGAAAGGAAAAGGTTGTTGTAACTTAAATTATCATTTGAAAAATTCTGTGTGGTAACGCCAAAACCATCATTGGTTCTGTCTTCCTGCCATGAATAACCTGCAAGTAATTTCAAACTGTGTTTCCCGAAAGTCTTATCGTAGTTAAAATAACCCTCCAACACCTGGCTTTTATTTAAAACATCAAATTTTTGCGCCTGTCCGTTAACACCCCTTGCTAATCCCGATTGGCTGTTCAGGTAAGTACTGTAATTATTCTGATCCCTTTGCGAAGAAACACTGGCTGTGAACCTCAGGCCGTCAAGAATATTCAATTGCGCCATTCCATTAATCAGCGTTTTATTATTCAGGTTGTTGATGACATTATTATCTACAATTGATAAAGGGTTTCTCGTTCCGCTTCCGGTACGGTTGTAATTTTCCTTGTAAGTACCATCTGTGTTAAAAGGACTGACCGTTGGTAAATAGAACAGCATATTTGGCAATGCCTGAGATTGATAAATATCTGAGTTTTTTGAATTGCTGTTGGTAACCGTTAAGCCAAGTTTTAACCTGTCGTTAAAAAATTTCTGATTGATATATGCCCTTACAATAGTCCGTTTTAAAGAAGTATTTTTTAATATCCCTTTGTTGTCCAGGTAGTTTACGCTTGCTCCGTAATCTGATGCCTGACCAGAACCACCGAATGAAACATTATGATTCTGTGAAAAGCCTGTTTTTTCCAATAATGATTGCCAGTTGGTATCAGAACCATCATCATCAATCGGGTTTAAAGTCTGTTTATTATCTGCAAGGTATTGCCTTAACTCTGGCGCAGATAGCATATCATATTTCTTGGAAACCTTTTCTACAGCTGCATAACCATTGTATGAAAGGCGTGCCTGTCCATTTTTAGATCTTTTTGTTGTCACCATAATTACTCCATTTGCCGCCCGGGAACCATAAATTGCCGTTGAGGATGCATCCTTTAAGATATCTATACTTTCAATATCGGCAGGCGCAAGTAACTCAATTGCTGCTCCTGGAACGCCATCGATAACATAAAAGGGCTCCTGCGCAGCACCTTCTCTAAATGAAGAAGGCCCACGAAGGGTAATTGATGGCTTACCATTTGGATCGCCACTTTTGGTTACATTTAAACCGGCAACCTTACCTTGTAAAAGTTGTGCTGGGTTAACCATAACGCCCTGATTAAATTCTTCTGATTTTACAGAAGTTACGGCACCTGTTAAATCTTTTTTATTAGCGGTACCATAACCAATAACCACAACATCTTTTAAAGTTTGATTATCCGAAACAAGGGTTATATTTATTTTAGCTTGGTTATTAACTGGAATTTCTTTGGTTAAACTTCCAAGTAGGGAGAATGTGAGTATATCAGATGGTTTTGCCTGAATGGTGTAAACGCCATTTGTATCGGTTGATGTTCCAAGATTGCTGCCTTTTATTTTAACTGTTACGCCTGGTAATGGCTGATTGGTTTCATCAACAACTTTACCTGTTATTGTTTTACTGCTCTGAGCATGGGCGTTTAATGAAAAGAAAAGCAGTATTGCAACAAGACATTGCCATCTGCCAATCAAAGACAAGTAGGTCTTTTTGTAGTTTTGTTTCATGAATGATTGGTTATGATTGTTTTGGATTATTCACAGAACAAACGATTGTTCTTGCCCTGTGAATTTCCCACAAAGATGCCTTAACCCGATTAGGGATTTTGTCAGTTAGAATTAAGAAATTATTAAGAATTGTAAGGTTAACTGAAAATAATGTTAAGGATTTTCAATTGATAGGTTCAGAATCAAAGATTAAATTTAACACGATGACGTAAAGATGTAGTGGGCTATATGTTATTTATTGAAAAATGGCTTTTTTTTCTGAAATTATACTGTTCGTTGTGTTTTTTAAGGCTATTTTTTTTTAAAAGCATAAAAAATATCTAATTCCAGCCTTTTTAGGTTCAAAAAAAAGAGGAAGACTTTTCAGCTCCCTCTTTTTTATCTGATCTGTATTTGGTTTATTTATAAAGGTAATTCATTGCAATTACATCATTTGCATTAAATGTACGGTCGCCCCCGTTAGAGCAGGCCAGCATAAATGATTCTGCATCTGCTTTAGATGGCGTGCCTGGGATTTGTATCGCGCCAACTCCTGCTGTTCCTTCATTAGAACGTTTTCCTCCACAGCTATAGGCTCTGTTCATATAATCTGTATGGCGGAATCCTATACAATGTCCGACTTCATGTTGCAAAACAGAAGCCACGTATAATAAATTGGGATTTGTTCCATAGGCATTAACATTCGTATTCATTTTAATCTGATTAAATGGTTCGCCGCTTGAAGTAGGGAAACCAGCTGAACCTAAAGTGATATAGCCGCCACTTGGACCTTCGTTAAACCCAAAAACATCGATGTTACCTGTAACGCCTGTATTTGCCCTTTGGAAAGTAACACGCAGACCCAGTGAATTGTACCTTGAAATCATTAGGTCAACAGCATCACTATATACTTGTGGTAAATTTGTAACAGAAACTGTAATCACACGTGGTAATGCTTTAACAAGATTGGTTGTGCGGTACTGCTCGGTTTCAGCAACATTTAAATTGGGACTTAAAGACTTTTCAGTTAAGTTGGCATCTGTTAGCAGGATGTCGCCTTCAACCAGGTAACCGTTATCAACCTTACGTGCATTTTCGACGCTAAATCCTAAGCTTTTTATTTGTTGTAAAGTACTTGCTGATATTTCGGCTTTGTTATCAGTTTGTTCAGAAGTGTTGTTTTTTTTACAAGAGGATACGCAGAGAAATAAAGTGCATACCATGGCTAGTGATAAAATTTTTTTGTTTTTCATGTTTAAGTTAGTTTAGGTTAATAGTGTTGATCAGACAGATCTAATATATAAACAAATTTTATGTAATCAAATAGTTACAATGTTTTAAGGGAAATATTAATGGCCTTGTTTTCAAAGAGTTTGTCTGGTAAATATAACAGCTGGTAGATTATTTAATAAGAAGTGCTTCCGCTTGTGATGCCTTATCTGGCCGTAAAGCCCCTTCAATATTGTCGCATATTGCCACTGGCAAACTCGAATTTACATACCATCTTTGTATGGTCAGGAATTAAGACTGACGAGATGATGGAGCAGCTACCATTCCAAAAACGGGCGAAACCGAAAAGCCTTAAGAGTAGGGAATTAAAAAATGATTTTATGTCGAACAACACCGTTTCATTGCACAGAGTTTTAAAAGCATCGCCAGAAAAAGTATATCGTGCATTTACCGAACCTTTGGCAATTGCTTCATGGTTACCTCCATATGGCTTTCTTTGTACTGTTCACGAAATGACAGTAGCATTAGGAGGTTCCTTTAAAATGTCGTTTCAAAATTTTACCACCTCCAATGGTCATTCATTCGGCGGAAAATACCTTGAATTAACACCAAACGAGTTTTTAAAGTATACCGATCAGTTTGATGATCCAAACCTGCCTGGTGAAATGATTACTTCAGTTTGGTTGAAAAAGACCTTAGTGGGCACCGAAATCAAAATTACCCAGGAGGGAATTCCTTCAGCTATACCTGTAGAGATGTGTTACCTGGGTTGGCAGGAATCGCTTGAAAAGTTAGCTAAACTGGTCGAACCAGAAATACCAGATGCTTAATTAAAGGAATATATTTTTTGTAATACATAAACCCAGTAACCTTACAGCTTAAAACCGCTCTAAAGTAATTTTGGAGGGGTTTTTTCGTACGCTTATCTGATATTAAGCGATTTTGCCAAATGATTAAGTCTATTTGTAGAAGCGCAGTAATAAGTATGGCAGATTGATTAAAAAAAGCGGCCTGTATTATCGCAGCCCCCTTGTAGATCTTGTTTCCATTTTAATACATTAAACTTATGCGCATCTGGGGCGGCGAAATCAATTAGCAAGATATCCAGGGTAGAACAATAAAAACATAATCAACAATGAGGATCCATTAGCCTAACAACGGTTTTTCCAGAGCTTACAATAACCTGTTTGTTTTGAGCTGCATAGTAGTTTAAGGGATATTCTTCCTAAAATCAATTCATATTTTTTAATGGCGTAGGGGTAAATCCAAATGTTGTTGTCATACTTTCAAAAACAAAATAAATATTCAATTATTTAAAAAACAAAAAGTATGAAAATGAACAAGTTTTATTTATTAGTTGCTGTTATGGTTATTACAGCGGGAGTGGCAAAAGCACAAGATGCTGATCTGGTATTTGGTGTAAAAGCTGGTGTAAACTATGGAACATTGCCAACAAGTTTAAAGGCCATAACGGATAAAAAAGGAAAGGTTGGTTATAATTTTGGAGTATTCGCCCGTGTTGGTAAATCGTTATATTTTCAACCAGAATTGAACTATGTTAGCTTTAAGAGTTCGTATGTTTATGCAGCTAAAACTTATACACCAAAATTTAACCAACTTAATTTACCACTTATGGTTGGATATAAGCTTATCAATACTGAGTCTTTAAATTTAAGGGTTTCTGCGGGCCCTGATGTTAATTATACCCTTAACGAAGCAAAAGGACCAGTTGGCTTCGATTATAAAAAGCTTAATTTTGGTGGAGTGATCAATGCTGGCGTAGATATTGGTAACATCAGTATCGATGCCAGATACAGCAGGGGCCTTACAAAAATTAATAAGGGACTAGGTGAAAAAAGCGGTTTATTTAATCTATCAGTAGGGTTTAAATTGTTTTAGCACACCCTAAATTCCTTTATTCTTCTAAAGAATAAGTTTAAATATCTCAAGAACGTAAATCCATTTTTCGCTAAAGAAAAATGGATTTTTTTGTTAACTCCTTAAATAACATTCCTTTAGTTAAGGCAAACTAAAATAGTTTCATTACTTTTGTTGCCAAACGAACTATTTAAGTCTTGTGTCATGTAATATCATTTGCATATAAATGTTGAATGACCTTTCCCACCCGGGGAGGGAGTAATTACTATTTATTTTTTACTTTACTTATTACAATATGGCTATTTCAAAAAAATATGGTCGTACTTATCACTACCCGTTTTCGCCGGGAACAACTAGCGATGACAGGATACAGCACGATTATTGGGAATATTTACAGAAAATTCCTACACTTATACACACCGAAAAACTCGACGGCGAAAATAATTGCCTGTCTAAACACGGCGTGTTTGCCCGCTCGCATGCGGCTCCAACAACATCACCATGGACAGAAAGTCTTAGGCGTTTTTGGCAACTTGCAAAACATGATTTAGGAGATTTGGAAATCTTCGTAGAAAACTTATATGCTATCCATTCTATTGAATACCGTAAACTCGAACATCATTTTTATGTATTCGGTATCCGTGAAGGTGACCATTGGCTCAGTTGGGAAGAAACAGCGTTTTATGCAAATATGTTAGATCTGCCAACTGTTCCTGTAATTAAAATAGAACAAAAACCAGAAAGCCAACCGCAATTCGAAAAAGAAATACTTGAGTTGGTAAAGGGGCCAGGGAAATTTGATACCTATGATGTTTACGATAAAACCCAGGTAACTATGGAGGGAATCGTTAGCAGGAATGCAGATGGATATACCGTTGATGACTTTGCCCAAAATGTGTTTAAATACGTACGCAAGGGGCATGTTAAAACCGACGGGCATTGGACCAGAAGCTGGAAACGTGCATCACTGCTAAATGAAGGAGGTAAGCATGTGGACGTTAAGTGAAAATAAACAATGGGCGGATCTTGAAATTCGCTTTGACTGGGTAAAACGCATGGCAGATGTTCAACAGGATTCACGCTATCATGCAGAAGGCAATGTGGCCATACATACGCAAATGGTTTTAATCGCTTTACAAAATGAACCTGCTTTTAAAGATTTATCTGAACAGGATCAGGAAATTTTATGGGCAGCTGCTTTATTGCACGATGTTGAAAAATACAGTACAACTGTTTTTGAAACAGATGGAAGTATTACTTCAAAAGGACATGCGCGTAAGGGAGCTCAATTTGCAAGACAATTCCTATACCGGGATGAACCAACGCCTTTTGCCATTCGTGAACAAATTGTAGGACTGGTAAGGCATCATGGTTTGCCAATTTGGTTATTCGAAAAAACTGATCCCGTGAAAGTTTTAGTTAAAGCAAGTATGGAAGTTAATCTGCAATGGTTATGCTTATTGGCAAAAGCAGATATGCTTGGACGTATTTGTGATGATCAGGAAGAGATGTTATATCGTATAGCTTGCTTCGAAGAATTTTGCAAGGAAAATGAATGCTGGGGAAACTCCTATCGGTTTAAATCAAATGCTGCGCAAATGTATTTTATGCAACATGAAGATGCTTATTTAGATTATATCCCATTTGATGAACCAGTAACGGAAGTTATTTTGATGAGTGGTTTGCCTGGTGCCGGAAAAGACACCTATATTAAAACACATTACTCAGATTGGCCGATAATCTCTTTAGACAGTATCCGTAAGGAAAAGGGAATATCTCCAACAGACAAAGCAGGTAATGGGAGGGTAATACAGGAAGCAAAAGAGCAAGCCAGGGTTTATTTGCGAAAACAGCAATCATTTGTTTGGAATGCTACCAATACAACGAGCCAGATGCGCATGCAGTTGATTGATCTGTTTGGTATTTACAAGGCAAAAGTTAGTATTATCTATATTGAAGTGCCTTATCAACATTTGCACGTTCAGAATAAAAATAGAACGGCTATTGTACCTGCGGGCATACTTAATAAATTGGCGAACAAACTTGAAGTACCCGCACAGTGGGAGGCACATCAGGTCGTTTATCAAATTCGATAAAAAGGTTTTTTAAGTTCGTAATTAAGCGAGCAAAATGGAAATAATTAAAAATACCCAATTAATTATACTGCCCTTCAGTACGTTCTGAAGGGCTTTTTTGTGCCCTTAATGGTTGTGTTTCCTTCTTGATTGATTATAGATAAAAACATTTTTTGAAATGAACTAAATTCTTTAAAAACTAAAAATGTGTAACTTGAATCCGTAATATATATATCAAATGAAATATAACCGACGCGATTTTATAGGCGGTAGCATGGCACTCACATCTGCTTTATTTTTAAAACCAATGGAAACATATAGTTTACCTTCTTCCGGATCTGAAAAATGGACAAATGGTTTCGCCCTAAAAATCATGGCGCCCTATTGGGGCTTTAATGGCTCGGTAACCGATTTTTGCAAAAAGGCAAAAGATTCAGGCTATGATGGAATAGAGATCCTATGGTCGCCAGAAATTACTGAAGAGTTATTTGGAGCATTAAAAAAATACCAATTAGAAGTTGGTTTTCTTTGCGGCGGAGATGAAGCGCTTCCGGTACCCCACTTTGCAACCTTTAAAAAGGTACTTAAAGAAGCTATTGAACATCGATATCAAAAACCGTTGTATATAAATGTTCACTCCGGAAAGGATTTTTTTCAATATCAGGACAATAAAAAATTCATTGATTTTACTGTTCAGTATGCCAAAGAAACAGGTGTTCCAATTTATCATGAAACACATCGGTCGCGTATGCTTTATTCAGCTCCGGCATCATTACAATATTTAGAGAAAAACCCTGATTTAAGACTAACGCTCGATATTTCTCATTGGTGCA
Source organism: Pedobacter sp. 22163 (assembly GCF_052045595.1). NCBI lineage: Bacteria > Pseudomonadati > Bacteroidota > Sphingobacteriia > Sphingobacteriales > Sphingobacteriaceae > Pedobacter > Pedobacter sp. 22163. The sequence continues at coordinate 846,257 of NZ_JBQEPM010000001.1, read as the reverse complement.
ATGTGAGCGAAAGTTTACTCGAAGATCAACCGGAAACTGTTGCACTTGCCATTTCACGTACCGATCATGTTCACTCCAGGGTTGGCCATGCAGAAGGACCACAAGTAAGCGATCCAAGAGCTCCTGAATGGAAACAAGCAGTTGAAGCTCATTTTGCCTGGTGGGACAAAGTTGTTGCCATAAAAAAACAACAAGGTAAAGTCCTGACCATATTAACTGAATTTGGCCCGCCCAGTTATATGCCAACCATTCCGTTTACCAACCTTCCAGTGGCCGATCAATGGGAAATAAATGTATATATGATGCAGACCTGGAGAAAAAGATATTTATAGTTTTGTAAAAAAGAAGACTGCTTTATAGCGAGCTTGTTGGTATTTTTAAGCAAAACAGGTAATACAGTAGGCAGAAAACTGCTTAGTGATAAAGATTTAGTAGCCGTATGGCCCAAACTGCATAAGGCAGGGCCATTCGCTACATTCCTTAGGCTTAAAAAACATTACGTTTATGGCCGTGCTGCCTAAAAATGATTACTGTTAAATATTTTATTTTCTTTTTTAATCAATTATTGAAAGGTTTTGGACTGAAATCTAAGGGTAGAGGCCTATCGAATTCTATTTTTAGCCTATATTAGATTCGAATAATAAAATGTTATTGAAAACATGCTTAATAAAGCAATGAAAATGAGATTTAAACTAGGTTTGGTATATGATTACTTTAAATAATTACAACGTGGAACAATCGTATGCTATCGGAATTGATGTTGGTGGCTCTGCACTCAAATGCGGAGTAGTAAACCAAAATGGCGAAATTTTATATTCCATTATTGTATCGCTAAAAAATGCGAAAACACAAGGAGCAATTATTGCGCTCATTGTAGAAGCAATCAATACCTGTGCTAAAAAAATTAAAAACCCTATTCTTGGCGTGGGCATTGGTTTTCCGGGGATTATTTACAACAACAAGATTATTGCCGGTGCAGATAATTTACCCGGCTTTAAACAATTGGCTTTAGGCGAAATTCTGCAAGAAGTAACACGTTATAATATTGTAATGGATAACGATGCGAATTTAATGGGACTAGGTGAGATGACTTACGGTGCGGCCAAAGATTGTAGCGATGTGGTTTTCCTTACCGTAGGTACGGGAATAGGTGGGGCTGTGATGATTGATAATAAGCTTTATGGAGGATTTAGAAATAGAGGTACAGAATTAGGGCATATTGTTGTACAACACCGTGGGGTTGCCTGTGCCTGCGGAGGTCGTGGTTGTTTAGAAGCTTATGCGTCAGTATCTGCCCTGCTTAACCATTATCAGTCTATCCACCCTAATTCACCAGAAGAGATTGATGGTAAATATATGGTAGAAAAATACCTGGCTAGAGAAGAATATGCCGTTGAAGCTATGGAATTGCATTTCGATTACCTGGCTACAGGCATTATTAGTTTTATAAATGTATTTAGTCCGCAAAAAATTGTAATTGGTGGAGGTATAAGCGAATCTGGCGCCTTCTATGTCCGAGAAATAGAAAGAAGAATAAAAACATTAGCGGTACCTATTGCACCTGGTAATGAATTGGTAGTTGCGGCCAAGCTGGGCAACAAGGCTGGTTTGTTAGGCTGTGCTGCAAATGTTTTTCAAAAGTTTAAGGCCTTTGATTATGCAACGAAATAATTTTTCAGAAAAATAGTACCAATTTGAATCCTTTTCAGCGGATCATTAGGAAACGAAAAGTATTGAATTTGAACAGAAAGGATATTCTAAAAATTAGGATATTCTTTTTCATAAAAATGTATTATGGGGCTATCTCAAAAAAAGGGAGGCGAAAAGCCCCCCTTAACATCATGAGCTTATGTTTTTAAACAGTTTATATGGTTTGTATCTTTAAAACCACGCTGGTTCTGTAAGCATTGGCTTCTGGATTAAAGCCTACTTTCATTAAAAAGTCGCCAGAGTAAACTTTAGTACTGTCAATTGGCGATTTAGTACCAGGATACAGATTAATTTCTTCTATTTTATACTTTTTGGCGGGATCTAACCCTTTTAATTTAATCGGTAATATCACACCATTGGTGAAAAGGGTAGCCACATGATAGTTAAAAACAATAGCCTGATCTTTTGCTTCGTTTACGTAGGCAATTGAAGCTATTTTATTTTCGTAAGGATCCTGCAAACGGTATTGCTGGCCATGCCAGATAATATCTTTAAAGCTATTATAGGTTTTAACGGCATTCTGACTAAAAAGCAAATCATTTTTACTGAGCTCATTTACACGTACATCATAACCAAGTTTTCCCATCATGGCTACATCTGTTTTAAATTTAATGGGTTGTTTACCCATATCGGTAATGTGGTTATCTACAGCAATAGAAGGAAAATAATATGAATATTCCCACTGAATAAAGATGCGGTCGTATGGATTGGTATTATCGCTAGGCCAAAATTCGGTGAAATATTGAAGTGCGGCATAATCTACTCTCGAACCGCCTCCAGCACATAACATCATTGGTGTTTTGGGATATTTTTTTCTAATCCTATCCAATACGCTATTTAGTCCCTTGATATATTCAAGATAAAAATGATCCTGGTTTTTTAAAGTAGGAGAGTTGGCGTTGTATATTAAGGAGTTACAATCCCATTTAATGAAGGCAACTTCTGGCACTTCCTTAAAAATATCATCTACGGTTTTGTAAATAAAATCCTGAACCTTAGGGTTGGTTAAATCCAATACCAACTGGTTACGCATGTAATATTCTTTTCTTTCAGGCTGTCTGATAATCCAATCGGGATGATTTTCATAAAGTTCACTTTTAGGATTAACCATTTCGGGTTCTATCCAGATGCCAAATTTTACACCGTTTGCTGTTGCCTCTTTACCTAATGAACTGATTCCATTTTTTAGCTTTTGCTTGTTATACTGCCAATCTCCCAGGCCAGAAGTAGATCCATTGCGTGGGTATTTATTTCCAAACCAACCATCGTCCAATAAAAAAACATCAACCCCTAATTTTTTGGTATCCTTTGTTAATTCGTTTAGTTTTTCATCATTAAAATCGAAATAAGTGGTTTCCCAGTTGTTTAAGATGGTAGATCTTTCGCCCTTTCCATCTAATATTTGATAGTTTCTGGCCCAATCGTGCAAATTTCTACTGGCTAAACCTTTTCCTGCTGATGAATAAGTATAAATAAAACGGGGGGTAATGAAGTTTTCGCCAGCCTTTAAAGTATAATTCGACGAAAAATTATTAATCCCGGCAGTTACGCGGAGATAATATTCATCAAAAGTTTCAAAATCCAACTTAAAGTTTCCTGTCCATGCTAACGATCCCGCAATTACTTCGCCCATATCTTCTGTTGCAGGCTGATCTATCGAAATCATAAACGAAGAAGAATGAAGCAGGTTTGTTCTGGTTCCTAATTTAGAATCGATGGTTTTTATGCCATGCAGCAGCTGCTGTTCTTCTGATCGCATTTCGCGTGTGGCACCACTATACTGATTTTTAAGGAAGAATTTTTTTCCACTTAGGGTAAGATTTGCTGAAGCATATTTGTTTAGTACTACTGTGCCTTTTTCTTTATGTTCAATTTCGGCCCATTGCTCAATTACGTTTTCATTGAAATAAGCCAGGTATTTTAAGGTAACCTGAAAATTGTATTTTAAATCTTTGAGGATTACGCTGGTTAATTTTCTATTCTGATCCAGCTGTTCGGTTTTTACATCCGAAAATGTTAAAACGGTAGATTTGTTTCCATCAGCATGGGTTACGGTTAATGCTGGTTCTAATAAATTAAGTGAGCCAGAAGCAATATAAGCTTCACGTTTATTTAAAAGGTCATCAGAGCCGGGTTTGTATTTATCTAATGTTTGTATGCTTGGGTACTCGCCCGCATTGTCTAGTTTTTTGCCAAGGTAAGCCGATAATAAGGTGTTATCACGATCTGTTTCTAAAATCAGTACATTGTTTTTTGTTGCAATTTCTATCGTTTTCTGCGCAAAGCTGTTTAAACCTATTGTCATTGAGAGTAAAAAAAAAAGTGTGTTTTTTCTTTTCATTATTTATTTGGGTAAAAAGTTTAGGTGGTATTATCAACCATAAGCTAATAATTGCAAATTAGATTTTTCTGGGGCTAATGAATGTGCCATTTATACCAGATTATTATCTTTTTTTAACAAGAATTAATGTAATTGCATGAGATTATAGTGTTATATCCCCGCATTTCTAAATCTAAATGTAAAATAAACAGGGCATTATTATTGTTAAGTGGAGATCAGCGTTGTTTTTAAAAAATTAGCGTAATTTTATAATCATAAAAAATATTACAGTTTTCATCTTTAAACATTTTCAAGAAATGCATTTCCTTCGTTATATTAAATTATCGCAACCCCTAATACGCTCATGAACTATAAAAAATTGCAGGAAGATGTAGAAAAGCACGTTGGCGATTACTTCCATACCCATAACGATCCCCGCCTGGTTTATCATAATCTGGAACATACGCAAGAAGTGGTAAACGCTGCACAGCAAATTGCCAATCATTACCAGCTAAATGAACAGGATTTTTTCGCTGTAACCGTTGCGGCCTATTTTCACGATACGGGATATTTCGAAGATGCATTAAACCACGAAGCAAAGGGAGCAGAACTGGCTGATGATTTTTTAGCTAAACATCAGGTCAATCAGGAAATCCGTGACCATGTTAAAAGTGCGATATTGGCCACTAAAATTCCTCAGAACCCTAAAAATGAAATTGATAAAATCATTTGCGATGCAGATCTGTTCCATTTAGGTTTGCCCGATTTCCGCGCAAAAGGGAAATTGATGCATAAGGAAAATGAATTGATTTATAAAAAAGATATCAGTAAGCTTGATTGGCGTAAAAAAGATATCCAGTTTATGGAATCGCATCATTACCATACCGATTATGCCAATCTGTTGCTGAGCGACCAGAAACAAAAGAATATCAGCAAACTGAAAAGTAAATTAACATCGCAGGAAGAAATTAGTACCGAATTGGCAGAACCTGTAAATTTTGCCCCTGTCATTGTAAAAGAGAAAGATAAAAAGAAAAAAGATAAAGACGATCGGCCAGATAAAGGGATTGAAACGATGTTTAGGATTACTTCTGCCAACAACCAACGCTTGAGCGACATGGCCGATAACAAGGCTCATATCCTGATCACCGTAAATTCAATTATGCTTTCCTTAATTGTAAGTTTATTGTTAAGGCGATTGGAAGACCATGGCAACCTGATTATCCCCACATTTATTTTGTTAATAGTGAGTTTAACCTGTGTGGTGGTTTCCATTTTATCAACCCGTCCGGCTATCCCTAAGGGAGAATTCACTCAGGAAGATATGGATAATAAAAAGGTAAATTTATTGTTTTTCGGTAACTTTTATAAAATGAGCTTACCCAGTTATACCGATGGTATGATTAAAGTGATGAATGATAAAGATTTTTTATATGGTACCTTAATCACCGATGTATACTCGCAAGGCGTGGTTTTGGGCAGAAAGTATAAACTGATCCGCCTGGCTTACAATATTTTTATGTTTGGCTTAATTGCCGCAGTATTTGCATTTGTAATTGCTTACGCAGCTTACGGTAAACTTTAATGGAACAGATAGTAGAAACCTCTTTTTTTAATAGAGATTTAAGCTGGTTAAAGTTTAACGAGCGTATTTTAATGGAAGCTGAGCGGAGTACCGTTCCACTTTTAGAACGCATTAAGTTTTTGTCGATATTCTCTTCTAATCTCGACGAGTTTTATCGTGTAAGGATGCCAGTGTTACTCGCTTTAGAGAAATTGAGCAATAAGGAAGATAACGATATCCGGATTGACGATAATTTGCTAAATACGGCCAATGAGCTTATTTCGGAACAGCAGCAGCGTTACGGTAAGGTACTTAAATCAGACCTTATTCCCTTGCTTAAAGAGAATAAGATAAACTTAATTTATGGACAGCCATTCCCCGCAGAAATTCAGAAAAACATAACCCGATATTTTTTAAGTCAGGTAATGGCCTTTTTGCAGCCTGTTTACATTAATGCTGATACCAATTTCTTTCCTTCAAATAATGAACTGTACTTTCTGATTACACTAAAAAAGAAAGAAGATGCAGAAGTTGTTATTTTAAATATTCCTTCCAACCAGTTACCCCGTTTTTATAAGGTAGAAGTGGGTGACGAGACCTTTATTGTTTTTCTGGATGATATCGTTCGTTTTCATTTAGATCGTATTTTTCCAGAAGGAGAAATTACAGGATGTTATAGTTTTAAAGTTACCAGGGATGCTGAAATTGACCTTAAAGACGAATATTCGGGCAGTTTATCCGAACAATTGGAGAAGCAGTTGCTCAAACGCGATTCGGGTTTAGCTACACGCTTTCTTCACCAGCCAGGCATACCAGCCAACGTTTTCGAATTGCTCAAAAAGCTTTTCAACCTTAAAAAGGCAAATAGGATGGAGGGCGGACAGTACCATAACCTGAAAGATTTCATGGGTTTTCCTGTTAATTCGCCAAAATTATCCAACCAAAACTGGCCAAAAATCTGTAATACCGATTTGATTGATGGATCTTTAACCCAGGCCATTTATAAAAACGATATTATAGTGCATACGCCTTACCAGAGTTATGATAGTGTATTGCGCTTTTTTAACGAAGCGGCTATTGATGCTGAGGTCCGCGAAATCTATGTTACGCTATATCGTGTAGCCAGCGATTCGAAAATTGTTAATGCCCTGATCAGTGCTGCTAAAAATGGTAAAAAAGTTACCGTTTTGGTAGAGCTTAAAGCCCGTTTTGATGAGGCCAATAACATTAAATGGGCCAAGAAAATGAAGGAGGTTGGCGTTGATATTATTTACAGTGTAACCGCTTTAAAAGTTCATGCCAAAGTAGCCCTGGTAAAACGCCAGACAGGTGACCGCATGCGTTATTCTGGTTTGTTTTCTACCGGAAACTTTAACGAAAGTACAGCAGCTTTTTATACCGATCATATTTTAATGACGGCCAATAAAGAAATGCTGCGCGAAGTAGAGCTGCTTTTTATCTTTCTGGCCAAAAGGGTTAAACCTACTTCTGCCGATCTGATAAAATTTAACCATTTATTGGTAGCACAGTTTAATTTACAGCAAGTTTTTCTTGATTTGATAGATCGAGAAATTGAACATGCCAAACAAGGTAAACCATCGGGTATTACCATTAAAATGAATAACCTCGAAGAAAAAGTATTAATCAATAAACTGTACGAGGCTTCGCAGGCAGGGGTAAAGATCGAACTGATTGTACGGAGCATTTGTCGCTTAATTCCAGGTATACCTGGAATGAGCGAAAATATTAAGGTTACCCGTATTGTAGATCGTTATTTAGAGCACGGACGTGTTTTTATTTTTCATAATCTAGGTAAAAACGATGTATACCTCGGCTCTGCCGATTGGATGAACCGGAATATTTATCGAAGAATTGAAGTTTGCTTTCCGATTTATAATGAGCAGATTAAGCAGGAAATGATAGATATTATCGAAATCCAAAAACAAGATAACGTGCAGGCGGTTTGTATAGATGAAAACATGAACAATATTCCTGTTAAAAGTAGTGGGACTCCTGTAGAGTCTCAATACGATATTTATCAATTATTAAAAAATAAATAGTGCCGTGGTCTATGTCCCCACCATAAGATCGTCATTTCGACTGGAGTGCAACGGAATGGAGAAATCTATAGAAAATGATCTTGATAGATCTCTCCTCCAAATGAGTTCCTTTGGAACGCTACGGTCGAGATGACGGCTATGCTGTGTAGATAACAATTAATAATAAACAAGCATTAAATTTTATTCCTATGAAATACAATAAAACTTTTCTCGCCTCTAGCTTGCTAATTTCAGTTGCCTTTTTGGGCATTTCGTGCGTAAATGGTAACCGCGATGATAAAAAGAACGATTCAACAGAAACTGTTTCCACCAGCGGAACAGAAAAATCAAATCTTCCTTATGATTTAGCAAACCCTGTAAAATACAATATGCCACAAAATCTTTTCGAAATTTCTGGAATTGTATTTCATAATGGTGATCCTAAAGAAGTATTTGCAATTCAGGATGAAGATGGAGATTTGTTTCATCTGGGTTTAACCGATAAAGAATCGAAATTTACCAAATTTGGTGGCAAAGGCGATTATGAAGATCTGGCTATCTTAAATAACACTGTAATTGTGTTAAAAAGTAATGGCGAACTGCATAGCTTTCCCATTAGCGAGATCAATAAACCTGAAGTTGCGGATGTTGTTAAAACCAAAGACCTGGTTCCCAAAGCAGAATACGAAGGCTTAGCAGCTGACGAAAAAACAGGCCTGGTGTATGTTTTAACTAAAGAAATTAAGAAAAATAAAAGCGATCAGACGGATATTTATGCCTTTAAATATGCTGATGGTAAATTTACCGAAAGTGGAACTTTTGCCTTGTCTTATAAAGAAATAGCTGACTTATCAGGCGAAGCCAAAATTAAGTTCCGTCCTTCTGCTTTGGCTAAAAATCAGTCAACTAACGAGTGGTATGTGCTTTCATCAATGAATAAACTATTGGTCGTTACCGATCCAAACTTTAAAATTAAAGCAACATACCCGCTAAAAGGAGATTTCTTCAATCAACCTGAAGGTATTGCATTTGATCGTGATCAGAACCTTTATATTTCTAATGAAGGTGGTACTTTATCGGCAGGAAACATTTTAATGTTTAAACTGAAAAAATAGGTTTTAGTAGTGGTGTCCTAATGCGATCGTCCTTCAATAAATTAATCGTCATCTCGACTGAAGTGTAGCGAAATGGAGAGATCTATAATAAATTTCTCAACTATGTCGCACTCCGTTCGAAATGACGACTTATTATGATAAAAACTTAATGTCCTTAACTTCTTAATGGTGAGAAGCCGAACTCGTAAGTATTAGTTTATCATTAAGGAGTTAAGGATGTAACGCTTAACGATAAGAGATTCTTAACTGGATAACACCCAAGAAATAAAATAAATTTTAAAATAACTATCTTTATACAAACGCTGAGTCTATGATTAAAAGATTTACCCTTTTTACCATCTTATTTTTAATCAACTTCATTGCCTTTGCACAGGATGATGTGAAATATCGTGTAATTCTTTTTGGCGATGCCGGCGAAATGAATCCTGCACAAATGCAGGATTTAAAAAACGCTGCAAAGCAGATCCTTCCCAAAAAAACAACTGTTTTATATCTGGGCGATAATATTTACCCCACCGGAATGGGCCTGCCAGGTAGTGTAGAAGAGGAAGAAACCAGGAAGATCCTACGTTCACAATTCGAGCCTATGCGTAAAATGGGTGCTGCGGTTTATTTTGTTCCCGGCAACCACGATTGGGATAAATCTGGCCCCAAAGGTTTAGCCAAAATCAAGGCACAAGATGACTTTCTTAAAGCTCAGAACGATCCATTGTTGAGATTAATACCAAAAAACGGATGTCCTGACCCTGTAGCAATTAAATTAACTGATAAATTAACCATTATTGCCTACGATAGCGAATGGTGGGTCTTTCCATATAATAAATCAAATCCTAACGGCGAATGCGAATGCCGTACCAAAGATGAGGTTTTAGTGAAAATGGAACAGTTGCTTGAAGAGAACAAAGACAAGGTTATTCTACTGGCTTCGCACCACCCATTTCAGAGTTATGGCCCACATGGTGGTTATTTCAATTTGAGGAACCACATTTTTCCGCTTACATCGCTGAATAAAAATCTATATGTCCCATTGCCTGTTTTAGGCTCTATTTACCCGATGTTGCGTTCTACTTTATTAAGTCCTGAAGATTTAAATCATCCTGCGTATAAGGATATGATTAAATCAATAACTGGCGTATTTGGCGATTATCCAAATGTAACCTACGTAGCAGGGCATGAGCATGGCCTTCAGTTAATCAAGGGAAAACAACTGCAGGTGATCAGTGGTTCGGGTTCAAAAGTATCGCCAAATAAAGAGGGTAAAACTTCTCTGTTTCACGAAATGCAGCAGGGCTACGTGGTTGCCGATCAGTTGAAAAACAACGATATGCGCTACGAATATTACATTTATTCAGATACGAGCGTTAAAAGAGTTTACAGTTACATTAAAAAGTTCGAAAGCATCCCTCAAAAAGTAAGAAATAGAGATAAACCAATTACCGCGGATAGCATTTTTGTACGTATTAAGCCCGAATATGATAGCGTTGGGCGTTTTCATCGCACTATTTTTGGCGAAAATTACCGTAAAGAATATGCTGCAAGAACAAAAGTTCCTGTGTTACGGGTTTCTCAAATGATGGGTGGTTTAAAAGCGACCCAGCGTGGAGGAGGCAATCAATCGCGTTCTTTAAGATTGGAAGATAAAAACGGTAATGAATATGTATTGCGTAGCGTGGAGAAATACCCTGAAGTACTTTTGCCTGCCGCATTACGTGAAACTTTTGCTAAAGATATTATAAAGGATAACATGTCGGCGCAGCATCCCTTTTCGGCACTGGTAGTTCCCGAACTTGCTAAGGCTGGCGGTATCGCGCATAGCAACCCGATTATTGGCTGGGTTTCTCCTGATGACAGCTTAGGCGAATTTGAATCGGCATTTGCCAATACTTTGTGTTTGTTCGAAGAAAGAGAACCCACGGGAGAATCAGACAGTTCTCCGAAAATGGATAAAAAACTAACAGACGATAACGATAATAGATTAGACGGACCTGCCTGGGTAAAAGCCAGGGCGTTTGATGTGTTATTGGGTGATTGGGACAGACATGAAGACCAGTGGCGCTGGAAAGAAACCAAAACTAAAGATGGTTCGCTTTATTCGCCGGTACCAAGAGATCGCGATCAGGTATTTTTCAGATCTGACGGCCTTTTACAGCGATATACACAATCTTCATCGTTATTACCCATGATGCAGGGTTATGAACGTGGTATAAAAGATATCAATTGGTTTTTATGGGAAGGAAGAGAAATCAGCAGCCGTTGGACCGCCAATATTGATGAAGAGGAGTTTGATAAAATTGTAAAAGATTTCTGCGCAAACTATAACGATGCCGTTTTTGAGAAAGCACTAAAAAAACTCCCTGAACCAAGTTACTCATTACATCACGATGCCTTTTTGGCACAGATGCGTAACCGGATAGCCACTTTGCCAAAGTTAATGAATCAGTACTATCATTTCTTTAACCGCATTGTAGATATCGAAGTAAGCAATAAAAATGAACTGATTCAGATTACCGATGCTGATGATAATGGCTTACGTGTTAAAATCAATAAAATTTCTAAAGAAGGCAATATAAAGGATGAACTTTTCGATCGGAAATTCGATCCAAAAGTAACCAAAGAGATCAGGGTGTACATGCATAATGGTAACGACAGCTTGATTCTGAACAATAAAAACTCGAATATTAAATTGCGTATTATCGGTGGCAAGGGCACTAAAGTTTACGATTTTGCGAACAGCAACGGATCTGTAAAGTTATACGGTAGAACCGATAAGGCAACTTACAATGGAGAGGATGCCAATAAAATCAGGAAAATTATATCTAATGATACCTCGAACTTCAGTTACATACCAAAAGATATGTACCGCCGTAATTCGTGGCTGCTAAATGCAGGTTACAATCAAGATGATGGCCTTTTATTAGGCTTGATCTACAAACAAACCAATCCTGGTTTCAGAAAACAGCCTTATGGCAATTCGCAGACCATTTCCTTTCTGCATTCGTTTTCGACCAAAGCTTTTAGGTTTAATTATAAAGGCGAGTGGTTGAAAGCTTTAGGTAAGGGCGATTTTGTTTTAAAAGCCGATGCTTTCGCACCAAATAACACACAGAATTTCTTTGGCTTGGGCAACGAAACACCTTTTAATGATGAAGACAACATAAGGTACTACCGCGCACGTTTTAACCTTTATCAGGTTGATGCTTCAATCAGGTGGCGCCGTCCGAAATCTACCTTTAGCGTTGGTCCGTCATATCAATATTATAAATATAATCAGGAAGATAACGATGGCCGTTTTATCGAAAATCCATCACGCTTACATTCATCTGATTCGATAACGGTACGTAACGAAAAGATGTTTGCTGGTGCATTTGTAAATTTCACCAACAATACCCGCGATAATGATTTGTTACCAACCTTGGGCAGTTATGTTGATTTTAAACTTTTGGGTTACAAAGGCGTTAACAGATATTCAAATTCTTACGGACAGTTTACGGCCAGTATAGCTTTGTATAAAAACCTTGATGGCAGGAAAAACTTCATTTTGGCAGATCGTTTTGGTGGAGGGGTAACCATTGGTAAACCAGCTTTTTATCAGGCCTTATATCTGGGCGGGCAAGGAAATCTTTTGGGTTACCGCCAGTTTAGGTTTGCCGGCGAACATACTTTTTATAACAACTTAGAGCTTAGGGCCAAACTTGGCGATCTGGTTAGTTACGTTTTACCCGGACAAATTGGCTTACTGGGTTTTTATGATGTAGGCAGGGTGTGGAAACGTGACGAAACTTCTACATTATGGCACCACGGTGTAGGAGGGGGCGTTTACTTCGCTCCGGCATCACTTACGGTTGTGCGTTTTGTAATGGGACACTCGTCTGATGGCTGGTATCCATACGTATCACTTAATTTTAGGTATTAAATTTGTGTAACATATTAATAGATGTAATATCCAAGTATTACGTTCAGCAGACGAACATTGCTTTAATGAGTATGTATCTTTGCAATGAATTAGTAATTAAATAGATAACTATAAAATTTACACTATAGCAAAACTTATACAATGAATACCAATGTAATACAACTACATAAAAACGAATGTATACATTGCCAGGTAGAATCATCTCTGTCTTTCCGTCCACTTGTGGAGTATTTAAAAGGCAGATTGAAAACAGAAAAATCGGTAAAATCTGAATTTTACAGGTTTTTACTTCAAAAAATTGAAAAAGACGATGTGCTGCTTGGCAACATCAGTGCCGAAGATTTATCACAATATAAAGATACCTTAGAATTAATTTTTACTATTCTAACCCCTTTAATGGATAATGAAGATGATCTGTTTTGGGCTTTAAGTACCCCAATTCCAGATCAGATTTTCTTTAGCACCAATGCATTCTATAAATTTTTTAAGGATCATGATCCTAAAAATAAGGTAACGAAAGACAATGAGCCTATTGAGAAAAAACAACTTAAGTTTATCTACAATGTAATTTTAGGCCGTTTTTATAATTTTACCTCAGTACTGAAAAATGAGATCATTTATGCTCATATTAACCAGGAAACAAAACTGACACAATACTACAATATCCAAACCGATACGAAGTTTGTAGATATTATGCATAAGGGCGATTTACCTGAACTTAATTTTGAAGAACTGGGCAAGCATTTTCAAGACGAAACTGAGCTGGAATACCTGGTAAAGCACCTGCCTTTACAAAATTTTCACTTTGAAGGATTTAGCATCATCTCAATAACAGATGTAACTTTGCAACATGCTATAGATGGTATCCGCGATGCGCTTGTTAATCACAATTATCAAACAGAAGCTTATACGCATGTAATCCACGCTTTAAAAACGCTTAGCGGAAACGGGAAACTCGAATTTGGCTTAATGCCTTTTTTAACCGTTAACAATAAACTCGTTTTCGATAACCAGGAGTTTTCACAAAGTATGCTGATTAATTCGGCCAAATCATCCAATCTGGAAGAAGAAGTTTTCTATTCGTTGGTTGATAAGTATAAAGAAAACCCAAGAGCAATTTTTGTAAGCTCAATTAACGACGATCAGATCGATAAAGATCCTTTTTTGAGGGTTTTAAAAGCTGCTGGTGTTTGCTCTTATTCAGTGCTGCCTGTATACTACAATACGCAGTTGGCTGGTGTTTTAGAAGTTTATTCGAGCGAGGAAGTATTGGTTGATGATAAACTTTTATCGAGGTTACGTCCGGCAATGCCTTTAATCGGTCAGCTTTTCCAATACAGTATCGAAGAATTTGATGCTAAAATGGATGAAGTGTTGATGGATAAGTTTACTGCCTTGCAACCATCGGTACAGTGGAAGTTTAACGAAGCTGTTTGGCATTTTCTTCAGCAGAATAACAGTTACCATAAATTAAAGGAAATCGAAACGATCACCTTTAAACATATGTATCCACTGTTTGGCGCAATTGATATCCGTAATTCTACCATAGAGCGGAATAAAGCTTTAAAAGATGATATGGAAGTACAGTTAAACAGTTTAATTGATACTTTAAAGGCTATCCGCAAACATGTTTCTTTAGAACTTACCGATAAACTATTGTTCAACTGTAAAGACTGGATTAAACGTATCGGCGATTTTGCTTCATCAAACGAAGAGAACAAACTGAACGAGTTTTTAGAAATAGAGGTTTATCCTTTCTTATCAATTATAAAAGGAAACTACCCGATAACAGCTGAGTTTGTAGATCGTTATTTCGAAGTTATTGTTCCAGAAACCGGTGCTGCTTTTGCAAATCGCAGGCAGTTGGAAATTTCGATGCAACTGATCAATACCGAAGTGAGTCAGTACCTGGAGAAATCGCAGGCTAATTTACAGGCTTCATACCCTTGTTATTTTGCCAAATTCAGAACCGATGGCGTGGAGTATGATATTTACATCGGACAGGAAATTGCACCAGATCGCCCATTTGATTTGTTGTACCTTAAAAATATCCGTTTATGGCAGTTAACCTCAATGGTCGATATTGCGCGTTTATCAAAAGGATTAATTGGTGAAATGCCGCGTGCATTAGAAACCACACAGCTGATCTTTATCCACTCTAATGCAATTGACATTAGCTTCAGAAACGACGAGCGTCGTTTTGATGTAGAAGGTGCTTATAATATCCGTTACGAAGTAGTTAAAAAACGTATTGATAAAGTATTGGTTAAAGGTACAACCGAACGTTTAACGCAGCCCCATAAAATTGCAATGGTTTATTTCAATCCTGAAGAAGCCAAAGAATATATGGAGTATATTAAATATATGCAGGTTCAAGGATATTTAAACGACGATTTAGAGCAATTGGAACTAGATGAACTGCAAGGTGTTTCCGGTTTGAAAGCTTTAAGGGTGGGTGTAAAATATCTGGAAAGTAAAGTAGCAGGCAAAACAGATGCTGCTAAAAAACTTAAACCTAAAGAAATCAAATCCATCGAGAAGGAAATCGCGAAGGTACTACAGCATTAATAATTGATAAGAGATCATCATTAGAGCGGACCCGATAGCTATCGGGTGTAAGGTAGTTGAGCTATCTATTAGATAGCTCTCTCCATGCCACTGCGTTCCATCCGAAAGCGATCGGATCGAGATGACAGATTGCTGCTGAAGGTTTAGCATATCATTAATTTTGTGCATTCCATCGTCCATCTTACATTTTCCATACAAAAAAAAGGCTTTCTGATTCGAATCAGAAAGCCTTTTTTCATTTGTGTGTTTTTATTATTTGATTGCAGCTATTTCTTTTTCAATTGCAAAAGTGTCTACAGAGCTGATGTTTGTTTTTAAAGCAGCAAATCTATCGATGGTTAATTTTTGTGATTTCCCCATAACCAAAGTGTGCTGATCAGTTGAACCACTTAATTTTAAATCTGCATTATCGGCAATTACAGTATATAAACCTTCTGAGCTGGTATTGATTTCGGCATGTGCATTTCCTTTTAAAAAGATCTGAAGATATTTAGTTCTTAGTTTTCCTTCAGTTTTAACAATTGCATTTTCTGATGCTTCAATTCTGTAAAAATCGTTTACATAAACAGTTAGTTTTGCTTTGTCGGTACTGATAGAAGTGATTTTTAAATTATCACCATCCTGCATTACTTTAGCTGTTCCTGTATTATCATCAGTATAAGAAATACCTGGGTTACTCCGCTGGATAATGGTTACTTCTACATTTCCTTTTACAGAAATTCTTTTAAAAGCCGATATTTTTAAAATTGCATCTGGCTCTTTTTCTGTTGCAGAAACGCTTGTAGTAAATACAGCTGATGATAAAACGATTGCTGTTAATGAAGTGGCGATTAGGGTTTTGATTGAGGTTTTCATAATATTTTTATTTAATAATTAAATGTTAATTAATTGTTATTTAAATGTTTAAGTCTTTTTGTTGTAGTTTTGATGATAAGACGCCGTGAAATGAAAAACGTTGCAGGCAATGTTGCGTTTTTATACAATCGATAGGTAATACTCGACGAACAGGCATTAATTCAAGACGAAAACTTGAAACTTTTACCAAGCATTTGTAAAATATTTTAAGATCTTTTATTGATCTGGTCTTTTTCTTTATCTTTAATGAGAATTTTAGTCTGCTTATTTATGAAGAAAAAGGTTGTGCTTGTTCAGGATAATAAAGATATCCTTGATATAATGGACCATGTATTGGAAGAGGAGGGATTTGATGTTACGGCATCATTAACAACCGAGCCTATAGATAAAATAGATGAAATTGAGCCCGATGTGGTGATTGTGGATGATCACATTAAGGGAAAAAAGAGAGGATCACAGGTGATTAAAGAACTTAAATCTGACCCTGAAACAGAAGATGTATCAGCTGTGTTAACTTCCACATCAAATAACTTACCTCAACAGGCAGAAGAATGCAAAGCCGATGATTATATCGAAAAACCGTTTGATATCGATCATATGGTTGAAGTAGTGAAAAAAAACAGCTAGATTTTTATCGAGGTTCATTATTATTGTTTTAGCCAATAGATTTCTCACTAGGCTATCAATGGCAGATTCTATTAGGACAGTCGTCATTCGCGCCAAGGCCTTTCGTGTGGACACAATTCTATTCATCTTGCGTCATTCCCGTGAAAACCTATCGTGTGGACACATCTAAATTAACTAGTATTTGTTTTAGAACATATTCTTTGGCGATCGTCATGCTGAATTTATTTCAGCATCTTTCCTGCAAATAACAAACTTTGATCTTAAAAACTATAGTGTGGATATAAATGTTGATTTTTTTCCGCTCTATGCCGCGGTGGCATGGTACTTTGGAGCGCCAAAGTACCCAAAGCGCTCTGTCAATCCAGCAATGGGCCTTTTACACAATCCTATACGCATCAAAAAAACAGCGGCACTTCGTTTTGTGTTCAATACTTCTTTAAAACTTTAAATTAGCCTATATGAACACAAAACCACTGCGTTTTAGGTTTGACAATGCTATTTGTTCTATTCAGCACCTGTTTTTTTGATTTCTCCGGCCCTTGGGATTGACGGCGTTCTTCGGTTAAAACAATGTCTTATTTGAGGAAGCTAGCAAAACGCCTAAAAAATTAAACGCAAAAAAGATGTGCCCACAAGATAGGCGCAGGCGGGAACCACGCAATGCTCAGCGAAGCTTAAAGCTTATTGTATTAAGGTTCCGAATCAGGTTGTGAATGACGATTTATCGAAATGAATTTCTCTAGGCAGTTACATTAGGCTTAAATGTATCTGTTTTTACCGTTGCTTTTAATTCATGTAATATCGTATACAGCCCAAAATTAGTCCTGTTAACATAAATAAAATGTTTTACGCCACGCGCTTGCTTAAATTCTGGCATTTTAGAAATTTTTTCGCCATAGATATATAGTTGCTCAAAAAAATCAGGTTTACTAAAATCGAAAGATTTGCTTGTATAGGGTTTGGCAAACAGACTGATCATTTCCCTATACGATTTATAGTAAAACTCAATCTGCTCAGGAGAATCGTCGGCATGGATCATATCCAGTTTTCTAAATGCATCTATCGTTTTATTTTTATCATGAATTACATCAGTAGAAATTAAAGCGAAAAACGGGTAATAGAAATCATCAGGCATTTCTTTTATACATCCAAAATCAATTACGCCAAGGTTTTCATCCGGCGTAATCATAAAATTCCCTGGATGTGGGTCCGCATGCACAGCCCTGAGCTCATGCTGTTGGAAATTATAGAAATCCCAAAGTGCCTGTCCGATTTTATTACGTAATTCCTGAGAAGGATTCGTTTGTAAAAATTCTTTTAAATGCAAACCATCAATCCAGTCCATAGTAATGATCCGCTTTCCTGATAATTCTGGATAGTATTTCGGAAATACAACATGATCGAGGTTTTTACAGGCTTCAGAAAATTCGATAGAACGTTTAACTTCCAGTTCGTAATCTGTTTCTTCAAGCAAACGTTCTTCCACTTCTTTAATATAGATATTCAATTCCCTTTCCGACATACCCAATAAACGGAAAGCGAAAGGTTTTACCAGTTTCAGATCAGAAGAAATGCTGTCTCCAACACCAGGGTATTGAATTTTAATGGCGAGTTTTTTACCATTCAGCGTTGCTTGATGCACCTGGCCAATAGAAGCAGCATTGCTGGAGCTTAGGTTAAAACTATCGAAAATGTTTTCAGGCGTTTTACCGAAATTCTTGGTGAAAGTCCGAACAATTAATGGACCCGAAAGGGGCGGGGCATTGTATTGAGATTGGGTAAATTTATCGAAATAAGATTTTGGCAGGATGTTCTTATCCATACTCAACATCTGTGCGATTTTTAAGGCGCTTCCCTTTAATTCGCTCAGCGATTTATAGATGTCGGTTGCATTGTCCTCGTTAAGCTGTTCCCGGTCCATTTCAGGGTTAAATAGCTTTTTCGAGTAATGTTTAATGTAGTTGCCACCGATCTGAATACCTGTTTTAACAAATTTTGCCGAACGCTCTACCTTTGTGGTTGGAATACTTTTTTGTGTCTTCATCTGGTATTTAAAACCTCATCTTATCTGCAAACTTCCCATTCCTGGATAAAAACTTCCCGTATTCTAATAAATTATCGATTGGCGAATGCTGAAAAAGATCGAAAGTTACATTAATGCCTTTTTCGATGGCCTCATCACTTTTTTCAAAACCTTCACTATCATCGTTGATCCAAAAATTAACAATAAAAGCAAACTGGATCCATAAGGCATCTTTGTACCTTTTGCTTAGAAAGCGGCGCTCGGCAAGCTCACCACTATCTAAACCTTCTTCAATAATTTCTTGTGCAAAGTTTTCGAAAATAGGTTTTACGCCAGCCAGCACATCAGGAGTAGAAAATTTACCACGGTGATTCTTTAAGCTGTAAATCACAAAACTGCGTTCATTTTTGAGGTTTTCGAGGTAACTGTAAAAGAAAGAAAGCATTTTTTCTCTGGCTGTATACTGGGGCCAAACTTCCTGCTCTTTAATTTTGTTAATGGTTTCGAAAGTAAGTTCGAACCAGATTGTTTTTTCAATGCTTTCAAAAGAAGAGAAAAACTGATAAAAATCGGCCTCTGTAATTTTAAGCTTCTTCACAAAAACATAAACCGATTTTGGTTTTTCATTGTTTGTTAAAACATAATCTAAATATGCTTTTCTAATTTGCTGAGCAGTTGCCATATACCTGTTTTTTACAAGTATAACGTTTTATTTATGGGCTTGTTTTTACCGTTGGTTTTTTGTTGATCATTAAATTGTAATAATAGCTTTCAAAATATTTGAAAGTTGGTTTTTCAGCTAATAAATTTAGTTATATGAAGATTTAATGTGGATAATTTTTTTACTATAAAACTAAAGTAATTAGTATTTTTGTTTCTGAATATTCCTTTTAACTAAATAAAGCAACATGATCCAGGTGAACGATTTTTTATATGGCAAAATGGAACTGCCAATGGTATTTTCTGATCTGTTAAATACTGATGCTTTAAAAAGGTTAGGCGGAGTTCATCAAAGTGGCGCTATATTTTTGGTTAATCCAGATATCTGCCATTCGCGGTTAGAGCATGCCATAGGGGTTACCATGTTGATCAGGATGCTCGGTGGTTCGGAACTGGAGCAAATTGCGGGCTTGCTACACGATATCTCGCATACCGCTTTTTCTCATGTGGGCGATTATGTTTTCGGCAATACAGACGAAGATTATCATGAAAAGGTTTTCGCCGAAGTTTTATGCAGATCGGAAGTGCCTGATGTGCTGTTAGATTACGGATACAATGTTAACCAGATTCTGTATGGTACATTTGATATTTTAGAGCAGCCATTGCCTGCGCTCTGTGCCGATCGTTTAGACTATACTTTGCGTGACAGTATTCATGGTGGGGTAATTTCCCGTCAGCGAGCCCGCGAATTTTTGACTTCCATTGTGTTGAAGGATGGGAAAATAGCGGTGAACGCAGAAACTGAGGTAGCTTGGATTAATGAAGCTTTTGAAAAACTGAATAATGAAGTGTTTAAACTACCGCTTCATCTTTATGCTAATGGTAAAATGGCCGAATTAATTAAGAAATTTCTGAATAAAGGGCTGTTAGTTGAAAGTGATCTGTTTAAAACAGATACCATGTTGCTAAACAAAATCAGAACTTCTTATGAAGGATATGAAGCCATTAAGTCGATCAAACAGTTAAAAGGTTTTGCCGAATTTATGCGCCATGGGGCGGTGCCAAAGATAAAAACAAGAACTTTGAATGCTTTATTGGTTTAGTGTTTAGGGGTTGATGTTTATCGTCGATTATACTCTTCGTTTTTTCCTCCTGAATCAATAACCAATGGTTATCAATCAATGAACTAATTTATGATCGAAATACAAAAAGATAGGATTGTTACTTATTTTATCATGCTGAAGAACAGTTTGTTGTATGAAAATCAATATAAATAACATAGAAATTCAAAGAGATAGTTCCCCAAGATTTCGTCATTTCGAGCGGCCCCGATAGCTATCTGGGGCAACGCAGTTGAGAACCACGATTGCTCAGCGAAGCTAAATCTGCCAAGATAGACCTCTCTCCCGAAAGTTCGGGATTGCGCTCATAGCTATCGGATCGAGATGAAGATGCTTTTTATTGAAAGTCTGTCAATGGTAACTTGTTTCAAGGGCTTTCCTGCTATAACGAGAATAAAACCAATGGCTAATTGAACCAATCAACCAAACCGTTTCAGAAGAATTAACGTATATTGTGAAAAATATAAAGATATGTCTGCAATAGAAATTATTTTAATAGGGGTTGTTATCCTGCTTATTTTTGGTGGAAAAAAATTGCCGGAATTAATGAGGGGAGTAGGGAGAAGTGTGAAAGAATTTAAGGATGCCAAAGATGAGCCTCCGGTTAAATAATTGCAACAAACAAAACTTTCTGTTAATGGCGCTGTTTTAACTAAAATAAACGCCATTATGGGAAATAAAAAAGAAGATCTGTCTAAATCGAAATCCGATTTTACAGCAGAAAATGCAAAACACCCTGAAAAGGGATTAAATGATTGGAACGACCGCTTAGATGAAAACCTGGAGCCTGAAGCGCATAACGATAGTATTGCAGATGAGAAAGCTAAAAACTTCTCCGCAAAATACGGTAGCGGTGATCAGTCCGATCAGGGTAATAACTGAATATTTATCATATAGCCACTTTTAATAGGTGGCTTTTTTGTTTTGCACGATATTTATTCATCGCTTTCAATTCGATTTTTCTTTAGGCATTAACATCTATATGTGGAACTTTTTTACACTACTCCTTAAGTTTATTACACGAAAGGCAGTTTTTCTGCTTAAAAATTGTTAAAATTCCAGTAATTGTTTTTTCTTGTGATTTGATTAATGGTATATTGCATATCTAATCAAACAAACATGTATAACGTTTTCAAACTAAACTAATAGGTAATGAGCAGGCATTGGATATTGGTTTTGCTTATTTTGCTTTTTGCAACATCTTTGTCTTTTGCTCAAAACACATCAAATAAGGGAAAAGATTTTTTTGTTCCTTATGCAGGGCACATTGACGGTAATAACTCCAGGTTAACGCTGTTTTTATCTGCAGATCAAGCTACCGGATATCAAGTTTATATTGGGGGTATTTTGGTGTCTCCGGTTGGTGCTACTATTCCGGCCAATACCTGTTTGCCATTTGTAATCAACCCAAATGCCTATGCGGTATTAATGGGGAGCTCCAATTTAATAGAGCCAAATAAAGCCATTAACGTAGTAACAACTAAAGCGATATCATTGTATAGTATTATTTCTAACAATGCCCGTACGGGTGGTACTTTAGTGTTGCCAACAAACACACTTGGACAGGAATACTATGCCTTTAGTTATGAAAACCGTGGAAATCAACAAGGTTTTTCCCAATTTACTATTGTAGGAACAGTTGATAATACTGATGTGGAAATAACACCTAAACAAAACGAAAGATATGGAGGGAGAACCGCCAACACAACTTTTACCATTAAGTTAAATAGAGGCGATGTTTATCAATATCAATCAGTTGGTGATTTAACAGGAAGTCACATTAAAGCCTTAAACTGTAATCCTGTAGCCGTATTTACAGGTAATACCTGGGCAGCATTTTGTAATGAAGGTAATAGCCGCAATCCGAGTGGTGGAGATAACCTGTATCAGCAGGTTTTTCCAGTTTCGGCATGGGGAAAAAATTTCGTAACAGCACCTTTTTATAATACCCTTCATGGTAATACTGATATTATGAGGATAATTGTAGCAGACGATAATACGGTTTTAACAGTTAACGGGAGCGCTATAGATGCCAATGGAACTCCTCTTTCTAATCCATATAATAAAGGAGCGGTAGTTACCTTTTTTTCTACTTCAGCAAATGTAATTTCTGGCTCGAAACCAATTGCCGTTGCACAATATCAAACTTCGCAAACTTGTAATCAAAGCAATGGAACCAATACCAATCAAGCACAGTTTCCAGGCGATCCTGAAATAACGGTGCTTAACCCCGTAGAGCAAACATTAAATAATATTACGGTTTTTTCTGATTTGAGATCGGTAGGAGTTCCTACCCAGATTACGAAATACTACCTGAATATAATTATTAAAACAGCAGATATAGCTTCGTTTAGGCTGGATGGTAACCCAGTAAATAATTTTACAACTATTGATAATGTATTTAGCTATGCTGTAATTGATGTAACCAATACACAGCCTCAACACCGGTTATCTGCAGCAGGTGGTTTTTCAGCAATCTCGTATGGTTATGGACCGGTAGAATCTTATGCATACTTAGCTGGAGCAAATATTCAGAACTTTACTTTTCAACCCGCCAGTACGGTTACGGGACAGCCTATTAGCAGTGGTTGTTTAGGAGAACCCATCAGTTTAACTATAAATTTACCTTATCAGGCCATTAAATTAGATTGGGAGATTCAGGGGGCGGCGAGTTTTACAGATGATAATCCGGTGGTATTGAATACGTTTACCAGACCAAATGATAATAATACCTATTACACTTATAAGTACCCTAACGACCTGAATTATCCAAATCCGGGTGACTATCAGTTTAAAGTAACAGCAACTAAACCAAATGCTGATAATTGTGGTAATACAGAAGAATTGATTATCGATTTTTCAGTTGATAACGAGCCTACTGCTGCATTCGAATTACCAGCTACAGGTTGCCAATCTAGCGGTGTTCAATTTACCGATAAAAGTGTCTCAAATTCAAATTCGAGGAGTATTACAGAATGGTTATGGGATTTTGGTGATGGAAAAACATCTACTGAGCAGAACCCTATTCATATTTATGATCGTCCGGGAAATTATAATGTAGTTTTAACCGCTACAACAGATTCGAAATGTTCGGAAACATCTTCGGCATTTCCAATTGTGATCAACCCTCAGCCCATATCCGATTTTGATGTGAAAGGCTTATGTGTAGGCAGACCGATTATTTTGACCGAAAAATCAAACATAGAAAACCCCGGAACTATTGTGAAGTGGAGCTGGGATTTTGGGGATGGAAGCACTCCATCTACTGAACAGCAACCCATTCACCAATACAGTGCCGCAGGTTCTTATATCATTACATTAACTACTGAGAGTGATAAAGGATGTGTGAGTTTAGTGAAATCTAAAACAGTAATTGTAATTGATCCGCAATCTGCTGATTTCGAACTTTCTGATTTTTGTTTGAATGATGGCGTGGCCAGATTTAGAAATATTTCCAAAAATGCAGACGGAAGTACAACAGGTTTAACTTTTGTATGGAAATATACCGATCAAAACAATAATGTAATAGCCACTACAACGGGTGTCGATGGTGCTTTTACGCCTGCTGCCACTGGTAATTATATTGTGCTCTTGACGGTGAAAAATCAGGATGGCTGTGAGTCGTTCGCGTCAAAACCATTTACAGTTAATGGTGATGTTAACGCGGCTGATTTTGAGATTATAAACGACCATAGCTGTGTGAGTGAGGATATCATGATTAAAAATACATCTACTGTATTTACAGGCAAGATCACTAAGATTGAGATTTATCGAGATTTTGGTAGAGAAACTTCTATTTATAAAACAATCCCTTATCCTGATAATAATGAAATTTTTATACTTAAATACGATACTTTTGGAGGCACTACCGACCGAACCTTTACCATCAGGCTTGTGGCTTATTCAGGAGAAAATTGTTCTAAATTTTTAGATCAAACACTTACCTTAAAATCAGTTCCACAATTGGCTTTTGATGATATGGCTCCGGTTTGCGAGGCAGATGGCACCGTTTTAATTACACAGGCCAAACAGAAAGTTGGCGAAGAAATGAATGGACCGCCGGGTGTATATAGTGGCGAGGGCATAAAAGCAGATGGTACCTTTAATCCGAAAATTGCAGGGCTTGGGTCACACATTATCACTTATACATTTACAGGCGATAATGGTTGTCCTAACTCAATAACTAATACAATCGAGGTATATAAATCGCCTGTTGCTGATGCGGGTGCATTGGTTTATATCCTGGCAGGTGGACAGATCGAGATTCCCGCAACTGCTGAAGGTACTAATTTGAAATATAATTGGTCGCCTGCAACAGGTTTGAATAAAACGGATGTATTAAATCCGATTGCCTCGCCAGATAAGGATACAGCGTATACGCTTACAGCAACCACACAGCCTGACGGATGTGCCACAACATCGACGGTATTGGTAAAAGTTTTGCAAGTATTAAATCCACCTAATATCTTTACGCCAAATGGCGATAATGTAAACGATACCTGGATCATTAAATATTTAGAATCTTATCCAAATGCTACCGTCGAAATTTTTAACAGAAATGGAAATAGGGTGTTTTTTAGCACTGGATATAAAATTCCTTTTGATGGAAATTACCAAAATGAACCGCTTCCGGTAGGGGTTTATTATTATATCATAAACCCGCGTAACGGACGAAAAACAATAACAGGACCGCTCACTATAATCAGATAAATTGAAGAAGCTCATCATCATCTTTGCACTTTTTACAACATTTAAGGTTTTTGCACAACAAAAGCCACAGTATACCCAATACATTTTTAATCAGTATCTGTTAAATCCGGCGCTCTCAGGAATTGAAAATTACGTCGATTTTAAAGCCGGTTACCGTAAACAATGGTCGGGGATTACCGATGCGCCTCAAACTTCATTTGTATCGGCACATTGGGCACTGGGCGACAATCAATTGTGGAGTAATGCGCTAACCTCTTTCCCCGAGCAAACAGGTAATCCGATGGATCGTAATTATATGCAAAACTACATGTCGTCGCCATCGCATCATGGAATGGGGGTAACGGCCGTTTTAGATAAAACCGGTCCGATAAAAAGATTGGATGCCAATGTTACTTATGCTTACCATCTTCAATTGAGTAACGATTTTAATTTATCAGCGGGTGTTGCTGCAGGGATTTCGAGTATTTCATTAGATGTAAACTCACTTACTTTCGATACGCCGATAGATCCGATTATGAACAGGGCGCTGACTAACCAGGTGAAACCCGATTTGAATATTGGTTTATGGTTATATGGTGCCAGGATGTTTGCAGGTTTATCTGTACAGCAGATTTTACCACAAAAATTAAGCTTTACAGGCGATAATAGTTATAATTTGGGCAAAGAAGCGCCGCATTATTTTGCTACGGCAGGATATAAATTTTTCTTTGATGATGAAATTGCTGCAGTACCATCGGTAATGGTAAAGTATGTATCGCCTGCACCGGTTTCTGTTGATGTAAACCTGAAACTGGCTTTTAAAGACAAAATCTGGTTAGGGGGGAGTTATCGTAAAGATGATTCGTTTGCGGCAATGGCGGGTTTCAATGTCGGGAAAATGGTAAATTTAACTTATTCGTACGATTTTACCACTTCGCAATTAAATCAGGTAAGTAACGGCAGCCATGAAATTGTATTGGGCCTGTTGCTTAATAATATCTATAAGGTGCCATCGTATATTAAAATGTGGTAATCTGCTGGTGTTCAGATTTCTATAGGTCTTTAGTTTATAGGTCGGAGCGCAAAACCTGTATAAAATAGGAATTTTCTTCCCGTTTTCCGCTTTTACGCTTCACTTCGTCGTGCCTCCTCGCTGCAGGGTAGCGCTGCAACCGGGGCTAAATGGCTAAGGCAGTTTTTCATTTTTGAGGTTGCAGGGTGCACCAACTTTGTGTTTAAACCCGATTGCAATGCAAAGCCCGTAAGCGAGGAACGAGTACGGACTTGGAATGGAAAGCGGGACTGAAGTTGCCAAGCACGCAGAACTGCTCATTTCCAATCGCAATAAACAGAGAGCTTATTTAGGGTTGTTATGCCTTCAGCCTGCAATTGCTAACTGTAAACTAATAACCGCCAACTGATCTAAAGTTCCTTTCTTAATCTTGCTACCGGAATATTCATTTGTTCACGATATTTCGCAACGGTTCTTCTGGCAATGTTATAACCTCTTTCTTTTAGAATTTCGGTTAATTTTTCATCTGCCAAAGGTTTGCGTTTATCTTCGTTGCCAATACAGTCTTCCAATATTTTTTTAACCTCTTTATTCGAAACTTCTTCACCATTTTCGGTTTGTATTGCTTCTGAGAAGAACGATTTTAATAAGAAAGTACCAAATTCAGTCTGCACATATTTAGAGTTTGCCACCCTTGATACGGTTGAAATATCCATATCGATTTTATCGGCAATATCTTTTAAGATCATTGGGCGCATTTTACGCTCATCGGCCGTTAAAAAATATTCATATTGGTAGTGCATAATGGCATTCATCGTTTTTAACAAAGTTTGTTGTCTTTGTTTAATTGCATCGATAAACCATCGTGCAGAATCTAATTTCTGTTTAACAAACTGCACGGCCTCTTTCAGCTTTTTATCTTTTGATGAAGCTTTGTCGTAATGCTCAAACATTTCCTGGTAAGACCTGCTTACCTTTAGTTCTGGAGCATTTTTCGAATTTAGCGTCAAAATCAATACACCATCATTATTACTGATATGGAAATCGGGAATAATCTGCATTTGTTTGGTGGTAACCTGATTGGCATCACCTGGTTTTGGGTTTAAACGCAAAATTTCGTTTACAACCTCTTTAAGTTCTTCACTATCTAAACCTAAACTTTTTTCTAATTTATCGTAATGTTTGCGCGTAAACTCATCCAGATAGTTTTCTACAACATTCATTGCTTTAACTATAATCGGATTGTTTGGGTCTTTCCTTTTTAACTGGATCAACAAACACTCTTTCAGATCTCTTGCACCAATGCCTGGAGGGTCGAAACTTTGAATCAGTTTTAACATTTCCAATACATCCTCCTCCTCAACCATAACATTTTGAGAAAAGGCAAGGTCATCAATCATGGAGCCCAGCGGACGGCGTAAATAACCATCATCATCTAAACTACCGATAATCTGTTTGCCTATAATAAAATCCTGATCGGATAGGGGAATAAGGTCTAATTGTTCCTGTAAACTTTCAAAAAAAGTACTTTCAATGGCAATTGGTGTTTCTTTTTTCTCCTCATCGTCATCACCGTTATTATAGTTGGTACTATAATCATTGGTAGAATCGTCCTGTAAATAATCATCTACATTAAATTCATCCATGCTGGTATCTTCTGATGATTGTTCGTAATCTTCAGGCCCGTCATTCAAATCATCGTATTCACTTTTTGGCTCATCCTGAGTCATTAAACTTGGATCTTCAAGTGCTGGGTTTTCTTCAAGTTCTTCTTTTACACGGGTATCTAAAGCAACGGTTGGCACCTGCAACAGTTTGATAAACTGTATTTGTTGCGGTGATAACTTTTGTAATAATTTTTGTTGTAAGTGTTGCTTAAGCATAGTAAATATAAAAGGATGGGGCAAAAATAAACAATAGATTTCAGATATTCTGCTGAATTGACTTAAATGCTATCGATATGTTTGGTTTTAAAATTATTCCATAAACATTTGTATTGAGTTTAATGTTTGCTACTTTAGTAATAAAAAACTAAAACCTAATGAAATATGGGCATTATAAAAGAATTTAAAGAATTTGCAGTTAAGGGAAATGTACTTGATCTGGCTGTCGGTGTAATCATTGGTGCTGCATTTGGCAAAATTGTTAGCTCTTTGGTTGAAGATATAATCACTCCAGCGGTTTTGGGTCCGGCATTAAAAGCAGCAGGACTAGAAGACTTAAGCAAACTTACCATTGCAGGTACTGCGATAAAATATGGTAATTTCCTTTCTCAGGTTATCACCTTTATTATTGTTGCATTTGTTCTTTTCCTTATTATTAAAGGTGCAAATAACTTGAAGAAAAAAGAAGCTGTTGCTCCCGCTGCTGCTCCTGTACCTACAAAAGAAGAAGTGCTTTTAACCGAAATCAGAGATTTGTTAAAAGCAAAAGCATAATGTACAATAGCCGTCCCAGATGTAAAAAAGGACGGCTTTTTTGTTTTAATAACTTCTTTTTATGCTTGGATCGGTTATGATGATATAATCCCCAAGGTTTTTAAATTTTTCCCAATCTGGGTTCGTAAAGCTTTTATCAGAAAATGACGAAATATTCAGGATTTTTAATTTTGGATTTAATTGTTTGAGTTTTGCAAGTGTCCCCAGTTTTTCATCGCTATGGAAACGCCCATTAAGCTGAAAAACCTTAAAGCCCCTGTTTGTCTTAAGAAACTTATTTATTGACCATGACATGGTCGCATCCCATAAATTTTGCGTCTGGTAAATTTTCATTGAGCCCATGCTGTGGCCACCTAAAGTTTCTGTGAATTTTTCATAATACCTACCTTGAGCTGTATCAATAGGTAAGGATGGTAAAAAATTGAATGATGTTTTTGGAAAATTTTCTAAAACTTTTAGCCCTCCCATGGTAACAGCATTGCTGTAGCGCGTAGCGGCATTTGCAGCAATAACTTTTAGCTTATTTTGTTTGGCGTACTCTATTAAAGGTTTATAATCTTTGTAATTACCCCAGGCTCTGCCTTCTTTAACAAAGTTTTTTTCTGAGATTAATCCTGCTAAATATTCGTCTACCTCAGGTTGTACATCGGTATGGAACATTTCTAAAGACAGTGCGGTTTTTAATGGATACTTTAAATGAAGTTTTTTAAAAAGCTCTGCTTCAAGATAATGACCTATAGAATCATTATGATCTTCGCCAAAGAATAAAACATCAGCCTGGTCCATATCAGTAATAATGTCATCCATTGATATGGATTTCTGTTTTTTTACATCGTAAATCTTATAATGGTTACTTATTTCCTGTGCATATATGCTGGTAGAAATAGCAAAAACAAACATTAATAGGGAAAATTTCATGCCATCAAAATAACAAAATAATTTTCACCGATAAAATAAGCACACTTACCGCCTTTTACCGAGTTCTTGCACCTTGTGTATATTATGATGTGGTGCTTATCAATACTTTTGGGTTATTAAATATGAACACACATGGATAATCTTAATAAAAACGATAACAACCACATTAAAAACTCAGGAAGGGTTTGGAGTGGTTTCATCATAGTCATCATCGGATTTGCATTTCTATTGAATAATATGGGATTAAATATTCCGAGATGGATATTCAGCTGGTCGAATTTTTTAATTGCACTTGGTGTATTTATCGGCGTTCGTCGTAACTTTAAAGGGATAGCCTGGCTAATTTTGATTTTGATCGGCGCTTACAATACCTTAAGTAATATACCGGGGTTAGATCTTGATTTATCTAAATACGCTTTAGGTATTGGTTTGGTTATAGTCGGCGGGTTTTTAATCTTCAGGCCAAAGGATGCTTTTGTGTTTAAGAAAAAACTTAAAGATAAGAACAAAGCCAATTTCAGTTTTGACGAAACTACCGATAAAAAGACAGTAAATAATAATGATGTTATTGAAGTAATGGCCGTTTTTGGGGGAAGTAACCAAACGGTCTACTCTAAAAACTTTCAGGGCGGCGATATCACGGCTGTATTTGGAGGAGCAGATATTGTAATGACTCAGGCTGATTTCCCTGAAACGGTATCGCTTGATGTAACGGCAGTTTTTGGAGGAATTAAATTAATTGTACCACAAAACTGGGCAATAAAATCGAACGTAACGGCATTATTTGGTAGCGTTGAAGATAAAAGATCACATCTAATGCCGGTAGCAGAGATGAAAAAAACATTGATTTTAGATGGGACGGCTTTATTTGGAGGGATCGAAATTAAAAGTTTCTAAACATTTATTATAAACATCGCCTATGAAATGGTTTGCAGTAAATTGTATCTATCAGGTAATTTGTGGTGAGGGAAGACACACGCCCCAGTTTAATGAACAAACGCGTTTAATCCAGGCAGATGGGATTGCGCAGGCTTTAGACAAAGCTAAATTGAATGCTGTACACTTTAACCCTTCTTTTAATAATTGTAACGGCGATAAAGTAGTATGGAAGTTTTTAGGTGTAGGTGGGATATCGGCAGTGGAAGAACTTGCTGATGGTGTAGAAGTAAGTTCCAGGATTGTTGAGCCAAAATCGGTTGCGCAATACCTGGAAAAGCTAGCGCACCGCAATAAATCATTAACTAATCAAAACCATTTTGACAACTAGACCTTTATCCGTTCCGCAAATACAGAAAATATCGCTTACCATTGCAATAGTATGGACGGTGTTGTGTGGTGCAGGATTACATTATGTAGTTAATTTTTCCTGGTGGATATCAATAACCGATAGCTTAACCAATAATTTTTTATTGGCTTTGGCCTGCATTGGTATCAGTAACATGCTTGGGTATTACCAGCCAAAAAATGAGCGGATACTGTACGTACTTATTATCACGCTTGCGCTTACTTTTGTGATTATTTTTGCATCAAAATATGTAGTGCTTTATATTTTTTCAGATTATAAAGAGTATAAGGATTTTTACAATTTCTCTTTTGCCTTCAGAGGTTTAATTTCTTTTATGTGTTTGGCCTGGTGTGCTTTAGCAAACATTTTATGGTATAGATTAGAAGAACAATCAGAAACACACGAAAGACTATCGGCAGCTAAAAGTTTAGCCAAAGAGGCCGAGTTAAATAAGTTAAGGCACCAATTACAGCCACATTTTCTTTTCAATAGCTTAAACTCGGTATTTGCACTTACCATGGTTAATCCGAAAGAGGCAGGCGTAATGATTATGAAATTAGCTTCTTTTCTTCGTGGAACCCTAAAACGTGATGACGAATTGTGGGTTTCGGTCGAAGAAGAAATGGAGTATATCCAATTGTATCTTGATATTGAGAAGGTGAGGTTTAGCCACAGGTTAAATATCGAGGTTAATGTGGCTGAAGATACTTTAAACCTTTGTTTGCCAGGCACTTTATTGCAGCCTATTGTAGAGAATGCTATTAAATTCGGACTTTATAATACCTCGGCAGGCATTACCATCAAGATAGATGTTACCGTTGAGTATAATATTTTACAGCTCCGGGTACAAAATCCTTTTGATCCGGAAATGAAGGCTGCCGGAGGAACAGGATTTGGTTTAAGTGCCATTAAGCGCAGATTATATCTTTTATTTGCAAATACCCATCTGTTGCAAACCGATATTGAGGCAAATAATTTATATATTACCACCCTAAAAATTCCACAAAAAAATGATCAGAACAATACTAATTGATGATGAACCTTTAGCAAGAGATATTGTAAAATATTACCTTTCGGATCATGCAGAAATAGAGATTGTAGCAGAATGTGGTGATGGGTTCGAAGGTTTAAAAGCCATTACCCTGCATAAGCCTGATTTAATTTTTCTGGATATCCAAATGCCTAAAATAAGCGGTTTCGAAATGCTCGAACTGGTTGAAGATAAACCTGCAGTAATTTTTACTACAGCTTTTGATGAATATGCCATTAAAGCTTTTGAGGTTAATGCAGTAGATTATTTGCTTAAACCCATCGATAAATCGCGCTTTGATGCAGCCATTAAAAAACTGCCGAACAAATTAAACCAAACCGAAAATACGGAGGCTGTTTTGGATGCTGCAGCTTTAAGTCCGGCACAAAACAATAGGGTAGTGGTTAAAAAAGATGGTGTAATTAAAATTATTCCTGTTGCCGATATCAACTATTTAGAGGCTGATGATGATTATGTGAAATTAAGTACCGTTGATGGTGCTTTCTATAAGAACAAAACCATGGCTTATTTCGAACAAACGCTCGATGTGAGCCAGTTTATCCGTATCCATAGGTCTTACATCATTAACCTGGCCCAGGTAACCAAAATAGAGCTAAAAGAGAAAGATAGTTATGTGGTGCTGTTAAAATCTGATATCTGGCTGCCGGTAAGTAAAACAGGTTACGTAAAATTGAAGGCCGCGTTGGGTTTGTAAAAAGTAATGTTTTATAATTGGCGTCACCCTGTCCCGAAACTTCGGGATCAGGGGCTTCATTGCAAGAAAGATGTTCGTTCACTAAGTAGTCATTAGCTTTTTTGGAAAGCAATTGAGTGCTAAAATTATTGTTAGCCTGCTCCGTTACAATCTTTTTGCCCTTCGACTACGCTACTATTGACAGACCTCCCTAGAAAGGTCGTCATTGCGAGGCACGAAGACAACCGAACGAAGCGAGTTCATGAATGCCTTTAAAAAACAACTGCAAAAATGAATAATCTTAATGCGCACGCTAGTAGCGATCGTTGTAAGATTGCTTCGTCGGCTGAAAAAGCCTTCTCGCAATGACGACACTTGGAGGGGATTTAATCTCTTAAATTCTCCTGTCATTTATATTGATTTTTATACAATAAATTAACCCTCAGGATGACAATGTTTTTTGTTCATCTTAACTTAATAACATTGCAACGGATAGATTATGGGTGGAAAAAAAATATTTATATTTCGTTCTGTAGGACGTTTGGTGAAACAATAAAACATACAGGCACATATTTTAAATACCCATAGGGCATCTTTTTCAAAAGAATTATTACATTTGCATCAAATAGAAAAAATAATAATTAATCACTCTTGCATTTGTAGAGAAATCGCTTTATATTTGCACCTCTTAATTTTACAATAGATAATATACAGTCATGAAAAGAACATACCAACCTTCGCAAAGAAAGAGAAGAAACAAACACGGCTTCCGCGAAAGAATGGCAACAGCTAACGGCAGACGAGTATTAGCATCACGTCGTGCTAAAGGAAGAAAAAGATTAACGGTTTCTGACGAACGCAAGCATAAAGCATAATTTTTGATTGCTTTTCCGTTAATTCGGGATCGGCAGATCAAAATCTGCAGTTATCAATCAAAAATATATGTACACATTCAGGAAAGAAGAACGGTTATGCAGCAGGAAATATTTAGACCTGTTGTTTAAAAACGGTTCTTCTTTTTTATTATACCCCTTCCGGATTTCTTATCTTTTTGTCGATCAACCAGCTGATGTGCAAGCACAAGTGGTAATCAATGTTCCTAAAAAAAGATATAAACGGGCAGTAGATCGCAACCTGCTCAAGCGCCGCATACGCGAAGCTTATCGCCTTAATAAACAAGATAAATTATACATGCCTTTACCTACCGATAGGGGATTGCTTTTGATTTCTATTCAGTTCGTAGGTAAAGAAAAATATGATTTTGCCTTTATAGAGAAAAAACTGATTGCTACTTTTAAACGCTTTCAAAATTTAATCCAGCCTAATGAAATTCATCAATAAAATTTTCGGATGGTTTTTTTTAGGTTTAATCAAGGTGTATCAATATGCCATTTCGCCAATGCTGGGTGCAAATTGCAGGTTTACGCCAACTTGCTCGCAGTATGGGATAGAAGCCATTAAAAAGTATGGACCCTTTAAAGGTGGTTGGATGGCGCTGAAACGTATTGGCCGTTGTCATCCATGGGGCAAACATGGTCACGATCCTGTTCCGTAGGAGAGTTTATTAGTTCAGTTGTTCATAGCTACATTCGTCATTGCGATGCAGAGGTTGAGCGAGCCGAAGCAATCTTCTAGATTGTTAAGTTGGTTAATTGAAACCAAAAATTCGAGTAAAGATACTTCGACAACGCTCAGGATGACACGCCACGAGGGATAATTGCGCCAGTAATTGCTTAAATCGGTTATTGACTCCAAACTCCAAACTGGTTAAACGGTTAATTGCTTAAATCGGTTAATTGACTCCAAACGCCAAACGCTCAACTCCAAACTTATCTTCTCTTTCATTTTACTTATCTTTGTGCAATGGCTAAAATACTTCAAATAGAAACGGCAACATCAATTTGTTCTGTAGCGCTATCTATCAACGGCGAAACGATTTCATTTAGAGAAGAAAAAGGACAAAACCTGCATGCTGCTAATTTAACCCTGTTTATTGATGAGGTGCTTAAAACGGCAGGCGTAAGTTACCGGGAATTGGATGCTGTTGCGGTAAGTAAAGGCCCAGGGTCTTACACAGGGCTTCGAATTGGTGTTTCTACGGCAAAAGGACTCTGTTATGCACTAGATAAGCCATTAATCGCCATTGAAACGCTGGAGATGATGGCTGCAGGTTTCTTAATGGAAAATCCTGATTATTC
This sequence comes from Pedobacter sp. 22163, assembly GCF_052045595.1. Lineage (NCBI taxonomy): Bacteria > Pseudomonadati > Bacteroidota > Sphingobacteriia > Sphingobacteriales > Sphingobacteriaceae > Pedobacter > Pedobacter sp. 22163. The sequence continues at coordinate 811,478 of NZ_JBQEPM010000001.1, read as the reverse complement.
TGGTTTAATCTGTCCAATGATCGATGCCCGCCGAATGGAAGTGTATACCTCAATTTTCGATCGTTCTCTAAATGTAATCACGGCAACTGAAGCAAAAATTATTGATGAAACAAGTTTCACTGATTATCTTGCACAGCAAACTGTTACTTTTTTAGGCGATGGGGCAGCCAAGTGTGCTGAAGTTTTAACACACCAAAATGCAAAATTTGATGAGGCCAATTTCAATGCTGCAACATACATGTCGCGGTTGGTTAACAAAGCTTTCAGCAACAGTAAATTTGAAGATGTAGCCTATTTCGAACCTTTTTACCTGAAAGATTTTGTCGTTACGCAATCCAAAAAACAACAAGCACAGGGTTAAGCTGTTTATTTTCTTTTAAAGATCGAAAACAAATTTTTAAAGAAACTCCCGCCTTCATTATCATTTATGCCAGGTATTACATCGGCAAACTGCGGATGGTTAACCACGTTGCCGAATTTAATGCCCACACCCATATAAAAAGAAGCGCCATTTGGGCCACTGCCTACAGTAGCATCATTTTTAATTAGTCCATAAGTTTGGAAGCTGGTAGCCACTAAATTATCGGTACCCATAAACAACTCGAAATTTGGAGTCTGGTATTTCCCTTGTAAACCAACCATAAAAACACCATTTAAGTTATACAATGGGGTAACACTACCAGAAAAATCGTTAGCAATAAAAGTATTTACAAAAGCAATATCTCCACCTTTGTAAAACAGGTTTTTCGAAACGGCTAATCCTGGTTTGTAAAATCCAAAGCGTTTAGATAGATAAACATCCAGTTTGGCATTTGTAGGTGCCAAAAACTTTTTACTCTGCTCCGAAAGCAGAAAAATGTCCTTTATTTCCTGGTTGGTATTAGATTGATCCTCTAGATTTTCAATCACCTTAGATTGATCTATTGTGGTGCGCTGTGTGTTGCTCCGCCACCAAATAAAACCTAAATCTTTAATGTTAGCCATTAAAAACAGTCCTTTTTTAGTGGTGTAATTCGTTCCAAAACTTAATGATAAACCAGGATTTTTAAAGTTGGGAAAGAAGTTTTTCTTGTTTACCTCGTCAAAATCCGAGAAATTGCTCGAGTAGGTACCATTCAGTCCGATCAATAATGCAGAAGCACCTGGATCTATGTATAAATAAGAATCAGCTATATCGAGTTTGTTGTATAATATCCCGCTCAATAAACTGGCTTTTAGCCCAAAAGCAAGTCTTTTGTTCCAGTTTTCCCTGTAGGTAAAGCTAAACTGATGGTAACTTTGCTCATACCCTTTAGAATCGAATATTCCGGTATATTGCTGTCCTTTGTTAAATCTTTCAAAAGAATCGAAAATAGCAAGGCTTTCATTCGTGTAATCGATATGCGCATCAGACCTGATCTGCCAAGAGAACCCCATTTCTTTTTGATACTTATAAGATTTGAAAAGCCTGAATGCAGCTACATAAATATTGCTGTTTTCGAAAAAATGGTTTACTTCTCCAATACCAACCGGTAAACTTCTTGTATCAAAAACACCTTCCTGTGTTAATTTTCTTATCGCAAACTTAGAGCTTCCTTTGTTAATGGCATTTGTTCCAAAATAGGGCAGGAAGAAATTAGAAGAGAATTTTCGTGATGAATCTAAGGTGAAAGATTTTTGAGATGGGTTTTCGAAGGCATCAAACATTGTTTTGGTGCCAAAAAGTGCATATTGTTGCGCATTTGCAACCCCGAAGCTGGCTAATACCAGTAACGCAAGTAAAAGTTTCTTCATGTAAAATAGTTTTCTGGGCTTGTTTCCTTATTAACGGTTACTTAACGAATCTGGTATTTCTGGCTTTAAATATTTGTTTAAAAGCAAGTTAGTGATAAACTTGTTTTTGTCTGCACTCATCTGGTAATAAAAAGTATCGAAACTTTTTAAACCGCTATCGGCCCTCAAATGTTTATAAAACGGAAGCTGAATATTGTTTCTGAAAATATCTGCCGAATTTTTGGTGTTGATGTAATAACTCACATTCGAAGTAGTTGAAATCTGGTTTACTGCATCTAAATATTGCGGGGTCTGTATTAAGAGCCTGTTATGCTTATAATCATTTAAAAATGATTGAACTGTACTCGCATTATTGGCCACAACCAAATTATTATCTACAACGGTATAATATGGCCTGCCAAATTTTTTAAATGGTTCGCCAAAGTAACTATAAAGGATATCAGATGATTTAAAGAGTTTAATGTCTTCATTGTAATCTGCACTTACATCAAGCAACAACTGTTTTACTTTTTCACCATTTGATAATGAAATTGCACCTAGTTTTTCACTAGTGCTTAACTGAAAAAGAATAAATTGATTTTTCGTATAAGCGGTGAATATCGAATTTAAATCTGTTCTGTATTCGTCTTTTACCTTTTTTATTACCGCATTGGTATTGGGAAGTATTTTTGTTTGTTCCTGCCAGCTATTCAACTTTTTGAGCCATTTGTCGTACTCATCATAAGCGTAAAGTGCATAGTTTGCTGTATTATCAGGCAGTATATTTTGGATAGATGTATTTTGTGCAGCGGTATTTTCGAATAGCTTAAGGTAGTTATACTGATCTTTTAACTCTGTATTGCCGCTGAAAAGGATTTTTTCTCTGCTAAAATTATAATTAAGTACGGCAAAACTGTTCTGTTTATTGAAAATTGAAATTTCTCCATTAATGTTACCTGCAATAATATTTTTGAGCAGTAAGGGCGCCTGGTTAAAATTGATATAAACATGGGTGAGCACATTTTTAATTTGACGGTTATTCTCCTTAATGTATTCGGTAAAGGGATTTTCTGTTAAACGTACATTCGCATCATTGATCAGTTTGAGCGATGTTGAAGCTGTTAATACCTGGTCATGAACGCCTAAATAAACCGATAAGCTGTCATTAAGCTTCACTGTGTACAGGTCTTTAGCATTTTCGCTAATTGCTTTTTTTAATTTTAACTGTTCGTAGAATTTTTTGATGTCATTGTCGCGTTGTATCTGTACGGTGATTAAGAAGTTCAGGGTTTTGTTCGAGTCGGGCAATACACTAATATAAACTTGCTGATCTTTCAGGTATTTATTTAGCAGGTTATCGTCGATGATACTTGTTTTTAGTTGTTTTAACAGGTTCATTTTATCCTTTCCTAAAGCCTGTTGGATAAGCTGTTGCCCTTCAATGATGTCGTAAAAACCCTTGTCGTTCTGGAAAGAAAATACCAATGCGGCATTATTGGTTGCCGATTGCAGTGCCAGGTCTTTCGCATCATTATCAATTCCCAATTTCGAAAAATAGACGTAGGCCATAAAGGCTACACCCAAAAATAATGCACTTATTAGAATTACGATTTTTTTCATCTGCTGTGCAACAAATTTAATTTATTACATTGATTAGTGAGAAGTTCTTTGTCAATTTATTAATTTAGCGATTGCTACTAGCAAATAACTATGAATAAACGAATAATCCTTACTGCTTCTTTTTTTGGTGCTGTTGCTGTTTTGCTGGGTGCATTTGGCGCTCATGGCCTAAAGGCCCTAATTGATGGACCATCATTAGAAATTTGGCAAAAAGGTGTTGATTATCAGTTCTATCATACATTTGCACTATTGTACCTTTCTACCTTTGCACGTTATAGAAACAAGCTCATTAATATCGCTTATTTCTGCTTCACATTTGGAATCATCCTTTTTTCAGGGTCGTTATATTTATTGGCTACCCGAAGCATATCACACTTAGGATTTACTGAATTTATTGGTCCAATAACGCCAATTGGTGGACTTTTATTTGTATTGGGATGGATAATGCTCTTTTTTGCGGCATTTAAAGATAAATAATGAATACTTTCGAAAACGATATTTTTGCAGAAAGAGAAACACTTTTTGTTGAAGTTATTTTGCCATTATCTTTGGCGAAAAACTATACTTATCGGGTACCTTTCGATTTAAACGATCAGGTTGCCGTTGGAAAACGTGTGGTTGTTCAATTTGGAAAGCATAAAATTTATACCGCTTTAATCAGTGGCATCAGCACTGTACCACCAACCGTTTATGAAGCAAAATATATTATCGATGTAGTAGATACCGAGCCTGTAATTACACCCATGCAACTTAAATTCTGGACATGGATGACCAATTATTACATGTGTAATGAAGGTGATGTAATGGCGGCTGCTTTGCCTGCAAGTTTAAAACTGGCCAGCGAAACAATCTTGATTCTTCGCGAAGATTACAATGAAGATACCGAACTTACCGATAAGGAAGAAATCATTATCAATGCACTGAAACAGCAACAGAAACTTACTGTTAATGATGTTTCCAAGCTCCTTGGACAGAAAACCGTATATCCGATCATCAATCATTTGCTCGATAAAGAATTGATTCTGGTAGCTGAGGAGGTGGTACAGAAATATAAACCTTTGCTTAAATCGTTCATCATATTAAATGATTTTTATGGCGATGAAGAAAATCTGAAGCAACTTTTTAATGTTTTGGATAGGGCGCCTAAACAATTAGACGCTTTATTGGCTTACCTGAAATTACAAAAATCAAATCTGCCGATCTCAAAAGAACAGCTTTTGGAAGAAAGTAATTGTGGGCCAGCAGCACTAAAAGCTTTAACCGACAAAGATATTTTTGTGGTAATGAAAAGGCCGGTTAGTCGTTTGGCCGCTCACGATGAAGAATTTAGTGTGAATTTCGAACTGAACGAAGGGCAGCAGAAAGCACTAGGCCAGATTAATCAATATTTTGAAGAGAAGGAAGTGGTTTTGTTACATGGTGTGACCGCATCGGGGAAAACACAGGTTTATATCAAGCTGATTGAAAAAATCATTCAAAATACAGATGGTCAGGTATTGTTCTTGCTGCCCGAAATTGCCTTAACGACACAGATTGTAGAACGGATTAAGCGTTATTTTGGAAATTCAATCGGAGTGTACCATTCTAAATTCAACAATAGCGAAAGGGTAGAAATCTGGAATAAAGTGCGGACAGGCGCTTACAAAGTGATTCTTGGTGCTCGCTCAGCCGTTTTTCTTCCATTTCAGGATTTGAAATTAATTGTTGTTGATGAGGAGCACGAACCATCGTACAAACAATATGATCCTGCACCGCGTTACCAGGCAAGAGATGCGGCCATTTATTTAGGTTATCTGCATCAGGCCAAAGTGGTTTTAGGCTCAGCCACACCATCACTTGAGAGTTATTATAATGCATTACAAGGCAAATATGGACTTGTAGAGATGAAAGAGCGTTTCGGTGGTGTTCAGCTTCCCAATCAGCAAGTGGTAAGTATTTCGGAAGAAACGAAGAAAAAAACAATGAGCTCGTATTTTTCGAGTGTATTGATTAAAGATATCGATCTGGCGCTTTCTAAAAAGGAACAGATTGTGTTATTTCAGAACAGAAGAGGGTATGCTACTATTTTGATCTGTGCAACCTGCGGTTATACCCCAAAATGTGTAAATTGCGATGTAAGTTTAACCTATCATAAAAGCAGTGGCAAATTACATTGCCATTATTGTGGCTATCAACAAAGTAGCGTAAATATCTGTCCGGCCTGTGGTTCTGTGCATGTGGAGCAAAAAGGATTTGGTACCGAGCGTATTGAAGAAGAACTCAGGTTACTTTACCCGGAAGTTACCATAGCCCGGTTGGACATGGATAGTACAAGGACAAAAAATGGGCTCCAGCAGATCTTAAACGACTTTCAAGAAAAGAAAACCGATATTTTAATCGGCACACAAATGGTGGCTAAAGGGTTGGACTTCGATAACCTGAACCTCATTGGGGTAATTAATGCTGATACACTTTTAGGTTATCCTGATTTCCGGGCTTACGAAAGGAGTTTCCAGTTGTTGGCACAGGTTGCAGGCAGGGCAGGTAGAAGGGCCGATCAAGGGAATGTCTGCATTCAGACTTACGATGCCGAAAACCGAATTATAAGGCAGGTAGTCAACAACGATTATGAAGGGATGTACAACGACGAAATTGTAGAACGGGAGAAATTTTTGTATCCGCCTTTTTCCAGGATGATATTCTTGTATGTAAAACATAAAGATTCTCATGTACTAGACCATGCGGCATTCACACTGGCCAATATCCTTAAAGGAAAATTTGGTAAACGCGTTTTAGGTCCAGAGCAACCTCTGGTAAGTCGTGTTCGCAATCTTTATATCAAACAGATTATTATCAAAGCAGATAAGCATACTGCCATTCAAAAAGTTAAAGATGCATTAAGAGAAACCCTGACTCAATTTAATGCTACCAAAGAATTTAAAGGCGTTTTTACACAAATAGATGTAGATCCGTATTAGGAATGAGTGAATTATTGAATTATTGAATGAATGAATTTTGAATGATTGAATGGTTTTGTTCATTCTAAGATTCTCTCAATCTCTCATTCAATAAATCTCTCATTCAATAATTCGCTCATTCAATCCTTCTTTCATGTGGATAATGTATCATTCTCTAACTCAGGTAATCATTCACTAATTCAATCATTCTCTCATTTAATCATTGTATCCCCCGTTAAAAAAAGCTAATTTTGAAGCTCATGGCGTATAAATTTGTTGATAATTACCGGGAACGTGGAGCGAGAAAAAAACTGGTTGAGTTGTTAAAATCTCGCGGAATTGAAGATGAAAATGTGTTAACAGCCATAGGTAAAGTCCCACGTCATTTCTTTTTTGATGAAACTTTTTGGAACCAAGCCTACAAAGATATTGCTTTTCCAATAGGTGATGGGCAAACTATATCCCAGCCTTATACGGTTGCTTACCAAAGTGAACTGCTACACATTAAAAAAGGAGATAAGGTACTCGAAATCGGAACGGGTTCAGGCTATCAAACCTGTATTTTAATGGAACTGGGCGCAAATGTTTTTACCATCGAAAGACAAGAGAATATCTACAATAGAACCATTCAGGTTTTACCCGGAATGGGCTACCGGCCTACTTTTTACTGTGGTGATGGCTCGAAAGGAATTGCTGCCCACGCGCCGTACGACAAAATAATCGTTACAGCAGGTGCTCCTTTAGTTCCGGAGATATTATTAAAACAATTAAAAATAGGCGGCATTCTAGTCATTCCTGTAGGTGATGAGAAAACCCAGAAAATGGTTACTGTTATCCGCGTAAGCGAAACCGACTACGAAAAAATTGTGTTGGATACCTTTAGGTTTGTGCCATTGGTTGGCGACCAAGCGTGGTAGTTTAGTTCTCAGCTAGCAGTTAATAGTTTTCAGTCCGGACTGATAACCATTAACTGCCAATAAATGTGCAGTCAGATGTTACCATCTGACTAATAAGTATATTAAGAAAAGATCGGCTATTAGGTGAATAAAGCCCAAAAATAGATTTAGTGTCAGATAGGAATATCTGACACCACGAAAAATAACTCCAAACTAACCTATCTTTTCATCGCTCTATCCAGCTCACGTTTGGTATCTCTATCTTTAATACTGTCGCGTTTGTCGAATTCTTTTTTACCTTGAGCCAGTGCAATTTCTATTTTAGCGAAACCTCTTTCATTGATGAAAATGCGTAATGGAACGATGGTATAACCTTTTTCTTCGCCTTTAAGCTTTAATTTTCTAATTTCTTTCTTCTGCAGTAATAAGGCACGGTCGCGTTTAATGTCGTGATGATAGAAAGAGCTGTGTGAATATTCTGAAACATGAAGGTTGCGCACGTACAGGTTACCGCCAATAAACATGCAAAATGCATCGGTCATATTAGCTTTACCCTGTCTGATTGCTTTTATTTCAGTTCCTAAAAGCGCAATCCCTGCTACGTATTTATCTAAAAGATTGTAGTCGAAATAAGCTCTTTTATTCTTTATGTTGATGTCGTTTTTCAAAATTGTAATAAAGTAATGTTATTGTAATGCCCACAAGTATATAAAATATAAATGCCGGATTGCAAATATCCTAAAAATTGGTGTGATAATTTAGTTTTAATTTTTAATAGTACAGATTAAAGAAGTCAAGTTTGAATAGCAAAATCACTATAAAACTTGACTTCTTTGATATTTGAAAATGCACGGACAGTTCTTTTGGCAGCCTCAGTTCTGCTTTTGCTCCAACAAAAGCAGAAAAAGCTTTTGGTTTCCGCGTCAATCAGGTTTATTTAAGGTGGGTCTGTGCAAGAAAACAGGCCCTTCATTCCACCGACAAATAAGGAAGGCCATGCTTTACAACAGCCCTTTGTTCTCTAAACCCGACAGGAGTGAACATTCCGATCCTTCATCGGAATAAAGCGGATGGCGGGACTGTAGCTGCCATGAAAAACTGACTTTCATTTTCTAATTATAATGCTTGGATTAGAGAGAAATCAAGTTTCTTGGCAATGTGCATATTTAAACTTGACTTCTCTTGGATAAAAAATGTTCATCTGTTTGTAAAAGCTAAGGATATATTATTATGTTCGTATTTATTCGTTTAAGTTTGGACTTTAAATCTCAAAAATGAAATTCAGGAACCTACTTTTAATCTTATTGTTAACCGTTACTTTTCAGGTAGAAGCACAGCAACCTACTTTATTGCCACAATTCACCTTTTACAAACTGGATGGAAAGCCATTTTCAAATAATGATATTAAACAAGGAAAAAAGAACCTTTTTATCTTATTTGATTGTACCTGTGAGCATTGCCAGAGGGAAAGTAAAAACCTGAATACCAATTACGCCAAGTTTAAAGATGTTAATATTTATATGATTACCATGGATGAAGGGTATATCATTCCGCAGTTTTTCAATTCTTACGCCAAGGGTTTAAACACCAAGCCCAACGTACTGGTATTGCAGGATAAAAAACGCATGTTTATCCCAACCTTTTTGCCAAAACAATACCCATCAATGTACTTATATTCTTCAACTGGTAAATTGCTGATGTACCAATCGGGAGATGGTGGCGTAAAAAAGCTAATGACGGTAGTAGGTAAATAATCTTATTTTAGCCACAGATTACACCGATAAACACGGATTTTGATAGCTGTGTTCATCCTTTTATTTGTGGTTAATTATATTGTAACAATGAATAAGTTATAAGCTGAACGACAGGTTCAAAGCTTTTACCGGATAATCAAAACCGGAATCTTTACCTTATGCCTTACAGAATCAACTGTGGTGCCGAAAATAAGGTCTTTTAAGCCTTTATGACCATGCGCACCCATTACCAATAGCTCCATCTCATTTTTGTTGCTGATATCGGCTATGGCTTTACCAGTACTTCCAAAACCAATAAAAGGCGTAGAATCATATCCAAGATCTTCGAGGTTAGCCCTGTACTTCTCCAGGTTAGCAGCATCGCTCTGCGTTTCATGGTCCATTACATCATTACCATGATAGCGGGCTGCAGCAGTTTCTACGATATGGATAAGGTAATAGTGTGCCTCTTTACCGCCCTGAATTAAAGCATGCCGGATGGTGTTTCGATCGTTTTTAGAGAAATCTACGGCAATTCCAATCCGCTTATAACTGATTTTTTCTATTTTTCCAATATCCAAAGCATTTCCATGGGGTACAAGCTGTTTTGAGGCATTCCTTTTATTTTCTAATAACGGGTGGAAGAAAACATAAAGCAGGAGTAAAACGATTAGTATTAATGCCGGTATTACAATTACATAAATCCACCAGTTGTTAGCCTCTTTTGCCCAGCCACTTATTTCTTCAATTACCAGTTTCACATTTAATGCGATAATAGCTAGCGCACTTGCCCATGCCAATACCTTAACCCAGGGTTTAATTGCAAAATCTTTCATCAGTTTTTTATCTGATGTAAAATGAATTAATGGAATAATGGCAAAACCCAATTGCAAACTTAACACCACCTGACTCAATACCAACAAGCCACCAAGTGCATCTTCGCCATAGTGTAATATAGTGAAAAATGCAGGAATAATAGCCAAAAGACGTGTAATCATACGTCGTAACCAAGGTTGAATCCTTAAGTTAATGTGGCCTTCCATAATAATCTGTCCTGCTAAAGTTCCGGTAACAGTAGAGCTTTGCCCGGCGGCGATTAGCGCTATAGCAAATAGGGTTGGGGCAACATTGCCAAAAATGTTCGACAGTAGTTTATGTGCATCCTGAATTTCAGCCACCTCGTGCAATCCATTTTTATAAAAGGCAGCTGCTGCAAGAATCAGTATGGCGGCATTAACAAAAAAAGCAAGGTTTAATGCAACCGTTGTATCAATGAGGTTAAATTTTAAGGCCTCCTTAATTCCTTTATTACTACGCTCAATCTTCCTGGTTTGCACTAAAGATGAATGTAGATACAGGTTATGTGGCATTACCGTGGCACCAATAATCCCGATGGCAATATAAAGTGCATCGCCATTTAGTATAGAGGGCTCAAAACCTTTGGCTACCTCTTTAAGTGAGGGTTCTACAATAAACATTTCAACCAGAAAGGAAATGCCGACAATAAAAACCATCGAAACGATAAAGCCTTCCATGGCCCGCATGCCTTTGTTGAGTAAAAAGAGTAGTAAAATGGTATCGAAAATGGTAATTGAAATACCCCAGATTAATGGCAATCCAAAAAGAAGCTGCAAACCAATGGCCATTCCGATAATTTCAGCTAAATCGCAGGCTATAATTGCGGTTTGTGCTAAGCCAAATAATGGAATATTGGCCCAGCGCGGATAAGCTTGTTTAGATGCCTGTGCTAAATCCAGTCCTCTCACAATCCCCAAACGGGCACTTAACGATTGTAAGAGTAACGCAATGAGGTTCGACATTAGTAAAACCCAGATTAATTGGTAGCCGAATTTACTACCACCTGCTAAATCGGTTGCCCAGTTACCCGGATCCATGTAGCCAACACTAATTAAATAAGCAGGACCAATGAAAGCTAAAATTCTCCTCCAGCCTTTTCTTTTATCTGTATTTACACTTTGATGTACTTCACTTAACGATTCAGTTTTTGCCATTACTGCTGATTAAAATATGTTTTGCAACTTCTCTACTAATATTAACTTGTTTATCGGATAACACGATTTCTACCGAGCCGTCGAAATCGGTAACATCACTGATCCGGATTTGTTTGCCCAGCGTTAAGCCTAATTTTTCTAAATGTTTTAAAAATGCCGAGCTATGCTGGGTAACACCAGTAATGGTGCCCCCGTCGCCTATTTTTAGTTCGATTAACTTTATAAACTGGGTTTTGGCAAACCTTCCGTTTTTATCGGGAATGGGATCGCCATGAGGGTCGGCTTTCGGAAAGCCTAAAAACTCGTCTAGCCTTTCAATCAGCTCAATTGATTTAATATGTTCCAACTCTTCAGCCACATCATGCACCTCATCCCATTTAAAGTTTAATTTATCGACCAAAAAAACTTCCCATAAGCGATGTTTACGTACAATATCTATTGCTGTATTTTTTCCTGTTTCAGTTAAAGTAACGCCTTGATATTTAATATAATCAATTAAGCCCTTCTCAGCTAATTTCTTAATCATGTCGGTCACAGATGCCGGTTTGGTTTGCATTTGCTCTGCAATGGCATTGGTTTGAACGTTTGTTGTTTTCTCTGCCAGATGATAAATAGTCTTTAGATAGTTCTCTTCCGTGTAACTTTGCATTTATGTTTATCTAATTTTATTTTTAGGTAAATCTAAAAATTATTATTTAAAATATATATGATAAATTATGTTAAAATTTAGAATATAATTTGGTTATGTTTGTATTCTCAAATACCTTTAATACCATATGGCATCTGAATTAGATAAAATTGACTTCAAAATTTTAAGAATTCTTCAAGAGAACGGAAGAATTACCAACTTGCTTTTATCCCAAGAAATTGGTTTATCACCTGCACCAACTTTAGAGCGTGTACGCAAACTTGAAATGGCAGGATATATTAAAAGTTATCATGCATTGGTAGATGAAGAAAAGCTGGGTTTAGGTATAAAAACCTTTATTCAGATTCAACTCGATTTTCATAAAAATAACACCATTCAGATCTTTTTGGATGAAGTAAATCAAATCAAGGAAATCACTGAGTGTCACCATGTTACGGGTCAGGCCGATTTTTTGTTAAAGGTTTATGTGAAAGACATTAAAGCGTACGAGCGTTTAATTATGGATAAAATCAGTAAGATTTCTGTGGTTAAAACTTTTCAAACGATGATGATCATGTCGACCACGAAAAAAGAACCGATTGTGCCGCTGGAGTATTAACCCCGTACCCCTAAAGGGGCTTTTAAGCATGATCGTCATCGGAATGTGGCAATCTTTTGTGGGAAATTGTACGGTCGTCACCCTGAATTTATTTCAGGGTCTTTCATATCAATAAAGATGTTGAAATGAATTCAGCATGACGTGCGATTATCGAATATTATTCCATCAATAATTTCCGAAATTTCCTCTGCATTTTGATAAACCATAAAGTGCGTTCCGTTTTCAATCACAAAATCGGGTTGTGCCGTTTTTGAATATAAAATTTTATCATTGGTACCATGGATGTGATAAAGCCGTTCTGGTCTGTTCTCATTTTTCCAGCTTAAAATACTCCCTATTGCCCATTTCAAAAAATAAGGGTCTGTATCTTTTATAATTTTGCTCAACAAAGTTTTCTCACTATTGGAACGCGTACCGAAATAATAATTTTGAGTGAGCTTGTTCGATGATTTTAAAAACTTAGCGGGGATAAATTTTAGTAGACCTAGCCTGCCTGCGAAACGATATAATGCTGGCAGATGAGTACTTAATATGGTGCTCGAAATGATAATCGTTGTTGCAGGCCTTAGTAATTTGGCCATTTCTACTGCAATCATCCCGCCAAAAGAAACGCCAACCAAAGCAAATGGTTGGCTTAAGTCAATCACCTTACTTAATCGTTCGGCATAAGAAGCTAATGATTCTTTTTTATTCGGACTAATCCAATCTATATGGATCATCTTGATATTTTCATTAAGCTTCAGCTTAGAAAAAATCCTTTTATCGGCACCTAAACCACTAATAAAGTAAGTATTCATTAGGCTGGTAAATTCCAGTCGATAGGGCTTAAGTTGTTCTGTACCAAGAGCTGGTTTGCTTTAGAGAAATGTTTCGATCCAAAAAAGCCATTGTAGGCAGAAAATGGTGACGGATGGGCCGCTGTAAGTACATAATGTTTTTTCTGATCGATTAAAGCCGCTTTTTGTTGCGCGTATTTACCCCACAAAAGAAATACGATATGTTCGCGTTTTTGAGATAAAGCCTTAATAATTTCATCAGTGAAAATTTCCCAGCCACGGTTTTGATGCGAGCCTGCTTCCGAAGCACGAACGGTTAAAGTTGCATTTAACAACAATACGCCTTGTTCTGCCCAATGTGTTAAGTGCCCATGATTCGGCGCTTTAAAACCTTCAATATCAGTTTCCAGCTCTTTGTAAATGTTTTTTAACGATGGCGGAACGGCTACACCGCGTTGTACGGAAAAGGAAAGCCCATGCGCCTGGCCAGCACCATGATAGGGGTCTTGACCTAAAATCACAACCTTTACCTGGTTAAATGGTGTGGTATTTAATGCGTTGAAAATATCAGTACCTTTTGGGTAAACCGTGGCTCCTTTGTTTTTCTCCTCCTGTAAAAAAAACTTAAGGCTTTTCATGTAGTCTTTTTCAAATTCTTCCTCTAAAACGGCTAACCAACCTGGTTCTAATGCTGCAGACATGTTTTTTATGTAAAATGTAAAATGAAATTTGTTCTTGTCAATGGTTTGATAACTTATAGTTTAATAGTTTGGGCGTTCTTTGGCCAGTAGGCTATTAACCATCAACTATCAGAATATGAACCAAAATCTTCTCAAAAAGTTTAAGATTTCTTCTTATATATTGCCAGTAAATCACCCTCCAGTGTTGTTTTTGGTCCCTCTATAATCCGTCCCAGTTCTTTCCCTTTTTTATCAAGAACAATAAAAGTTGGTACCCTTACAATATCCAGGCCTTCTAGAATGCCGTTTTCAGCCTTTTTATTTCCGTCTACTGCAATAATTTCTACGTTTTTCCCTTTAAAGTGCAAGGCATCTAAAATTTTAAAGAAGTTTGGTACGTTTGCTTTGCTATCACCGCACCAGGTGCCTAGAACAATTTTTATTTTTTCGTTTTTAATCAGTTTTTTTAGTTCGATCATGGTTGCTGCATCCGGTACATATGCCGCGTAAAGTGGATCGTACATTTCTTTAAACTCTGGAAAAGCAGTAATTCCTTCACGCGTACAGGCGTTAATCAGAATATCTTTATTGTGGACTTGATCGTGGATTTTTTTATTAACTTCTTGTGCAGAAACATTCATTGCAAGTACGATTAGGGTGATGGATAATAGGATTTTCATATTTAAGAGACGATTTTTGTAAGCTTTTAAATTTTTAATGAAATTATTGTTTTAAAATCTAATTTCTGCCATTTAAACACGATATTTGCAAAAAAAAATAATTAGAATAAAATTTATGCCAAATATTATCAGATTAATTGCGGGGTTTGCTTTACTGGGTGGCGCAGTAGCTTTATTTATTTTCGGCTTTTGGCCTTGGGGCATTGTTGCCGTTTTACTGGGAATAATTGTACTTGTAACTTATTTCTTTAACGAGAACATGCTTTTAGCACAATGGTTTCTTAGAAAAGATAACATGCCTAAAGCAAAAATGTTTTTAGATCGGATTACCAATTACGAAACGCAGTTGATTAAAGTTCAACATGGTTATTATAATTTATTGATCGGGTTAATTGAAAGCAGAACAGCACCGATGCAAAGTGAGAAGTATTTCAAAAAATCGCTTGCATTAGGCATGCAAATGGATCATAACATTGCTTTAGCAAAATTAAGTTTAGCAGGTATTGCAATGGCTAAGCGTAATAAACGCGAAGCCACCATGTATCTAGCCGAAGCGAAAAAAGCAGATAAAAATAAATTATTGGCCGATCAGATTAAACAAATGAAAGATCAGATGGGCATGATGGACAAGCAGCAGCAAGTTCGTTACAGATAAAATTTTAAAGCCATTTCTTAACCGGAATGGCTTTTTTGTTTCAGCTCAATTTTGTTTGTTGAAAATTACACTGTATAAATAACTATTTTTATGGATAACTAACTTTTAATATTCATGAAAAAAGTATCTTATTTACCCATGCTGGCCTTCTTAGCCATTCTAGGTGCTTGCAATAGCAAAAAAGATGCTGAAGAAAGCAATGAAAGCTTTTCATCAGCTAATCCTTTTTTTGAAGCAAGCGAACTTGCCTTTCAGGCGCCTGCCTTCGACAAAATTAAAAATGGCGATTTTAAACCTGCACTGGAAGAAGGAATGAAGCAGCAGATAAACGAAATCCAAAAAATTGCTGATCAGACTGATGCACCTGGCTTTGAAAATACCATTCTGGCCATCGAAAAAAGCGGACAACTGCTGAACCGTACAAGTATGGTTTTTAATCTACTTACAGGTGCCAATACCAATCCCGAATTGCAAAAGGTTAAAGAAGAGGAAGCTCCAAAATTAACCGCGAACACTGATGCCATTTATTTAAATACCAAACTTTTTAACCGGGTAGAAGCTCTTTACAAACAGAAGGATCAGCTGAAACTGGATGCCGAATCGTTGCGCTTACTGGAGTATTATTACCAAAAATTTGAACTGGCAGGAGCAAAGCTATCTGATGCTGATAAAGACAAGCTTAAAGAATTGAATAAAGAAGAAGCTACCTTGAGCGCAAAGTTTACCGCACAGTTACAGGCAGCAGGTAAAGGTTTAAAAAATACTACCCAACAGCCTGAATTGCAATCAATAGCCGATCGCACCAAGCGAGAAGAACTTTTTAACAAATCATGGAACAGGGCTGAAAAAGGCGATGCAAACGATACACGTAAAATAATTTCAAGAATTGCGCAGATCCGTTCTGCTCAGGCTGCATTGCTTGGCTTTAAAAATTATGCGGCTTGGAAATTGCAAAATCAGATGGCTAAAACGCCCGAAGCAGTAGAAGATTTTTTTAGTAAAGTTATTCCAGCTGCTACCGCGAAGGCAAAAAGTGAAGCTGCTGATATACAAGCCATAATCGATCAGCAAAAAGGTGGGTTTAAATTGGCCCCCTGGGATTGGGACTATTATGCCGAACAAGTGCGCAAAGCAAAATTCGATTTAGATGAAAACGAGGTTAAGCCATATTTTGAGTTAAATAAAGTACTCATTAATGGTGTGTTTTATGCTGCTACACAGCTTTACGGCATTACTTTTAAAGAACGTAAAGATTTACCGGTTTACCAGGAAGATGTTCGTGTTTTTGATGTGATAGATAAAGACGGGAAGCAGCTAGGTCTGTTTTATTGTGATTACTATAAGCGCGATAATAAAGATGGTGGTGCCTGGATGGATAACCTTGTTCCCCAGTCTAAGCTATTCAGTACGATACCGGTTATTTACAATGTCTGCAATTTTACGAAACCCGAAACCGGAAAACCAGCATTAATTAGTTTTGATGATGTTACAACCATGTTCCATGAATTTGGACACGGTTTACATGGTCTGTTTGCCAACCAGCAATATCCCAGTCTTTCGGGTGCGAACGTAGCACGCGATTATGTAGAATTTCCTTCACAATTTAATGAACATTGGGCTTCCGATCCGAAAATATTAAAGAATTATGCCCTTCACTATCAAACCGGAGCACAGATGCCACAGGCTTTATTAGATAAAATTAAAAAGGCGGGTTCGTTTAACCAGGGTTATATTTTTACTGAAGCATTGGCAGCAGCCGATCTGGATATGCAGTGGCACACAATTTCTCCAGGTGCACCATTACAGGATGTCGACAAATTTGAAGCAGAGGCATTAAAGAAAACCAATCTAAATTTATCGTATGTGCCGCCACGTTACCGCTCCAGCTATTTTCTGCATATCTGGAGTAATGGCTACGCTGCTGGTTATTACGCTTATAGCTGGACTTCTATGCTTGAAAATGATGCCTTTTCGTGGTTCCAGGAGAATGGAGGACTAACCAGGGCAAATGGTCAGCGCTTTAGGGATATGATTCTGTCCAAAGGAAATACCGAGGATCTTGGCAAAATGTTTTTTAATTTCAGGGGACATAATCCTGATATTAAACCAATGCTTAAAAAACGCGGATTGTTGTAAAACAAAATTATAGTACAAAGGACATTTACCAATTGGCCTTTGTACTATTATAATCAACAATGGGTTGAGAATGGCGGGGCTGCAGTTATGGTACTATTTTCCATTAAATTCCATCTCTGCCGATAAACCTTTCTTTACCCAAAAGAAACTGAATAGCCTTTTTTACATTGCGGTTTACCGATTCTTCCGTTTTAAGGTTGGCAATATAACGTATAATTTCCTTCTGTAAATGGGGCGCAAGGCCGTCAAATACATCCTTAGCTTGTTTATTTTCTGCTAAAGCCTGCTCCAAACTAGGATTTATCTTTATTATTCGTTCTTCAGTATCAAATTCAAGTTCGAAGCTTGCGGTATCTCCAACATCTTTGCCTGACGCTTTTCGCATAGGCGTATTCAGGTACAAACGCCAATCGCCTGCATACTTTATCAAAGTTTGTTTAAACTCATGTCCATCAATTTTCATTGTAATTGGAAGCTGACCTTTGTCTTTCCCAGCTTGATGGAAAACATAATTTAACGCTTCTTCCGGTACAAATACAAAAGGATTGATGCCAATCATCTTGATTTCAGCAGTAAAGGGTTTCGGTTTTTTTGTGTCCATTGGCTTTCTGTTAAATAAAGATATTGGCTTTGATTAAAACTCCATAATTTTTGGTCAATAAATCATACGCTATGCGCGCTACTTAACGCCATTCGCCAACCACTCTTCTCAAAAAATTAAAACCAAACGCTATTTTTCATTGTAGTTTATATAAAATCTTATACCTATGGCAACATCACAAGAAGGAAGTACCAACAATACTCAGGAAGAAAATAATATTAAAGATTTGGGCGGTAAAGAAGCTATCGAAAAACTTAGGAGCTTAGCCGAAAAGGCCGAAAGCTGTTTTTTCTGTACCAGTATTAAAACTGGTGTACCCATGTCGGTAAGGCCAATGGCCATTCAGCAAGTCGATGAGGAGGGAAATATATGGTTTATGAGCCTTAGAGACAGTCATAAAAATGATGAGATTTCTAGTGATCCTTTTACTCATTTGTTATTTCAGGCCGGAGCGCACTCGGGTTTTGTAAATATTTATGGAATTTCTGAAATCAGCAGGGATCAGGCTAAAATTGATGAGCTTTGGAGCCCGTTTATCAAAACATGGTTTCAGGGAGGGAAAGACGATCCTGATATCACCTTAATCAAGGTTATCCCTTCGGAGGGATACTATTGGGATACCAAACACGGCACTGCCGTTGCATTTTTAAAGATGGCAGCGTCGGTAATTACAGGAAAAACAATGGATGATTCGGTAGAAGGAACTCTAGAGGTAGATTAAAAAGGGTAATTGCTGGAATCGGTTAACTGGTTAATTGTTGCAATTAACTGTCAACTGAGAATTCCCAACTGCAAACTGATTATTTATCGCCTAAATAATCAAATCCTTCAAATTCTTCTCTTTGAGCCCTTTTGCTTAAGATATCTTCTTCTTCGGCCTGTACTCTCGAGAAGAATAAGGCTTCGGCCTGGATTCTTTTTATTAACTGACGTACCAGCGTTAAATCAAAAGCATCTTTGCTTAATTTAATGCAGTATTCTCTTTCGTTGATTTCTAAACTTGACGTATTCATATCGCAATGATTTTAATTATCGATTGCTGTAAATATAGAAAAGGCTTGCTAAACAATTGTTAGCAAGCCTTTTAAGTTTATGTTATGTTTTTGTTAAAATCAAATCCAGAATTACCTTTTTCGAGGTCTCAGATTGATTATTTATGAGATAAGAATAAGCCGTCGTCTGTTTTGGCAACTTTTAAAATTCCTTTTCCTGTTAAAGCTTTTAAGGTTGTATCCCATTTTTTATTACTCCAATCGGCCAGTTTCCCTTTTACTTCAGTTAACAGGTATTGTTCGCCTTCTGAAACCAATGAATACAATTCTGTTTCTTCTGGAGTCATTTCTATTTTCTTTTTCTCCGGGCGCATCTGCGGGAAGAATAAAACTTCCTGAATGGTACTTTGGTTGGTCATTAACATCACCAAACGATCAATACCAATGCCCAAACCAGAAGTAGGTGGCATCCCATATTCTAATGCACGTACGAAATCATCATCCATGGCCATAGCCTCATCATCTCCGCGGGCAGCTAACTTTAACTGATCTTCTAAACGCTCTTTTTGGTCAATAGGATCGTTTAATTCTGAGTAAGCATTCGCAATCTCTTTACCATTAACAAATAGCTCAAAACGCTCTACCAACCCTTCTGCGGTACGGTGCTTTTTGGCAAGCGGTGTCATTTCGATGGGATAGTCGGTAATATAGGTTGGCTGGATTAAATTCGCTTCAACTTTAGCTCCGAAAATTTCATCAATTAATTTACCACGACCCATTGTATCATCGATTTCGATGCCTAAATCTTTACAAGTCTGTGCAATTTCTTCCTCTGTCATTGCCGAAACATCAATTCCGGTATATTTTTGGATCGACTCGTACATGGTTAATTTTTCGTAGGGTCCTTCAAAATTAATTTCGTTGGTACCAACTTTAACTACACTTGCACCAGTTGTGGCAATAGCTACTTTTTCTAAACATTCTTCAACCATTGCCATCATCCAGATATAGTCTTTATAGGCAACGTAAATTTCCATCGAAGTAAATTCGGGGTTATGCGTACGGTCCATCCCTTCATTACGGAACATTTTACCGAATTCGTATACGCCATCAAAACCTGCAACGATTAATCTTTTTAAATAAAGTTCATTTGCAATACGCAAATAAAGCGGCATATCTAAGGTATTGTGGTGTGTGGCAAAAGGACGTGCAGCAGCACCACCATGAATAGGTTGCAAGATAGGCGTTTCTACTTCCATCCAACCCTGGTTATCAAAATAATTGCGCATGGTGTTAATCACCTTGCTACGTTTGATAAAGATCTGTTTAAAATCAGGATTTACCGTTAAATCTACATAACGCATGCGGTAGCGCAATTCCGGATTGGTAAATCCATCGTAAACATTACCTTCATCATCGCGTTTAACGATTGGTAGGGGACGTAGTGACTTAGAAAGTACCTTAAATTCAGTAACATGTACAGAAATTTCTCCTGTTTGCGTAGTGAAAACATATCCTTTAACACCAATGAAATCGCCGATATCTAAAAGTTTTTTAAATACTGTGTTATATAAGGTTTTATCATCACCAGGACAAAGTTCGTCGCGCTTTAAGTAGATCTGAATTCGGCCGGTAGAATCCTGTAACTCCGTAAAAGAGGCAGCGCCCATAATATTACGGCTCATAATTCTACCTGCTAATACTACGGTCTTGTATGCTGTCTTATCTACTTCATAATTAGCTAATATATCTGCTGCATATGCATTTACTTCATACGCTTCTGCAGGATAAGGCTCAATGCCTAATGCGCGTAATTGCTTTAGCGACTCACGTCGTAATACTTCTTGTTCTGATAATCCTATACTCATTTCAGGTATTTTTTGCAAAAGTAATGCTTTTGCATTTTTTGTTATTGTTAAATTTTGGTGCTTTAATGAAAAAGGAATAATTAGCTGATTAAATTTTGAATTAATATAGGGAAAAATTCAATTTTTAGGACCAATTAGCTATCCACTTAAAACAGATGGTTGCAAAGATAAGAAAGCTATTGTAATTACTAAATGCTTTATTAGATATAAAACCGCATTTTAGCATGTTAAAAGCCAATGAGATAAAAAATGGATGAACAGAAACTTTACAGCAGTATTTATTCCATATCAATTAACGGATCCCAGAATACCTTTTTAAGGTTTTGAACTTTCAGGTTTTTAATTTCTAGACCTTCGTTTTCGAGCAGTTCCTGTCTTTTAGCTGTGGATGATGGGTCGCCGCTGAGCAAGCCGTTGCTACTAATTACTCTATAATAAGGAACAGGAGGCTGTGCTGCCCCACAAGCACCAATGGCTCTGGCAACCATTCTCGATAAATTAGGCGTGCCAATGGCTTTTGCAATTGCTCCGTATGAAGTCACTTTGCCTTTGGGTATTTCTCTGGTTAAATCCCAAACCTGTTCAAAAAATAAATCGTGTTTCATCGTTCTGGCAAATGATACCTAAAGCTATTAAATATATCTGATTCACAATTTGTCATTGGGAATTTTTTTATTAAAGACCTTTTAATGGTTTAATTAGTCTAATAGCTACTCCATGGTCAGAACCCTCCTGAAATTTTTAAGTATTCATCGGGTAAATTTTTCCAGCGATATGAATTTAGTGTTTTACAGATGTTATATTTGTTTGAATGTGAATAGCCATTAAAAAAAATGATGCCCGATATAAAACAAATACCACCTTCTAGTTTTGAATTTTTAAGGTTATTGAAAAATAACAACGAACGTGAGTGGTTTAATGACCATAAAATAGCTTACCAGAAAGAACAGGCATACATAGAATCTTTTGCACAGGATTTATTAGACCTCATGAATACCCATGATGTAATTGAAACACCATCGGGAAAGAAAAGTCTATACCGGATTTATCGCGATACCCGTTTCTCAACAGATAAAACACCTTATAAAACACATTGGAGTGGCAGTTTTAAACGGGCAGGTAAACAAAGAAGGGGTGGTTATTATTTTCATATCGAACCAGGTAATAGTTTTGTAGCTGGTGGTTTTTTCGGACCTTCTCCTCAAGATTTGAAATTAATAAGGGAAAATATTGCTTTTGATGCCGAGCCCTTAAGAGCAATATTAAGTGATAAAACTTTTATTGCTTCCTTCGAGACTTTGAAAGGCGAACAATTAAAGACTGCTCCAAAGGGTTTTGAAGCTGATCATCAGGACATCGATCTGCTACGTTATAAGCAATTTTTGTTAGTTCATCGATTTACCGATCAGGAAGTTTTGAGTAAAGAATACCTGGGATATTGTAATCAGGAATTTAAAAACATGCGGCCTTTCTTTGATTATATGAGCGAAATATTAACAACCGATGCAAATGGATTGGAACTGTAATTGATTTTTAGTTATTCAGAAAAATAAAGGGCCACGATTACAAGATTGGTAATGATGGCCCTTTATTTAATTATGATTCAGCTTCTATACCTTCTTCATACATTTCGTTAATGGCTTCGGCGTATTTCTTTTCTACAATACGGCGTTTAACTTTCATGGTAGGGGTAATTTCTCCTTCATCTATATTGAAAGGATTACGCTTGATCTTAAAGTTTTTAATGCGTTCAAATTTGGCCAGCTCGTTTGATATTTTTTTGATATCCTGTTCCATCCAATCTATAATTTCCTGATCGCGGATAAAAGGATCAGCCTCTTCAAAAAATGATGGTTTGAGTTTGAAGGTTTCTTCTAAAGTTTCTTTGTTCGGGATAATAATTGCTGTAATAAACTCACGTTTATCTCCGATTAAGAAAAGCTGATCAATTTTTGGGCTTTTCAGGTAAATGTTTTCTACCGGGGTAGGGTAAACGTTCTTGCCATAGGCATTTACGATCATGTTTTTTAAACGGTCTGTAATCTGCAGGTTACCTTTATAAAAACGGCCAATATCTCCGGTATGGAACCACATGTCTTTATCTATCGCTTCGGCTGTTTCTGCAGGTTTGTTAAAGTAACCTTTCATTACACAGTGACCGCGTACAATTACTTCACCTTCAGCACATTCAAATTCTTCGTTAAAAGTATTGTGCGTTTGGATACTGAGCATTTCTTTAGTTTCGACATCTTGTATACCCACTTCAATTCCTGGAATTACACGACCAACGGTGCCATAAACCTGCCTGTGGTATTCGGTAACCGACATCACGGGCGAAGTTTCTGTTAAGCCAAATCCTTCTAATATTTTAATGCCCAGATCACCAAAAAATTCACCCACATTTTTAGGCAGGGCGGCACCGCCCGAAATCATAAACTTTAAACGTCCGCCGGTTTTCTCTTTAATTTTACTGAAAACCAGTTTCTCTGCTATTCCTTTTTTGGCTGATAAAATGAAACCTGGGTTTTTGCCAGCCTCTTTTGCTAAACGGTATTTGTTACCCGTTTCTAAAGCCCACGTAAATATTTTTGCTTTTGTACCCCCACCAGCTGTTCCTCCTTTTATGGCTTTATCATGTATGCGTTCTAAAAGGCGCGGAACGCAGCTCATTACGGTAGGACGAACTTCACCCATATTTTTGGCCAATAACTCTAAACTTTGGGCAAATGCAATTTTACAGCCTTGTGCGCAGCAAACATGGTAAGTTGCTGTACGCTCGAATACGTGCGATAGCGGTAGAAAGGAGAGGAAAGTTTCTGTTTGATCGATCACAGGGATCTGTTGCAAGCAAACCTCCACATTCTTAACAAAGTTATAATGGGTAAGCATTACACCTTTTGGGGTTCCTGTTGTTCCCGAGGTATAAATTAAAGAGGAAACATCGTCAGGTAAAACCAAACTTCTGCATTGGTCAATGTCAGCTCTTTCGGCAGCCGTAACCTGATGTTTAAGCGCCAGGATATCAGAAAAGGCAATAACTTCTACATTTACGTCGGCAGGAATGGTAACTTTTTCAAAATCTTTAAAAGCAGGAATAATATATTTTAACTGTTTGCAATTGGCCGCTACCTTTAATACTTTACGGTATAGAAAGTTATTTCCAATAAGAATAGCTTTTATGCCAGAATCGTTAATGATGTAAGCTACTTCCTGTTCAGAAAGTGTAGGATAAATGGATACGTTAATTACACCAATCTGCTGGATTCCCTGATCATAATATACGTATTCAGGAGAATTCTCGATCATTAATCCTAATCGGTCACCTTTTTTTATTCCTTTCTCT
The DNA here is from genome assembly GCF_052045595.1 of Pedobacter sp. 22163. Classification (NCBI taxonomy): domain Bacteria; kingdom Pseudomonadati; phylum Bacteroidota; class Sphingobacteriia; order Sphingobacteriales; family Sphingobacteriaceae; genus Pedobacter; species Pedobacter sp. 22163. The sequence continues at coordinate 787,551 of NZ_JBQEPM010000001.1, read as the reverse complement.
AAAAAGAAGGCGGAAACAGCGTCGGCTCTTTTTAAAGTGTCTTCATAAGAAATTTCAGTCCATTCTGCACCTTGTTTATGAATCAAAAAGGTTTCTTGAGGTTTATGGATGTTTTTTACAACATTCCGCAACAAGGTAGGAACAGTTGAAAATTCGTTTATTAGTGGCATGCTCGTATTGGTTCGCTAATTATAATTAACAATTATAAGGCTTTTTGGTTTAAAAATACAAAAGGGCCCCGAAATTTTCGGGGCCCTTTAAATATATGTTTTATAAGATTTTAAACAGAGAAGCTTTCTCCACAGCCACAGCTACGGCTGGCATTTGGGTTTATAAAATTAAAACCTTTTCCATTTAAACCGTCAGTGAAGTCGAGTTCAGTTCCGGCTAAATAAAGGAATGATTTCATATCCAAAGCAATTTTGATTCCTCTGTCTTCAAAAAACTGATCGCCTTTTTGTTCTTCGTTATCAAAATCTAAATTGTATGATAAGCCCGAACAGCCACCACCTTTTACCGAAACACGTAAAAAGTAATCAGAACCCATTTCCGAATCCTGCATTAAGTGGGTGATTTTTTCTTTTGCTTTATCTGTTATCGTAATCATAATATTAAGATTTGAGATTTGAGAGGTTAGATTTGAGACATACTTGAGCACCCTAAGGTCTCAAATCTCAAATCTATTGTCTCATATCTATTTTAATGGTGCGATTTTTCTAACACAATTGCTTCTAAACCATTTTTAACGCGATAATCGTTAATGGCCGATTTAATTGCATCTTCTGCCAAAACTGAGCAGTGAATTTTTACTGGAGGTAAAGCCAATTCTTCAACAATATCCATGTTATCAATAGATAAAGCCTCATCAATTGTTTTTCCTTTTAACCATTCTGTAGCTAAAGAAGAAGAAGCAATAGCCGAACCACAACCAAATGTTTTAAATTTAGCATCAGTGATTACGTTATCTTCTCCAACTTCAATCTGCAAACGCATTACGTCGCCACACTCAGGTGCGCCAACTAATCCTGTTCCTACAAATTTGCTGTCTTTATTTAAAGTACCTACGTTACGTGGGTTATTGTAATGGTCAATTACTTTTTCTGAATATGCCATGATTTTATTTTTTTATCTCCTTACAGAGCAATTTTTTAATTAATTTTTAACCTGGAGCTTGGCGATTTGCGTAAAGCGTTTGGCGATTAACCTTCTACCTTAAGCCTTTCAGCCCTCTACCTTTCTTAGTGTTCCGCCCACTCAATTTTACTCAAGTCAATTCCTTCTTTAAACATTTCCCAAAGTGGAGAAAGTTCTCTTAAGTGATTAACTGCTTTTTGAGTCACTTCAATAGCCTGATCGATCTCTGCTTCAGTTGTAAACCTTCCTAAACCATAACGGATAGAAGAGTGTGCTAAATCATCAGATAAACCTAAGCTTTTTAAAACGTACGATGGTTCTAAAGATGCTGAAGTACAAGCCGATCCTGAAGATACTGCTAAATCACTCATTGCCATCATTAAACCTTCACCCTCAACATATTTAAAAGATATATTGGCTACATGTGGTAAACGGTGTTGTGTATTACCATTAACATAACTCTCTTCCATTTTGTTCAAAGTAGTTTCTAACTTATCACGTAAAGCAGCTAAACGAACAGATTCGCTTTCCATTTCTAAACGACAAAGTTCACATGCTTTACCTAAACCCACAATGCCAGGAACATTTAATGTACCAGAACGCATTCCGCGCTCGTGGCCACCACCGTCCATTTGTGCAGTAACTTTAACTCTAGGGTTTTTACGGCGAACGTAAAGTACACCAACACCTTTCGGACCATACATTTTATGTGCCGAGAAAGCCATTAAGTCAATACCATCAGCATTTACATCAACCGGAATTTTACCAACTGCCTGGGTAGCATCAGTCATAAATAAAGCACCATGTTTGTGTGCAATAGCTGCAATTTCTTTAACCGGTTGAATTACACCGATTTCGTTGTTGCCATACATAATCGAAACTAAAATAGTTTCAGGAGTCATAGCAGCTTCTAATTCAGCTAAATCAATTAAACCGTCTTCTTTAACACCTAAATAAGTTACACGTGCTCCGTTTTTCTCTAAGTGTTTGCAGGTATCTAAAACTGCTTTATGTTCAGTAACCGCAGTTATAATGTGGTTACCTTTTTCTTTGTACATTTCAAATACACCTTTAATAGCCAGGTTATCGGCCTCAGTTGCACCTGATGTAAAAATAATTTCTTTTTCAGTACAGCCGATTAGTTTGGCTACTTGCTCACGGGCATAATCTACACCCTCTTCAGCCACCCAGCCAAACGCGTGATTACGACTTGCGGCATTTCCAAATTTCTCTGTAAAGTAAGGTAGCATTGCTTCCAACACCCTTGGATCTAATGGGGTGGTTGCATTATTATCTAAATATATCGGCTGTTTCATCTCTATTCTGTTAATTATAATACAAAGATACGAAAAAACTTATTTAACAATTATAAATAATAGCTATGACCTTATAGAGAAAAGCCGCATTTTTACATTCACATAACCTTATAATCTATGAATAAGATAGAACACATCGGCATCGCAGTAAAAGACCTTAACAGTTCCATAGATATTTATCAGAAACTATTGAATACCGATTGCTATAAAACTGAGCAAGTTGCATCCGAGTTTGTAAATACGGCCTTCTTTAAAACTGGCGAAAATAAGGTAGAACTGCTGCAGGCTACAGCTCCAGATAGTGCAATTGCTAAGTTTATCGAAAAAAAAGGAGAGGGGATTCACCATATTGCCTTTCTGGTTGATGATATCCTGGCAGAAATGGAACGCCTGCATAAAGAAGGTTTTGTACTGCTCAGCGATTCACCAAAAAAGGGTGCAGACAATAAAATGGTGTGTTTTGTACATCCAAAAGATACCAATGGCGTACTGATCGAGATCTGTCAGGAAATTAAATGGATTTAAAAAGGATGGAAGATGGAGTTTAGTTTTTCGATACCGTCATCCTCGCGCATGCGGGGATCTTAAAGCGGTTAAATAACTGCGTTATAATTTTGAAAAGGAAAGCTCCGCATTCCATTGCCTCTTCAGTCCTGCTAACCGCTATAGTCCCGATGAAGAATCGGGAGCTGCCGCTTTTATCAGGTTTATTTAATTTTGGGCGGTGGTTCTTGGGTTAGTGCAAATTGCCTAACTCTAGTGTTAATAAACTCGATCTTAAAATCCCGTAATCCTAAAAATCCTGTTCCATGTCATTAATTAGTATCATCAACAAAGATTTCGATATACCAGATCATCTTTCTGATAATCAGTTGCGCGATGCATTGGTTGATGCCTTTGCTTATTTAATTGATAACGACTTTCCGAAACTGATCCAAATCTTGTATAAAGCCGATGTAGATCAGTATAAATTAAAGGAACTGCTGGAAACGGTTGAAGGCTCAAGTTCAGCCGAAGTTATTGCCGATGCTTATATTGCCCGTCAGAAGGCCAAAATAGAAACCTGGAAAAAATACAGTCAAAAGAAGGATTAGGCGCCTGTTTAAATAATGCAATTTTTTACTTATCTATATTTTTGTCACACTGAGCGTTAATTTATTGTATAAAAATCAATATGAATGACGCATACCCTTTTTTGCCCAGCGGCTCATTCTTGCCTCGGCTCACCGCCGCCGAATGGCTCTTTCTTTTTGTCATCAAAAAAGAAACAAAAAATGCCGGCTGAAAATTTTTCTTTAAAGGTCAGTGGTGTGGCTCGGTCAGTACAGCCCGAAAAATTTGTTAGGCCGGATTTAAGTAAAACGGGGGTGGGGTGCTATGGCCTAGCTGGGCGGAAATGTATGTTGTTGCAAATGTCTTATTAGTAAGCAATTGCAAAATAACGTCAATGGTAGCGGAGTCGAAATGCTTTAATAAATCAAAAAATGGGTCTTCGATACGTTCTCTACAGGAGTCCTTTGGACAGACTGACATACTAATGAATTCTGATAAAATTTAAACAGGCTCTAAATTTGGATTTTATTCTTGCGAAGGATTAAAACGGTTGTACATATCCATATCAAAAAACGAAATGGAATTGATCTTATCCGCTTTTAGTACGAGGTCGGTTTTTAACTCATCTGTATTTGCAACAGAGCCATCTTCGATATAACTGGCATAAACCGTTAAATACTGTGTGGTAAAAACGAGTTCTTTATCGTCGGCCTTGCGGTAGCCGCTAAAAGCAGGGGTAATGCGGATATAACTTGTAGTAAAGGGTTTTGGCAGTTCTTTCACCCAGCCAATGTAAAATTTACCACTATCCATGGTGAACTGCAAAAGATGAGCATCAAAAAAAGACGAACTCAGTAAAAGTTCAAATTCATTTCCTGAAGTAGCTATTGCCCTTTTAATTGCCTTAAGGCGGTTAATGAAAAGATTTGCGATTTCTGTTGCACCTACAGCCACAAATAACGACATGCTGGTGGTTCCGAAATAGGGCGTATGGATTGGAAGTAATTTGCTTAGTTGCTCAATAGTTTCGGGAGAAATGGCAATAAATAATCCTCTTAATAAAAAGCATACACCTAAAAGCAGGATGCCTGCAAAAGCAGAATTTAACAGTACACGTTGGTTTTCTAGCCGATATTGTACGTATCTAAGGTATCTGAACCTAATAAGAATATAATAGCCGCCTACAAGAGGGAATAAGAGCAGGTTAAAAGGCATCTATATTGGCTATTTCTTGTTTTTATCCTTTTCTATCTTTTTGAAAATACTCGATTCCATTAATGCACCCACCATTTGTCTGATCCTTGGCTGCGCAAAGAAATCGGGGCTTTTAATGTAGAGCTTTCCGCTACTGCTAGAATGGATAATTCCATCAAACTCGCTATCTTTTCTCATATATCAAATTTACATATATTTTTTAAATATCTGAAAAACAATATTCAGTCCAAAAATTTTAGGTTTGTTACATTATATATCCATGGAGCAATCGTTTTACAATAAACATTGTTTAAATCAGTTTTACTAAAACAGATGGCTGGAAATCTTATAATTTAAAATTTTAATTTAGACTTGTAAATCAAAAATAAAATTAAGATATTTGCATCCTCTAAAATAGAGGTAGAAAGACTAATAGGAAATGTCATAAGCGTTGTTGCCAGCAAATTGCAAAAATGTTCTTGATGCTTTCACACAAATAACTTAAAATAATATTCAAATGAAAAAAGATTTGCACCCAACAAGCTACAGACCAGTTGTTTTTAAAGACATGTCTAACGAATATGCTTTCTTAACAAAATCTTGCGTAGATACTAAAGAAACAATTAAATGGGAAGATGGTAACGAGTATCCTCTTTATAAATTAGAGATTTCTCACACTTCACACCCTTTTTATACTGGTAAAATGAAATTGGTTGATACAGCAGGACGTATCGATAAATTCAAAAACCGTTACGCTAAGAAATAATTTTAGCAACAAAAAGCATTTTTTGAAGTCCCTTTGCCAAAAGCATCGGGACTTTTTTTATTTTTGTTGCTTATGACAATCAATCTTTTTGATGATGCTTCTTGGATGTCACTGCGTCCGCTTACGTTTACCAGGCCTGTGGCCGATTTACGCATTGGTATTTTAACCATTGCAGAGAAATGGGCGAAATATTTAAAGGCCGATTTTGGCTTTCATACCCAAGATTACCTCTCTATAAAATTTGCCCCAAAACCCAATGCCGATTTATTGATAAACGGTTCTGTTTGTCCGGATGAAGCTTTGCTAAACGCCGTAGATAAACTTAAAGCAGGTGAAGTGCTTTACAAAAGAGATGTCATTATTGCATATATCGCAGATCAGCACGATTTAGAATCGGTTAAATCGCTAAAGCCGGTAGAGTACACAGGTGACTTCATACAGATTGTTTATCCAGAACATATTTTTGGTAATAATCCCGTCGAGATCAGAAAAGATTTTAAATTGTTAACCGAAGGGCGTAGCTCAGCGAAGATAAGCAATACGAACCAGCTGCTCGGTGATGATATTTTTCTGGAGGAAGGTGCAAAAGCCGAATGCAGCGTTTTTAATACTACTTACGGACCAATTTATATCGGTAAGAATGCCGAGGTTTGGGAAGGTTCTTTAATCAGGGGATCCTTTGCGCTTTGTGATCACTCGTCTATAAAAATGGGAGCCAAAATATATTCAGGTACTACCATAGGTCCGAATAGCCGTGCAGGAGGTGAAATTAACAATTCGGTAATCTGGGGCAATTCCGCTAAAGGTCACGAAGGTTATTTGGGCAATTCGGTAATGGGAGAGTGGTGCAATATAGGTGCCGATACCAATAATTCGAATTTAAAAAATAACTATGCCGAAGTAAAACTCTACGATTACGAAAGCAAAAAAATGCGTAATACTAGCCTGCAGTTTTGTGGTTTAATTATGGCCGATCATGCTAAATCGGGTATCAATACCATGTTTAACACCGGTAGTGTGGTTGGTATTGGAGCCAATGTTTTTGGTGCGGGCTTCCCTCCAAACCATATTCCCGATTTTAGTTGGGGAGGCGCCAGCGGTTTTGATCCCTATAAACTCAATAAAATGTTCGAAACAACCCAAAAGGTATTTGCCCGAAAAAATATAGTTTTCGATGAGGTAGAAAAAGATATCATTACTAAAGTATTTGAATTAACTGAATCGTATAGACGATTTTAATATAAAATCCGATCTGGAAAGATCAACCAAGCATTAAATAATACAAAATGAGAAAAAAGATTGTTGCCGGTAACTGGAAAATGAACTTAGATTATAACGAAGGTGTTTCGTTATTCAGCGAAATCGTAAATATGGTTAAAGATGAGCGCAAAGGCGATCAGCTGGCTATTATTTGCTCACCGTTTATTCACTTAAACAGCTTGGCAAAATTGGGTGGTAACGATGTTAAAATTGGCGCTCAAAATATTAGTGATAAAGAAAGTGGTGCATATACAGGCGAAACATCAGCTAAAATGGTGAAATCTGTTGGTGCAGAATACGTTATTTTAGGTCACTCAGAACGTAGACAATATTTCGCTGAAAGCGACGCTTTATTAGCTGAAAAAACTAAAGTTGCTTTGGCAAATGGTTTAACACCAATCTTCTGTATTGGTGAAACTTTAGACGAGCGTAACAACGGCAGTTATTATGAAGTATTAAAAAAACAGTTGGTAGAAGGCATTTTTAGTTTAGCTGAAGAAGACTTCAAAAAATTGGTTATTGCTTACGAGCCAGTGTGGGCTATCGGCACAGGTTTAACGGCTTCTCCAGAGCAAGCGCAAGATATTCATGCTTTTATCCGCAGTGAAATTCAAGCTAACTATGGTTTTAATGTGGCTGATGATACAACCATTTTATATGGTGGTAGCTGTAACCCAGGCAACGCGGCAAGTTTATTTTCTCAGAACGATATTGATGGTGGCCTAATTGGTGGTGCATCGTTAAAATCACGCGATTTTACAGATATTATTAAAGCATTAAATAGCTAAATGCAATACACAAAAGCAATATTTACATTCAAAAGTATCGAAGATTATCAACAGGATCTGCTTATTAGCGATCTTGCCGATTTAGGCTTCGATACTTTCGAAGATAGTGAGGGTGGTTTTACAGCTTTCGTAATCAAAGACAACTTTAACGAGCAGGAATTAAAAGACCTCCTGGAAAATTATAGCGAAGAATTCGCAACAGCATATATTTTAGAAGATGTTGCCGACGAAAACTGGAATGCCGAATGGGAGAAAAATTTTAGTCCGCTGATTATTGATGATGTATGTTATGTTAGGGCAACCTTTCATGAGCCTCAGCCATCATATCCATACGAGATCGTAATCGATCCTAAAATGGCTTTTGGTACTGGTCATCATCAAACGACCACAATGGTAATGCAGTATATTTTAGCTGCTGATTTAAAGGATAAAAATATCCTGGATATGGGCTGCGGTACCGGGATTTTGGCCATTCTGGCTGCAAAACTGGGTGCTAAAAGCTTAATGGCCATCGATTATGATGATATCTGTTACGAAAGTACCATAGAAAATGCTGCACTTAACCAGGTAGATAATCTAAAAGCACTTTGCGGTAGCAAAGAGGTAATTCCTAACGATGAATACGATGTTATTTTTGCCAATATCAATAGAAATATACTTCTGGATCAGATTCACCGTTATGCCGAGGTATTGAAAGCTGGAGGCAAAATTTTCTTCAGTGGATTTTATTTAGATCCTGATTTAGGAATGATTACCGCTGAATGTGCTAAATACGGCATCAAATATGTCGATCATAAACAAAATGGCGATTGGGTTGCGGCTCAGTTTGAGAAAAAATAATGATTGAATGTTGAATGAGAAAATGATTGAGTTTTACACAATACCCATTCTCTCATTCAACCCTTCTCTCTTTCAATAATTAACTTATATGCGCATACATTTTATTGCGATTGGTGGAAGTGCAATGCACAATCTGGCCATCGCCTTACATAAAAAAGGGTATCAAATTTCGGGATCTGATGATGTGATTTTCGAGCCTGCAAAATCACGTTTAGATAAATACGGACTATTACCGGCTGAAATGGGTTGGGATGAAAACCGTATTTCAAACGATCTGGATGCGGTTATTTTGGGTATGCATGCGCGCATCGACAACCCCGAGTTGTTGAAAGCACAACAATTGGGCGTTAAAATCTATTCTTATCCTGAATATATTTACGAGCAAAGCAAAAATAAATTACGCGTAGTAATCGGTGGCAGTCATGGTAAAACAACCATTACCAGTATGATTTTGCATGTGCTGAATTATTATAAACGCGATTTCGATTATTTGGTAGGTGCGCAACTGGCCGGCTTCGAAACGATGGTAAAGGTTACCGAAGAAGCGCCTGTAATGATTATTGAAGGAGATGAGTATTTATCTTCACCGATCGATAGAAGACCTAAATTTCATCTTTACAAGGCAAATGTGGCTGTAATCAGTGGTATTGCATGGGATCATATCAATGTTTTTCCAACCTACGCCGATTATACTTCGCAGTTTGATAGATTTATCGATACGATTGAGGATAATGGAACTTTAATTTATTGTGAAGCAGATGCTGATTTAAATGAAATTGTAACACAATCGAAAGCCAATGTTTCAAAAATTGCTTATGCCATTCCTGCGCATGAGATTAGAAACGGAATAACTTATCTGCTTCCAGAAGAAACAGCTTTAAAGATTTTTGGCGATCACAACCTGATGAACCTGAATGCAGCTAAGTTGGTGTGCAAACAATTGGAAATCAGTGAAGCCGAGTTTGATGCAGCTATTTCTTCTTTTACCGGTGCAGCTAAACGTTTAGAAGTCATCTCAGCTGATGAATCAACCAGCGTTTACAAAGATTTTGCGCATTCGCCATCAAAGTTAAAAGCCACTATTGATGCGGTTAAAGGACAGTTTGCCAACCGAAAACTGGTTGCTTGTATCGAATTGCATACTTTCAGTAGCTTGAACAAAGATTTCCTGAAAGAATATACAGGTGCGATGGATAAAGCCGATGAGGCAATCGTATTTATTGATATTAAATCTTTCGAACAAAAACGGATGGAGCCTTTTTCTGAAGACGATGTTCAGCAGGCTTTTGCTAATGCAAAACTGAAGTTTTTTAATGATGCAACTAAGTTAAAAGCTTATTTACTGAGCTTGAATTATAAAAACGCTAATCTACTCCTGATGAGCTCTGGTAATTACGCAGGTTTCGATCTGCCTGAACTAGCGGCTTCTTTAGAGAGATAGATATGAGACGTGAGATATTAGATATGAGACGGATCAGATTCTAATATCTCACGTCTAATATCTCAAATCTAAAAAAAAAGAATGAAAAGCATTGGAGATCACATCAAACAAAGCAGGTTGGCCTTAGGCTTAAGTCAGGCGGATGCCGCTAAAAAACTTAATATTTCTACTCCGGCCTTTTGTAAAATAGAGACAGGTCAAACCGATCTCAATATTTCCCGCTTACTCCAGATTTCTAAAAATTTTAAAGTTCCGGTAATACAGCTGATTGCTGGAAAATCAGAAGAATTTAATTCATCTGAAGAATTAACTGCGCTTAAAAAAGAACTGATAGAAAAAGAAGAAGAGATTAATAAACTTCGTAAAAAGGTTATCGATCTGTATGATAAGCTAGGAATATAAAATACGGTTTATATATTGTTTGACCGACTAATTATCATTATAAAATTGTATTAAAGAATAAAATTCATTTTATTTTAAAATATTTTGAATTTTATTCTTGAAATTTATAATTTTATAGAATGGTAATCGAAAACAATTTTAGTTTGGATCATATCGATCTGGCTATACTCAGACTTATGCAGGATAATGCCCGGATCTCGAATGTAGATTTAGCGAAAGCATTAGATCTAGTTCCTTCAGCTGTGTTGGAGCGGGTAAAGAAATTGGAGAAGAAGAATGTAATTACCCAATATAATGCCCGGATAAATCCTGTTGCGCTCGATTTAAAATTACTAGCCTTTATTTCAATGAAATCATCTCAAAGTTTGGGCTGTAGTGATACTGCAAACGAACTGGCAAAGATACCCGATGTACAGGAAGTACACGTCATTGCCGGAGATGATTGCTTTCTGATTAAAGTGAGAACAGCAGATTCTGCCTCATTAATGGCTTTACTGAGGGATGAATTTAGTAAGATTCCGAATATTTTATCGGTTAAAACCACGATTGTGCTGGAGACTGTGAAAGAGCAACAAAAATTAGTAATTCCTGAAAAATAAGCACATGGCAAATTTAAATAAAACAGCATCTCCGGTAATGGTTTACCTTGCATTTGCTATCGTTTACATTGTTTGGGGTTCTACCTACTTTTTTATCCAGAAAGCATTGGCTGGTTTCCCGCCTTTTATTTTAGGCGCATTCCGTTTTTCTATTGCGGGAGTGCTGATGTTAACCTGGTGCAAGATTAAAGGAGAAGATATTTTTAACCTAAGGACCATCAAAATTGCAACTGTAAGCGGTATTTTAATGTTAGGCTTGGGTAATGGAATCGTAATTTGGGTTGAGCAGTTTATTCCGAGTGGTTTAGTAGCCATTATGGTAGCTTCGGCAGCGATCTGGTTTGTGATTTTAGATAAATCGCATTGGAAAGAAAATCTTAGCAATAAATATATTATATCGGGTTTGGTAATCGGCTTTTTGGGCGTAGTGCTCTTATTCGGTGATCAGATTGTACAGGCACTTGATAAACCGCAAAGCAACTTGCAGATTATAGGTATGGTATTACTTGTTTTTGGACCAATAGCCTGGGCTGGAGGATCGCTTTATTCGAAATATCACCCCACTACCGGCAGTTCGGTTTCTGTTAACACCGGTTGGCAGATGTTGATGGCCAGTTTGGCTTTTTTACCTGGAGGTTTTTTGAAATCAGAATTTAAATTGTTGGATTGGGGGAATATTCCACTTGATGCCTGGTTATCTATTGTTTACCTTATCTTGTTTGGATCAATTGCCGCGTTTAGTGCTTATGTGTGGTTGTTAAAGGTGCGCCCGGCTACGCAGGTAAGTACCTATGCTTATGTAAACCCGGTTGTGGCAGTTTTACTGAGTTTAACTTTTACCAACGAAGTAATCGGCCTTACCCAGATTATTGGTTTGGTGATTATTTTGGGAAGTGTGCTCTTGATTAATCTGCCGAAATATAAAAGTGCGTAGATTATTATAGTGGAATCGTCATTTCGAATGTAGTGCAACGGAATGGAGAAATCTTTAAGTGCTTCTTCAAGATTTCTCCATTTCGCTACCGATGAAACCTGTGAAACAAGCAAGCATACCATTAGTAAATAAAAACAGATGCTTAATCGGTAAGCTACAGTCGAAATGACGATATTATCGGTTAAAATATCTTACGCATGGTAAGGTGTTTTTTACCAAAGGTAGCGCCAGTAGCTTTATGTATGGCAATCATTTGTTCGTTAAAATCGCCTACCCAACTCAATTCAAGCTCTTTGTACTGGTTTTTAGGAAGTACGTATTCGCCTAAGCGGATAAAAAGAACCGATTCCAAGCCATGTTTTTGGAACTTAGGTTTGGTGCCCATTACAATTGCCCTCATACGGGTAACTCCCACCCAACGACGGTAGGCGAACTTTAATTTTTCTATTAAGCCCAATTTACCATCAAAACCTTTTATCATCTGGTTCGCATCAGGAATCAATACTACAAAAGACGCTGGTTCGCCATTAAAGTAGGCAAACTGGATCAAATGTTCATCCATGATGGGTTCCATACTTTTAAAGCTTTCTTCGAGCGTTTCTTTTTTAATAGGCACAAAGTTTTCAAAATCCTGCCAGCCATCATTGTAGATTTCCATTAAATCATTAATGTATTTGCTCGAATTGGCCTTGCTGAAATATTCGAAAGTATAACCTGGTTTATTTCTTACCCAGTTGGCAATTTTTGTAAAACGTTCGGGGAAGGGAATAGTTAGGTTAATATGGTTGGTTAATTGTTCGTATTCGGTAACAAAGCCATATTTCTCGAAAAATTTCTGATAGTATGGAAAGTTATAGTTCATGCCGAAAGAAGGAGGGGTAAAGCCCTCAACCAATAGGCCCCAGAAGCTATCGTTTTCACCAAAATTAATCGGTCCGTCCATTGCCTGCATTCCGTTTTCGGTTAACCAGTTTTTGGCTGTATCGAATAAAAGAAAGGCAGCTTTTTCATCATCAATACATTCAAAGAAACCCATGCCACCGGTTGGTTGGTCGTAGTGGTAGGCTTTTTTCTCATTAATAAAAGCAGCTACACGGCCAATCAGTTTTCCTGCATCATTTTTTAAAACCCAGCGTGTACATTTTCCATGTGCAAAAAAGGTGTTTTTTTCTGGGTTAAAAACATTCTCAACCTCACTATCCAACGGACAGATCCAGTTTTTGTCGTTTTTATATAGGATTTTGGGTGTGTTTATAAAGTCTTTTTTTAATGATGAATTGCTTACTGGTATAACTTGCATGGGCAGATTTTAAAATTAAAAAGCATCCTACCAAGCGGGCGGATGCTTTTTCAAATATATGTTTTTTAAATGTTAATAGTCGTCGTCGTCATCGTCGAAATTATCGAAGTTGTCAAGATCATCTAATGGCATATCAAAATCATCATCGTCATCATCTTGAGGCTTCTTTTTCGTTGTTTGAATATCGTCATCTTCAAGATCATCATCTTCGTCTACCTGTTTCTTGGTAGTCGGCTTAGTTGGTAGTTTCTTTGGCGCTTTCATAACACAAAAATAAAAATTGCTTTTATAGTTTAAAAATACAAAAAAACTTTTTTTAATAACAATCTGGAAGCAAAGAAATTAATTTATTTATTCCACATTTTCTCCAACAGTATTTTCCTCTTTTACGATGTCTTTTAACTGAGGAAGCTGGTTTAGGTTATTTAAACCAAAATAATCCATAAATAATGTGCTTGTGCTATACAGAATAGGCCTGCCGGGCGTTTCTGCTTTTCCATCGATACTGATCAGTTCTTTTTCCAGCAGACGTTGCACTGAATAATCTGAATTTACTCCCCTGATCTGTTCGATTTCCAATTTGGTTATCGGTTGGCGGTAGGCAATAATGGCAAGCGTTTCCATCGCGGCCTGACTTAATTTTTTCTTCGAGCGGTGTAACTGAAGTTGATTAACCGTTTCATGGTAATCTTTTTTGGTGAGAAACTGGTAACCATTGTTTAAGAATACCAATTCGATGGCAAAATCATCATGGCTATATTTTTCTTTAATCTGCTCTATGCTTTCGAATACCTGTGTTTCGGTAAATTCTTCGTTAAAAACGGCATTTAGGGCAAGTATAATTTCTTGTGTACCTATGCTTTGGCTGGAAGAAAATACGAGGGCTTCGATGTGCCTGGTGATGTTGTGATTGGGCATATACAAAAATAGAATTTTTGGGCATAAAAAAAGCGGTCTCGCTTTTAAAAAACAAGACCGCTTTCAACACACAAATGAAACCTGAATTAAGATATAGTTTTAGGTTAGGTTATTAAATATCTATATCAATTCTCTAAGAACGTCTTTGATAAACACTATCGTTTATTTCTAACACAAGTTTAAGGCTAAACAGGGTTCGATCAAGATTCTATTTAGTGAGTGGTATTAATAATTGAGTAAACGGTAAATTTTCTATTTTAACGGTATAGAAATCGATACTGTTGTGCCATTTGTGGTATTCTGCCTAACGTTTAAGTGTATAGGTTTTGCTCCAATCTGACCTAAAAGGTGCAATCTTTCTTTGGTTAACTGCATTCCTTTACTAATGTGTGTTTCCTTTTTATCCTTTAAAGAGTTGTCAATTCCGATCCCATCATCAATAATTTCGATGTTAAGATAGAATTCATCTTTCAGTTTAATGTTAATCTGGATTTCGCCACCTGTTTCTTTTGGCATAATGCCATGCCATATTGCGTTTTCTACGTAAGGTTGCAACAACATAGATGGGATAAAGGTTTCTTCTTTATCAATTTCTTCATCAATATTAAAAATGTATTTTAATTTATCGCCGAAACGGTTCTTCTCTAGTTTCAAATAAAGATTTAAGTATTCTAGTTCTTCTTCTAAAGAGATGTAGCTTTTTGTACAGATCTCCAGGTTCTTTCTGATCAATCTGGCAAAGCCCGTTAAAACCTTATTTGCTGAAGCTGTATTTTGCGTATTGATATAATGCTGAATCGAATTCATCACATTGAAAACAAAATGGGGATTCATCATCGCCTGTAAGGCTTGTTGCTCGAGCATCAGCACTTTGTTTTTTAACAACAATTGTTCTTGCTCTTTATCTTTTTGCTTACGGGTAATATAAACAGCCACTTTATAAAAGATATAGGCTACCAGCAATATCAAAATAGATAAAAACCATAAGCTTTGCCAAAAATGCTTTTTTATGGTAAAAGCGATTTTTGCAGATTCACCCCAATTACCATTTTGGCTTTTGGCACTTACCTCAAATATGTAATCGCCTGATTGTAATGAAGAAAAATCTAACCGCCTTGTCCTGGTTTCTACCCAAGCTGAATTTTCATTTAAACGGTAACGATAAGTGATGTCACTCGTGGTAAAATCGACTGCACTAAAGGTAAATAGGATGGTATTGTTACCAGTTTCGAAAGTAAAATTACCTTGATCAACCGGCAAACGCTCGTTATCTTTAATAATAGATGTAACGTAAACCTTAGGAAGATTCTTAATTATGTTTTTATTGTTGTACTTAAATAGGATCAGGCCTTTGTTTGTTGCAAAATAGGCGGTGCTATCATCAATAAACAAGCTGTTAATGTCATCACTCAAAAGATCCTTACCATAGTCGAAATTGGTCACAGTGAATTGATTAGGATAATCGGCTATTTTGTTGACACCTTTGTTTGTTAATACCCATATTTCGTTATTTTTTACAAATATTTTGGTACAGATATTATTGGTTAGGCCTTCTTTTTGGGTAATCTGTCGGGTAATCTGCCTGTTCTTATAAAAAATTAAACCGTAACCATCTGTTGCCAAAATCAAAGTGCCGTCTGCAAGCTGCTGAATATCGTTTATCCTTTTGGTAAGCAGGGGATGATTTTCGTAATGTTTAATTAATTTCCCTTTCGAAAATTGAGACAGACCATTAATATTCGAAAACCACAAATTCCCTTCACGGTCATAAAAAACGTGATAAGATCTGTCTTTAAAAAAATCTTCTTTTTCGCGGTACTTTGCGGCATTAAACTCAAATTTGTTTCTTCTGTCCGATAAAAAAACAACACCCGATGAAAGGGCCAGAGCCAGGTGGTCGTTATTCTTGCCAATGCTAAAATGTTTGATTACAAACATGGAATTGTTCGATTCCTTTAAATACTTTACTTCATTCCTGCTGTTATAGATGTTTTTAAAAACACCCATTCCATAATCGGATGCAAAATAGATAGATTGATCTTTTGGGTCGAAAGTAACCTGTTTAATAGTTTTGTACTTCTTGAAATCGTCTAAACCAATTTCATCTACCTGGTAATTATTGATGGTTAACACATCGATTACGGCATCATCTGTACCCAGCCACAGTCGGTTTTTTCCGTCTTTGGTAATGCTTTTAATTACATTGCTGCTCAGGCCTGATTCGGCATCAATAATAGATAAACGGTTATTTGCATTAGGAAGCATGTAGATGCCCTGATTGGTGGCAAACCACATGTTTTGGTTGTTGTCTTTAATTACTTGATTAACAGATATATCCTGTAAATACTGGACTGTTTTTCCGCTTTTATCAAGAACAAATGCACCATTGGCATTTGATAACCAAACCTCTTTGGTTGTAACATCGTAATAAAAATATCCCGACATGTTCTTGATCAGATTCTGAGGAATAGGTATGAGATCGTTGATACCTCCATGTCTATATTGTTTTAAACCGCCAGCATCCAGATAAAATAAAGATCTGTGCGTAGAATTAACAGCAGTCATATAGGAGAGTGGCTGTACTTTTGATTTGATCATGGAAAAAGTTTTTCCATCAAATTTCTGAACACTTAAATCGCTATAAGCAAATATGTTACCTTGCTCATCTTCGTGTATAAAGGCATTGATAAATTTATCAATTGGATTAGGCGAAATGTACTTTTTGATCGTTTTTCCATCCCAGCAAACAATGAGATTAGCATTGGTTCCGAGCCAAATCCGGCCAATTTTATCTACTAAAAAGGAAACAATTACTGTATTAAAGTTTAGCTTTTTAAGCAATTCATCATTATCCTGGTTGTAAAACTTCCCTTCTTTTAAGTAGCTGAGCTGGCCGTTTAAGGCAAAAAACCACAAGCGGCCCTCTTTGTCTTCTTTCATCTGAAGGATCTGGGTATCGGGCAGTCCATCTTCGATCGTAAAATTCTGGAAATTTGTACCATCAAAACGGCTCAATCCATTATCCGTTGCAATCCAGATAAAGCCTTTTTTATCCTGTAAAATGTAATAACAGTTATTGCTGGCCAGCCCATTTTTGGTATTATAATGGGGAAGGTAAGTGGTTTGCGCAAGCAGGGTTTTGGGAGCGCCAAATATAATAAGCCCGAATAAAAGAGCAATAAAAGAGCGGCCGAAGTTTAACTTCAGGATTGCTTTTTCAGCAAATAATAGCACTTTTTTGCCTAGTTTAATGATCACTGTTTGCCTTGGTAAATAATTTTATTTTTTCAAAAAAATCGCTTGCTCTTCTTCTAGAAATATTAATACTTTCTCCATTTTTTAAGAAAACCTGAAGTCCGTTTTTAGAATTATACTCTTTTAAATGGTTAAGGTTGATAATGCTCGATTTATGGATCCGTACAAATTGGTCGCCCGGTAAAAGCTCCTCAAATTCCCGTAAAACTTTCGAAACCGTTATTTTATCGTGGTTATTTAAGTGTACAATAGAGTAATTGCTATCTGCTTCGATATAAATGACATCATCGATATCAATCATTTTAAAACCCTGGCCATAGGGAAGGGTAAGTTTCCTGATTTCTGACCGTGAACTTAAACTCGAAGCCAGATTGTTGATTCTTTCATCATTCCCGTTCTGGCTTTTAAAAAGCTTAATGTGTTGGAAAACCTTATCTACAGCTATTTTAAGCTCATCAATATCAATTGGCTTTAATAAATAATCGAGTGCGTTGGCCTTAATTGCTTTCAGCGCATATTGATCATAAGCGGTAGTGAATATAACTGCTGCATTATGCTTTTGGGCATCAGGAATCAATTCGAAGCCATTCCCTCCGGGCATTGCTATGTCCAGAAATATTAAATCAATAGGATGGTGTGCCAGAATATCTTTTGCCTCCGCTACAGATCTTGCAATACCGGTAATTTCTACCTGTGGACAGTTCTGTTGCAGTAAAAAAAACAATGATGACCGGGCAAACTCCTCATCATCAACAATAATGGCTTTTAATGTTGTCATAACTATAGGTTGGTGAATGTATTAAAATGCGCTTATAAAAAAAAATGCAAATCAAAAAAACCAGTGTTCTGATTGTCACGTATGTATCATCAAACGAATTCAAAACCACTAAACATAGATTACTATGAAACACAATGAACTAGAAACAAAAAATGAACTTCAGGAAAAAAGTTTATTTGACAAAACTGTAGGCAGAAGATCTTTCCTTCAGTATGCAGGTGCAGGTGCTGCCGGTATTGCTTTAGTAGCTGCGGGTTGTAAAAAAGATCGCGGTTACGAAAACCCAACAATGGATGGGGGTGTTACGCTAGATTTTAAAGATGATTTCGGTGTATTAAATTATGCCTATGCATTAGAACAATTAGAGGCTGCATTTTATATTAAAGTTGCTTCTGCACCACCTGCAAGTTTTACAGCTGCTCAAAAAGCGTATTTTCAGGATATTCAGTTTCATGAAATTGCACACAGAGAGTTCTTTAAAAAAGCTTTAAGTACTGCAGCAATTCCAGGTTTAGAAGTTGATTTTTCTAAAATAGATTTTACAAGTGCTACCAGTGTGTTAAATACGGCAATGACATTTGAGGATTTAGGTGTTGCGGCTTATAATGGTGCAGGTAAAAGAATTAAAGATCCGGGTTATTTATTGTTGGCAGGTAAGATCGTTTCGGTAGAAGCACGTCATGCATCTTACGTCAGAGATTTGATTAAACCAGGTTCATTTTCTGATTTATCAACCCTTACGGCTTTTGGTGCTGATGTTGCTGGTGCTTTAGATGGTGCGTTAACACCTGATAAGGTTTTGCCTTTAGCGCAGCCATTCATCAAAACAAAAATCTCAGCAATCAATCTTTAAACCTTAAAACTAAAAATCATGAATATCTTAAATATATTAGAAGAAATTGAAAAAGTTGATGGCGAAATCTATGAAAGATTAAGTCCGCGTAGAGCCGCAATGAAAAGTTTTTTCAGCGTCGGTAAGAAACTTTCTCTTGCTGCAATGCCTTTGGCTTTAGGTTCGATGTTTCAAAAAGCTTACGGACAAACAGCACCTGCAAGTGTTACAGATGTATTAAACTTTGCCTTGGCATTAGAATATTTAGAGTGGAACTTTTACAACCACGCATTAGTGGCTACACCTTCTCTAGTTCCTGATGCTAATGGTGCTAAAGCAGCTATAACGGTAATCCGCGACCACGAACGTGCTCACGTAAATTTATTAAAAGGTGCATTGAATATCGCCTCTCCAACTGATCCAGCTACCGATGGTTATAAATATGCAAATTTCCAGTTCGAAGCGGTATTGGCTGATGTATTTACCAACTATCAGAGTTTCTTAAAAGTAGGTACCGCCTTAGAAGACACAGGGGTTAGGGCATATAAAGGACAGGCAGGTGTGTTAAAAGGAACAGATGTATTAACAACAGCTTTACGTATTCATGCCGTAGAAGCACGCCATGCTGCACATTTACGTGCAATGACAGCAGCATCTTTAGGTGTTAATTTAAAACCTTGGATTTCTTACGCTGCCAATGGTAACGATACTGGTATTTCTCTTGTAGATGCAAACTATGCCGGAGAGCAAAATACTATGCAGGCTGGTATTGAAATTAATGGTTTAGGCGGCGCATCGCAAACTCAGGCTGCAGAAAGTTTTGATGAAGCATTAGATGGAGTCGCAGTTAAAAAACTTGCTAACGCGTTTATTAAAGACGGTTTTAAATTAACATAGACAAAAAAATATTTACATTATTAATTAGGTAATGTTTAGTTTAAGGTAGGGAGGTAGAACTTGGTTTTACTTCCCTTTATTATTAAGATTATTAAGATGATAGGATTTTAAGATCAATGCATATAATAGAATATATTTCCATCTTACATATTCCATCTCTAGTACGTGATCACCTGTTCTTCCAAATGCTCAGGTAAATCCCTGTAATTGTATTTTTGTCCGCGTAACTGAGGCTCGAAGCCTGCTGCTTTAATAGATTGCTGGATACCATTCGCGGTAAAGCGGTGTGGTGCACCAGCAGCCGATACTACATTTTCTTCGATCATAATAGATCCAAAATCATTTGCGCCTGCATGTAAGCAAAGCTGTGCGGTTGCTTTACCAACTGTTAACCAACTGGCCTGAATGTTTTTAATATTAGGCAACATAATACGGCTCAAGGCAATCATCCGGATATATTCATCAGCTGTTACATTGTTGCTTATGCCGCGGAGTCTTTTTAATAAAGTTCCGTCATCCTGGAAAGGCCAGGGAATAAAGGCCAGGAATCCGTTTGCATCAGCAGGTTTTTCGCTCTGCACCTGACGGATCCATACCAAATGTTCAAAACGCTCTTCAATGGTTTCTACGTGTCCAAACATCATGGTTGCTGATGTGGTAATATCTAATTGATGGCATGCACGCATTACATCAAGCCATTCCTGTCCACCGCATTTCCCTTTTGAAATTAAACGCCTTACGCGGTCATTTAAAATTTCTGCACCTGCACCAGGCAAAGAATCCATTCCTGCTTCTTTCAAAGCTTTTAACACCTCAGTGTGCGTCATTCCTTCCAGCTTTGCCACATGTGCAATTTCCGGTGGGCCTAAAGCGTGCAATTTTAAATCAGGATATAATTCTTTTAGTTTTTTGAAAAGATCCGCATAAAAGGCTAAACCTAAATCCGGGTGGTGACCGCCCTGCAATAATAACTGATCTCCACCTAAACGGAAAGTTTCTTCAATTTTTACCTTATAGGTTTCGATATCAGTAATATAACTTTCATCGTGTCCAGGCCTGCGGAAGAAATTACAGAATTTACAGTTGGCAATACAAACGTTGGTCGTATTTACATTACGGTCGATCTGCCAGGTTACTTTGCCACTGGGCACCTGAATTTTCCTTAATTCATTCGCTACAAACATCAATGATGCCGTATCGGCATGATGGTATAAATGTACTCCTTCTTCAAGGCTTAAAAAATCGAAATGTAATGCCCGTTGCAGTAAATCGGCTGTATTCATACTACAAAGATAAGGAAAAGGGAGGGAAGGTTCAGTGGCTAAGGTTTAAGGTTTGTCAAAAAAAAATACGGTAAGCGTTAGGCGATTGGCGAATAGCGAGAAATTGCCATCATCTATTTCCGTCTTACATCATGGAACATTCATTTCTATCTTAAATTGTCCCTCATTTGCCATTTTACATTCTCCATCATTTTCCATCGTCCAATTTCCCTTAAAACAATATCTTTACGGTTCTAAAAATTAATATGGTAGATTTTAATCGTTTTACACTTGCCAATGGTTTAAAAGTTTTGGTGCATGAAGATGCGACAACGCCAATGGCAGTTTTAAATATTTTATATGATGTTGGCGCCCGTGACGAGGACCCTGAAAAAACCGGTTTTGCGCATTTATTTGAGCATTTAATGTTTGGCGGATCGGTAAATATTCCAAATTACGATGAGCCTTTGCAGCGCGTAGGCGGTGAGAACAATGCTTTTACAAGCAATGATATTACTAATTATTACATCACGCTGCCTGCAGAAAACATAGAAACGGCATTTTGGTTGGAAAGCGACCGCATGCTGAGCCTGGCTTTTTCGGAAAAGAGTTTAGATACGCAAAGAAATGTGGTGAGTGAGGAGTTTAAACAACGTTATCTTAACCAGCCTTATGGCGATGTTTGGCTAAAGTTGCGTCCGCTGGCTTATAAAAAGCATTCTTACCGCTGGGCAACTATCGGGAAAGAGCTTTCGCATATCGAAAACGCGACAATGGACGATGTAAAGGCATTTTTCAAAAAACATTATACACCACAAAATGCAATTTTGGTTGTGGGCGGAAATGTGAAAACCGAAGACGTGAGAAAACTGGCTGAAAAATGGTTCGAACCGATTCCAGCAGGAGAGAAGTACAACCGTGATTTAGTTCAGGAAGAACCTCAAACAGAAGCGAGACAAGAAACCGTAAAGGCAAATGTGCCTTTAAATGCAATATATATGGCTTTTAAAATGCCCGGACGGTTAAATCAGGATTATTATGCCTTTGATTTATTATCTGATATTTTATCACGGGGGCAGTCTTCGCGCTTGTACAATAGCTTGTTGAAGGAACAGAAACTTTTTAGCGATATCAATGCCTACATCTCGAGCAGTTTAGATCCGGGTTTGTTTATTATTGAAGGTAAACTGGTAGGAGGAGTAACAACCGAAACTGCAGAAAAAGCAATCTGGGCTGAACTGAATAAATTAAAAGCCGAACTGGTTTCTGATAACGAATTAACCAAGGTAAAAAATAAGGTAGAATCTGTACTTGTTTTTTCTGAAATGAGTTTATTGGATAAAGCGATGAACCTGGCTTATTATGAGCTTTTAGGCGATGCTGCTTTACTAAACCAGGAAACTGAAGAATTTTTAAAGGTTAAAGCAGAAGATATTAAACGGATCTCTAACGAAACTTTCCAATCAAATTCATCATCAACTTTATATTATTTAACTGAAGAAAATGCTTAACAGACAACAGGCGCCTGATTTTAAGCAGGTATCAACAATAAATTTTATCCATCCAGAAAAAAAAGAATTGGATAACGGTGTACCCGTTTTTACAATCTATTCCGGGGAACAAGATCTGGTGCGTATCGAATTTATTTTTGAAAACGTAAACTGGAAGCTCGAAAAACCATTACAGGCTATTGCGGTAAGCGCATTGATCAATAATGGAACAAATAAATTATCGGCGAAAGAAATAGCCGAACAAATTGATTTTTATGGTGCATTTTTTCAAACAGAATATGCCCAGGATCAATCTTCGGTTACGTTATACACTTTAAATAAGCATTTACACTCGGTACTGCCGATTGTGAAGGATGTTTTATCAGAAAGCCAGTTTCCACAGCATGAACTCGATATCTACATTCAAAACCAAAAGCAAAAGCTACAGGTAAACCTGAAGAAAAACGATGTTCTTTCGAGAAAAGAATTTGCACAGGCTTTATTTGGCGATACAGCTTATGGAGTAAACATAAAAGCAGCGCATTACGATGCATTGAAGCGCGAAGATTTAATTGAATATTTTAAAGCTGCCTACGCGCCAAATAATTGTACCATAATCGTTTCGGGTAAGTTTGATGATGCCAGTTTTAACTTGCTGAACAATGCTTTTGGACAAGATTGGGAAAAAAGTAATGCGGTAAAGAACAGTTTCAATTTCACGAAAACAGAAAAGCAGTTTGTTTATATGGAAAAACCAGAAGCTTTACAGTCTGCGATCAGAATTGGTCAGTTGGCCATTAACCGTAAACATGAAGATTTTTCTGGTCTTCAGATTTTAAATACCATTTTAGGTGGATACTTTGGCTCGCGTTTAATGAATAACATCCGTGAAGATAAAGGCTACACTTATGGTATTGGTTCCGGGATTTCTTCGCTACAACAGGCTGGTTATCTTTTTATTGCTACTGAAGTTGGTGCCGATGTTTGTTCGGCTGCATTAACTGAGATTTACAAAGAGATAGAGATATTGAAAAACGAACTGGTAGGGGAAGAAGAGCTGGATCTTGTTCGAAATTATATGTTGGGTTCGATGTTGGGCAGTTTGGAAAATGTATTCTCACACGCCGATAAATTCAAGAACATTTATTTCGCAGGGTTGGATTACGATTACTATACCAAGTATATAGAGAAGGTTAAAACCATTACTCCCGAAGAATTACTTGTCTTAGCGAACAAATACCTTACTACTGAGCGTTTTACCGAGGTTGTAATCGGGAAGAAATAAATTTTGTTAGATCAATTAAAAGAGTCTATGTCAGAATCTGTCACGTTGAGCCTGTCGAAACGCCTAAACATATTTGGGATCCTTCGACAGGCTCTCCGTAGGAGTCCTTTGGACAGGATGACAATTCTACATTAATGATATGACCTCTTTACTATCTGTACTGGCAAAGATAGGTCGTTTGAACGCTAGCTTTTACTTTAAAAGATGAGTTTGCAGGCACTTCAAAATTATTACCAGCTTTAATGCTTTGCCACTCTGCAGCATCTGGTAAAAGGGCTGTTAGCTCACCCTCTATAACATGCATAATTTCTTTCTGAGCTGTTCCAAAAGTATACTCTCCCGGATTTATAACGCCGACAGTCGATTTTCCTTCAGCGGTTTCATAGCCTAACGATTTAACGTTGCCATCAAAATATTGGTTTTCAGTAATCATATGCTAATTTATAAAGAATTTCCGTTAACCCTCTTATGAGTTGAGCATTTCAGTTTTGTAATTTTTCAAATATTCCGATCTCACTATTTTAGCCGTTTTATGGTCTTTAGTATGGCTCCATCCCGGCGGCATAAAGATGTATAGAAACTTGTTTTTAATACCTGGTGCACGCCAAACATCTTTGGCCAAGAGAACAATTTCGCCGAAATAAGCATCTAAAAAGCTGTTTTTTTTCATTTCCCGGGTAATACCATATTCAATTTTTATTGTTTTGTCTTCTTCCTGATAGGTTTTAAAGACATGATCCCAGATGGGTAGCAGGTTGCAGAAATTGGTATCCATATACAAGGCATTCTTGGCATGGTGTACACGATGATGAGAAGGCGTAAGGATGATTTTATTTAAAAATCCAAAACGGCCATCTTTAGAAATGTTTTCTCCAATGTGGATAAAAGATCCCCAAAAACCGTCGATGAACATGATTAAAAAAAGCAGGGCAGGGCTTACACCCAAAAGGATGCACGTTGTAGTTCTAATCAGGTCTGCATAAGGTGCTTCAAGAAAAAAATGTGCAAAATTTACCGATAAATTCATGGTTTGGGGTGCGTGATGGGTGGAGTGCAAACACCAGAAAAGCCTTACTTTATGTGCTAAAAAATGATAAATAAAATGGCCGAATTCCCAGATCACATAGCCATATATCAGCCAGTACCAGGTAATTTCCGTTTTAAAAATGGCGTATTTGCCAAATAAACCAATACAGATAGACACCATGCCGATAGAAATAATGCGGCCAATAAAAGAATTAATCACCAGTGAAAAGAAAGAAATCCGGTAATCAACCACTTTAAAACGGCGGTAAAATGCCATCCTGATGATTTCAAAAACCAATAAAAAGGGAATCAAGGGGCCCATAAGCGCACTAATGCCATTCCAGCTCATAAACTGGCTATAGTCATTGGTTTGCAGTAGTTTTAACAGCGCTGGTAAGCCGAAAAATCCAACGAGCCATTCCTTTACGCCTTCAAGAAAATCTATCATCTTATTATATTTGGTTGTTGAAATTATATAAAACTAAAATTTTATTCAAATAAATTCGCTAAAAAGCCAGGTCATTGTTACCGTATATTCATAAACCTTGATTTTTGCTTTGTAATGATAGCGATTGTCAGACAAGCTCAATATTTAAGCATTTTTATTATTATACTTTTATATTCCCTCAATTTTCGTATCTTTGCCTGGCAAATAATAAATCCTAATTTATTTGCTATGCAACTCGATTCCACAAAGTTTATTGCCACAGGTTTAACGTATGACGACGTACTTCTAGTACCTGCATATTCCGAAATTCTGCCCCGTGAAGTAAATACAGCCACTTTTTTAACAAAAAAAATTAAACTTAATGTTCCATTGATTTCTGCAGCTATGGATACTGTAACAGAAGCCGAACTAGCCATTGCCATTGCGCAAAATGGCGGTATTGGTATGTTACACAAAAACATGACCATAGAAAGACAAGCCGAAGAAGTACGTAAGGTTAAACGTTCTGAAAGCGGTATGATCCAGGATCCGGTTACCTTATTGGAAACAGCTGTTGTGGCCGATGCTTTCAAGATCATGAAAGAGCATAAAATTGGGGGCATTCCTGTAGTAAGCAGCGACAATAAATTGGTGGGTATTATTACCAATAGGGATTTACGTTTCCAAAAGGATATGAAAAGACCGATTTCTGAGGTAATGACTAAAGAAAATTTAATCACTGCACCAGAAGGTACTACTTTGGTTCAGGCAGAGGAAATTCTTCAGAACCATAAAATCGAGAAACTTCCTGTAGTGAGCAAAGATGGTTACTTAAGCGGTTTAATTACTTTTAAAGATATTTCGAAGGTAAAAAATTATCCTGCTGCCTGTAAAGATGAACGCGGTCGTTTACGTGTAGGTGCTGCGGTTGGTGTAACAGCTGATACTATACAACGTGTTGATGCTTTAGTTCATGCCGGTGTTGATGTAATTACCATTGATACTGCTCATGGTCACTCTAAAGGAGTAGTTGATAAATTAAAAGAAGTTAAAGCTAAATATCCTGATTTACAGGTTATTGTTGGAAATATTGCTACCGGTGCTGCTGCAAAATTCTTAGCCGATGCTGGTGCTGATGCCGTTAAGGTTGGTATTGGTCCCGGTTCTATCTGCACAACAAGAATTATTGCCGGTGTTGGTGTTCCTCAATTATATGCGGTTTACGAATGTGCCAAAGCTTTAAAAGGCACAGGTGTTCCTGTTATTGCCGATGGTGGTATTAAACACACAGGTGATATTGCCAAAGCAATTGCTTCTGGAGCAAGTACAGTAATGGCAGGTTCGTTATTTGCAGGAGTTGAAGAATCACCAGGCGAAACCATTATCTACGAAGGACGTAAATTTAAATCTTATCGTGGAATGGGCTCAATTGAAGCAATGGAGCAAGGTTCTAAAGACCGTTATTTCCAGGATGTGGAAGATGATATTAAAAAGTTAGTTCCAGAAGGTATTGTTGGCCGCGTGCCATTTAAGGGTACCTTAGCAGAAGTAATGTATCAATATATTGGTGGTTTACGTGCAAGTATGGGCTATTGTGGTGCAGCAAGTATCGAGGCATTACAAGAAGCACAATTTGTGCAGATTACTGCAGCAGGTATGCGCGAAAGTCATCCACACGATATTACGATTACTAAAGAAGCACCTAATTATACAAGATAAGGTATTTCTTTCCAATAATCGTCATTGCGAGAAACGAAGCAATCTCAATTAGGCAAGATTTTTATAGAATTCAGCGGGGCATCGTTTACGATAGCCCCGTTTTGTTTTTCAGACCTTATAGGTTTTTAAAACCTATAAGGTCTGAAGAATTAATAAAAACAGAAAAATCACAAAATAAAATTTGGCAGATAAATTTTTTTAATATATTTGTCGACTAAATCTATAGGATTTATATGATAATTATGAAAATAAATCAAAAAACATGCTCGTATTGTTGTTGTAGCCATTCTAAAACAGTAATCGCATACTTTCGAACGAATCATTAATCAACAACATTTAAACAAACTATATAACTAATCATGAACAAAAGTTTACTAATTCTCTTTTCATTTTTACTTTCGGCAAGTTTTGCCTTTGCCCAAAGCCGGGTAACCGGCGTAATTAAAACAACAAATGGCAGTACAATACCACATGCTACTGTAAAGGTAAGAGGAACAAACCAGGCCGTAGTAGCAGATGATAATGGTGTTTTTAGCATAAATGTAAAACAAGAGACTCCATTTTACCTTCAAGTGAGCTCAGTTGGCTATAAACCACAGGATTTTCAGATTTTAAAACTTCAGGAAACACCAATAGAATTGGTTCTGGTAGAAAATGCATTATTAGATGAGATCGTTGTAACGTCGAGAAGACGTTCGGAGGTTTTACAGGATGTGCCTATTCCAATTACTGTAATCGGTGGCCAGGCAGCAGAAAATGCAGGTGCTTTTAATGTTAACCGTTTAAAAGAGTTAGTGCCATCTGTACAATTGTATGCTTCGAATGCAAGAAATACAACACTTAATATTAGAGGCCTGGGTTCAACATTCGGTTTAACTAACGATGGTATCGACCCAGGTGTCGGTTTTTACGTAGATGGTGTTTATCATGCGCGTCCGGCTGCTACCTCAACCGATTTCCTGGATATCGAGCAAATAGAAGTAATCCGTGGCCCTCAAGGTACATTATTTGGTAAAAATACTACTGCAGGTGCATTTAATATCACCACTACAAAACCAACCCAAACACCAAGTGCCAAAGTAGAACTAAGCGTTGGAAATTATAACTTTATCCAGGCAAAAACGTCAGTTTCGGGAGGAGTAGCAAAAAATCTTGCTGCTAAAATATCAATCTCCGGTACCCAACGCGATGGTACAATATGGAATACCAGAGAAGAACGTAAATATAGCGGGCAAAATAACCTTGGTTTTAAAGGCCAATTGTATTTTACTCCTTCAGATAGGCTACAGATATTATTGAGTAGCGATGTAAGTGTTCAGCACCCTGCGGGTTACCCATTGGTAATTGCTGGTGTTGCGCAGACAGAAAGAAGCGCTTACCGTCAGTATGCCAAAATTGTTTCAGATTTAGGCTATCAACAACCTAAAATTGATCCTTTTTCTCGAGAGATCAATACCAATACTCCCTGGAGACACAATCAGTCAATCGGTGGTATATCATTAAATGTTGATTATAAGATTGGCGGTGGAACACTAACTTCTACTACTGCATGGAGGTTCTGGAACTGGGATCCTACAAACGACAGGGATTTCTCTGAACTGTCTGCATTAACCAAATCTCAAGGTAACTCCCGTCATGATCAATATTCACAGGAAATTAGATATGCCGGTAATATAACTGATAAATTAAGTGGTGTAATTGGCGTGTTTGCCCTTGCTCAGAACTTAAAAGGTTTGGCCCAAACAGAAGAAGTAGGTAAAGATCAGTGGAGATTTGTGCAAACCAGCAATACGGGGAATCAGGCATTATATTCAACCCCTGGTTTATTAGATGGCTTCGGGATCAAAACCAATTCGACCATCAAATCGTTAAGTGCAGCTATTTTTGCTCAGGTTGACTGGGAATTTTTAGCGCACTTTCATGTATTACCTGGTTTAAGATACACCTACGATAAAAAAGATGTGGATTACGACAGGGTAACTTATGGCGGATTGCAGACTACAGACGCCGCTTTACTTGCACTTAAAGCCGCTGTGTATAGTAATCAGCAGTTCACTACCAAAGTAGATAATAATAATCTATCGGGTAACTTAACGGTATCATACCGCCCCAACACAAAATTGAACGTTTATGGAACTTTCTCCACTGCTTATAAACCGGTTGGCGTTAACGTAGGTGGTTTGCCAACTACTTCAACCGGACAGGCAGACTTATCTGTTGCTGTCGTAAAGCCAGAATATGTTCAACATTATGAATTGGGTTTAAAAACAAAACCGGTTAAAGGTGCCATATTAAATGTTACCGCTTTTAATACCGATATTAAAGATTACCAAACCAATGTTCAATCTCCACAGTTGGGGGTAAACAGAGGTTATCTTGCTAATGCAGAAAAGGTTAAAGTAAAAGGTTTAGAAATTGATGGAACTTATCAATTGGAAAGATTCTTAACTTTAAATGCTGCGGTAGCTTACCTTGATGGTAAATATGTTAAATTCACCAATGCGCCACTTCCTTTAGAAGAAACCGGCCATACCGAATTAGTAAACGGTGTAGCTACCCAAGTGGCATTTAAAGATGCTTCGGGAGGCAGATTGCCGGGTATTTCTAAATGGAATATTTCTGGAGGCTCTGAATTTAGTACCCCAGGTAATTTAGCAACCAGGGCTGGTAGGTATTTTATTGCGGGCGATGCGAGTTACCGTTCAGAATATTCTTCAAACCCTACACCATCAAGCATCTTAAATGTTAAAGGTTATGCTTTATTTAATGCAAGGTTAGGATTTAAATCAGATAAGTTCTCTTTGTTTGTTTGGAGCAGAAATATCGCAAACAAAAACTATTATGAACAATTGCAGGCTGCAGCAGGTAACTCAGGCTTATATGCAGGCGTACTTGGCGACCCAAGAACTTATGGTGCAACAATCCGTTATGCGTTTTAAGGGTATTTAAATACCATAATTTTTCTCTCTTATATTTGGTTAGAAGGAGTGGTGTAATGCCACTCCTTTTTTTAGTAAGAGGCTTTATTATAAATATAGAATTGTCATCCTGAGGGTTAATTTATTGTATAAAAATCAATATGAATGACGCATATCCTTTTTTGCCCAGCTGCTCATTCTTGCCTCGGCTCACCGCCGCCGAATGGCTCTTTCTTTTTGGCATCAAAAAAGAAACAAAAAATGCCTGCTGAAAATTTATTCATTCGTATTATAGTTTTCAGCTGCATTCATGAGGGCTTCGCCGTTTTCTTTTGAAGCTAGTAGGTTGGCTTGGTCAGTACAGCCCGAAAAATTTGTTAGGCCGGATTTAAGTAAAACGGGGATGGGGTGCTGTGGGCTAGCTGGGCGGAAATGTATATTGTTGCAAATATCTTATTAGTAAGCAATTGCAAATAACGTCAATGGTAGCCTGTCGAAGGACCTGTTAAATTTCCCGCAAAGCGTTTTGACAAGCTCAACGTGACAAGTTCGAATGGAAATCACCACTTATGATGCAGCACTTGTTAACGAAACAACTAAAACTGTAACAGCTTTGTGCAGAATTAAAATTTACAGAAAGCCGATAAAGTCTTAACTTCGGTAAATTTTAACTAAATGAATAAGCTTAAATCAGTTTGTGTGTATTGTGGCTCAAACTTTAATGGCGATGTAGCGCTACGTAACGCAATAAAGCAATTGGCAGAAACACTTGTAAAACAGCAGATCAGATTGGTGTATGGTGGTGGAAGTGTAGGCGTGATGGGTGTATTAGCCAATGATGTACTCGAGTTAGGCGGTTTAGTTACCGGTGTAATTCCACAGTTTTTAATGGATAAAGAAGTTGGTCATAAAGGGGTAACCGAAATGATCATAACTGAAAATATGCATCAAAGAAAACAGAGAATGGCCGATTTAAGTGATGGTTTTGTTATTTTGCCCGGTGGTTTCGGCACCCTTGAAGAGTTTTTTGAAGTGTTAACCTGGTTACAGCTCGGCCTTCACACTAAACCAATTGGCGTATTAAATGTAAATGGTTTTTACGATCCCTTATTTGCCCAAATGGATATGATGGTGCAAAGTAAATTTTTGAAACCAGCTAATCGCGATTTAGTTTTTAATGAAGCAAATGCCGAAACTTTAATCGATAAAATGGATGATTTTTCTGCCATTCCAGACGAGGTTTGGTTTAGAGAAAGAAATCTGAGTTAAAAATTAATTGTCAGATAACAATAAGCAAATTATTAATTCGCCAGCCGCATAACGCTTGGCGCTAAAAATATACCAAAATGCAAATCATTACCTCCCACGCAGAATTTGAACAATACCTTGGCAAGGAATTAGGCGTTTCTTCATGGCATACCATTACACAAGAACAGATTAATAAATTTGCCGATGCCACATTAGATCATCAATGGATTCATGTTGATGAAGAAAGAGCTCAAAATGAAGGCCCTTTTAAAGCAACCATAGCGCATGGCTATTTAACGCTTTCATTAATCCCTTACCTATGGAAAGAAATTGTTGATATCCAAAAATTAAAAATGGAGATCAATTATGGGATCGAAAGTTTAAGGTTTGCACAAGCTGTTACTGTAAACAGTAAGGTAAGATTAAAAGCTAAACTGGCTTCTATTATCAACCTCCGTGGCGTAACCAAAGTAAATATGGCTATCGAAATGGAAATTGAAGATCAAAAGAAACCTGCCTTTAGTGGTGAAGTTGTTTTCTTATATCATTTTGTGAATTAATAGCTTACAATGTAGCGCATTGTTTATCTTTAACGTTAAATAAGGAAAAACAAATGCCTCATGATCGTAAACTGGAAATCTTTAAGTTTTATTTTAATTAGTCTCGCTATCCTTTCCTGTCAGGAAAATAAGGCTCAAAACAGGGCTGCCGATTCATTTTTGCCGATGCAGATTGGCAATTTATGGTATATGAATGCTCAGTCTTATACCGAAATCAAGGATACTGTCCGCATCAATAAAAAGCTTTTTTACAAGTTTTATTCATTGGTAGGAGGCGATGCGGTGAGTATAGTTTATTTAAGGATAGACGAGCAGAATAAATTGATTGAGGGCTATCCCGATAGTCCTTTGAAAACTTATACCAGAGCTGATTTTAATGCGAAAATGGGCGATAAGTTTTTCACGACAGGAGAAAAGGATGAAAATGATAACGAAGTCACTGTTATTCAAAAATCGGATACCGAAATGACTTTTTCATTTGATCCGATTTATCATCCAAATTTAAAGGGGCACCCTTCGCAGGTAAAATACATAAAAGGTAAAGGCTGGGCCGAAAAGTTTAAAAAGCTGAAGATCGATGGCGTAGTTTATCAAAATTAGCCTTTACGTTTATATACTTTTTCATATTGTTCAATCCATTGCTCGGGCGTAATTTTTCTGGTGAGCTCGGCAATTAATGCGTACGGAATATCATCAGGCTTTTTAAAACGGACGCAACCTTTTCCCATATCCAATTTGTATTTGCTGTGTTTTGGGTATTCTGCCTGAAACCATTCCAATAAATCAGTAAAAGCATATAACCCTAAGTGGTGCATAACAATAAAATTCTTTTGTGAACCAATATTGATAAAAGGTAAAGCCTGTTCTGGTGTACAATGATAACCTGCAGGGTAAAGCCCGAATGGGATAACATATCCCAGCATGCCATAGGTAATCTGTTCTTCGAAACCAGCTGGCAGGTTATCTAAAATAGTATTTCTCAATTTCGAAACCGGCGCTTTCCTTTCTTCAGAGAGGCTGTTTAAATATTCTTCTGGCGTATTAACAGATGGTTGCATATCAATCTTTATCAAATTTCTTTTTAAACCTACTTACAATTGATGGATTATCGAGTTCCTCTAAACTGCTCAATTCCAGCTCCAGTGCTTTTGTACTGATCTGGATTTCTATTAACGAAATGATTAACGATATCATGAAAAATATCAAACTCAGGGCAAAAAGAATTTCAGCAACGGTATTCCACTCTAAATAAATAAAAAACATGCAAAAAAGGCAGCTAGCAAAGCTAAGTACACCAAAAGCCTGCATGTTTTTGATCAGTCTTAAGCGGTAACGCAGGTTTTCGATCTGTTTATGCAGTGCTGCATTTTTATCGCCATCCTCATATTTCGATTTTAAACTTCTCACTAAGCTTGCCAAAGCCAGAAAACGATTGGTATAAGCCAGCATAATTAAGCTGATGGCAGGAAACAATAGCGCAGGAATATTGATGGTTAGTTCCATTTTAAGGATTTACCCAAAAATATCATTTTAAACGGATATCTTTCACATTAAACGCGAAGGACGCAAAGTTTTCGCAAAGAGAATTATTATAGCTAAAGTATAAATCTGTATTTTTCATTGCTTTTTCTTTGTGTACTTTGTGGTTAAAAAACTTAGCGTACTTTGCGGTTAAGCTACCGTTAGACCAGAAACCGTTTTGGTCAATACTGTTTTTCTAAAATTAAATTTAAATTGCCACCATGAATATCGAATTCAATAAAAATGAGGATGTAAATAAACAGTTGGTATACGAACTGAAAACCAGGCTCAAAAAAATATATTTAGGTGGCGGCGAAAAAAATGAGGCCAAGCAAAAAGAAAAGGGAAAGTTATTGGCCCGCGAGCGGATTGCCTATTTAATTGATAAAGATAGCAGCTTCTTAGAAGTTGGTGCTTTTACGGCTGACGGTATGTATGCCGAGCAAGGTGGCTGTCCTTCGGCAGGCGTGGTGTGCGGTATTGGCTATGTAAGCGGAAGACAATGTATGATTGTGGCCAACGATGCCACAGTAAAAGCTGGTGCCTGGTTCCCTATGACCGCAAAAAAGAACCTCCGTGCTCAGGAAATTGCTATGGAGAACCGCCTGCCAGTGATATACCTGGTTGATAGCGCCGGTGTATATCTCCCGATGCAGGATGAAATTTTTCCTGATAAAGAACATTTTGGAAGAATGTTTCGTAACAACGCCATTATGTCGTCGGAAGGGATAGTACAGATTTCGGCCATCATGGGTGCATGTGTTGCCGGTGGTGCCTATTTGCCCATTATGAGCGATGAAGCGATGATTGTTGATAAAACCGGATCGGTTTTTTTAGCGGGTTCTTATCTGGTAAAATCGGCCATAGGCGAAGAGGTAGACAATGAAACTTTGGGCGGAGCCACTACACATTGCGAAATATCGGGTGTTACCGATTATAAACATCCCAATGATCAGGCCTGCTTAGACAGCATCAGGAACATTATGAGTATGTTGGGGGCGCCTCAAAACGCTGGTTTTGATCGGATTAAACCAGCAAAACCAAAAGAAAATGAAGAAGAACTGTATGGTATTTTACCCGAAAACAGAGATAAGCCTTATGAAATAATGGATATCATTAACCGTTTGGTTGATCAATCTGAATTTGAAGAGTACAAAAAAGGTTATGGACAAAGCATTGTTTGTGGTTTAGGCCGTATTGATGGATGGGCAGTGGGTATTGTGGCCAATCAGCGTAAAGTGGTAAAGTCGAAAAAAGGGGAGATGCAGTTTGGCGGTGTAATTTATTCTGACAGCGCAGATAAAGCTACCCGTTTTATTATGAACTGTAACCAGAAGAAAATCCCATTGGTGTTTTTGCAGGATGTTACCGGCTTTATGGTAGGCAGCCGATCAGAACATGGTGGTATTATTAAAGATGGTGCTAAAATGGTTAATGCTGTTGCCAATTCTGTGGTGCCAAAATTTACAATTGTATTGGGCAATTCTTATGGTGCAGGCAACTATGCCATGTGCGGCAAGGCTTACGATCCTCGATTGATTTATGCCTGGCCAACGGCTAAAATTGCGGTAATGGGTGGTTCGCAAGCTGCAAAAACTTTACTTCAGATTCAGGAAGCCTCTTTAAAAGCAAAAGGAGAGGTAATTACGCCAGAAAAAGAGGCAGAGTTGTTAAAAGAAATCACTGATAGATACGATAGCCAAACCACACCTTATTATGCCGCATCCCGGCTTTGGGTTGATGGTATTATTGACCCCTTAGAAACCAGAAAAGTTATTTCGATGGGAATTGAGGCCGCCAACCAATCGCCGGTTACGAAGAAATTTAATGTTGGGATTATACAAACTTAGGGATTCGATGTGCTGTCAGATGTTACCATCTGACAGCCGATGGACTTGTTTATCAGCTTAGCACACCTGGATTTTGAACATAAATTGCCTTTGTTTCTTAGTGGTTAAAAAAATAGGCAGAAACCAGAGTGTCTGAGGTGATCAAAACAATTAATATTATCTTTAAAGCATGAAAAATCTTTATCTTTTTCTTGTCCTTACATTATTGCAGATCAATCTGTTTGCCCAAAGTTCCAAAATTCATCAAAATGCGATTGTAATCGATACCCATGGAGATATACTGTTCAATCAGATCAAATCGGGCATTGATATCGGGAAACTTCAGCCAAAAGGGAATTTCGATTTAGTGAGGGCCAAACAAGGTGGGTTGGATGTTCAGTTTTTCTCTATCTGGTGTGATGAAACGGGTGGCTATGCTGTAGCTAATCAGGAAATTGATTCACTTTATAGTTTGATCAAAAGATATCCAGATAAGATCCAGTTGGTCACCACCGCTAAAGATTTGGAGCAGACGGTTAAACAACAAAAATTGGCTGCTATGATAGGTGTAGAAGGTGGACATATGATTGAAAACCGTTTGGATTATATCGACAGCCTGGCAAAGCGTGGAATGGCTTACCTTACTTTAACCTGGAACAACAGCACCTCATGGTCCAGTTCGGCTGCCGAAGAAACTTCGGGTAAAGTGAAACCCGAAAATGCGGGTTTAAGTGATTTTGGAAAACAGGTTGTAAAACGATTGAATAAACTCGGGGTAATGGTCGATTTATCACACGTGGGTGAAAAAACATTTTATGATGCCATTGCCGCATCTGTCAAACCCATAATTGTTTCCCATAGCTGTGCTTATGCTTTAAATCCAGTTCCACGAAATTTAAAAGATGATCAGATTAAAGCGGTTGGTAAAAATGGTGGTGTAGTTTGCATTAATTTCTATAGTGGTTTTTTAGATGCTACTTTTAATACCAAACAAAAAGAATTCTTTGCAAAATATGATAGCGAGCTTAAAACATTGAATGCTAAATATGGTAGAAGCAATGCCATTGATACGTTGATTTTCAATCATCAGGCTGATGCTGATGCCACACGTCCGCCAATTGCACTTTTGGTTAAACATATTAATCACGTAGTGAAATTAATCGGTATAGACCATGTAGGACTGGGAGCAGATTTTGACGGCGCCGAATCTTTTCCATTAGGTATGAATAGCGTAGCAGATTATCCTAAAATTACTGACGAGCTGATTAAAAATGGATATTCGGAAAACGATATCAAGAAAATTTTGGGAGGTAATGTAATTCGTTTGATCAGAGAGAATAAAGGGGGATGATTTTTTGTGCTGTAAAGATGTTACCAGCTGATAGATGAAAAAAATCACGCAATAATTAATCAGTGTCAGATGGTAACATCTGACACCACAAGCGATGCATCTTAATGTGCCTGAACTTTAAACGCCAAACGCTTTCCGCTTGGCTTACGATGTTAATAAGTAAACTATGTTGACAATGTGCACTTGCCAGCAAATATTTAAAGCGTTAAATTTGCGCTACGATTAATGAATTTCAAACACACAATATAATGTCACAAGAAAACGAACACGTTCAGTGTTTAATTATAGGTTCAGGTCCTGCAGGTTATACTGCTGCAATTTATGCTGCCAGAGCTGATTTAAAACCAATTATGTATACCGGTATGCAAGCCGGTGGGCAGCTTACGCAAACAACAGATGTAGAAAATTTTCCAGGTTACCCGCAAGGAATTATGGGGCCAGAAATGATGGAAGATTTCCGCAAACAAGCAGAGCGTTTTGGTACCGATATCCGTTTTGGTTATGTGAGTTCGGTAGATTTTTCTTCAACGCCACATAAAGTAGTGGTTGATGAAATTAAAACCATTACGGCCGATACCGTAATTATTGCTACTGGCGCTACAGCAAAATGGCTGGGTTTACCAAGTGAACAACAATACAATGGTTTTGGAGTTTCGGCCTGTGCCGTGTGCGATGGTTTCTTCTTTAAAGGACAAGATGTTGCCATTGTAGGTGCTGGAGATACTGCTGCCGAAGAAGCAACATATTTAGCTAAATTATGTAAAACCGTTCATTTATTGGTTCGTAGAGACGAATTCAGAGCTTCTAAAGCAATGGTGAGCCGCGTACTGGCCACACCGAATATTGTCGTACATTACAATACCGAAACGCAGGAGATTTTAGGTAACGGTAAAAATGTAACTGCGGTTAAAGTTTTAAATAACAAAACTGGTGTTGAGTCTGACATCGCAGTAGAAGGTTTCTTTGTGGCTATCGGTCACAAGCCAAATACTGATATTTTTAAAGGTCAGTTGGATATGGATGAAACGGGTTATTTGGCTACCAAACCAGGTTCTACTTTAACCAATATTGAAGGTGTTTTTGCCTGTGGCGATGTGCAGGATATGTATTACAGACAGGCAGTAACTGCTGCAGGTTCTGGATGTATGGCCGCGCTCGATGCCGAAAGGTACTTGGCTGCTAAAGAGCATCCTGTAGAAGCGTAAAATATTTTAATATAATTTTAAAAAGAGAAATCAGTAATGGTTTCTCTTTTTTTGTGCCATAATTTTCAAAGCTTAATGATAAAGTTCTTTTTTTTGGAAAGCAATTGCAGTAGCTCTTTGTATTGTTAGTCCTGCTTTACATTTCAAGTCCGCTCCCGATGAAAAATCGGGATTGCGTGCTTTCCATTACAATCAGGTTTAAATACTTAGGTTTCTGCTAAATTTAAAGTTGAACAGCATGCTGCCTGGAATAATTCTTTTACACTTTGCAACCCCAAATAGTTCAATTGGCTGTGCCATTTAAACCCGATCAAAGCGAGATGCCCCCGATTTTACGTCGGGAGCAGAAGCGGGAGCGGGGCTATCATAACCCAAACGCTTCTGCACCTGATTTCCAAAAAGTAGTCGTCATTTCGACTGAAACGCAGTGGAATGGAGAAATCTGTTGTGTAGATTTAGCTTCACTGAGCACTTCGTGGTTCTCGACTGCGTTGCACTCCGCTCGAAATGACGACCTTTTAATACTTAGATTATCTGCGTTATGCGGTGCAGTCAAACGGTTGATCTAAATTGTAACAAGAATGTGAGATTCGGAATCTGGCCATAATCTCTATCTTGGTTCAAACAATCAAATAAATATATAAAATCAAAAACACAACATGAACAAAGCATTATCGATTTTTATTGGAGTATTAATCAGCACGAGTGCATTTGCGCAGAGTGATCCTAATCTGGGTATCATACCTGCACCTGTAGCCATTACCAGGGCAAACGGAAATTTCATTTTAGATAAAACCACGGTTTTAGTAAATCAAAGCATCGACGGCGCAAAGATGGCTGATTTATTAAATGCTTTTATCGTTACCAAGGCAGGTTTTGCCTTACGTGAAACTAAAATTACCCAACCTAACCAAAAAGCAATTGTTTTAACATCTGTTGGAGCAGATCAATTGCCAGCTGAAGGTTACACGATTAAAGTTACCCCTAAACAAATTATTTTAACAGGAAAAGGTGCAGGCCTTTTTTATGCGGTTCAATCTGCTATGCAGATGATGCCAGATAAAGTGGCTGATAAAATTACTATCCCGGCAGTTGATATTAACGATTATCCACGTTTTGCCTACCGCGGAACCATGTTGGATGTAAGCCGTCATTTCTTCCCGATCTCTTTTATCAAAAAATACATCGATCAGTTGGCTTATTACAAAATCAATACTTTTCACTGGCATTTAACCGACGATCAGGGCTGGAGACTCGAGATTAAAAAATATCCGAAACTCATAGAAATCGGCTCTTCACGTAATGGAACGATTATTGGCAATTATCCGGGCAATGGCAATTACCTTACACCGGTTAAAGGTTATTACACCCAGGAAGAAGCTAAAGAAATTGTTAAATATGCTGCTACGAAATATATTACGGTAATTCCGGAAATCGAATTGCCAGGCCACGCTTCTGCTGCAATTGCTGCTTATCCTGAATTAAGCTGTTTCCCTGATCGCGATACTTTTATCAGCGATAAAACACCATGGGCGGGTAGCAGGAAAGGTAAACAGGTACAACAAACCTGGGGCGTTTTTGATGATATTTTTGTGCCATCAGCCAATACTTTTACATTTTTAGAAAATATTTTAGACGAGGTTATCGCTATTTTCCCCTCTAAATACATCCATATTGGAGGCGATGAAGCACCTAAAACCTATTGGAAAGAATCTACCTTCTGCCAGAACCTCATGAAAGAGAAAGGTTTGAAAGATGAGCATGAATTACAGAGCTATTTCATCCAAACGATAGAAAAACATGTAAACGGAAAAGGACGCTCGATTATTGGTTGGGATGAGATTTTAGAAGGTGGTTTGGCCCCTAATGCAACCGTAATGAGCTGGAGAGGCGAAGATGGTGGAATTGCAGCTGCACAGCAAAAACACGATGTTATTATGACACCTGGTTCTATGGGCTTATATATCGACCATAAACAATCTAATTCTCCTGATGAGCCGGTAACCATTGGAGGATTTGCCCCTTATCAAAAGATCTATGCTTATGATCCGATTCCGAAAGTATTAACTGCCGACGAAAGAAAATACATCAAAGGCGTTCAGGCTAATATGTGGACTGAGTATATTAAAACAACCGCAAAAGCAGAAAATCATGCTTTCCCACGTTTATTGGCTTTATCTGAAATTGCATGGTCGCCGGTTGAGCGTAAAGATTTAAAGAATTTTTCTGAACAACGTTTGCCAGCTCATCTGGCCCGTTTAGATAAAATGAATGTTAATTTCTGGGTACCTACACCAATTGGTCAGAGCGATAAACCTTTAACAGGAGGAGAATTTACAATTGATTTAAAAGCACCTGTTACCGGAGCTAAAATTTATTATTCGATTGATTTATCTCGTCCATCAGAAAATGCATTCTTGTACACCTCGCCAATTAAAATTACGGTACCACAAGGCGAAAAAAGAGTGTTAAAAACCATCGTTATTGCACCAAGCGGCAGGAGAAGTGTAACCACAGAAACGGTTTTAAATAACGGAGCACCTGAAGTTAAAACAGATGCAAAGAAATAAATTGTTGCTTTGAAAAGCTAAAATACTTAATTTGGGGCAACCAAAACGTCCTGAATAGAATGAAATTACAGAAATATACATTACAGCATCTCTTGTTAATAACAGGGATGCTGTTTTGTTTTGCATGCACAGAAGAAAAGCCTAAAGAAATTAAGACAAAAACGGAAAAGGTTCAGAAAAACCCTTTCCGTTTTTATAAAGATATAGAAGTGAGACCCGGATTAAATTTCGAAATTGTAAGCTGGGGAAAAGGAGTTGACTCTATTGGAGGTTATCAGATTTTTATGTCTGATTCTGTACGTAATAATTACAGGTCGGCTGCTGTAGATCGTAAAGGTATTATAATTGATGCCTGGAATATGGATTTAGACAATGACGGAAATCCTGAATTGTATATTCAGCTCTTAAGCAAAAAAACAGTTTCGGATTTGAATGTTTTTGAATACACGCGTGGCGATTTCAATAAAATCAGTTTTCCTTCTTTAAGTACCAGTCAAAAGAAAGGTTATAACGGTAACGATAATTTTTTTATTAAAAACGGTGATCTGTTCCGTTCTTTTCCGGTAAAAGATGCTACAGATAGTACTAAAACAATTACCCGGACCTATCAATATAAATTAAGCGGAAATAGTTTTTCTACAAGCGAGGTCAAGTAAGGTTTAGGGTAAAAGGCGGAAGGTAGAGGGAAAGGGTGTGGAGCATAAAGCGGCGAGGAGACTGCTTGTTACGGTTTTTTGCAGTCGTTGTCATCATGAGGGATAATTTATTGTATAAAAATCAATATGAATGATGCATATCTTTTTTTTGCCCAGAGGCTCATCCTTGCCTCGGCTCGCCGCCGCCAATGGGGCTCTTTCTTTTTGCTGTCAAAAAGAAACAAAAAACACCGGCTGAAAATTTTTCTTTCAAAGCTAGTGGGTAGGCTGGGTCGGTGGAGCCCGAAAAATTTGTTAGGCCGGATTTAAGTAGAACGGGGATACCGTGCTATGGCCTAGCTGGATGGAAAATCGACGGAGGCTAAAATATTGATTAATAGTTGTTTATGAAATAACATCAATGGTAGCGTAGTCGAAGGATCTTTCCTTGTGCTGAATAAATCGGTTATAGCATGCGCTTTAAGATTGTTTCGTGCCTCTCAATGACGACGACCACACTAATTCATCATCCTGAACTTGTTTCAGGATCTATCACGCAATTTAAAAACAATGAACAACGACAAATTTTCTATCATCGATCGGATCAGGAGCTTTAAATACGCTTTTAATG
Source organism: Pedobacter sp. 22163 (assembly GCF_052045595.1). Lineage (NCBI taxonomy): Bacteria > Pseudomonadati > Bacteroidota > Sphingobacteriia > Sphingobacteriales > Sphingobacteriaceae > Pedobacter > Pedobacter sp. 22163. The sequence goes on along the minus strand of NZ_JBQEPM010000001.1, from coordinate 746,167 downwards.
GGCTAAAACTGTTCTTCATTAACGATCATAATGGAAGAGTTCATTTGTTTGCAGCGATCGTTGCCATTGGTTTATCCTTTTACCTGAAAATTTCCGGTTCAGAATGGATTGCCATTTTATCTGTTATTTCGGCTGTTTTTGTTGCCGAAATTTTAAATTCTGCTCTCGAAAAACTGGCCGATGTTGTTTCGCCGGATTATCATCCTAAAATTAAGGTAGTAAAAGATTTGGCTGCTGCTGCTGTTTTAGTGGCTGCATTTCTGGCGGTAGCTGTTGGTTTTATTGTCTTTATTCCAAAATTATTTTTGTAATTCGGCCATAGCAGTCCTCGATTCTTCAATCTTATCCTGGATAATGTCATCCCATCGGGCCTGCATTTTATGGTTGCTGCCATGCTCGGTTTCTTCATCATAGTTACGTTGCATGGTGTCGAAATAATTGCTGATCTGATTGGCGAGTTCAGATATTTGGGCTTTATAGTTATTTACAGCATAGTTCCGGTTCTTTAATACCCTTTCGGCCTCCAATAGTAAAATATAATGAATATCTGCGTGCCCTTGTTCGTGGTGTAAAAGACTTGCCCTAATTTCAGGATCTTTAATTTTATCCCACTTAACCCACGATCTCGTTTTATCAATGCTCACATCATTTTTAAGCTTAATGGCAACGCGATTACGGTAAACGGTACTGGAATAACTATATTTCCATGTCATTGCAGTCAGCGCAAAAAATGGCGAGCGCATATCGGCTTTTCCTTTAAAATGCGTTTCCCAATTCAATTGAATGGGGCCTGAAAAATCTTGTTTAAAAGCAAAAGTACATGGCAGTGCCAGCAAAAATAAAAGGGATATAATATGTCTTTTCACCTGTGTAATTTTAGTTTCAACGCTGGTGAAGCTATCACGATTAGTTTTTCCGTTGTTAAATGGTAAATCATGATGGTTTCATGTGTTGGTTTTTACAATGAAAAAACCGTGCCTAAAATTATTCGGGGGTAGAAATCTGTCCGCTAATGCGCTCAAATTTCTCGATCAATAAAGCTATACGTTCTTTTTCCCTGCTCATCACTGCCTTTCTCAATACTGTTGAACAAAATAACATCCATATCGCAGTTAAGCCTACAGCTAAAACTTTTTGAACAGTGTTGAAGTGGGCAAGAATTTCTACAAAATAAAATATGATGCCCAATGAAAGTGCAATCATGTAAAACCAATATAAAGAGTTGTAAAGTTTATAACGGTTTAATTGATAGGTTTTTAAGTTGTTTAAGTATTCGTGCGGATGAGCGGTGAAATCGGTTTTAGAAATTAGCCTGTAATCGCGGTACAGGATTAAGGTGTATACGCCAATGGCAATAATGGTGATGCTGATTCCTACGTGTGTAGTCCACGATTCGAAGTGAAAAAATATCCATAATGCAGCAATGGCAATAAAAGATGCCAGCATCCCTAAAATGTTTAAAGCAGATTTTAGCTTTAATCCATTTACTTCTTTCTTCGCTTGTTGCAGCATTTCATCAGCAGAAACCTTAACTTCTACCTCGTGCTTTTGCCACAACTCCTGTATTTGATCAAACGCTTGCATACTGGCTATATAGTTCTGTTAATTTTTGTTTAATGCGGTGAATTTTTACCCTCAAGTTGCCTTCGCTTATTCCAGATATATCGGCAATTTCGTGGTATGGTAATTCATCAAGTACCATGGTAATAATTAAACGGTCATTCTCTTCGAGCTTGGAGATACACTTGTAAAGTAGGGCAACCTGTTCATTTTTCTCTGAAAATTCCTCTATTTTATTTTCTATAATGTTATCTGTTAATTCGTCTTTCGCCTGTCTTTTTTCTGATCTTAAATAAGTTAAACAAGTATTCACGGCAATTCTATAAATCCACGTAGAAATTAAAGATTTGTTTCTGAACTTATCCAGATTTTGCCAAACCTTTAAAAAAGTTTCCTGTAGAAGATCGTTTGCAGCGTCGGTATCGCCAGTATAACCATAACATAAATGGAATATCTTTTTGGAATTTGAATCGAAGATCTCTTTAAATAACTTGTCTTTTTGTTCCATTTAGGGGTTTATAGTTGCGTTTTAGATGATGATGTACATTTTTTGTTACACCAGAAACCAAAAATAATATATTTTTTGATGCTATTGACTTAAAAGTTTTTAACTACAGATGCACACAGATAAATACGGATTTTCACATCCATGTGCATCCTTTCTATCTGTTGTTAAATTATTTCTGCTTTGCCGAATGGCTTAACTCAACGACGTTGATATATTTTTTAATACCAGCTGTTATCAAAATTTGTTACACGCCGTAAATATCGTAGTTTTACCAAATTAAGAGTACCACAAACTTTTTATATTCATGAAAAAAAACAAACTCACGCTTTTCATTTTCTTAGCGCTGATTGCGGGTATTGCATTGGGCTATATTTTAAATGTCAATTCAATCGATGTCTATAACCAGAAAATACTCACTGCCGATGCGAAAGTTAAAAGTATAGAGGTAAGCATTGCCAAAACGACCGATACCACCAGTATTGGCTATACACAACTTAAGGCCGAAAGAAAAGTAAATGCTAAAATCAAAAAAGAAAACGAAGATATCAGGGAGAAAAAATTAGAGTATTTTACGCTGCTGAGCGATATCTTTCTCCGCCTGATTAAAATGATTGTTGCGCCATTGGTATTTACAACCTTAGTAGTTGGTGTAGCCAAGGTAGGCGATATTAAGGCCGTGGGTAGAATTGGTGGTAAAACATTGGGCTGGTTTTTGGCCATGTCGCTAATGTCGCTCGTATTGGGTATGATTTTAGTAAACTTATTCGAACCTGGAAGACATATGAAATTATCATTGCCCGATCAATTGGTAAATACAGGTATCCAGAAAGCATCGATGAGTGTGAAAGATTTTATCGCACACGTTTTTCCAAAAAGTATAGCAGAATCGATGTCAACCAACGAAATTTTGCAGATTGTTGTATTCTCATTATTCTTTGGCGTAGCAACAGCTGCCATTGGCGATTTAGGTCAGGTCGTAATCAAAGCATTCGATGCCATCGCGCATGTAATCTTAAAAATGACCGGTTATGTAATGAATTTTGCACCATTGGCTGTTTTCGGAGCCATGACCGCCATTGTGGCCAAACAAGGTTTGAATGTATTAAATACTTATGCCATATTTATCGGCGAATTTTATCTGGGATTAGCCATACTCTGGGCAGTATTAATTTTCTTAGGATTTTTGGTGCTGAAGAAACGTATTTTCCGTTTGGTAAACGATATGAAAGAGCCTGCACTTCTGGCTTTTAGTACCGCGAGTAGCGAAGCAGCTTATCCAAAAACAATGATGCTTTTAGAGCGTTTCGGCTGTAAAGATAAAATTGTAAGTTTCGTACTGCCATTGGGTTATTCATTCAATTTGGATGGATCAATGATGTACATGACCTTTGCTTCCTTATTTATTGCACAGGCTTATGGTATTCATTTGGGTTTCGAACAGCAAATTTCTATGCTTTTAATCCTCATGTTAACCAGTAAGGGGATTGCTGGTGTACCAAGGGCATCATTGGTGGTAATTGCTGGTACAATCGCAAGTTTCAATATTCCTGAAGCTGGCTTGGCGCTGCTAATTGGTATCGATCCTTTATTGGATATGGGCCGTTCTGCAACTAATGTTGTTGGAAATAGCATTGCAACAGCAGTGGTAAGTAAGTGGGAAGGAGAGCTTAAAGAGTCCTGAGTCTTATTATCTCATTCAATAATTCATTCATTCAAACATTCAATAACTCAATTATTCAATCAATCTCTCATTCAATAATTAAATATTCATTCAATAATTCAACATCAAGTGTCAAGTAGAGGAAAAAAAATATTCTTAGCCATTACCATTATCGTTCCGATGATCATTTATTGTTACATCTATTATAAACCGATTATACAGAATGCGCCTTTTCGTAAAGATGATTTTGTGTCAATGCAGTATAGTTATGGTTTAAAAGATACTTTGGAGAACACATATGATTCAAAGACTGGTGTTTACCGCTACGTAAATAATAAAGACTCAGTAGTTACCAAAAAATTCTTTTTAAAGAGCAATGATGTGTTATACATGCATAGAAAGGCAAATGAAATCGGCCTTTGGAATTTTCCAGATACCATTGGTAAAAAAAGTGATAAATCCAGGTTGGTACCGCGTTATGATATCACTTTCAATTATAAAAAAAAGTCAAAACATGTAACTATTTATGGCGACTTTGATGGCAATCCAAAATTACTGGATGCAGCTGTTCAAATGAGAAAAATCATTCAGGAAACCTTATTACAAGCCGAAAAAAGAAGCGGGAAGTAGGTGAGGTTAGTCCGAAGTCGGGAGTCCAGAGTCTCAAGTCGATTAAATTAAATTGGCGTTTGAGACAGTTAACCGATTAAACCATTGACCAATGAACTAATGGCCAATGAACCAAAAAGACTTTAATAAAGCGTTAAATGTTAGCGTTTTGTTAAAGTCTTTTTCCTTTTAGGATGTTTTCGTATATTTACGATATATTCGTAATAATGGAAAAATTAACATTACAGGAAGAGGAAGCCATGCTGGCTGTTTGGCAGATCGGTAAGGGCTTTATTAAAGATTTTATGGATGTACTTCCTGATCCGAAACCACCGTATACTACACTGGCATCTACCATCAAGAATTTAGAACGCAAGGGATATCTGATGAGCGAACGTTTTGCCAATGCCAACCGCTATAGTGCAAAAGTTAAGGAAATAGAATATAAAAAGCGTTTTATGAGTGGTTTTGTGAATAATTATTTCCAGAGTTCTTATAAAGAACTGGTTGCTTTTTTTGCAAAGGATAAAAAAATAAGTGCGGAGGAACTTAAAGAGATTATAAATTTAATTGAGAACCCTGAAAAGTAAATGCCATGCCACATTTCTTTATCATTTTATTGAAAATTAATCTGGTGCTGATCTTGTTTTCGGCAACCTATTATCTGGTGTTGCGGAGGCTAACTTTCTACTCCATCAACAGGATATTTCTGCTGTTTGGGATCATCTTTTCTTCTGCCTATCCATTTATTAACCTCACCGAGTTTTTTGCCGGACAGAAAGCTGTGCCTGCCTTTGTTCCACAATTTAACCAACAGGTAAGTGAATTTGTAAAACAAGATGCCGTGTCGGTATTTTGGCAAGGACTTACGGTGCTTTTTTATACCGGTGTTTTATTGATGGCCTTAAGATTGATTGTGCAGTTTATTTCGCTTTATAGAATGCATAAAAATTCTTCACCCGATCGTTTAGATGATTATAAGGTGAGGATTTTAAACGATGAAGTAAGCCCATTTAGTTTTTGGCAGACCATTTATATCAACCCACATCTGCATAAAAAACAAGATTTAAACAATATTCTAGAACATGAAAAAGTACATGTAGAAGAATGGCATACTTTAGATGTTATTCTGGCCGAAATCTGTGTCGTTTTTTACTGGTTTAATCCGGGGGTTTGGTTGATGAAAAAAGCGGTCAGAGAAAACATTGAATTTATTACAGATGCGAAGATTTTAAAAAAAGGAATCGATAAAAAAGCTTATCAATATAGCTTGTTAGATGTTGGAACTTTACAACCATCGGTAGCTATTGTGAATAATTTTAATTTATCCGACCTTAAAAAGCGGATTAAAATGATGAACATGAAACGTTCTTCAAAAGTAAATTTAACCCGGTATTTATTTGTGTTACCTATATTGCTTTGCGTTACTTTAGCGTTTACCATCGATAAAAAGGAGGTAAAGAAAAGTTTAGCACCCCTAACCAAAATGGTGAATGATGTTTTGCCTGAAAAGGTTGCTGAGGTAGCTGTACAACCCAAAACAGTTTTAAAAGCTAAATTTAAAAAGAGAATAATCATTGATACGCTGAAAGCACCCGATACCACCACCAAAATGACTTTTATTTTTAAAAGCATTGTAGACGGTGCAGATTCTTCTCGAAAATCGATAGAAGAGACTTTAAAAGGTCTAGGTAAGCAAGTGAAGATCATGAGCTTTAAAACGGATGGAACTTTTAAAGGCAAAAATTTTGTACAACATTTTAGCTTTACTGATACCTCAAATGCAGACCATAAAAATGTTATTATTAATGTTTTAGCTGACAAAAACGGTGATTTCGAGAATTTGCCAATGCCCAGGAAAAGCGGTGTCGCGATGTTTTACGTTTTAAAATCGACAGCCAAAATCTCAGATGTCAAAGGTGGAAACCAACCTGTAACGGGCAATGGAACTATTGTTAACGAAACCACAACCTATTTTTTAAATGGCAATAAAATTTCAAAAGAGGAGCTTGATAAATTGAATGTAAATAAGATTTCTGATCTCAAAGTTGACAGAAATAATCAGGCGATCCAGATTACGACAAAGCCCTAGTTCATTTCATTCGTCATTTCGAGCGCAGTTGCTATTGAAAAAAAATGTGCGTTTATCCTCTAAATCTGCGGGAAAACGAATAGCCAATCGTTTGTTTTTCCCACAGATCAAAAAGATTTCGCAGATTTAAGTTCGAAGACCTGTTCATCTGATTGTATTCAGAAGGCTTTGTCGTTCCTCCTCGAAATGTCGAATCTATTTATTAAAAATTAAAAGTAGCCTTCAGCATGGCCACCCTTCCCGGTATATAATACGTTCCGGTGGTAAGTGAATTTGCTGAAAGGTAAATCGCATCAAACCTTTTGATGTTGGCCAGATTGGTTACGCCAAATTCTAAATCTGTTTTCATTTTTAAGAGTTTGTATTTGATGTTCATATCTGCAAAAAGATATTTCAGATTAGGCTGTGTAGATTGATGCGTAAATAAATGCTCGGCCGATAAATTTAAATACACATTTCTAACGGTGGTAATGGCCAAAGTAGATTGCTGCCTAAGCTGCTGGAAATTCGTTTTTATCGCATTAGCAACTTTGGCTTTATTATCGGTTACCGAGAAATTTGCAAGGTAAGACCAATTGATAAAATTGGTAAGTTTTGCTTCAATACCCACTTTATAAGAAACTGTTTGAGCGTTAAAGGCAAATAGTTCATTATTCTGCAATTGATCGTATCTGCTTTGCGAAAAACTTACTCCGGCACTTACCGTACTTCTCAGGTCGAAAAGATATTTACTTGCATTTGCACTAAACGAAAGCGTACGGACGTGGTTGCTCAAGGGCAGCACAACCCTTTGTTGGATATTGTTGCTTAAACTGTATGAAGAAATGGTGTTCAGTTCGGCATTGCTGTAGTTAGCTGTTAAATTGATAAACAACATCTGCATCGCTTTTCTAAAGTTAAATCCAGCTCCAACATTGTGCGTTTTTGATTCCGAAATCGGTGCATCGTTAGCGAAAAGCGAACGATAATTTTTTAAAACCGTACCACGATAAACATCGTCAATTCCTCCCAGATCATTTCGGAAGGCATAATTTGCTGTTACATAATTCTCCGGACTGGTTTGATATTTAAAATTAAATGAAGGGCTTAGGAATAATTTGTGCAGGCTTTTGTCCAGTTGATTTACCTCATCACTGTAATTGATCTGGTTGTAACTCAAGGGTAAACTCAGCCCTGCTTTTATTTTATCATTTGTAAAATCGTAGTTTGCCTCAGTATAGAACTTTGTTTTAAGCCAATCGAGGTCATTTACCGCATTGCCCGAAACCAGTTCTGTTTGCTGGTTGTTTTGTGTACGGTAAAGTTCAGAGTTGAGCTGTTGCTGCTGTACATTAAAACCTGCCTTATAGGTTTGTACGAAATTGTTTTTTACAAAAGCGAACGATGCATAATTATTGATGTACCAGGTTGGTATTTTGATGTATTGGTTTAAGCCCAGATAACTATTTCCATTATTTAAAATATCGGCATTAAGCCCAGGTATAATGTTTAGTGTTTCAGGCTGTGTTGTGCGGTTTAAATAGGAGTAGAGGTTAATTACATCTTCCGACTTCAATTTTTTTCGGTAATTAAATTCATTAGAAATATCGAGGGTTTCCTGCCGGAGTATCTGATTGGCCGCAACATTATTGATTACAAAACCCGAAGAAGTTTTATAAGGTGCATAATCCAATACAAAGTTGTTATTCAGGTAATATTTTTCTGCATTCCCATTTAAGTTGAATTGGGTTCTTAATTTTTGCGGATTGATCGCATTGTTCTGCGATTCTGAATAACTAATGGTTTGACCAGAAAGATAGGTTTCCGAAAATTTGCTGTATTGTTGATCGCGCTGATCATATAAGTACGAAAGGTTTGCCCTTAATTGCAGATCCTGGTTAAACTTATACAAGTTGTTTAGATTGATCAATCCAGCTTTATTAAAAAGATACCTGCTTTGCGGTAAAGAGGGCACACCGGCTGCTCCTGTAGATAGCAATCCACTCGGCTTATCGTTGTCGAGGCGCTTTAAATAATCCGATAAATTATGCGAGGTGAGGTCAATACCCGGATCATTGCCAATGTTATTGCCTTTAATATTGTTAATAAACTTTAGTTTTTTATTAAACAGCATTGCCGTTAGGTTTTCGTCAAAGCGGTCGGGCATTCCGGCACCAACCGTGGCATCGCCCATTACCTTAAGTTTAGCATCATCTTTAATCACCAAATTCAGCGCGACATCATCACTCATATTATTTTTGCGCATCATTTTAATTGGCTGATCATTCTGGATTACCTGTACCTTATCAACAGCGGTCTGTGGGATGCTTTTAGTGCCAATGTTATACTTGTCGTCCAAAAGATTATCGCCATCTACATAGAGGTTAGAAATGGCTTTTCCGTTATAGCTGATCTTTCCATTTTCAGCAACCTCGATACCAGGCATTTTTTTAAGTACATCGCCGATACTTCTATCCTGCTTATCTGCAAAATCAGATGGTCTGTAATTTAAGGTATCGCCATTTGCCTTTAAAGATGGCCGGTTTTTTACGGTAACTGTTTCTAATGCGGTTTCGCTGTTTTGCAGAACCAGATCATAACTTTTGTTTACATCGGCCACAACCGTGCTCAGTTTTTTATAACCAATGCTCGAGGCTTCTATTTTATAGCCGGTAATCTGGTCATTTTTTATTGGAATACTAAACTCGCCATTGCGGTTGGTCCTGGTGAAATTGATTATATTCCCCTCAGGATCTTTTAAACTGACATTAACAGATTCAATCGCTTTTCCATTGCTATCCTTAACCATCCCTTTGATCGGTTTTTGTGCCAGCGCCGAAAAAACAGCAAACAGGAGCACCAGCATTATAGCGCATTTTCTCATTTTTTCTCCGGAATTTCGATTGGGTTGTTGATTTCAGGTTTTGTAATGCCTGCGCCTCCAGCCGGACGGGGAGCGTTATTGGTCTTAAATGAACCTTGCATACCACTCGCCGCCATTTGTGCCTGCATAAAGCCTTGAGGATCTTTATCTCTTGCCGCTTTAAGTTTATCTAATTCTTTTCTGGTCGTTTTGATGGCGTCTGCAGGTAATTTAATCTCCGGTCCAAGGTAAGAGGTGCTTACATCTATTCCCACCATTTTTACCACCCCAACACCACCGTTTGGCGACGCAATTTTAATATCATCACCTGAATTTCCTTGAGTGGCATCATCTTTTACGTTTTCAAGACCAGCGAATGTAAATTTTACTTCTTTTTTTTCATCATAGGCGTCTATAATCAAGCCTGGCAATCCATTTAATTTCCATGGGCCGCTCTGAAAAGGCATTTCTGTGGCAAACCAGGCGACCCATTTCCTACCTTTAAAGGTTGCGGTCGCTTTCTGGCATGGTATCCCTGAAAAACTCATGGTATCTTTTAAAATCTTCCAGTCAATTTGTGGAGCAGTTTCTTCAATAAGGTAATTGTTAAATAAGCGCTCTTTGGTAATCATTTTATGTTCGTTGGCAAAAAAGAAATAATCTTCCTGTGTTAATGGAACTTTCATTTCACTTTTCACCTCGATTTTGATATTGGAGTTGCCTGTTTGATTTTTCATCTGCTCCTGAATCTGCTTCTGGGTATTTAACGCTTGGTTCAGCTTATCGTAACTGGTATAAACAGAAGCATTTTTTCCGGTTACGAGTAACATATTTTCAGTGCGGGGCTTATCCCTTTGGGTAGTATCCGTAATGTGCGTAAGAGTATATCTTACTCTGGCCAGGGCCTTATCAGGGCTTTGGGCTTTTACTGAAAAGCTTAGTACTGTTGCTAAACAGATAATTAAGGTTGGTTTCATGGGATTGGTTTTTAGTTGTCTATTTAATTTTCGTAAAACTACGAATAATTCGTAGTTATGAAAATGCTTTAACATTTTTTAACGAAAAGAATTAAGTAGACGCTTCAGCTGCGGAGATATAGATCTATCGGTTGGTGTATCACCGACCGAAACCCAATAGTATGCTCGCAAGTATTTAATTACGATTTAGAAATGGGCGGCTTGTGGTTCTTGGCAGGCTTCAGTCCTGCTCGCTTTACTCCGTTGCACTTCGTGTCCGCTCCAATCAGGTTTAGGAACAAGGGTTTGTGCACCCTGCAACCATAAAAATGAAATGCAGTCCTAATTCTCTAGCCCCGGTTGAAGCGTTACCCTGCAGCAACGAGGTACGAGGAAGCGAAGCGTATAAGCGTAAAACGGGAAGAAACTTAATATTTTGCACTGACCTTGCGCTCCAATAATAAGTGTTTGCTTAAATAGACAGCAAAGCTGGCTTAGCCCAATAATTATTAAGCCATGATTTTCGAAAAATGCAATTAAATTAGTGGTCAAATCGATCTCGAAATCCTAAAATCCTCCGAATCCTGATGCCGTATGATTTTAGTGAAAAATATTTTCGATATGTATTTGTGTGTTAATTGAATTTGTTCTATATTTGCACCTCGTTAAATAAAAATTAAAAAACTAATATTTAAACAATGTACGCAATAGTAAATATAGCAGGGCAGCAATTTAAAGTTGCTAAAGACCAGCACCTTTTTGTACACAGATTACAAGGAGATGAAGGCGCTAGTATTGAATTTGATAATGTATTGTTGGTTGACAACGGTGGTGCAATTACTGTAGGTGCTCCTGCAGTTAAAGGTGCTAAAGTTTCAGCTAAGATCGTATCTCATTTAAAAGGTGATAAAGTAATTATTTTCCACAAAAAACGTAGAAAAGGTTACAAAAAGAAAAATGGTCACCGCCAGTTTTTCACTAAGATTCAGATCTCTGACATCACTCTATAATTAATTGTTAACCCAATAATTCGCTTTTTAGCGAGTTACAAAATATAAAATCATGGCACACAAAAAAGGAGCCGGTAGTTCGAAAAACGGACGTGAATCGCATAGTAAGCGTTTAGGTATTAAAATTTTCGGTGGGCAATTAGCTATCGCTGGAAACATTTTAGTACGTCAACGTGGAACAAAACACCACCCTGATAAAGGTGTTGGTATTGGTAGAGACCACACTTTATTTGCTTTAGTTGATGGTACTGTAATTTTCAGAAAGAAACAAGATAACAAATCTTATGTTTCTATCCTTCCTATTACTGAAGCTGAAATTGAAGCAGCAGTAGCTAAAGCACCAGCTGCTAAAAAAGCGGTTGCGAAAAAAGAAGTTGTAGCTGAAGAGGTTGTTGAAGCAGCACCAGTTGCTAAAAAAGCACCTGCAAAAAAAGCAGCTAAAAAAGACGAAACTACTGAAGAAGCTGCACCTGCAGAATAATTAGTAACAAAGTTATAAAGGAAAGTCCCGATGCAAATCGGGACTTTTTTGTTTTTATATGGTTCACACTGGTTCATTAGTCACTAGTTCATTGGTCAAATCGGTTAATTGGGGCTAAACCCCAGACTGGTTAATTGCTCTTCAACTCCGCTACCATTGATAGGCTCCAATAGAAAAGCCATCATTGCGAGGAACAAAGCAATCTTACAACTATCGCTACTAGCGATCGCGTTAAGATTACTTCGTCGGCTGAAAAAGCCTTCTCGCACTCGATAGCTATCGGATGACGGTCACGCTCTCGGTCCGTCACCCTTTACTTGTTTCAGGGGCTTACTTCTATTATAGTTTTCACCATATAAGGAATGCAAGAACATATAGGGCATTGAGCTTATATGTAACTTATGTGTCTCTTATATGGTTCAGTTTTTTGGCTGCTATATCATAAAGGCACTAAACTTTGTGTTCTTTGTGACTTGGTGGTTAATCTTTTCTCTGCTGTCATTAATATTGATTTTTTTACAATAAATTACCCTTTAGGGTGATACATTGAGTAGACCGATTAATCGACTCCAAACCCAAAACGTCCTACGCTAAACTCAACTAATGTTAAAGCCTGTTAAATAACAAAATTTAACAATTCATCGCAATACATTCGTACATCATTATTTAATTATTTGCGATGAATTTTAAAATACTCAGTTTATCTGTTTTTTGTATTATGTTAGTCGGCTTTTCGGTTAAAGCACAAGAGGTAGAAGAGAATATCCGTATGGTGAAACCATTTAAGGCCGATGGTATATCGAACGAATGGAACGAACCGCTTAACCAATACAACGATGCCACCAAACTGGCCTTTGCGCTGGCCAACGACGACAAAAACCTGTACATCATTATCGAATCGTTAGATCCACAAACTACTTTTAGTGTACTAAGAGGAGGAATTACATTGAATATCAATACTGAAAGCAAGAAAAAAGATGGTATTAAGTTAACCTTTCCTTTAATGGAAAAACCGCCAATGCCAAAAGAAGGAGAGGAGCACCGTGAACATACTCCTTTATCGCCAGATGGGGCCACACAAGATCCCTTAGCGATGAATAAAAGCATTCGAGTTTCTGGCTTTAAAAATATTGCTGATGGTGAGCTGCCAGCGATGAATCAGGACGGTATTGAAACCGGAATGAGCATTCACCCGAATAGAGATCTTATTTACGAATTAAGCATTCCATTAACGCAATTACAGGTAGAGTTAGACTTTAACAAGCCATTGGTGTACAATATCAAAATTAATGAGCCAAATAAATCTCGTTTTAAAAGAGAAGCTAGACCCGAAGGTGAAAGCGGAGGTAAAGGCAGATCGGGTGGTAGAGGTGGAATGGGAGGTATGGGTGGTGGCGGTCGTGGCGGTATGGGGGGTGGTGGAAGAATGGGCGGAGGAGCTCAACGACCACCGGAAGGCGGAGAATCAGCAGCCAAATCTTCTGATTTTTGGATCAAGTATAAGTTGGTAAAGACCTAAGATATAGAAATTTTGAGTGTTTAAATGAAAGACATGTCATCCTGAGCTTGTCGAAGGACAATCTTTTTGATTTAAACATAAAAGAGTCTTCGACTACCTGTCCCGATTTATCTGAGGCTCAGACTGACAAGTAGAGGAAATATAGAGTTGTCAACTCTCAGGCCGTTTGCCTATAAAAGTTGACAACTCTTTTTAACTAATACTCCCTGGCCATTAACTGATCGGTAAGCGTTAAAAGATTCGCTTTGCGCTCATTGCTCACATTAATCTGGGCAAATACCGCTAAGGCTTTGTTGAGGTAATTGTTCATGCTTTCTTTAGCAATATCCTGAATATCCAAAATATCGTATACCTGGCGTACTGTATCTACTTTTTCCTGCACATTAAATTCTTTGTAGCCTGTCCAGGTATCTAATGATGCCCTGGTTTCTCCGTCAGCAAGTTCAAAGGCTTTTAATAGCAGAAAGGTTTTTTTATTGGCTATAATATCGCCACCAACCTGTTTTCCGAATTTTTCAGGATCAGCATAAACGTCTAAAATATCATCTTGTAGCTGAAAAGCAATGCCGATATTTTCGCCAAATTGATAAATTAAGTCTGCATCTTTTTCTGAGGCACCAGCGATAATGGCTCCAAGTTTTAAGGCGCCGCCCAAAAGCACTGCCGTTTTTAACCTGATCATGTTGATGTATTCTTCAATGCTCACATCATCACGGCCTTCAAATTCCATATCCAATTGCTGCCCTTCGCAAACGCCTTGAGCAGTTGCATTAAAGGCATTCAACACCGGACCTAGAAAGGCTGGATTAACTTTTGCAAGGTTTTTATTTGCTTCCACCATCATTACATCACCACTTAAAATGGCAATATTGGTACTCCATTTTTCGTGGACGGTGGCTTTCCCTCTACGGAGTGGCGCATTGTCCATAATATCGTCATGAACAAGCGTAAAATTATGGAAAATCTCAATGGCCATAGCGGCGTGGATAGATTCGTTTGCATTTTCACCAAACAACTCTGTCGCCATTAAAACCAATAGTGGTCTTACCCGTTTTCCACCCAGATTAATGATATAAGTAATCGGATCGTAAAGCTGTTTAGGGTGATCCGGAAACTTTAAATTTTGTATTGCAGTATCTAAAATTTGTTGTAATTCTTCTGTAGTATGCATTGTAATTATTGCGTAAACACTGTGTTTAAGGCACAATTTTAAATTTTTAATCTGGAATTAAGGTGAAATCGATTTGACGTTTAGAAAGATCTACTTTTTTCACCCTGATCATCACTTCATCACCCAACTGGTATTTTTTCTTTTTGCGTTGCCCTACAATACAGTAGTTTTTCTCATCAAGCACATAAAAATCGTCTGATATGTCCCTTAAACGAATCATGCCTTCACATTTATTCTCTTCAATCTCTACATACATGCCCCATTCGGTAACACCCGAAATAATCCCTTTGTACTCCGTACCGATATTATTTTCTAAGTATTCGGCCTGTTTGTATTTAATGGATGCACGTTCGGCATCTGCAGCTCTTTTCTCCATTGCCGAAGAATGTACAGAGGCCACTTCGTAAAATTCCATGTCTGCCGATTTTCCGCCATCTAAATAAGTTTGTAAAAGCCTGTGCGCCATCACATCCGGATAACGGCGGATAGGGGAAGTAAAGTGTGTGTAATATTCAAAAGCCAAACCATAATGACTGGTTTTTTTAGTCGAATAAATCGCTTTTGCCATTGATCTGATGGCCAGCGAAGTTAGAATATTCTGCTCTTTTTTGCCTTCTACATCTGCCATTAAATTGTTTAGTGATTTGGCAATTTCTTTATCCGATTTGGTATTGATTTTATAACCGAAACGTGAAGCAAAGGTTGCGAAAGTATTCAGGGTTTCCATATTTGGCGAATCATGCACACGATAAACAAAGGTCAGTTTGTCTTTTCCTTTAGTCTTCTTGGCTATAAACTCGGCAACTTTACGGTTGGCCAAAAGCATGTAATCTTCAATCAGTTTATGGGCATCTTTACGCTCCTTTACATAAACACCAATTGGTTTGCCAGCTTCATCCAGTTTGAATTTAACTTCTGTACTTTCGAAACTGATGGCTCCGTTTTTAAATTTACGGTCGCGCAGAATATAAGCCAACTCATTTAGTTTCAATATTTCGTGTGCATAATCACCTTCTTTATTTTCGATTACTTCCTGCGCTTCCTCATAACTAAATCTTCTGTCGGAGTGGATTACCGTTCTACCATACCATTCAGATTGAATATTGGCCTGCTCGTCCAGTTCGAAAACAGCTGCAAAACACAATTTATCTTCATGTGGACGTAATGAACATACACCATTACTCAAGCGCTCTGGCAGCATCGGAATTACACGGTCTACCAGATAAACCGAAGTGGCGCGGCTGTAAGCTTCTTTATCTAAATCAGTTCCCTGAATTACATAATGCGAAACATCAGCAATATGCACACCAATTTCGTGGTTTCCGTTAGGGAGTTTTTGATAAGAGATGGCATCATCGAAATCTTTCGCATCTGCCGGATCTATGGTAAAGGTTAATACTTTTCTAAAATCTTTTCTTTTGGCAATTTCTGCTGCAGGAATTTCTTCAGGAATGGCATTGGCTTCGCGCTCTACCTGAGGTGGAAACTCTAAAGGAAAACCGTACTGTGCTAAAATAGCATTCATTTCGGTATTGTTCTCGCCCTGGTTACCCAGTACATGTTTAACAATCCCGATTGGATTTTTTGCACTTTCAGGCCAATCTGATAGGGTTACCAATACACGCTGACCGTTTTTGGCTTCGTGGGTATCGGCCAGAGGCACAAAAATATCGTGCATCATTTTTTTATCATCTGCAATTACAAATGCAAAACGATCTGATATCTTGATTACACCTGTAAAATCTGATTTTGCTCTTTTAATAATTTCGACAACTTCGCCATCATTTTTACGGCCGCTTTTCTTCGCAAAAACATAAGCCTTTACGGTATCGCCGTGCAATGCATTTTTGAGTTTTCGTGGAGCTACAAAAACATCTTTCTCAAATTCATCTTCCGGAACAATATACGCTGAACCATCGGCAGTCATATCAACCGTACCGATAATAAAGTTCTGCAGTTCTTTAAGTTTAAATTTACCTTTTTCTGGTTCTAAGAAAATCCCTGTACTTTTCCCTTCTTTTAAGATCTCGAGAATGGTTTCTCTTGATTCTTGATCGTTCAAATTTAATTTGGCCGAAACCTGCTTATAATTAAGCAGCTGATTATTGTTTTTTTCAAAAACATCACTAACCAATTGATTCAGAACTAATTTTATATTTGCCGATTTTTTCTTTGCCATATGCTAAACTGAATTTACCGAAGATACAGAAAAGATGCGCAGGATGGAAAATATAGGGCACAATATGTAAAAGGCATGATGATTTTAGTTCATTGGTTCATCGGCCATTGGTTCATTGGTAAAGCAAATCGGCTACCTGCTGGTTGTTAATAGCTCATAGTTGATAGGCCAAGATGGGTTAGAGAAAATTGCTGTTGACTATCTACGATTAACCACGAATAAAATAAATAATATTCAAGATTAAACCTTATTTCTAACCTTCATTCCACCTTACGGACTACGGACTACGGACTACGGACTACGGACTAACCTGATCTCCAAGTAAGTAATTTTCTTCCGCTCTGCGGTATAACTCAAATGGATGTTGCCATTTTTATCCTGAGTAATGGCCGGATAGCTATATTCGCCTTTGCTATGGCTTTCGAGTGTGTAAATATCCTGCCAGTTTTCTCCATCGGTTGATATGGCCAGTTTTAATACTGATCTGCCTTCCCACCAGTTTTTGCCTGCTGTTAACGGATTGTAAACAAGTAATTGCCGGCCATCTTTCAGGGTTACCGCATCGCTACCAGAATTTGGATTTGGTAATTGGGTAGCCTTAAGTTTTGACCAGGTTTCGCCATTATTTTCCGACCAGCTTTCTACAATCACATTCTGCCTGCTTCTGCATAATAACTGTAACCTGCCGTTTGGATAGGTTAATATAGAAGGTTGGATTACACCAAAAGTATCGCAGTTGATATTGATTTTTTTCCAGTTTTTACCTTTTCCATTTGATTTTTCAATGTGGATGGCCCATGTTTTTTCATCTAAACTCTCTGTACTTGAGGGATAGAGAATCGTTCCATTTGGTAATTGAATCGGTTTGTTTTTGATTGGCCCTAAGAAATCTTTAGGCAATTTCTCCGCTTTAGACCATGTTTTGCCATTGTTAACAGATGTTTTATATTCTGCCCACCAGGTTCTTGGATTTGCACCGACTTTATAATGTAAAAATAAAATGCCGTTTTTTGTTTTAAAAAGAACAGGATTCCAGCAGGCAAATCTGCTGGTGTCGTTTATTATCCCGTTTGCGATTTCGACTGGTAAACTCCATTGTGTGCCTGTTTTTATTGATGACCAAATTACTACATCTTTACTGCCTTCATGTTTGCCGCCAAACCAGGCGGCCATTATTTTTCCTTTACCTAAATCAACCAGGGTTGAGGCATGACAGGCCTCGAATGGCGCCTTTTTAAAAATAGTAGTCGACTGAATGACTTCTACTTTTTGTGAATAAATGTTCGAAGAAAGAAAAATCAGTGTAAAAGCAATTGAAAGATATTTAAGCATTTTTTATTATTGGTGTCCTGGAATGGCCTCGATCAGTTTTTGTGTATAAGCTGCTTTTGGCGCATAAAATATCTGCTCTGGAAAACCTTCTTCTTCAATTTTTCCTTTGTTCATCACTAAAATACGGTCTGAAATATGTTTTACAACCGCCAGATCATGCGAAATAAAGATATAAGTGAGTCCGAATTCGCGTTGAAGGTCTTTAATAAGGTTTAAAACCTGCGCCTGCACGGAAACATCTAAAGCAGATACCGATTCATCACAAATGATAAATTTAGGCTGCAAAGCCAAAGCCCTGGCAATAACCACACGTTGCCTCTGTCCGCCACTGAATTCATGCGGATACCGGTTAAAATGCGCTTCTTTTAAGCCTACTTTATCAAGCAATTCGAGTACTTTTTGTTTACGCTCGCTATCGTTACGGTATAATTTATGCACCTGTAAGGGCTCTAAAATCGATTGACCGATACTTAATTTAGGGTTTAATGAAGCGTAAGGATCCTGAAAAATAATTTGAATATCTTTCCTTAGCTTCCGTAAGGCCGTTTTGCCGATGTGTGTAATGTTTTCCTCGTTAAAAATGATTTCACCAGAAGTGGGCTGTATCAGCCGTAAAATGGTACGACCGAGCGTGGTTTTGCCACAACCCGATTCGCCAACCAGACCTAAAGTTTCACCAGGAAAAACCTCAAAATTCAACTTGTCAACAGCTTTAACGTAATCAGTCGTTTTGCCGAAAAGGCCATTGTGAATGGGGTACCAGGTACACAGATCTTTAATTTGAAGTAAAGGTTTCTGTGTATAAAGTTTCGCTCTCCGGGCAGCTATTTCTGCTGTTGTTAGCTGGTTTGAAGCCTGTAAATGTGCTGAAGCATCTTCAATTTTTCCGGTAAGGAAATCGGCCACCACCGGTAATTTTTTTAATTGTAGGCCAGGTGAGGGGCGACAGGCAAGCAAACCTTTGGTGTACGGATGCTGGGGATTTTCGAAAATAGATTTTGCAGGGCCTTGCTCTACAATTTCGCCTTTGTACATTACGGCGACTTCGTCGGCAATTTCATTTACCACGCCTAAATCGTGCGAGATAAAGATCATCGCCATATTCCGTTCCTGTTTTAGTTTTAACAGGAGCTGTAAAATTGTTTTTTGAACAGTTACATCTAATGCCGTTGTGGGTTCATCGGCTATTAACAGTTTCGGATCGCAGCTTAAGGCCATGGCAATCATTACCCTTTGCTTTTGTCCACCTGATATTTGATGTGGATAACTATCAAATATTTTTTCTGGTCGGGGTAATTGCACTTCATTAAACAATGCAATGGTATGTTTTTTGGCTTCCGCTTTATCCACCCTTCGATGCAACATAATGGCTTCTGCTACTTGGTATCCGCAGGTAAAAACAGGGTTGAGCGAAGTCATTGGTTCCTGAAAAATCATTGAGATCTGATTTCCCCTGATCTGTCGGATTTCGTTTGAGCTGAGATTGAGCAGGCTAATGTCTTCAAAATCTATTTCTCCGGTAATTTTTGCCGCACGCTCGTCATGCAAGCGCATAATGGAGAAGGAGGTAACCGATTTTCCAGAACCGGATTCGCCCACAATACCCAAAACGGTTCCTTTTTTTACATTAAAACTGATCTGTTTTACAGCTTTAAACCAGGTTTTCTCGTCCTGGTTATAAAAATCGATATTTAAATGCTCAACGTTTAACATTAGGATACAATTGTAATGTTTTCTGCCGGAATTATATCCATACCTTTAAATTTTAACAGTACCTGAGCGGTAGTAATTACATCTTTCTGGCAATAGGTGACAATTCTATCGAGATTTTTTTCTTCGTAATAAACCTGCCTTACCTGCGCGCCGTTGATATCATCTTTAGGTGTAGGAATATCTAAAATAGCGGCCAAGAGGTTTAAGGAAGTAAAATGTTTGTAATCGCCGAATTTCCAGAGTTCCATCGTATCAATATGGTTTATTTCCCAAGGTTTTTTACCCGAAAGCTGAAGTTGAGCAGGAATTTCTATGCCATTAACCAATAATCTGCGGCAGATATACGGGAAATCGAATTCTTTTCCATTGTGTGCACAGAACATTAAGGTGGGCATTTGTTTACTCAATAAAGCGGAAAACTGTAGCAGCATTTCTTTTTCATCATGGCCAAAAATAGATTTAATGCGTAAAGAGCATGATTTGCCCTGAACATTAAAAATCCCCATGCTAATGCAGATTATCTTGCCAAATTCGGCCATAATGCCTGCTTTTTCATAAAATTCCTCAGCAGTTTGGTCTGAACTTCGCTGGTAATGTGTTTTCTGCTCCCAAAGTTCCTGGAAATGCGGGGGGACATCCTGAAAAGATGGATATTGAGGTACAGTTTCAATATCGATAACCATTACCTGATTGAGATCTAACGCCTTTAACATAAATAGATAGTTTTCAGTTAACAATTTACAATTTTCAATTCAAAATCTTCTATGCAAACAATTAAACATTACAACTTAAATTTTATAAGTTTGGATTATGGCGAAAAGTAAATTTGAGCAATCTTTAGCAGATGGCGCTCACCAACAGCTTCAAAGTTTAATAGGCATCTGGAATGGGATAACCAAAACCTGGTTCGAAAAGGATGTGCTGGCAGATGAATCTCCAGCTGAAGCAAAAATTACTTCTATTTTAGGCAACCGTTTTATTTCTATTGATTACCTAGGAAGTTTAGAAGGAAAAGCTTTTGAAGGCAAAATGATCGTCGGTTTCGATATTCCTTACCAAAGATTTACGACAAGCTGGGTCGATAGTTTTCACATGGGTACACAGATTATGCTTTCGAGCGGTGAGGCTACAACAAAAGGTTTTTCTGTTTTTGGCGAATATGGCAATCCGGAATATGGCGAGCAGCTTTGGGGCTGGAGAACAGCGCTCGAAAAAATTAATGAAAATGAAATCGTATTAACGGCTTATAATATTTCGCCGGAAGGGGAAGAAGCTAAAGCTACTGAAACGGTTTATAGAAGAAAATAAATTTAAACCTATCAGGTTTTTAAAACCTGATAGGTTTCTTATCGACTAAAACAACGAAGGCGAAGCCTGATTAGCCATTACCGGGATTTTTAAATCAGTTCCTACAGCTTTATTCAGTTTCTCTGTAAAATAGGCGGAAAATAACGGAGAGGAAAGTTCTACATTCTGGTGAACAAAGAAATATAAGTTTTGTAAACCTTGCGCCTTCCAGCTCACAATTCTTTCAATCCAATCGTCTAAGCGTTTTTTATCTATGTCGTCATCGTTTGCGCCAACAAAACGTACAAAGGCGGTGGGCGAAGTTAAACGCATATGCAGCATATCTCTTCTCCCTGCAGTATCAACAATAATATTGGCTACACCATTTTCCTGAAATAATTGTGCAAATTCGTTGGTTATGGCCGGATTTGAAAACCATTCTTCATTTCTCACTTCAACACCCAAAGGGATTACTTTTGGGAATTCGTTGATTACGATTTTTAATCTTTCGAAATCTTTAGGTTTAAAGTTATCGTGCAATTGAAGAAAGGCCATTCCTAATTTATCTTCAAAATTACTGATGGCATCACAATACTGTTCTACAGGTTCTTTAACGTTGATCAATCTTTTAAAATGACTGATGGTATTGGTCAGTTTTGGAAAAAACTTAAAATCTGCAGGTGTTTTTTGTGTCCAGGTGATTACCTGTTCACGGCTTGGCATACCATAAAATGTGGCATTCAGCTCAATAGAATTAAATTGAGTAGAATAGTAAGTCAATTCATCCTTAGTTCCTTTTGGATAAAAGCCCTTTAAATCTGCCTTATTCCATTTGGCGCAACCTACGTATGCCTGGAAAGATTGTTTAGGTTTATTTGCTGCTAAAATTGCTGCTGTTTCAGGAGCATCAGCAGGAAGGGTATAATCTATTATGGTTGGGTCTTCTACTTTACCGAATTGCATTTTTAATATATGTTATGTGATACTAATTACATTAACTTCCTCTTTTTTATTTAAAAGAACTTCTAATGCTGAGTTAATCTTTGGTTCTAATTTTTGCCAAAATAGTTTATTTGAACAATTCCCGAATTTAATAAGAATAAGTTTTGGAGGAGCACCAAACCAATCGATTAATTCTTTGAAATCTGAATCCTTAGAAACAATTATGACGTTCTTTTTAATTTGAGCCATTCTAAAAATGGTCAAGTCATCTACTGAATGTAAATTTAGACTGAAAGAAGATTTTGTTTTAAAATTTGTGTATTCTGAAAGCCATTTGGCAATTATAGGGGATATATTGGTGTCGGTCCAAATTTCCCAATTATTCATACATTAAGTCCTCATTTATTTTTTGCGCGCTATATAAGAGAACGGCCCTAATATCTTCCTTTTCTAGGATGGGGTGTTCCTCAAGAATTTGTTCCTCACTCATGCCGCTTGCTAATAATTCAAGTACATCAGAAACTGGAAATCTCAACCCACGTATTGTAGGTCTTCCTCCCATCAAACCATCTGTAGCAATGATCCGATCGAATAACTTAATTTGTTCATGTGCCATACTCAAATATAAAAAAAATACCTCAGTAAAAAAAACTGAGGTATATGTGTATTTTAATGAAATTTTGTTTTTGTACTCACAAAATTCCCAACTGTAAACTGAATTAGTAACCCAGAATCTTCAATACCTGCTTACTATTCTGTTCTTCTCCAAAAACTTCGAAATTGAAACTTTCATCACGGTTTCTGCGGATCAAAACATGTTTCGGGCTTGGCAATAAACAGTGGTGGATACCACCATAACCGCTCAATACTTCCTGGTAAGCACCAGTGTGGAAGAAACCTAAATACTGCACTTTACGTGTTTTCGGCATAAACACACTGTTCATGTGTGCCTCCTGGTTATAATAATCCTGCCCATCGCAGGTAATACCACCTAAGTTAACCCGCTCATATTCAGCATCCCAGTTGTTAATCGGCAATAAGATGTATTTTTGATTTAATGCCCAAACATCAGGTAAATTGGTAATGAAAGAACCATCCAGCATTAACCAACGCTCACGATCATTCTGTTGTTTACGCCCCAATACTTTATATAAAATACCAGAAGCCTCCGCAACCGTATATTTACCAAATTCGGTAATAATATCAGGTTCCATTACATCATGGATGGCACAGATTTCTTTAATCCTTTTCACAATTTCGTTTACCATGTATTCGTAATCGAAATCGAAAACCAACGAATCTTTAAATGGCATACCACCACCAATATCAAGGGTGTCTAAATCAGGATTGATTTTTTTGAATTTACAATACAGCGTTACGTATTTCTCTAACTCGTTCCAATAATATGGCGAATCGGTAATACCGGAGTTAATAAAAAAGTGTAATAATTTAACCCTGAAATTAGGGTTGTGAACGATTTTATTGTTGTAGAAATCAATAATGTCTTCCATACGCACCCCTAAACGCGAAGTATAGAACTGCGAATCTGGCTGCTCCTCAGCTGCAATACGGATACCTAAGTTACAAGGTGTATCAATATCAACCTCATCATCAAAAAGATTAAACTCTTCTTTGTTGTCTAAAACAGGGATAATATTGGTATAACCATCATGCAACATATCAATGATATATTGTTTGTACTGGTAGGTTTTAAAGCCGTTACAGATGATGGTGGTATCTTTCGTTAACACACCTTTTTTCTCCAGCGCATCAACCATTGGCATATCAAAAGCCGAAGAAGTTTCCAGGTGGATATTGTTTTTTAAAGCTTCTTCTACAATATGCTTAAAATGCGAGCTTTTTGTACAGTAGCAATATTTATAATCGCCACGGTAATTGTTCTTTAAAATAGCGGTTTGGAAAAGAATCTTCGCCTGCTGGATCTTCTTACTCACCATTGGTAAGTACGTGAAACGTAGGGGAGTACCGTAAGTTTCGATCATTTCCATCAGGTTTAAATCCTGAAAATATAATTCATCATCTATAACATCGAAACCCTCCTGAGGGAAACCAACACTTAGATCAAGAAATTCTGAGTAACTCTGCATTTACTTTTAAATAATTTTTGCAAAAATGTAATTTTAAATCGAGAATTAAACGGTATTGAAAATATTTTTACTGTAAGGAAACGCTTAGCCTGATTACCATATAGTCTTAGCGTCCTATCTGGTCTTAGCGTCTCGCTAAGACTTTCCGATAAATTGTTTAAAAGACGAAATAAGAATAATGTTTAATTAAATAATTTGGAAAGCAGGTTCGTGCTATTATAGTTTTGGGTTATTCCTGCTCTCCACTTTACTCGTTGCATTCGTGTTCGCTCCGTTCAGGTTTAAGTTGGCAAGGACGGGGCTGCTATTTAGGGTTTGATAGCTAATGCATCTGTCAGATGGATTTTCCGCGTGCTCCGAGCCTCCGTGGCAAAAATACTATGGTTCGTGGAGACACGAACCACGGCGAGGAAAATTGCCGACAAATTTTTTTGAATAAAAAGTGGGTGGTTTTATTTCGTTAATGACCTGTAAAACAGTGTGTAATGATGTTTTTAAGTTAAGGTTTGGAAAGCAGGTTCCTGTTGTTATAGGTTCGGCTTGGCCCTGCTCTCCACTTTACGCGTTGCACTCGTGTTCGTTCCGATCAGGTTTACTTGGCAAGGAAGGTGCTGCTATTTAGGGATTGGTAGCGAGTTGGCTAATCAATCATCAAATAGCGTGTTATCCTTTACGGAGGTATTTGGTTAAAATTACAATAGTTTGTCCTTCAACCTTACCTTCAATTTGTTCGGTATTGTCATGAACTAATCTAATGTTTTTAACTACAGTACCAAGTTTAGCGCTCAGCGTCGAGCCTTTAACATCCAATGTTTTAACCAAAACCACGGTATCGCCTTCAAATAAACGCGTGCCATTGCTGTCCTGATGAAATTCTACAGTTCCATCTTGCTCATGGTCGCCGGTTTTTTTAGCCCACTCCAAAGTTTCATCTTCAAGGTATAAAATATCCAGACTATCTGCTGCCCAGCCTTCATTTCTTAACCTGCTCAGCATTCTCCAGGCAACAACCTGTACCGGGGCAAATTCCGACCACATGGTTTCCGTTAATATTTTCCAATGGCTTGGTGCAAGCTGTTCCGTTTTTTCAATCTGATCTAAGCAGGTTTTACAAACTAAAATACTGTTATCGCCGTTGGCATTGCTTGTTGGCGGCACTTCATATACTGATAAGTTAGTTTCAGCGGTGCATAATTCGCATTTATTGCCCGAGCGGGTTTGTAATTCTTGTACTAAAGACATATGGATACTGGATTTTTGGCGAAAGTAATAAAACTAATCGGAATAGATGATTGTAAAAGGGGAGAAGTAAATATTGATTGTAATTTCGTCGGCATTAGAGAGAGCCTGTTTACTGATCATTTGGAAAGCAGTTTACTGTTGCTATCGGTTCCGGCAACCCTGCTCTTCATTTTACTTCGTTGCACTCGTGTTCATTCCGATCAGGTTTATGTAGCTAGGGTGGTGGTGCTATTGAGGGTTTAATAGCGAGTGTACATTTATCAGGCAGGTTTTCCGTGCGCTCCGAGCTTCCGTGGCAAAATAAAAATGGTTAGTGGAATACGAAGACATGGCCGAGAAATAATGTTTGCTGATCGTTTGGAAAGCGGGTTCCAGTTTTTATAGGTTGGGGTTAGTCCTGCTCTTCATTTTACTTCGTTGCACTCGTGTTCATTCCGATCAGGTTTATGTAGCTAGGGTGGTGGTGCTATTGAGGGTTTAATTGCGAGTGCACATTTGTTAGATGGGCTTTTCCGTGCGCTACGAGCTTCCGTGGCAAAAAATACAATGGTTCGTGGAGACACGAACCACGGCGAGGACAGATAACCACATGGTTGGCGGATTACCGAACAATAGTTTTATCAACCTTCTATAATTTCTTTGTTTTTCTCCAGATCATTTTTAAACTTTTCTGTCCATTCTTTTAAACTCAAAGCCGTTTCCTCTTTTTCATTATCAAATATTTTCCAAGCATTTGCATCTGTTGAAAGCTTAACCAATGTGGAGATGTCATCTTCGGTGATGTAGGATTGTCCATATTTCCTTTCCCCATTTATTACCGCATGCCATAAAGCATATTCTAAATTCTGCATCCAACCTGCAGAATAGCAATTTTCTGAGATTTCACTCATAAATGTTGCTAATCGCAATTCTTTTTCTGCTAAATCTGATTCCATTAAAAAAGATATGCAATATGTTATTCCTTAACTGGCAAATGTATCTCAGCCAGCATGCATCTTGCACTGCCGCCTCCATTTTTTTCGATCGTGTAAAGTGGAGCATAAATGATTCTGCTATATTCTTCTAATGCAGCAATCTGCTCGGCAGTTAAGGATAAAACAGCCTGCTCTGACATCACCAATAAACTTTCGTTTTCTGCATTGGTAACCTGTAACATATTGCCTGCAAATTTATTCATCTGTTCCAGACTGATTTCGATAATTTCTTTTCCACTACCTTTTAAACTGATGGTTACATTTAATTTCTCCTCAGGATCTCTGATCGAATCCAGGCAGATTACAGCAAAACGATCGCCAATGCACATCATCACATTGGTATGGTAAATCGGGAAATTCGATCCGTCTACCGCTTGAAAGGCCACTGATTCATATCCGGTGAGCATGCAAAAGTTGTTCAGCACTTCTTCATCGGTGCGCACACTTAAGCAGGCATAAGCAATTTTGTTGGTACGGTCTAATACCATGCTTCCGGTACCTTCTAAAAACGCATGTTGTTGTTCGTAAAAGCTTAAATCGCTGACGTGGTTAACTTCGAAAGTTTCTTTCAGCCCATCCAGTATTTCTTTTCTGCGCTCTAACCGGCGGTTTTCAGAAAACATAGGATAAAGATATACTGAGCCATCATCATGAAAAGAGACCCAATTATTCGGGAAAATAGAATCAGGTGTTTCAGGTTGTAAAGTATCGTCTACAACCGTTACATCAACATTATTTTTTCTTAATAAACCAACGAAGGCATCAAACTCTTTTAAGGCTTCTGTTTGTACATTGGTTTCAGTAGATGCAATTTGAAACTTATTATTTCCGGCCGTTTGCTCATTGAATTTAAAATCAACGGGGCGGATCATGAGGATATGGTTGGTCGTTTGGTTCATTAGTTCAGTAGTTCAATAGTCATTTGTTATAGTCAAGGTTAATCGGTTAGCTGGCGCTAAACGCCAAGCCCCAAACCAGATATTGTGTTAATTGGTTCATTCGTTCACCGGTTCATTATAAAGTTATCGCTATTTATTATCTGCACCACAACAAATGAACCAATGGCTAATGAACTATTGAACCAAATTATCCCTAAGTATCGGCAAACTCATACAATGGAAACCACCACGGGCACGTGATAATTCTGCCGAAGGCATTAAAATCAAAGTATCGGTTATGGTTTCCGCATTTACTTTGCCGTTTTCTAAGTCCTGGATTATATCTTTCACATCCACCACATTAAAACCGGCAGCTTTAAAGGCTTCAACGGTTTTATCGTTTCTATCGTAGCCTAAAACAACACCTTCTTTAATAGCTAAAAGGTTACAAGAATCAGTCCATTGCTCACGCGAATCGTAAGGGAACTGATTGTTTCCGCTGTAGATAATTTTGGTCGGTTCGGTGCTTTTTAAATCGTTCTGGCTAATATCATCCAATAAAGCTTCTACATGTTCGAAATGTTTCGGCTCACTCGGGTTGGCTTTTGTAAACTGAATAGCAGTAGTGGCCTCCAATTTTTCGGGTTCTTTCAAAAAGTTGATCGGCTCGTAAGGATTATATTTCGGCGAATGGGCAATCGAATTCAAAATTACCCAGGTATTGCGTTTAACCTGTGTAAAAACAGTATCCAGGTGCATATAATCGCGTTTGCTCGGTATTTTTACAACTGTAACCTTTTCTACCACATCCTGATCGAACAATAATTTAATCGCTTCGTTGGCGCCATGTTCAGAGGTTCTTTCGCTACAACCGATCAATACGTGGTTTGGGCTTACCATCATCACGTCGCCACCTTCTAAAGTGGTGCTGAAAGCAGGTTCATCGCCCGGCCTTAAAAAGTGCATGGTTACATCCGGAATTTCGAGGATATTATTGCGGTAGCCCTCAAACAAAGGATGGTTGAAGAAAATATAACGCATTAAAAGTGTTTCGCGCACACGGGCTTTTTTTGCCGGTTTGTTTAGCAGGATATGGTTGTTAATGGTTGTGCCCACATCCCTGGTGAAAATTAAATTGGGGATGGGCGCAAAAATCATCGTATCGTTGGCTAATGTTCCGGAGATAAAAATCTCTGCCAATTGCTTTGGATCGGTATCCGTTAATTCCAATTGGACCTTATAAGTACAACCTTCAATCGCACAAACAGCAGCAACCAGTTTTTTACGGATAGATTCGTTCTCCAGCATTTCGCTCAACAGGTTCTGAATCTCGATTACTGATTGAGAATTGTGAAAATCGGGGTGGTTGGGTTTGTAAAAATTACGGTTGGATGCTTCCGAATCTATTTCAGCCAGTTTTCCCTTAATCTTGTCAGGATCAAGAAAATACATCAACAGTTTAATATAATAATCGTATTCACCTTTACGGATGGTATCTAAATGTACAATGTCTTCGAAAAGCCAATCTTGTGCCTTAGAGGGTACTACTTTGCCTAATCCACTATCAGGACTATGTATTAATAATTTACGCAACCTTCCGATTTCGGTGTTTACGCTCACTTTAAAATTGGGGTTCTGCTCGCTCATAAAAAAGTTAGTTATTGCAAATCTATTAGAAAAATTCAGATATGAGAATTGAGATGATAGATTTGAGATAGACAAATAGGTAGATAGGTTTATTTATTGCACAGAACCAACCTCCTTAAACCTTATTGAAGCGGCAGCTCCCGATTCCTTCAATCGGGACTACAGCGGAAAGAAGGACTACCGGAACCGACTGGCACTACTGTAGCTTTCCAAAGCCCTTAAAAACAATGAAAATTGAAATTTAAGCTAAAAAATCTTCGGACTTCGGACTCCCGACTTCGGACTTTTTTCTCTATTTTTGGCGCATGAATTTTATTATTGCCGAAACACAGAAAGCCATTTTTGAACTTTATAAGGAAGAAGTAGCCGAAAGTGTAATCAACATACAAGAAACACGTAAAGAATTTGAAGGACAGGCAACAATTGTTGTTTTTCCGATTACCAAAATTTCGAAGAAATCGCCTGAACAAACTGCCACTGAGATTGGTGAATATTTGGTTGCCAATGTAACCGATATCATTAAATTTAATGTGGTTAAAGGCTTTTTGAACTTAAGTATTGCAGAAAGTTATTTCTTAAAACAATTTAACGAAGAAATTTTATCGCCTGATTTTGGCGTGTATGCACCGAACGGAAAAAGAGTAATGGTAGAGTATTCTTCACCAAATACAAATAAACCGCTTCACCTGGGGCACGTGCGTAATAACCTCTTGGGTTACTCGGTTTCTGAGCTGCTTAAAGCTTATGGTTACGATGTGGTAAAGGTAAACCTGGTTAACGACCGTGGTATCCATATCTGTAAATCGATGTTGGCCTGGCAAAAGTGGGGCAATGGCGAAACACCCGAAAGTACTGGCTTAAAAGGCGATCACCTGGTTGGAAAATACTACGTCATTTTTGATAAAGAATACAAAAAAGAAATTGATGCTTTAAAAGCGGAAGGACAAACAGAAGAAGAAGCCAAGAAAAATGCACCATTAATTAAAGAAGCGCAACAAATGCTTTTGAAATGGGAGCAAGGAGATGAGGAAGTAGTTTCGCTTTGGAAAACCATGAACGAGTGGGTTTACGCTGGTTTTAATGTAACGTATAAAAACCTTGGGGTAGATTTTGATAAATTCTATTACGAAAGCAATACCTACCTGTTAGGAAAAGGTACGGTTGATGAAGGTTTGGCCAAAGGCGTTTTCTTTAAAAAAGAAGATGGTTCGGTGTGGATCGATTTAACTGCCGATGGTTTAGACCAGAAACTGGTTCTGCGTGCTGATGGGACTTCGGTTTACATTACACAGGATTTAGGTACTGCTGAGATGAAACACGACGATTTCAATATGGATGAGTCGATTTATGTAGTTGGAAATGAGCAGGATTATCACTT
Organism: Pedobacter sp. 22163; assembly: GCF_052045595.1. Taxonomy (NCBI): domain Bacteria; kingdom Pseudomonadati; phylum Bacteroidota; class Sphingobacteriia; order Sphingobacteriales; family Sphingobacteriaceae; genus Pedobacter; species Pedobacter sp. 22163. Next base: position 716,079 of record NZ_JBQEPM010000001.1, on the reverse strand, counting down.
TAAAGTGTTATTCCTGATTTTAGAGAAACTGGGCAAAAGCTGGGCAAAAGGTTTATATCATTTATCGTACGGAATGGTCGATCTGCCAAACGGTAAGATGAAAAGCCGCGAAGGAACTGTTGTAGATGCCGACGAGTTGATTGAAAGCATGGTAACTACGGCCCGCGAAAAAACAGAAGAATTAGGTAAGACCAACGATTTTAGTGAAGAAGATAAAGCAGAACTGTATAAAAATATAGGTTTAGGCGCTTTAAAATATTTCCTTTTAAAGGTTGAGCCAAAAAAACGTTTATTGTTCAATCCTGCTGAAAGTATCGATTTTCAGGGGAATACAGGTCCATTTATACAATATACGCATGCAAGGATTAAATCGCTGTTGAGTAAATCTGAGTATAAGTTTGGTGTTGGGAGTTTGGCGTTTGGCGGGATTAGTGAGGTGGAATTAGAAATGATTCTGCAACTGGCAAAATATCCTGCAGAAATTGCTATTGCAGCTAAGGCCTACAGTCCAGCAAGTTTGGCCAACTATTTATATGAACTGGCTAAGCTGTTTAACAAGTTTTACCACGAGGTACCGCCAATTGTAAAAACAGAAGAAGGTGAAGTTAAACAGTTCCGTTTAAACCTGAGTAAAAAAACGGCTGATATTATTCATGCGGGAATGTTGATTTTAGGGATTACTTCGCCAGAGCGAATGTAGGGATTTACTTGTCAGGTAAAAATAACATGAGCAAACGGTTGTAAAACAAAATCGCTGATCAGGACTTTGATTTTTAAATCACGTTTAAATGGTTAAGAACTTATTTAATTTTAAATAATTACATTTTTCGATGAAGGTTAAGGTTTTGGTTTTGCTTGTTTTTTTAGGCTTTTCTATATGTTATGCACAACAAAATGTTATTCTTAAAGAGGATTTTGAAGGTTTTGAGAATAACTGGCAGCTTATTAATACAAAGGAATTTAAGGTAAACCAAGAGGCAGGTACATTATCTATAAGAAAAGCCACTGAAAATCAAATAATCAATGGTTGCATGTGGTATAAAAAAACGATACCCAGCTTTAATGCCGATAAAAATTTCTCTATTGAATTTGAAGCAAAGAGTATTAGCTCAGAATTTGCTTCGAATTGCTTCGATTTTATTTGGGGCAAAATGCAAGAGTACGATGGCACAAGAAAACTCTCTATATATCAGATTGATTTTAATCTTACAAATGTTAGGCTAGCCAAATTTGAATTGTTCAAAGGATGGAAGTATTACGAATGGTCGGATGAACTAAAAGATTCTTCACTTTCAGCATTTAAGATTGAAAGAGGTAATTTTAATAAATTTGAAATTATACAAAAGGATAACATAATCATGGTGAAGGTAAATAATAGCTTAGTCTATAAAATGCCCATAGAATTGCAAAAGATTGGGAGTGAAATAGGCTTTCAGCAATGTTTAAAAAGCGAGTGGGAAATGGATAACCTCATCATAAAGCAATAATTTACCCATAATTAATGTTCGAAGAACTTATTTTACTCTGTCTGGTAGCTTTTGCTGCCGGATTTATAGATGCTATTGTAGGTGGCGGTGGTTTATTACAAACTCCCGCCATTTTACTTATTTTGCCACACTATCCTGTAGCCACGCTTTTAGGTACTACCAAAATTCCATCAATGGCAGGTACAACGCTGGCCGCTTTCAAATATTCGAAACAGGTTCGTTTTAATTACAAAGTACTTGCAGCTTGTGTGCTAACTGCATTTTTAGCAGCATTGCTGGGTGCGTTTTTGGTAAGCAGGATCGATAATTCTGTCATTAAACCTGTAATCCTCGTGGTACTGGTTTTAGTTGCACTTTACACCTACTTTAATAAACAATTTGGTATCCACCAGGAGAAAGACCATTCGCTTAAACAACAGGTTTTAATGGCCGGTTTGTTCGGGATTTTGATCGGTTTTTATGATGGGCTGATCGGGCCAGGAACAGGTTCTTTCCTCATTTTGGTTTTTATTGCAGTATTGGGTTTCGATTTTATCGGTGCCAGTGCACATGCCAAGATTGTAAATATGGCTACAAATTTAGCTGCCATTATCTATTTCAGTTCTACGGGGCATATATTGTTTCAATACGCCATCCCAATGGCGCTTTTTAACCTTGCGGGTGCTTTCTTCGGTACAAAACTGGCCTTGCTTAAAGGAAATAAATTTGTTCGTGTATTTTTTCTGATCGTTGTTTTTGGAACAATTTTAAGATTTGCCTATGATGCTTTATTAAAATAAGATAATCTTAGTAGATTTGTTTATCTATGATTAGATTAACGTTTAAATTTATTCTCGCTACGCTTTTACTTGCGATTTTTATTTCTTTTTCTTTAGATACTCATGCAGAGGTTTTTATTGTAACTTCAAACGCTGATGCTGGTTCGGGAACTTTAAGAGATGCATTAATCAAAGCGGCTGCAAATGGCAGTGCCGATAAAGACTTTATTCATTTTAATTTAGCAGATCAAAGTGAAAGTGGAAGAACCATAACCTTGTTAAGTCAATTGCCAGATGTTTCTTCGAATTTGGATATCGATGGATCGACACAATCAGGTAATTTTTTTGGTGTAAGTACAGCCAAAGTGCAAATTAAAATGTCATTTTCTTATTTAACTACTTATTACGGACTAACATTGATAAACGTTAATGATGTAGGTATTTATGGTATTTACATCATAAATTTATTGCCAACCACTGCACCGGGAAGCTGGGCACAACGGCAAGGGATATGTTTACGGCAAGCAAAAAACATAAAAATTGGGGTAGCTGGAAAAGGGAATGTGATTTGTGGCTTTACACATGAATTAGGGGTTAATGTTAATTTAACTGGTGGACAAATTCAGTATTATTCAGAAAATTTAACAGTTCAGGCTACTATTATTGGCTTTGACTCTGATGGTGTGACATTACCGATGTCTTTTTCCGGAGCTCAATCGATGTATTCCATATATGGACTGGTAGATATTGGTGGAAGTAATCCTGCAGAAGGAAATGTATTTGCAAAAGGTATTAATTTCGCCCAGAGCAATTACAATTCAAATAACGATCCATTATATTCTACTCCGGCAACGATAAAAATTAGAAATAATAAAATTGGTACAAATTTTACCGGAGACGTTGCAACGCCATTATCATCAGGTTTTAGTGTGGTAACAGTTAACCCAAATGGTAAAAATACAATCAGTATAGAAGATAATGTCATTTCTAGCGAAGGGTATGCAATTAACCTTTTAAATAATGGGATGCCCGTAAGCATCAAAAGAAATTTTATTGGTATTGACAAGAGCTTAACCAAGCGATTGCGAGCTTCAACAGGTGTTTTTGTTTACTATTCGGATGGTGTAGTTATTGGTGGGCAAGACCCGGCAGACGCAAATTACATCGCCTATTGTAAGCCGGTAAATGTTTGGCCCTATTCAACTGTTTCAGTGAATAAGAATAGCTTTTTCTGTACAGTTGGTGCATATCCAATGATATTTACCAATAGCTCTCGTACAATTCCTGTGGTAAATATTCAAAATCTCACCACAAATGCTGTATCTGGTACGGCTACACCAAACTCAACAATAGAACTTTTTTACAGCGACTTGTGTGGAACATGTTCTCCGGAAACCTATTTTGCCAGTACCACAGCTGATGTCAATGGCAACTGGAGCTATAATGGGAATATTTTAAGATCGGTAATTGCTTCTGCAACATTAAATGGCTCTACATCAGAATTTACCCGAACCAGGATTGATGTTTCAGGGGTTAAGGTTATTCATGCATGTTCTAATACGGGCTCAATTACAGGGGTGTTGCCATTAAGTGCTGCTTATGTAGAGTGGTTGGATGCTACTGGAAATGTAGTCGGGAGAGGCAGAGATCTTTTAAATGTACCTATTGGTACCTATCGCTTAAAAGCTACCAATGGAGATTGTAGTGAAGTAACACCATGGTTTGAAATTAAAAAGGGATTGATAACAAATGCCACAAATGTTCAGACAGTAAATCCTGCTTGTGGTACTGGTGGTCGTATCAGCGGTTTACAGGTTGTAAATAATACTGCATCACCTGCAGTTTACAGCTGGAAAAATGAATTGGGTACGGAAGTAGCTACAACATTAAATTTAACAAATGTTACGTCCGGAAGATATACTTTAAGCATATCCACATTGGATAACAGTTGTACAGAGACTTATGGACCAGTTACCTTAACATCTAGCTCCGGACCTAACGTTAGCCTGCTTTCCCTATCAATAACGCCAGCTAATTGTGGTACAAATTCTGGAAGTATTACTGGAGTTGTAGCAACTGGAAGTGGCACCTTAATCTATAAGTGGAAAAATGTAAACAATGTGCAAGTTGCAAGCATTAAGGATTTAGTAAATCAGCCACCCGGCAAATACACTTTAGAAGTTACAGATCAATCCAGTTGCGGAGCAATAATTACACCGGTCATTAGCATTCCGGATGCCAATACCATTACTATTGATGATAGCCAGAAACAAGTTTTCAATCCTACTTGTGTGGGGAACAATGGAAGTATGAAAGGTCTGTTTATTACTGGAGCCAATTCCTATACCTGGAAAAATAGCGGTGGTCAAATTGTTGGTAATGAGGTCGATTTAGAGGGGATGCCGCCCGGAAGCTACCAGTTAACAGCTTCAAATCTATCATGTACCAAAACTTATGATCTTACCTTGATGGCACAGCCAAATTTGATCGATGTCAGGGGTATTACAAAAGTAATTACCGATGCCTCTTGTGGATTAAACAATGGAAAAATCATAATTACAATGCAGAATGCGAGTCATTTGCCCAAAAGTTATAGGTGGGAAGACAAATCGGGTAATACAGTTGGGGGAAATACAGCTGTACTTGAAAACGTAGACGCTGGGGATTATAAAGTTTACGGAACAGATGATAATGGCTGCGAAATATACCTGATTACTTACAGCGTTAATAGACAAGCTGAACTTGCTTTAGTAAATAGCAATGTGCGTATTGCAGATGATAATTGTAATCAAGAATTGGGAAGTATTACTGGAATGCAAATTAGTGGTGGCCTTGCACCTTATAGCTATAAATGGACTAATGACGCTAGTATTCAGGTTGGCAATAATTTAGACATATACAATTTACCCAAAGGTAAATATAAACTGGAAGTTACTGATGCTTCAAATTGCTCGCCATTGATTTCGAATTTTGTGGTTGATAATCGAACCAGCCAAATTACAGCACCAACTGTTACACCAATTCAACTTTGTTCACCGGGCGAAGCAACTTTGCGGGCAAGTGGATCGACAAAAGCCACTAGCTATGCCCTTTATGAAAGTGAAGAGGCTTCATTTCCTTTAGACGTTTCTGTTAGCGGAATTTTTAAAGTTGATGTCAGAGGTGATAAAAATTACTTCATTGCTCAACGTATCGGCGATTGCGAAAGTATAAAAATGGAAGTGAAAATTACAGTAGGCTTATCAGGATTGACTGTAGCAAATTCGATTTCACCTAACAACGATGGTATTAATGATATTTGGAATTTAAAGGGTGTTGAAAATTATCCCAAGGCACACATTCAAATTTTTAATAGAGTAGGAAATAAGGTTTATGAATCTGTGGGATATACCATGCCGTTTGATGGAACGATTAAGGGTTCCAGACTTCCAGTAGGTGTATATTACTATATCATAAAATTAAGTCAAGCGTGTGAAATAGTTACAGGCTCGATAACTTTATTATATTAATATTTACTTGGTAAGTAACAAAATAAATGCTACATTTTTATTTGGTGAATTGGTCTAATATGTAATGTAGAAAAGGATTGACAAAAAGCATCTCTAGTTTAATCCAGTGATGCTTTTTCTTTTTAAACACTTCGGACTACGGATTATTTCCCTTCAATCCCCGATTTGGTTGCCACAGGTTTCTTCTTTCGAAAAGTAGGGAAGGTCATAGGGCTTTTGGCTGGTCGTTCATCACCTAATAATACCCCCCATTGTTTAAATGATTCTGTACGGTCAAAAATAATTTTTAATACTGCCACAATCGGTAACGCGAGGAACATACCGGAGACCCCTGCTATGCTTCCACCTATAAATACCCCAAGAATGGCAAATAAAGCATTTATTTTTACTTTAGAGCCTACAATGCGCGGCATTAAGATGTTATTATCTAAAAACTGAACAAATGCAATAACCCCTAAAACGGTAATTACCGGCCATAATTCTTGAGAGGAAGTAAGGGTTAGCAATACGCCAATTAAGTTGCCAATTAAAGCGCCCACATAAGGGATTAGGTTTAAGATGGCGAAGATTACCCCAATTAATAACGCATGTTTAATACCGATTAGCATTAATATGCCGCCCAGTAAAATGGTCATGTAAGTAATTTGAATTAATAACCCAATTAGGTAACTTTTAATAATCGATTCGGTTTCATAAATGGCTTCTTTCACTTTTGGGTGATCATCTGTTTTAAACCACATGAAGATAAAGCGCAATAAAATATCTTTATAAAAAAGCATCAGATAGATATAAATAGGCAACAAGCCAATAAATACGAAAATACCGCTAAGTGTAACTGCTGCGCCACCTGCAAGCGAGGTGCCCATGTTCATTAAATCATCACTTTTATCCTGAATAAATGCTTTTTGCTCCTTATCGTCGTAATGCGTAATTCGGCTGATCCAATCGCTCAAAGAATTGATATGTTGCGTAACATTTGCTTTTATCTGAGGAAAATCTTTAACCAAAATACCTATCTGATTGGAAAAGAACCAAATAATGAGGGATACAAAGAGTGCAACCAGTAAAATTGATAGAATAATGGATAGCGATTCGGGAATTTTTTTCCGTTTTAAAAAGCGGTAAACCGGTAGCAACATAATGCTGATAAAAAAAGCCATCAACATGGGCATGATAATATCGCGACCGATAACCATAACAGCTACAATGGCCATCAAGCCCAATAACTCTATAGATCGTTTTACGGTTAGTGGTAAATTATTAGTCATAAAAAGCTTAATCTGATTTGAGGTTTATAACACAATTGTTATCGAAATGTTTTAAGTTACGAAAGTTAGCTGGGAATTTGGCCTGGCATTGATTAACCAATAGTCAAAAAAAATTACTTCCCATACACGATATACCCACAGATTAGGCTTATTTTTGCAGCTTTAATACCACACATGTACAATCAAGATACCATTATTGCTTTATCTACGCCTTCGGGTTCAGGTGCCATTGGCGTGATCCGCTTATCTGGTCCCGAGGCTATTTCGTTAACGAATGTCGTTTTCGCCGGAAAAGATTTAGAAAAGCAGGCTACCCATACTTTACATTTTGGTTTGGTTAAGGATGGCGACCATATTATTGATGAGGTTGTTGCGGGTTTATTTGTTGCGCCTAAATCGTATACCAAAGAAAATGTGGTAGAGATTTCTTGTCACGGTTCTAATTACATCATCCAGCAGATTATTAACCTCTTGATTAGCAAAGGAGCGCGTGCGGCCAAACCTGGCGAATTTACCTTACGTGCATTTTTAAATGGTGCTTTCGATTTAAGTCAGGCAGAAGCTGTTGCCGATTTAATTGCTTCTAATTCAAAAGCTTCACACGATGTAGCCATGCAGCAGATGCGTGGCGGTTTTGCTACCGAGTTAAAAGGCTTGCGCGAACAGTTGATCCATTTTGCTTCGATGATTGAACTCGAATTGGATTTTGCTGAAGAGGATGTAGAATTTGCCAATCGTGAGCAATTAAAAAATCTGGTTAACAAAATCAATTACGTTTTACAACGTTTGATATCTTCTTTCGAAATGGGAAATGTGATTAAAAATGGGGTTCCGATTGTGATTGCTGGTAAACCTAATGTAGGTAAATCTACATTACTGAATGCTTTATTAAATGAGGAACGTGCCATTGTTTCTGATATTGCCGGAACCACGCGTGATACCATTGAGGATGAATTAACCATTGGTGGCATTGTTTTCCGTTTTATCGATACCGCTGGAATCCGCGATACAGCCGATATTATTGAGGCGCTAGGGGTAGAACGTACCTTAGAGAAAATGAAGCAGGCGAAACTGATTATTTATATGGCCGATGCCGCTCAAGGTATTTCTGAAATTGAAGAGCAGGTACGTGGATTAGAACAGTTGGCTATTCCATATTTAATTCTGGTAAATAAAGCCGATCTGATCTCAGTGGCGCAACGTAAAGCTTTCGAAGCTTTAAATGTGGTTTTTATCTCTGCAAAAGAGAAACAAGGCATTAATGAATTAAAAGCGACTTTGTTGGAGCAGGTTAACTTACACCATATTAATACCAGCGAAACCCTGGTGACGAATATCCGCCATGTAGAAGCTTTAAAACAGACCGAACATGCGCTGCAAAGGGTTTTGGCTAATGTAGACAATCCGGTTACATCAGATTTTTTAGCAATGGATATTAAACAGGCACTACATTATCTTGGTGAAATTACAGGTACAGTTACCACTGATGACTTGTTGGAGAATATATTTACGAAGTTTTGTATTGGTAAATAACCCCTAAAAACAACCACTAATTTTGACAACTTACGACAATCAACCTGCTGATTGTTAATAAGTTATGTTAATATTTCTCCCCCGATTTCTTGGAGGTTTACCACTATTTTTCGCATTTTTGTTGCTCATTTGTTGCTCGAGCGACTGAAATTTTCCCAAAAAAAATCATGGGTGAAATGATGTCGCTTATCGACACTTAACGACACTAAAAAACATTAAACAGCGCTAATAGGCCACTATTTGAGGGGAAATTACCACTGATGTTCTAGGGTCTAAAAGTCTGGTCGACCTGCAGCAGATGCAGCAAAAAAGGATGAAATGAGTAGCAATATAACAGTTGAGCGGATCTGCGAACACTGCGGTAAGACATTCTTGGCAAAAACTACGGTCACTAAGTACTGCAGCCTGAATTGTAACAGGCGGCATTATAAACAAAAGATCCGTAATGTGAAGATTTCTGCCAGCAATGAACAGACGCTTAGTATCCGTACAAAAGCGATCAATGACCAGCCGGCAGAGTTTCTTACGGTGAAACAGGCTGCTCGCCTGCTTCATTGCAGTGAAAGGATAATTTATCAGCAGATCAAGAATGGCAGGATTAAAGCAATCCAATTCAGCGAACGGAAAACACTGATCAAAAGAAAGCATTTGGATAAGGCCTTTAAACAGGTCGATTTTCAGCCGGTTCAGCAAGCTGAAAGAGCTAAAAATCCTGCGCTGGTTTACTGTATGAGTATGGCTGATGCTCAACAGCATTTTGGTATATCAGAAAAAGCACTTTATGACCTGATCAAACGGAACGATCTTGAAGTATTCTCTAACGGAAAGTTCAACTATGTACTCCGGTCAGCATTGAATCAAATATTTTATAAAAGCTAATAAGTTATGGGAAGCGTCACACTGAGAAGGAAAAACCTTATTACCGGGAGGCAAAGTCTTTATTTGGACTATTATCCTCCGTTTTTAAATAGTAAGACAGGAAAAGCCCAGCGTTCGGTTACGCTGAAACTATACCTTTTCACAAAACCTGTGAATGAACTGCAGCGCATTCATAACAAAGAAACACTGCTCACCGCTCAGACGGTCTGTGCGCAACGCCAGATAGAAATACAGAACAGGCGCTTCGGGATCATTTCAGAACAGGATCGAAATGCAAGTTTTACCGAGATTTTCAGGCAAGTATCCAAAAGCCGCCGGAAATCAATGAATGACCACTGGGAAATGGGACTGCGTTATTTTATCGCTTTTAGCGGTCATGATCTGCGTCTGCCGGAACTCTCCGACTTTCTGTGTGAGGATTACAAAAACTATCTGTTGAGCGGACCTGGGATCTCGCGCACTGGGCGCCCGATCAAATGGAATACAGCGGTTACTTATTATGCCAAATTCCGGACAGTATTGCGCCATGTCTACAGGCGTAAGCTCATACCAATGGACCTGCATGCCATGGTTGATCCTATACCATCAAAAGAGACCAATCGCGAAAGACTGACGATGGAAGAATTCCAGCATTTTGCGGATACACCTGCCAGTTCGGAATTGATGAAAAATGCAGCGATTTTTTCGGGGCTCACCGGGCTGAGGTGGTCAGATGTGAGTACGTTGCACTGGTCTGAACTTAGGGGGACACCGGGCAGTTTTGAAATTCAATTTTCGCAAGGTAAGACAGAGAAGGCAGAGGTAATGCCGATATCGGATCAGGCTGTTGCCCGCCTTGGAGACCGAATGAAACCGGAAGATTTACTTTTTCCAGGCCTGAAGTACAGTCAGCTAAAATCATTTTTCACGGACTGGTGTACCACCGCTGGCATTTTTAAGAACATCACCTTCCACAGTTTCAGGCATACTTTTGCTACACTTCAGCTTGAGCTGGGTACGGATATTTACACGGTATCTAAACTGCTCGGTCACCGCTCCTTGAAAACTACCGAAATTTATGCGAAGATCGTAGATAAGACCAAGCGCCAGGCGGCAGCTAGGAAGCTGCTTAAAGATGTTGAGGATGAAAGTGTCCGTGATGATCAAGAAAAAAGACCAGCAATTTTTATCCTGCACAGAAATGAAGAAAAATTTGGTGTAAGCTAAATGAATATGTCCTTTTTATCCAAATGTAGGAACAGCTTCAAGTATTTTTTTGAAGATGATAAGCTGAGATCCGCTATTGCCTGTATGGATGCTTTGAACATGCAATAATCCATTTCGCTACAAAGAAGTCTTGACTTTCTTTAAGACAGATTGGGTTCCTTGTTCAATTCTGACAATCTAAGGTTCATTTCTGGCACGCAAAGGAATTTCCGGCATAAACGCTCCTGTAGCCTTTGCCCGCTTGCACATTTATTCCGTTCCTCCTTTAGCTTTGGCAGAAGCTGAACCTTACTGGGCGCCATAATTAAATCAGAAAAATTATGGAAAATTTAAGTTTTAAAGCAGCTGAGATTGAGTTAACTTCCCGTCTCCGCATCTTTGCGGATGTCTTTAGGATCGTCCTTTTCTCGGGTTGCCGTAAGGTCTGTAGCCTCAGAACCTTCGTTTTGGCCAACCGGGCCATCAGAAGGTAGCGATGTGCCTTGGTTTATACCGGTGGCTGTTTCGTCTTTTTCAGGTAAACCCATGTTCTTGCCGTTTTCATCTTCGCCTGGGTTGATCTGTTTCTTCTCCTGTATCATATGATTTGCGATTAAGGTTTGAGATCACCGGGTTTTTCATCCAGGTATTTTTCCGCGCTCTCCTGCCATTGCTGTGCCTCATCGTCGGGGCTGCTGTTCTGCATTGGCTCAGATGCTAACAAGTCAATGAGGGCCTTTGCAGTGGGGCCTGCAGAAAGTGGATTTTGCCCTGTGATAAACAATCCGTCTGTTTCGACGTGGGAAAGGAAGGGCAGTAAGGCTGTTTTAACTTCAGCTCCAAGTTCTTTCAAACGTGTCTGAAGCTCATATGGGACATTTCCGCTTCGGCCTACCAACGTTTCTTCTGCATTGCTGAAAGCGGAGAGAACTTTTCCTTTTAGTAGGCCCGGTCTTTGTCTTTCCGCGCTGAGGAGTGCTGCAGGACCATGGCAGACTGCTGCGACAGGTTTTCCTGCATCGAGGAAATCCAGTATCAGAAGGCCGCTGTTATTATCTACCGCCAGATCCCATATCGGTCCATGTCCACCGGGATAAAATACGGCATCGAAATCAGTATGCCTGATCTGATCCAGAACGGTGGTCTGGCTAAAGTCAGCCTTTGCCTGCTCATCATCCTGAAATCTTCGGTTGGAGGCGGTAAGGTGTTCGGTCAGTTCGCTCATCGGGTCAACCGGCGGCCTGCCGCCTTTAGGGCTTGCCAGGGTAACTGTATAACCTGCGTCAATGAATTCGTAATAGGGATCAGTGAATTCACCCAGCCACACGCCGGTTTTGCTTTCTGTATTTTCCATCGAACTGTGGGAGGTCAATACCATTAGAATATTTTTCATACCGTTTTATTTTTTATTTGATATCATCTGGACCTACTTCATTGCCTTCCTCGTCAACTTGTTGGTGTTCGTTCCAATTGGTGTTTTCGCCCGTGCTGTTTTCATTACCGGATGATTGCTCCCGGGCAGCATCCTGTTCTTCTTGTTCGTGCGCATTTTTTTCTTTAGGGTCTTTCATGATATTTCTTTTATGTTTAGATGATAACAAAGTTGGCGCTACAATGGTTCGAAAAAATTGTGTAAATGTAAGTGAGCGCATCCCGGAACAGAAAAACAGTTAATCAACGGGCCGGATCTGCGTAACAAGATTCGGCTTTTCAACACAAATTGTTTGTTTAGGAATGCGGCTCATCCCGGCTTTTGTTGCTGCGGCAATTTGTTTATTTAACCGCTGTTATTGTGATCAAACTCAAGGGTCGGTATTTTGGTGAGCTTACCGCATGTTATACGGTTGCCTTTTCCTCTGTCTTCCTTGCAACCGGCGCCCTCTCTATCCGCCCAGGTTTTTGATGGGTTCTTTTGGCTTTTATGCTGTTATCTGGTTTTATGTTACCTGCAGAATCCCGGGGATGACCTTCTTTATTTGCTTGGTACTGTTATCAGGGTGGGCATATTGGTTTTGACTTTTCTTAAGACATCTTGGGTTTCTTATTCAATCCTGACCAATTTAAGGTTCATTTCTGGCACGCAAAGGAATTTCCGGCATAAACGCTCCTGTGGCCTTTGCCCGCTTACCCATTTATTCCGTTCCTCCTTTAGCTTTGGCAGAAACTGAACCTTGCTGGGCGCCATAATTAAATCAGAAAAATTATGGAAAATTTAGGTTTTAAAGTAGCGGAGATTGAGATCAGTTACCGTCCGGCGTTTAAATTGGCAGAGTTGCCAGAGATTAATTCTTCCAGGGAAGCTTATGAGGTTTTGATGGATCGCTGGGATGATGGAAGGCTGGAGCTTGTGGAAGAGTTTAAAGTGATTTTGCTCAACAGGAGGGGTAGGGTATTGGGTGTAGTGAATATTTCACAGGGTGGTTTTTCGGGAACGGTTGCTGACCCCAAGGTGATTTTCGCGGTGGCGCTGAAGGCCTGTGCGAGTGCAATTATATTAGCACATAATCATCCGAGTGGGGAGTTACTTCCGAGTGATGCGGATCTGGTACTGACCAGGAAACTGAAATCCGGTGGAGATATTTTAGAGATCAGCGTGCATGACCACCTGATTGTTTCGCGGTATGGTTATTATAGTTTTGTAGATGAGGGGATGATGTAGGGGGCGGTCTCGAGAATAAGGTTCAGATTGCAACAGCTAAACTTACAAATACAACAGGAATTGAAGGTGCCTTTATATAGAAGGCAAAGCGTTAAAAGATTCTTAATTGGTTGATATTTCTTCCGTCCCGTTTTTTCATAACCAACACTTTCATAAGTAATGAGTTTCCAGAAACCGACTTCCAAACCGAACAAACTTGGAGCTATTATTTAAAAGTAATGATACCCAATGCCGATCAGACTAACTGTATTACCTAAACAATTCTATTCGCCTCCCTACCTTAAATTATTCCTGAATATCAAATTGCTAAAGGTCTTTGAAATCGGCGATATCTGATAAGCTTGAAGGATAGAATAAAATTGCGTGTGCCTCTTGACGATCTTTTAGATATGTTTCTATTTTTTTTCTGTATTCTGTTAGGTGCTTTGTATCGCCGTTGATAATTTCGGGTTCTAGCATGATCCTAACGTTATGGGTGCGTAGGTAGGTGCTGATTTTGATGTGGTCACTGTGCTCTTTAAAGGTGTAGAGTAGGCAGGTGGTGATGATGAGTAAGCAGATGAGCAGTTTTGGAATGTAGCGTTTGGTTTTAATTTGTAAGACTTTGAATAGTACGGGCTGGAGGATGAGCAGGTATAGTAAAATGAATTTGTATAGTGAACGGTTTGCCCAGATTTTTCCAAAGCTATCAAACTGGGTTTTGTTGGCGGAGGCTAGGTCAGGGAAGGTGCTGAGTTGTTTGTAGTGTTGGTGCTGGATATAAGCATAAAGTTCGTCGAAATCTGCTATTTTGGGATTGCTGCTCCATATTTTCGCTAGGTCTTCTGGAGTTGAATAGCTGGCCATGGCATATTCATCTGATGTCATGAGATTCCCAGGGATAATGTCTCCGATGGTGTGGGCGAAGCGGCTGATTCCGGCTATAATTACTATAAATGCAATGGCGATGGAAAGGGAGGTAACTGTTCCCGCTGGAGTTATTTTATCTTTAATTTTTGGATAGCCGGTTTTTACGAGTGTTATTTTGGCCGAGAACCAGTTTTTAATTGAGGTTCTGTCTGCGAAGTAGTAGAAGAAAAAAAGGAGGACCAATACTTCGATGAGGGGGACAGCGAGGAACTCCCAGAGGCTGTCGAAAATGGAGGGTAGGTTTTCCATAAGAGCGTTTATTATTAACCAAGTTAGCTAGTGGATTTGAGAATTGCAAATTAGTTTTTGGTTGCTTCGGTTGAAATTTTCTTTTTTAGTTTGACGGCGTTGTTTTTTCTGCTTGGCTTTGATTAATGATGGTTTATATAAATGGTTTCGGATTCGATGAGGTTGCTGCTGGAGTTGTATTTTTTTTGGATTTAGGTGTTTTTCACATGAGGTGTTTAAATAGGCAGAAAACCAGGAGCCGTTTCCAAGTGAAGCGGATCTGGTATTGACCAGAAAACCGGCGTTCGGTTGGGGATATCCCTGGAATCGCCGTACATGCTCGCCTGATTGTTTCCCAGTATGGGTTTTACGGTTTTTGAATGAGGGAATGATGTAATGCAAAAAACTATAGTGGAATGACAATTGATTTATTAATGGCCTTTTTGGATATGGCGGATTTAGAATAGCTATAATTCCATTGTATTACCTTAATAATCGTGCAAATTCCGTTAATTCCAATAATTCCGTTAATTTTATAGCCAATTCCTTAAAAAAATGCTCAGTAAATATACCGCTCAGATCATGCTTGCCCTTCAGGAGATGAAAAAGAATAGTGTCCTTTCGACTAACCTTCTTAATCCAACTCCGCGTAGTATAAAAGAAGAATGTCTAAAGGTCTACATAGAACGATTCGATCAAAAAGACAAACAGATACTACAACAGTTTTTTGGGGTTGAGCAGGGAACTCGTGATTTTGGGAGACTGATTATCCATATGGATACGGATAAATTCAGACCACTGGTTAATTTTCTAAGACAAAAAGTTGAGCAGACCAACCATAAGAATGTTGAGCTATTAGCCTGGCTGATAAATTTTCACCCAAGACCTTTTGGATCAGCAAAATTTGAAGTAGAATCACCCTTGCTCGAATCGAATCCAAAGCGAGGTAGTAATTTCAATGAAAAACGGAAGGGCACGGATCATTTAGAATCTGCTGGGGAAAGT
Organism: Pedobacter sp. 22163; assembly: GCF_052045595.1. NCBI lineage: Bacteria > Pseudomonadati > Bacteroidota > Sphingobacteriia > Sphingobacteriales > Sphingobacteriaceae > Pedobacter > Pedobacter sp. 22163. The sequence continues at coordinate 700,659 of NZ_JBQEPM010000001.1, read as the reverse complement.
AGTCCGGATTTTGGGACTAAAGAGGTGGATAGAGCTGCAAGTAATGCTGGCAATATCGACCGAGATGGTGTTTTTATTTCATATAGTTGGGATAACCCAGTTCATGAAGACAAGGTAGTTTCTTTTACAGATTTTTTACGTACAAAGGGATTTCATGCAAGTTTGGATAAAATGCTTACACAAGAAGAGACTGCCACCGATTTCGTTAAAATGATGCATAAAGCTATGCATGATCATTCAAAGGTTATCGTCGTACTTTCAGAGGGATACAAGCGTAAAGCCGAAACTTTCACCGGGGGTGTAGGAGAGGAGTATCAATTGCTATTGAATGACATTAACAAGAGTCCTCGGAAATACATACTAGTTAGCTTTGAAGGGCGGTCAGAAAACATAATCCCCTTTGGACTTCAGGGGCGGAATATCATAGATCTCTCGAAGGACGGGAGTGAAGAAAGTCTTTATCAGAAATTGATGGATGAGAAGACTTATGTTTTTTCACCGGTAGCAGCTGAGAAACCGCAGTTATTAGCAAAAGCTATAAAGAAATTCAGCTTTGGTAAGGATGTATTTCCAATTGCGATCGCCGAGCCTTCGGTCAGCCGCCATGCATCACTAGGGCAAGGGGGAAAATACAACAGTATTGAATTTAGAATCATGTTTAATTTTAAAAACCTTTCACAGAATTCAATTGAGGGATTTGCGTTCGAGATAAAGCTTCAAAAGGAGCTTATACCTAATGCACATACAGAGCGAATTGCAGATGGGATGGTAATTTTGTCAGATTCCTTTGATAGGAAAATATTCCCTGATCAGACCATTAAGAGCAAGGTTTTTGAAATAAAGTTGATGAGCAGCGATAAATACTTTGTAATAGGCTCGATAATTTCTGTCACTGTTTATACCGATTTTGGATCTGATGCCAAGGACTTTCAAGTGAACGAGCTCTTTGCTGCACCTCTTCCAAACGGAGGTTCAACTGAAAAACGGCACCTTGCAAAAGAAATGTTCCAGTAGTCTTTAGGAAGTTCATCGATTTGCATTTTTAACGATTGTTAATTTTGGGTTATGATTCAGATCCGCAATTTTGGATCTGATGTTAACATTATTTTCGTTTTATTTAATGAATTGATACTGATGCCCAATATTTTAATGGGTTAAGTTGTTTATATTCCAATCTATCCAATATTGGATATACTACGTTTTTTCATCGCCAATTTTGAAAATCAAATTCAAAATAACATGGAAACAACCGTACTGGAATTCTTTCCTGCTTTGGAAGCAGGATACGATCCTAAAAACTATTCTTATGCCAAGGAACAAGTGCCGCTCGGCACCTATACCGCTAAGCTGGACTTTATGTTATGGTCAAAAAGTGGCCTGACCATCAACTGTTTTTTTTCACTACCGGATTCTGGCAAAAAGATAACGCTATCGGTCTACCGTAAAGCGGCTAATCAGGGCAGGTACATGGCTGGTGAAACAGAGGTACGGTATCTGCCATTTGGAACCGAACTGGTGCTGACAGTTGAAGCCAACGAGCTGGGTAAACCACTGCTTACTGATATGGTTATTACAAAGCACTAACGATAAAACAGTTTATTTCATTTTAATTACCGGCTCGGGTTCCTCGCCGTTCAGTCCTTTTCTCCTTAAAAGAAAAGGAGCAAGCGGAAGTTGGGCAGGCCCTACTTTATGCCCCTGTAGTGCGCTTCAGGGGTATTGGTAGAATTCTCCGGGAATTCTTTGACAGGGTGAAAGCATATTCATGGCCGATAAAGGATATCGCTATAGAATTCCTTTCAATGAACGATATGGTTATGGAAAATCTGAACGCGATAAAATATACCAAGGTCACCGGTGATAAACTGCAAAATATCAGCCTTGCATTGGGCCGTTCCAAGCGGACGGTTTTCGCGCAGATGGTGGATTATTTCTACCGGAATAAAAAGGATCCGACTGACCTGAACGATGAACTGTTAAAGATTACACTTGCTAAGGGGCATAAAAGTTATATGGCTTTTATCCGCGCGCAGGAAGACTTACTGTTGGTGCCGATCAAGCAGGGAGTGGACAAGATGATTACCAATCAAAGGGATATCGTCAAGTTTTTCAATGAGCAGGTGCTCGGTGCCAATAAAGCTCTGCTTAAAAACCAGGAAGTGTTTTTGAAAACCGTTCAGGATAATGATCGGCTGATCAAGCTGATCGCGCAGAAAATGGAATCCAGGGACAGCTTAAAGTTCAAAATGCTCCAGGTGCTCAATAGCTATATCAAAGCGCGTGAAGAACTGGGCACGTTTAAAACCAGGGAAAAAGAAGAACTGGCAGAACTGACGCGCAAACAGATCGAAAATTTATAAGCCATGTTTATCAATATTTCAGCCAGCGAAACGGGCAATAACAAAGGAAGTAGTGCACAGCTGGTGCATTACCTGGATAAGGAGAATCGGTTATTTCCTGAGCAGGAAACGGAGCACTGGTTTAACGGAAAAGAAACCCAGATCGATTCCTATGTGGTAAAAAGATCGATCGATCGGAATATCGCTAAACTTTCCGCACATGATGCAAAATTTTTCCTGGTGAACATCTCTCCGAGCCAGAAAGAGATCCTGCATTTAAAAATGCTGGAAGGTAGGGGAGCTAAGGAGGAGTTAAAGGCTTTTGCCATTAAGATCATGGATGAATATACGCGTAATTTTCACCGTCCGGGTATTAAAAGCAACGAAGATTTGCTTTGGTTCGGAAAGCTGGAAAACCATCGGTACTATTCTGCAAAGGATAAGGAGGTTAAAAATGGAACGGTGAAAAGGGGAGATGCGAAGCCCGGGGAGCAGATGCACATCCAGGTGATCGTAAGCCGTAAGGATATTAGCAATTCTATCAAGCTGAGCCCAATGAACAATTCTAGGGGAGGAAACCTAGAACATTCCAAAAAGATCGGGCAGTTTGACCGGGTTGCTTTTAAAGCTTCAGGGGAGAAGGTCTTCGATGAAATATTTAACTATCAGAGGGCCGTAGGTGAAAGTTTCCAATACGCCAATACCCAAAAGAATGGAAACCTGGAGGAGCGGCTTGTTATGGCCGGGCAAAAAGATAAACAGGAGAAGGTACAATCTATTCCAGCTCAGGAACAGCACCCGAACGTTTCGTCACAGCTATTGGCCGGGCCTTCAGATACATTATTGGATCTGCTTTTGGCCCGGCCAGAATTTGATCCCGTTTCACTGGCCCTGAGGAACAGGAAACGGAAAAAACGAAAAGGGCAACAACAGGAACTCAAATTTTAAACAGGAAACATGAATACAGGAGAAGATACGCAGGGCCTGCGTAAGATTACTGATTTTACCAGGCTGATCAGTCTGTTTATTTTGAGCATCCATTTTTATATGAGCTGTTATTTAGCTATTAAAATCTGGGGCTTTACGGCGGGGATTACCGATAGATTGATTTTGCATCTTTCCATGACCGGGCTTTTTGATGGGTTTTTGGTGCCAAAGCTTGCTGCATTATTGTGTTTAGCCATTTCGCTGTTGGGTGTGAAAGGCAGGAAGGATGAAAAGATCAAGAGGAAAAAAATTACCACTTATCTGATCGCGGGAACACTGTTATATTTTGCAGCCTACTTCGTTTTTAGGTTAGGTTTTGGTGCTCAGCTGACCGCTGGGCTTTATATCCTAACAACTTCTACCGGTTATCTTTTGATGTTATCAGGAGGTGCGATGCTGTCCAGAATGATCAAGTCCGCTATCAACACCGATGTGTTCAACAGCGAGAACGAAACCTTTCCGCAGGAAGAACGGCTGTTGGAGAATGAATATTCGGTAAACCTGCCAGCCAGGTACAATCTAAAAGGAAAAATCAGGAGTTCTTTTATCAATATCATTAATCCTTTCCGGGGGCTGCTCGTTACGGGCACCCCCGGATCTGGGTGCGGTCTGGAAAAAGTTATTTTGTAATCCGACATGTGATCACCCAGCATATCCGCAAGGGTTTTTCGATGTTTTTGTACGATTTTAAATTCGACGATCTTTCGATCATTGCCTATAATGCATTGCTGAAATATAAGGGAAATTATAAGGTTAAACCCACGTTCTGGGTGATCGATTTTGACAGGATCTACCACCGCTGCAATCCGCTGGATCCGCAGCGTATGGAAGATATTACCGATGCCACTGAAGCCAGCCGGACAGTAATGCTGGGATTGAACCGGGACTGGATCAAAAAGCAGGGCGATTTTTTCGTCGAAAGTGCGATCAATTTTGTTACGGCCGTGATCTGGTTTCTGCGCAAATATAAGAACGGGCGTTATTGTACTTTGCCGCATGCGATTGAGCTGATCCAGGCAGAATATGACAGGCTTTTTGCGGTACTGCAGGAGGAGCCGGAGATCAGGGTACTGATCAATCCATTTATCTCCGCTTTACAGCGGAAAGCGATGCCACAGCTGGAGGGGCAGATTGCCTCGGCAAAGATCGGTCTGGCCAGGCTATCCTCACCCCAGCTTTATTATGTGCTGAGCGGTAATGATTTTACGCTGGACATCAATAACCCACTGGAACCGAAAATTGTCTGTATGGGCAATAACCCGCAAAAGGTGCAGACCTATGGGGCGGTGCTTTCGCTTTATGTGAACCGGATGTTAAAGCTGGTGAACAAAAAGGGGATGCTGAAAAGCAGTATTGTCTTTGATGAATATTCTTCGATTTTTGTGGGGGGCATGGACAGTCACATTGCAGTAGCGAGAGGCTATAAATGCGCGACTACCTTGGGATTGCAGGATTTTTCGCAGTTGAGGAAGGATTATGGACAGGAGCAGGCGGATGTGATTACCAATATTGTGGGTAATATTATCTCCGGGCAGGTGAGTGGGGATACGGCGAAAAAGCTGTCTGAAAATTTTGGGAAGATCGTACAGGATAAGGAAAGCAAAAGCATTAATAGTTCGGATATCTCGATTTCCAGGTCTACACAGATGGATTATGCGGTACCGGCTTCCAAGATTGCTTCTTTATCTTCTGGAGAGTTTGTAGGTATTGTGGCGGATAATCCGGAGGAGAAGATTAAACTGAAGATGTTCCATTGTGAGATCCAGAATGACCATAGGGCGATTGCGGCGGAAACGGAGGGTTATGTGCCGATTCCGAGGCCAAGGGAAGTTAGCTATGGAGATATCGTGGAGAATTACATGATGATCAAAAATGAGGTAGAGGCTTTGCTGGAGGAGGAGTGTGGGAGGATATTGTCTAGAGCCGAGAAAATGTCATCAAAAGAAGATCTTAATGCAAAGAAAGATGCGGCTGGAGTGGAAGATGGCGATCAAGAACAACTGGTGAGTATTTGATGTAGTCTATTTCACTGGAGATTTTTTGTTATTATTTGGATGTTTTTTTTTGTTGCTTCACAATTGGCTTGGCTTCGTGTAATATAATTGCAAAGAGACTTCCTACCATTTTCTTTGCAGAACACTGCGTTAAGCTGGAGATATTTTTTATAACTTAGGTGTCGAGAGCGTTAATAAAGCCGGATGCTGTCACCTGACAGGTCCGGTTTATTTTTATAATTTAACGCTCTATCTTTAAAAACATTTATTTAAAGTAGGGATAGAACCTTACAATTTATAACGTTGTGAATAGAGTAGCATGCCTCCGGATGCTAAGTGGAATTCGTAAAATTTATCTCTTTCAGTAGCACGTAGATCCACTTCCTTTTTGTTCAGTATTTCAAATAGATCATCACGATCCGTCTTAATGAGATTTCTTATCTGTACAGCGTATGGTCCCGCGCATCCAACCGTAATTTTTTTCCTATGGCCGTTGCAGTAAATGCAACAGTCCTCTCTTATCTAGGTATGCGCTGAGCTCCCCCAGCCAGTTATAACTAAACCCTTCTTTATTGATCAGTCGTTTAGGCAAAAGAGATGTGATGTCGTTCAATGTGCTGAAATGCATTGAAGTACAAGCTTTACAGAATTCAGTACTAAAACCGAGTCTGTCAATAGGGGTCTGTAATAATTCCTCAATTTCCATATATTTAGTTACATGACGTCTTATAAAGATACATTTTTTGTTTCTAATAAGATCTAACCCATTTAAGGCGTTTTTTTACTTCATTGTTCATTGTTGTTAATATCACCCCATTTCGCTTTAAAGTGGTTCTTCCCCATTTTTGGTGGTCAATCTGGTGCTAATACCAGTCTGTTCCTGAGTAAATCGAAGCTTGCCCTTCCATACATTTGCCGTTTAACAGTCTTCGATTTGTTAACATTGCCTTCGACGGGACCATTGCGCCAATTTAGATTGATAGCATTTTCAATGGATGGAAGATCAGACAATAACCCTGTGGCGAAACTTTTCAACTCTTCAATAACCGAATGGTTGGCTTCTGTAATCCACGCATTCAATTCATTGCCTGTTTTAGTTTCAATCAATCCTCGGAATTTTTTTACCAATGACATCGTACGTTTTAATTCAGTTGATGATTGGCACAATTTGGATATAAGCTTTTTTGTGTGGTGCTAATTTTACTTTCAGGAGCTAAAAATGCCATGGCAGCAGCTGAGGGCTTAAAGAAAGAACCTGCATGCTGTGGGAGTTTTGTTTGACGTGCCTTTTTTCCTACCCTGATATCATAGTAGGTCAGTGATTCAGACAATGTGCTATACGCCCGGGATACCCTTTTTGCTTCAGTTCTGTCCAAAGTGTTTTCAAACGAATATTAGGGTCTGATTTCATTCGTTCTTTGATGTATTCAAAAGAGCCTCTATCATTCCCCTTTCTCCATAGGACTTCCGCATCAGCACATCCATCGACAGGTATTTCCTGACGGTATCCCTATGCATCCCTAGGGATTTTGCAATTGCGTTGTTGGACAGCCCTTTAACCTGTAGTTTCTTCATCTCATCAAATCGTTGTTTGATAACACCGCCTGTAGGGGCCAGCTTTTTTCCCGCAGGAAAATCTTTTGGAACCACCCGTGGTTTTTCAACTGTTTTAGGGGCCACTGCTCTGCTGAGTCTGGTGTACTCGCGCACCATTATCCTTTTAACGGCTTCTCCAAGATTCTTGAGCAGACGCCAACGATCGGTGACCTGTATAGCCTAGGGAGCCCCTTTTGTCGCTGCCCGCATATATTTACCGTAACGGTCCCGTGTAATTACCTCTATCTCAGGTTGCCCTTTCAACCAACGGATCAATGTTTTTTCCTCCCGGTCTGGCAGCAGATCGATTACTTTTCCGGTATTCAGGTTTACCAGGATGCTATCATATCTATCGCGCTTTTTATACGCCCAGTCATCTACCCCTACAGCTTTAAGCTGCCCTAACGGGGGAAGGGGAGTTTTATGGATCAATCTTAGTAATGTAGAATCGCTCACGGGCATAGATAATGTATTGCAAATGCGTTCAGCGGGTCTGCCACCCATTTCCAGGGCGGTGGCTAACAATTTCTCATCCAATCTTGTTGTCCGCCGCTTACATGGTTCGAAATGGTCATCAAAGCGTTCTGTGAATATCTTTCTTTTTTCATTCAGTTTTAAGACAACGGTATTTTCTGGACTGCAGGTATATATTACATGATTTCCCAAACGTAGGCAGGTCAGGGAACTTTCTTAAATAATAGCTATGAAGCTTCTTTGACGGACTTAGGCAATCCGGACAACGGCAGATCCTTTGCCTGCTCTGTACATAGATATTGACAAAGTCGGCCTGGTTATTTACTGAAACTACTTTAAATGGATCAATTGGTGAGAAAATCAGTTTGGTAAGATTCATTATTTCTTAACGAACAACAACCGGAGTTATCAAGGAAAACTACCAAAATTGGGGAAGAACCAGTTTGGCCCGAAATGGAGGCTCGCGCTAAGCTCTATCCTTCAAAATATTTATGCTGAAAAAAGAACTGATGTATGGGAATCAACCGGGCGGATATATTAAAGGCTGAAAGAAAACTTCGGCTATGAAAATACGCTAACCTTCGATGTCCAATGGAGTCGGATTCGCAAGAGCATCGATCACGCCATTAAGCCCTAACGGCAAGGGGCAGGAGTGAAGGACTGCACTTTGGTTCCGGCCCAATTTTCCTGTTGATGTTTTTACATTGTCAATAGGCAAAGGCTAACGGCAATTAACCAAGAACCTACATCTAGCTGAAAAAAATGAATAACTATTTTATAGTTCTAGAATTTTTACATTTTTATATAAAATCAGTAACAGTAATAAAAGAGGGCGGATTTTTTAGGATTAGTCATACCTTTAAACTGTTTTATTATTGAGGCTTCTTTGGATATTTGATATATTTGAGAATTAGTGATATAAATCCGGCAAAGTGAGTATAATTGACAATATTCTTAAAAAGTATAATTGGCCAACAAAAGACCCGGTCGACGATTTTGATTTCAAGGAAATCGAAAATAAAATTGGATTTGAATTGCCTACTGACTACAAGAAGTATATTGAGAAATATTCATCTTATGAAACTCAAATTGGAGAAGAATTTTTTAAGCTATGGGAGTTTGATAAGCTATTGGACTGGAATATTGGCTATGAAATAATTGAGAATCTGGAAAAGACTATTGGAATTGGTGACAATGGTGGTGGAGAACTTATTGGGCTTAAAAGCCTTGGAGACGGGAACATTAATGTGATATTAACCCCCTTTATTGACCTTGACGAAGAATATCATATTACGATTGGTAGTTCATTTACTGACTTTCTTAAGAGAATGGATAACGGTGATAATTGGTTTAAGGATCATGAAAAATAGAATGATATGTACAGGCTTTCCTATGTGCATATTTCACTAATAGTGACCTCTCCATTTCAGTGCAAAGTGGCCGCCAAATTGATTGCCGAGTAAATACAATATTGTTCCTTTCCCTCTGAACAAATACCAACAACTCCTCCAACTGCTTTTTAGGTGTAGCAATTTACAAAATACTCCGTCCTGGAACTCAAGGTAATCCAAAAGCAGACCCCTGGACACCTTAAGTTATCCAATCTCAAAAAGTGCGATATAAGCAGCTCAGAAGGCATGACGGATTAACATATGCTTATAATCACGGGAGCTCACTACAGGCACTAAATTCGCTTAAATTCGACGAGATATCTGTTGATCTATGATCTAAAAAAGCGGATAAGACAACCAAAACGGTAGTGTTAAACGAAGAAGTAAGATCTGATTTTACCGATCCGTTAGATTGTGATGAATTAGTATTAATTTTTGTTTTCTATTTCTTATTCTAAATTATTTTGGCTTAGCTTCACGGGCACAAAGTCTCGATAAATCTTATATTTAAAATTCAACAGAACTTTAATAATGCTGATAAAAAATATACTTTTTTTGGTAAACCTATCGATCTAATATTCGCATATTATAATGCGACCGAAAAAGGTAATAGGCCAGTTTGGCCTTTACACAATTCAGCATAGGCCCGAATTTTGTACGTTGATCATCACCCAGTCCTAGCTTAGAAGCCTTAGCCGGAATGAGCTTTGGGAAATAACAGGGGATTTATTTACCTGATAGCCATTCATAAATGACTTATGATGACCAATCGCTATATGTTGAATGATTAATTCAGATTGTATCCCGTTCCCAGTACAGCATGAACGTTAACAATTCCACCAGTTACGAATGTGCCTTAAGCTACAGCATAGACCTATCCACAACATATTTTACTTATCCAAGCCGCGCGTAAGATCGCTGTTCCACATTCACAACCTTGTGTTGTATTGACTCTTTCATTGTGGATATTTAATAATCTTGGCGGTTATTAATATCTTTATAGATTAATACTAGGAAATCTTTAGTTCAATGATATGAAATGTTTGATTTTATATATAATCCTATTTTTCTCTGCAATATTTACACATGCCCAGTCGAGCAGGCTAGATGAGTTGCCTATGCCTGTACTGAGGCGGAAACTCGTTGCCAGCAAGGAGGATACAACCAAGGTAAAACTGCAGCTTGCGATTGGACATTTAATGCTATTGAAAGGCTTAAAGGGACCAAAAGATGTGGATTCGGCAATTCGGTTTGCCAACGAAGCCCAAGTTCTCAGCCGCCGGCTTAATTACCATTTCGGAATTATCAATTCAATGTTGTTAAGAGTGGAGACATTGTATGAAAGGGGGGATGCAAAAGCAGCAGTAAAACTTGCAGAAAATGCCCTTCTATTTTGTCGCCAAAATAACAATAGTGACGGAGAAGCAAGGTCTTATCACATGATATCAAAGCACTTTAGCACCAATTCACAGAGCGAACTTCGTACACGCATATGGTATAATGACAAGGCTATCGCCATATTTAGGAAAAATAAGAATTTCCACTCCCTTGCTGATATGTTAACCGTAAATGCAGACATGCTTTTTCAGGCCGATCGGACTACAGAAGCACTAAGATTCCTTTTTGAAGCGCTAAATCTGGGAAAAGGAGTAAGCATGAGAACTGTAGAGGGGATCTACTGGAATATCGGTAGAAACTCCTTCAGATTAGGGGACTACGATAATGCTTTAAAATATAGCTTGCTAGCCCGAGAAACCGCAAGAAAAGTTAATGATACAACAGCTCAAGTATGTGTTATCAACTTAAATATCGCATCCAGTTACATCAAGAAGCAGGATTACTATCGATCCATACCCTATTCTAAAGATGTCGTCAGCCTGGCCAAAAAGTATAATCATGAAGGACTTGTGCGCGAAGGAGCTTACCAGTTGGCCTCAGCATATACCCGTACGAACCAAATCCCCAAAGCATTGGCGGTACTTAATGAAATGAAAAGCCGTCCCGGCGGTTTTTTAAAAGATATTGCACTTAAAATAGAGTATATCAATACCTTGGTTTATGTTAAAAAGTTACCGGAAGCTAAAGAATATGTAAGCGAACTGGAAAGCTTATTGCCAAAAATCTATCCTGAAAACATCCAGCAGATAATGAACGTCCATAATGCTCTCGCTTATTACTATTCCGAGACCGGGAAAGTTAACAAGGCTTATAAACACACAGAGTTGCATGCGCATTTGGCACACAAATTAAATTATGCTAAGGGCATTCAGACCGCCGAATATCGATATTATCAGCTGGTCTCGCTGAAAGGTGATAAAAAGTCTGCTTTGGCGCATTTCCAGAAAGAAAAAGCGATTAAGGATTCGATTGATAATGTTTCTAAAGCCTACCAGATATCCCTGCTGCACATCGAAAATGCAGCAATGGATAGAAACAGGCATATTGAAATGCTTACTAAAGATGCGCTGATCAAAGATATTAAAATGAAACGCAATGAACTAATTCAACGCGTTACCATCAGTGGAATAATCGTACTGCTGATTGTTACTGGGCTGATCTTTAGCAGGTATCGGCTAAAGCAGCGAAGCAATGCCATGTTATTATCGCAGAAATTGGAGATCAACAACCAGAATAATGCGCTTAAGCACCTGGTATCATATAAAAATCAGCTTCTCGGAGAGAAGGATTTGCTTTTAAAGGAAGTGAATCATCGTGTTAAGAATAATTTGCAGATAGTCATGAGCCTACTCGCCTCCAAATCGGCTTATCTGTCCAGCGAAAGTGCCCAGCAGGCCATTTTGGACAGCCAGAACCGAGTTCGATCAATCGCACTTATCCATGATCAGTTATATAAAACAGACAATGTTACTCAAATTAGTGTATTCCTATACATTAACGAATTAGTGGATTCCTTATATGACTTCCTGGATGATGATATCAATAACATTGAGATATTCTGTGAGATTGAGGATTTCATGCTTGATGTTTCCCAAGCAATACCGATAGGTATAATCTTAAATGAAACAGTGACCAATGCTTTGAAGTATGCATTTCCCGATAACCAAAATGGAAAAATAAGCATTCGGGTTAAGAAAGTCGATATGTTCGTGGAAGTAATAATCAGTGATAATGGTGTAGGACTTCCAAGTAATTTTAACTTATCAAACGTAAACACACTTGGAATAAATCTTTTGAAGGGATTGACCCCGCAGCTTGGCGGCACATTTAACATCAAAAATAATAACGGATTGACGATATTCCTGAAATTTCCCTTAGAATCTCCTTCTCATGATTATGGCACTTTAGCTAACGAGCTGGCGGATCAAGAGCAACCATTGCGAGTATGAATCAGATGATATTGACCATAAATTGGTCGATAGTGGATAATACATTTATTAAAAAACTGCCTGCAAGGTATAAACGACGATTGGAGCAAATGGTAGGATAACCTAAACGACAATCGGTAAGTGATCCTTTTATCATAGGACTAAAATAGTCGCTTGTTTTTTAATTTAATTTCAGGGAAGTTATTCAAATCACATTTGGATTCCGATCAGTTAATGCATGTAATACAAATGCCTGAAGATTAAATAGCAGCTATACTCCTGCATCAATGGTAATACATTCAGTTTTCTGGACCTGTAAATAGAGATGATCCATAACTCCTTTATTTAAATTTACTTTTAATTATAGGGATAATCAAAAGTAATTGTTAGAGTCTTGCATCCTTTCTGTACTAATGTTTAATTTTAAATTTCCTGGGAAGGAAAATAATCTTGTCTGCGGATATTTAATTTCAACAATTTTGATTCCAATGTTGTGGGCTTAATTTTAAGCAAATCTGCAGCACCATTCTGCCCCCTAATTCTCCCATTAGCTATTTTGAGAACTGATATTAAATGGGCGCGTTCCGTCTCCATTTGTATCTGCTTAATATCGTCTAATGTTTCGATTGTGCTGATAGGGGACTTGCTAGTGGTCAGATCACTAAGTGGCTGCTTTAATGTTAATTTACTTGTTCCCTCATTTAATATAACAGAACGCTCTATTATATTTTCCAGCTCTCGTACATTGCCTGGCCATTGGTATTCATACAACTGCTCCATCATTTTTTCATCAACATCAGCTATAGGCTTATTGAATTCTTTACAGAATTTATTTTTGAAAAAGCTAACCAGCGCGGGAATATCGCTCTTGCGCTCCCTTAGTGGAACAATGGTAATTGGAAATATGTTAAGCCGATAATATAAGTCCAGCCTAAATTTCCCTGCCGCCACCTCTTTCTCCAGATTTCGGTTGGTTGCCGCAACCACACGAACGTCAACCTTAAATGGTGCATTGGCACCAACAGCATTTACCTCTTTTTCCTGCAGTACCCTGAGTAGTTTTACTTGCATATCTAGTGGAAGTTCTCCAATCTCGTCTAAAAAAATAGTTCCACCGCTTGCAAGTTCAAACTTCCCTTTTCTTTTTTCGGTCGCTCCCGTAAATGCACCCAGTACGTGTCCAAAAAGTTCCGATTCAATAAGCGTGGAAGGTATAGCTCCGCAATTCACCTGAATGAACGGCTGGTCTCTTCGCGGCGATAACTGGTGAACTGCACGTGCAATTTTCTCTTTACCTGTACCACTTTCCCCGAGTATCAGAACCGATGTATTGTATGGTGCAACCTGAACAGTAAGGTCCAAAGCAGCGAGCAGTAGAGAGTGGCGGCCAATAATTCCATTGAACTCATGACGCTCCAAAAGTTTTAGCTCATCATTAATGGGCTCCTGAGGGATTCCGATTACAGGAGAAATTGAAGGACGAAACATTTTCTCGGTAACATTACTCAGGTATTTCTTGAAGAGTTTTAATACTCCTGCGTGCTTCTGCGTATACAAGTCTCTTTGCCGACTATAAAACTGGTAGGAGAATGCAGTTCCGGCGCCAATATCCAATCGGAAAATCAGGTTAGATTCCATTTTGAAATGATCCATCCAAATTCTTTCGCTCGCGATTGTGGAATTGAGGTTGATCTCGATTTCCTCGGTGACATGCGAAAAGAATGCTGGTTCTTCAACGGTATTGAACGTTTTTTTGAGCAGAGATTGTTTTGGTTTCAGCGAGGTTATTAATTCAGTTTCAACAATGAACTCATATTCACTGAAACCTGTCCTTAAATAACCGCAGTTTACGTACCCACTAGCTGAATTAGCCTGGGTAACGATCAAATCAAATGGGATAAAGGTCCTGATCGCCTGACAAAGCTCCAATAATTTTTGCTTTGCTTCAGATTTTCCATTACTAATATCCATTAATTGTTTCTGTAATGATACTTCTTGTAAAAGCCTGGCCTCAAGATTGTTTTTCTGTCGGTACCAAGCAATATCCAGCGTTACGATTAGGTCTTTTTCACGAAAGGGCTTAACCAAAAAACCATAAGGATCGGTTTTTTTTGCTTCTTCCAACATGGCCTGGTTAGAATTCGCGGAAAGATAAACGAAAGCAATATGTTGTGCAGTCAATATTTTAGCTAAATCAATTCCTGAGCGCTCGCCATTAAGCATGATATCGAGTAAAACAATATCAGGCTTCTGCTTCTGCATCTGATCCAACGCTTCCTCGACGGATATCGCAATGCCGATTATGCTGTAACCTGCTTTTGCTAATATCAAACGAAGGTTACTTGCAACTATATATTCATCTTCAACGATGAGCACTTTTTTGGCCATAGGGTATAAATTTAGCTAAATTGTTTTTTCTGGATGAATGAATTTGATTTTTATTTGTACACCGTTATTATTTTCGATCTGAAACGTTCCCTTCAATTGCCTGGCAAGTCCCTGCATTAAGTCAAGACCAAGGGAATTCAAAGGTGATTTATCAATACCTTCCGGTAAGCCCGTTCCGTTATCCGCAATGAAGAGTAATAGATGGTCAGGACCTTCTTGCCCTAAAGAGATATTAACAATTCCAGCTTTGCTGTTCAGGAATGCATATTTTATTGAATTGACTATACTCTCGGTTATAATAAGACCTAAAGGAATAGCCTGGGTGACACCCAGGCTTAATTGTTCGATCTTCTGGTTAAAAATAATCCTGTGGTTATCATCAAAACTGTCACGAAGATAATGAATAAGTTCATCAATATATTCGGGCATAAATATCGTCGATACGCTATCATCCTGATATAACTTTTGATGAATCATTGACATAGCCTGCATTCTCCGCAAACTATCATTGACAGCCAAAATTGCAGCATCATTATCAAGATAGGTCGTTTGAGAGCTCAATAAGCTGGTAACCATCTGGAGATTATTCTTGACTCGGTGGTGGACTTCTTTAATCAACCATTCTTTCTCTTTCAAAAGCTTATCTTGTTGGGTGTTCATAGTTTCAAGGGAAGCATTTTTCTGATCCAATTCGCGCTGACTTTCTTCAAGTTCCCGGTTGGTTCTTTGTTTAAGCCGATATTGGCTAAATATAAGTGCAGTGATTATGGCCAGTAAAACGGACGCGGCAATGATAGCTTTTTGCATCAATTGCGTACGTTTCAATGCATCATCCTTAGCCTGCCCCGCTCTGGTAAGGGCATCAATATCGTTATTCTTTTTCTCCGTATCATTTTCGATTTGCAAAAGCGATACCTGATAGGCTTTGGTAACATTGTCTATCGAGTCTTTAATCCCCTGTGCCAATAAGTGGTGCTTAATGGCAGATTGATAGTTGCCCTGTAGCGAATCGAGCTTATAATACATAATTTCTACTGACCTGACACCTATAGGGAAATTAAAGGATTTGACAACTGCTGCGTATGCGTCTGCATATTGGTAGGCCAGTTTTATCTGTCGGGTCTCAATATAGTGAAAGGCGAGAAAATTATATGCAGTAATCCTATTGTTAAAATTGTCAGGTGGTATTTTTTTGAGAAGCCGTGTAACCTCGCCTGCATACAAAGCTGCCTGCTTATATTTTTTTGCATGGTTGAGGTTGCCTAGGAAGTAGGTCATGACATAAAGGGAATCCGCGTCATTCTTTGCATATTGCCAGACATTCCTCAACAATTTCATGGCATTATATAACTTATTGACTCTGGTATAGTTAAAAGCAGCAGAAATGGATATTGTAAAGATATAATCTGAATCTTTGTAATGCTTCGCGATTTCAAGCGCCTTTAACGCATATGGGAGCGCATTCTTATAATCCCTCATATAAGTGTATATACTTGAGGTAGTGAAGTTTATACTGGCAACGGTTAAGGTAGTGTCATTGACTGCTTTTGCTGATTTAATCGCAAGAAGCGAGTATTTTAAAGCGCTGGGAAAATCGCCAAGTTCATTCAGTGTTCGACCTATAAGCCAATATATTCCCTGAATGGACTTATTTCCGATCGCCTTATTAACATTGATGGCCTCAAACAGCATTTTTATTGCTTCCATATGTTGTCTGTTCAGCAGCAACATTTCCGCATCACCTTGTAAGGAAGAGGCGAGCCGATAAAAATTATGGGTTTTTCTGAAAATAACACTCGCTTTTCGGTAGTAGCCCATTCTCTTAACCAGTTGCTCTGGCTTCGATATGGAGTAGTGCTGCCCGATAACGATGTATGATTCCGCTATCCCCGTTGAGTCCATTATTTTAATTGAATAAGCTAAGGCCTGTCTTGCGGAGTTCAGGCCAGCCTTCGGCTCATTTTTCTTATTATATGAAAGTGCCCGCAGCAAAATGGCGTTAATGATGCCTTTAGTATATCCAATCCTGCGGCTTAAATACTCGGCATCTGCTGAAAACTTCATCGCTGAGTCTATTTCAAAGCCTCCACCGCCTGGCTTAACCAAAAGTACTCTTCCCAGAGCAATTTTTAGTTTTATCGTTGTCGTATCTGCATTGTGCCTGGAAAGCTGTTGTTTCAAGGTCGCGATTGGAAGTGCTTCCAGGTTGCTGTTTTGCGCCACTACAGAAATACTTGAAGCAATAAACACCATCAGCAGATTAAAAATTTTCATAAATAGGTTATGTTTCCTTAGGTATTCAAATTACGGTATAGGCTGGCGAAAGCCATCAAAACAACAGTAATAGTATTTATCAGAATTATAATAAATAGTGCCTTGGATTTTCAGATCGATATTGAATTATAAATATATTGATAGCATTTATGAATATCATTATTTCTGTTTATTCAGTTGTATGCTGACCTTCACGCATTCAACAGGACAATTACAGAATGCTAAAATTAATTGCTATGATTAGACAACATATTTTTTTTACTCTTGCTTTTTTGTTAGCCACTCCCACACTAAAAGGCCAGAATCAGAAACTGGATTCGGTTATAATAATACCCGTGGCAAAATACGATAGTGTGTCCAGATTGCACCGGCAAGTTTTTGGTGAAAACTATCGGAAAGATTATGCCAGGCCTGTCAAAGTTCCTGTTATCCGGCTCTCAGAAATTGCCGGTGGTCTTACCGCAATTCAAGCGGGAGGGGGGAATCAATCAAAAACACTGAGATTGATAGATGCCGCTGGTAAGGAATGGACGCTCAGGTCGGTAAAGAAATTTCCGGCGGTGTTACTTCCACTTCCACTTAGAGAAACATTTCTGCTAGATATTTTAGAGGATAACATGTCTGCGCAATACCCTTTCGGAGCATTGGTTGTTCCTGTTTTAGCTCAAGCCGTTGGGATTCCACATACTAATCCTTTGATTGGGGTTGTGGAGGGCGATATCGGGCTAGGGATTTTTGCAAAGGATTTTGTAAATACTCTCTGTCTTCTGGAGGAGCGGGAACCGCTGGGCGAATCAGACAATACCGCAAAAATGTTAAAGCAGGTAGCAAACAGTAATCGGTACCGGGTTGACTGGCAGACTTATTTAAAAGCAAAAGCATTGGATGTATTGCTGGGGGACTGGGATAGGCATGAGGATCAATGGCGTTGGGCAATGGAGGAGAAAACCGACAGGATTCAATACATTCCCGTACCTCGTGATCGGGATCAGGTATTCTACCGGTCGGACGGTATCGTGCAACGGCTTGCACAGTCCAGCTGGCTATTGCCCATGATGCAGGGCTATGAAAGAGATATTCGAAATATTAACTGGTTTTTATGGGAAGGCAGAAATTTAAACTCACAGATATTTTCTGGCGTCAGCCAGCTGGAATGGAAAAATACCATTAAAGAATTTTGTGCGGTTGTAACGGATTCCCTACTTTCCCAGGCATTGCTCAAACTTCCAGACCCGACAGATCCTGGTATCAAAGCGCAGATTCTAACGCAAATGAGAAAGCGGCGGGATGCGCTGCCTGATTTGATGGACCAGTATTATCTTTTTCTAAACAAAACAGTAGATGTGCCGCTCAGCGATCAGGATGAAATCGTCAGCCTGGTAGAAAAAGGCAATGGCTATATGCAGCTTGATATCTCCAGAGCCGGAGGGGGGAAAGCTGGCTCAAAGCTGATTCTCCAGCGGGAACTCGATCCGGCAATTACAAAAGAGTTGCGCATATTTCTTCGGGCGGGAAATGATAGTGTTTTCATGGAATCATTAAATTCAAAGATTAAGGTTCGTTTGGTAGGAGGGGAGGATATCAAAGATGTCAAGCTCAAGTGGAAGGGAAAGCCATTAATTTATTATGGAAAGCCTCAGGACCGTATTGACAGTTTTCATAACAAGCTGCGGACAAAATTGTCAGCCGATACCGCGAATTTCACTTATTACGCTACTAACCTTTATTCCCGAAAGCTAACTTTAGCCAATGTTGGTTTTAATGTAGATGATGGTGCCATGGTTGGCATTTCACATCGGTTCACCGCCCCGGGTTTTAGAAAACACCCTTTTGCAAGTATTCATTCGCTTTCTGCGCTATATGCATGGAATACCTCAGCTTTTAGCTTGCACTATCTGGGCGAGTGGATGAATTCAATTGGAAATCATGATATTCTTATTGATTTAGAGGTAAATGCACCGAACAACACACGCAATTATTTTGGCTCTGGAAATGAGAGTGTATTTGACCGTGAGTCCTCGCCTTTGAGTTTCTACAGGGCAAGGTTCAACCTTTATACCTTTAAGGCTTTGATAAGGAATCGCTGGGGTGCGAATAATGTTGCATTTGGCCCGTTATTCCAAAATTTTCATTATTCAGGATCAAAAAATATTGGAAAGTTTATTGAGCGTTATCTGGCGGGAGATAATTCTGGTATCCAGGTCAGTCAAAACAGTTTTCAGGCTGGTGCTGTCCTGCAGTTGATGATAGATAACAGGGATAAGGTAGTTCTTACGCAATCTGGAATCCTTTTGAAGTCAAGTCTTGAATTACTGACCGGGCTTGGGCAAAATGCCAGGCGCATTGGAGTGGTGAATTCTGAATTTACATTCTTTTTCAAACTGAATGAAAAAGGAAGTATGGTCTTTAGCAATCGCTTAGGTGGAGGTTTCAGTGCCGGAAAGCCTGAATTTTTTCAACTGCCATATTTAGGAGGCACCGATAACTTAACCGGTTATAGGAAGTTCCGATTTGCGGGTGATTACAGCGCGTTTAATAATGCTGAAATTCGGATAAGAATTGGATCATTTCTAAACTACATTCTTCCCGGGGAATTCGGATTCAATGCAATGCATGATTTCGGCAGGGTCTGGAAAAGGGGCGAGCATAGTGAACGGGTGCATCATGGTTTTGGGGCTGGGCTCTATTTCGCCCCAGCATCGTATGCGCGGATTAATTTGACTGCTGGTTATTCAAAGGAGGGGTTTTATCCTACGCTTACCCTTAAATCCCAACTATAATTTTCAAATAATACCCAAAATCACAGTGGGCTTATCGCTATAAATTCAAGAATAATTATTATTACTTTTCTGATTGTTGAATTCGCCTTGGGTCAAAATAAATTCAATAGGTTTACACAACTGTAACTCAAGGAATTCATAGGTTACAGGATAATTTTCAAAGCAAAAAAACATGAAAAAAATAGGAATAAACGGTTTAGGCCGCATTGGTAGAGCATCGCTAAAATTGATTCTGGATTCTGAGAATTTAAAGTTGGTTGCTGTAAATGACTTAATGAGTATAGAGAATGCTGTTTATCTCTTGAAATATGATAGTATTTATGGGCGGTATGAACGGGAAATTACCCATAGTGAAAATACGATTCATATAGGCGATAAATCTTTTCATTACAGCTCATTCCGGGAAATATCGGACCTTCCCTGGCGCGAATTTCAAGCGGAAGTGGTGATTGAAAGTACAGGGCTTTTCACCAACAGGGCAGATGCGGAAAAACACCTTGCTTCAGGAGCAAAATTCGTTGTTATATCGGGGCCAACCAAAGATACACCTACGATTGTCCATGGTGTGAACACCGAAGAAGGAAAAGTTAACATC
This sequence comes from Pedobacter sp. 22163, assembly GCF_052045595.1. Classification (NCBI taxonomy): domain Bacteria; kingdom Pseudomonadati; phylum Bacteroidota; class Sphingobacteriia; order Sphingobacteriales; family Sphingobacteriaceae; genus Pedobacter; species Pedobacter sp. 22163. The sequence goes on along the minus strand of NZ_JBQEPM010000001.1, from coordinate 680,515 downwards.
TTCTCCTGCGCCAGTTGCACAACCAATAACATAAGTCCAATTATAGAAATTCTGGGCAGAAGAATTGGTATTAAAAAAGCGATTTTGAACACAACCCATGCCTATACTGCATCACAGACATTAATGGATGCTCCCTCAAAGAAGGAACCAAGAATGGGAAGAACAGCAGGAATCAACCTGGCACCAGCGGCAACAGGAGCTGCTCTTGCAACCACCAAAGCACTTCCGCAGTATGCTGGCAAATTTGACGGTGTAGCAGTCCGGGTTCCGGTTTCTGTGGGGTCAATTTCTGATATAACTTTTATCTCTGAGAGACCCACGACTGCAGACGAGATAAATGAGATTTTGTTAGCGGAATCTGTTTCAGAAAGGTATAAAAATGTCGTTGGTACAACAGATGAGCCGCTGGTTTCTACAGACATTATAAAGAGCCCGTTAGCTTCAATAGTGGATTTGGCGATGACCAGAGTGGTAGATGGTGATTTGGTAAAAGTGATGTCTTGGTATGATAATGAGTGGGGATTCACTAATCAGATGATTAGACAAATTAGTGTTTTATAAAAAGTTAAGCTTAAATTTAGTCTATGAACTACGCACAATTAGCCTTCACAGATTCAGTTAAGGCCTTACAGGAAAAGCTTGGCAGCCGGCTGAGTTATGAACGCATGGAAAAAAGAACTTTTGTTGACGGATTAACCGAATATGAAATTGACTTCATAAACCAGATAGATAGCTTTTATATTGCCTCATTTGGTGAGAATCAATATCCCTACATTCAGCACCGCGGAGGCCCTAAAGGTTTTATTAAGGTTATCGACGATACTTCAATCGGGATAGTTGACTTTACGGGAAACCGGCAATACATAACGGCAGCAAACATTTCCAAAAATCCAAATGTTGCACTCATACTTCTTTCCTATCCGCTGAAAGCGCGGCTGAAGATATACGCCAAAGCTGAAGTTGTCGAAATTGGTAAAAATCCGGGACTTTATGAACTTTTAAAACCCGAGAGTTATAAAAATAAGCCTGAATGGATGTTAACCTTTAGAATATCGGCTTACGACTGGAACTGTCCACAGCATATTGTACCAAAATATACCCTTGAGGAAATTGAGGAACTATTAAAGCCGCAGAAAGAATATATTGAGCAGCTTGAACAAGAAATCAAGAAATTAAAAGCAATTTAATAGAAACAGCGTTTCGGCTATAATTTCGCGTGTTGCTATGCGACTTTCTTTAAAATTTCAGACCATTAAGCGTTAATTTATATATTCGTTATCTACATAAAATAAAAAAAGAAAGACTACAGGGTTCTAAAATATCCGCTAATACATTTTAACCTCGACGAATTTCAGAACAACAGCATTGGTTTTTTAACAGCTTAAATAAAGTGGGCAATTCTTCAATTGCGAAAGTCCAGTTTAAATATTTTCGTACAGCTGCACAAATCGAAACCATACGCTACGATCCAGGGATAGAAATCAGCGCTTATTCTTTGCTGAATTAAATAAGGCCTTACATTTGGCGTGTAAGGCCTTATTGTTATCTTAATTTCTTCATAAAGCTTTGTATTAAACCCGCTACCTCTTCACCGCGTTCCTCTAAAAGGAAATGCCCTCCGGAAAAAAGATGAATTTCTGCATGAAGTAAATCTTTCTTGTAAGCGGTTGCTCCGGCGCCGGGGAATATTTTATCATTCTTACCCCAGACCAAAAGAGCTGGCGGCTGATGCTTTCTAAGGTAAGTTTGCCACTGCGGATATTTCGGGAAATTGTTTTTATAATCGCTAAACAGTACCTTCTGAATGTCTTTAATACCGGGCTGCTCAAAAAAGAAGTGGTCCATATTATAACTATCTGGACTGATGCGATTGGGTTGGTTTGAACCATATAGATACTGCTCCTTTATTCCTTCAAACGACATCATGTAATTAACAGCCGCTTTCAAGCCCTCGGTGTCGTTTGCGGCGCTTAGTGCACCAATTTTCTGTACATCCGGACCAATTCCTTCTACATACATGTTAGCGTTCTGAATGATTAATGCCTTAACCAATTCGGGCCTCCGATTAATGATTCTAAATCCAACTGGACCGCCATAATCCTGTAGATAAAAGGTAATGGAATTTAGCTTAAGTTCATCTATAAATTTTTCAATAATCTCTGATAAATGGTCAAAGGTGTAACTGAACGTTTCGGGCGAAGGACTACTGCTCATCCCGAATCCAGGATAATCAGGTGCAATTAGATGATAGTCAGGTGCCAGCTTCGTGATTAGATTCCTGTACATGTGGGATGATGAGGGAAAGCCATGCAAAAGTAATATGACTGGTTTTCCAAGGTCACCCGCCTCCCGATAAAATATTTCTGTATCCCCAACTTTGATTTTATGAAATTCGATAAGATTCGATGTTTGTGAATGCTTTTTTAATACAGGTGCATCCATTGGTTTTTTATTTCCTTGCGTATTTTGTGCGTGGGTTGTTGTCAAGCCTGTTGTTACTATTCCAACTACAATGATGAGAATGCTGAGTTTTTTCATTTTTCTTCTTTAAATCGTTTATTTCTGTTTAATCAAGTGGAAGCCGTCGCAGCGTGCGCTTTACGGATATTTACAATGTAAGTTGACAGAGACATCAGCATCGTAAACGCCTTTCAGTTTCATGGATAGCAAGGTCATTAATACTTGCATATCTCTTTCTCATTAATCCGTCTTCATCGAACTCCCAGTTTTCGTTACCGTAGGCTCTAAACCATTGGGATTGAATATTTTGGTACTCATACTCGAATCTAACCGCGATCCGGTTATCATGGAATGACCAGAGTTCCTTTTTAAGACGGTAGTTCAACTCTTTTTTCCATTTTTTTTCTAAGAATTTAACGATTTCTTCTCTTCCGTTAATGAAAGTGTCCCTGTTACGCCATTCGCTATCTAAAGTGTAGGCAAGGGCTATTCTAAGCGGATCCTGTGAGTTCCAGGCATCTTCCGCAAGTTGAACTTTTTGTAGGGCTGTCTGGAGATTAAATGGGGGTATTAACGGTATGGTTTCCATTTTTTTTTTTAATTTATTTACAATGCTTAATTGAATAGTTTTGTGGGGATTCCGGGTTCAAGAAAGATCAGCTGATTCCCGATACCTAAAATATTGAAAGCCTCCTGTAGATTGTCATTGTTTTCTGTGTAGTGTGACCAGCCTTCTGAGTGGACGGGCACTATTAGGGAATGCCTGAATGCAGCTGCGGTATCCAAGGCGTCGTTGGTACCCATTGTCAAATTGAAAGGACCACGGGGCCTTGCCGCGCCAGCGAAAATAAACACATATGACGGATTTATTTGCTTTGCCAGTTTTTCGATTTCATCGTAGTAAACGGTGTCACCGGTAATGTATAGACTCTGCATAAGCTCGCCCTGGATGCTCAGGTGGAAACCGACGACTTCGCCGGTTATTTTTTCGATACCGGAGGGTCCGTGCCTCGCAGGTGTGGCCGTAACAACCAGTCGGCCACCCGCAGGAATCTGAAATTCCATGGATTCCCCGGGAGAAAGACCAATACTGTTTCCTCTCAATCGTTCTGCCCCCGACCTGGTTGTCAGAACCGCACCGGTCTGGGCCAGAAAACGTCGACCAGCATGATCAAGATTGTCAAAGTGATGATCATGACTTAGCAAAACTACATCTACATATTCTGGGGGAATAACCGCAGGTCCTTTGAGTTTGGTTTCAGTCATGTGCTCGTTGAGTTTAAAAAAACTTCCAGCCTCATCCAATGTCGGATCTGTCATTAATCTTAAGCCTCCTATATCAAAGAGTACCGTCGGACCGCCAATATAGGTGACAGAAAAAGGTAGATTTTTATTCTTTTCCATTATATTTATATGCTAATTAAAGAATCATTTTTTTGGCATGTGCCACCGTTCAATAGATGATTTCCTGGATTTGATTTCTACTTCAATTGGAGGATTTTCAGTATTCGGGAGGCTTATAAAATAATTTAACTTATTATCGTAGACTGATTTGTATTTCATGCGCGTCGCAGTTTTGGCAAATGTGCTTCTACCGGCAATCGAGATTTGCAAAGAGTCAGGGATTTTGCCGCTGTCAGGGTTAAAAGTGATTTGTCCGGAAAAGAATATACTGAAGTAGGAGAATATCACTCCGCTTATACAAGCTAGTTTTTTCATTTTAATACTCATGGCTTAAAATTTAATTCTGATTTAAAGATTATGCTGCTTCCTTCTTTTTCAGTCAATCCCCACGGTGACTAAGAAATGCGCCTAGCTTAGGTAGTCTAAGGCTGCGTTATCTATGATCATTATTTCTGCGGAACATGCCTATTGCCAAGGCCTATCAGCAGTTATTTTTTATCAGCTACGAAACTTTCCTGATTTACATCTTTTAAAAAGCCGATAAGGGCGTTAAAGTAATTGCTCTGATCATCATACATGGCCATGTGGCTGCCATCCGGACATAGATATAGCCTGCTTTTGGGAATTAGCTGTGCTTCTTCTTTCATACTTTTAGGGTTCATCTCGTCATAAACCCCGCCGAGTACCAATGTCGGTACCTTGATGTTTGGTAATTTATCCCAGAAGTCCCAGTTCCGTAAGCTGCCAGTAACATGAAATTCATCTATTCCCTGCATCTGCAGATATATCGTCTGGTTGGGCTTTTTAAATGCTCTTACTAAGGGTTCTGGCCATTGCTCAAGAGGAAGCCGGCAAATCACCTTAGTGTAAAGTTTCTCGTTTAGGAGCGAGGAATAATCAGGAGAAGAATAAGCCTTAGCTCTATCCAATGAGTCAAACAATCGTTTTTCCTCTCCTGTAATGAGTTTCGACTTTAGCACAGCACTATAGTCAACAAAGTCCGCAATGCTGGCGGTCATGTTGGAAAGGACAGCACCCTTAACATGTTTCTGGTATTTGTTTAGGTATTCCATAGCCAGCAGGCTTCCCCAGGAATGCCCCAGAATGTAAAAGTTATCCAGACCCAGTCCCTTTCTTACCTGTTCAACTTCTTCAACAAAACGAGCAGTGTTCCAAAGTGTTGTGTCTGTAGGAACATCGGAATAGCCGCTGCCAAGTTGGTCATAATAATAAAATTCAATACCTTCTTTTGGGAGAAAGTCTTCAAAACATTCGAAATAATCATGTGAAAACCCCGGACCGCCATGTAAAAGCAAAACTTTGATTTTCCCTTCTCCAACCTTTTTCGTCCACACGTTATACTTTCCATCAATGGAAATGAGCTTGCTGCCACCTGTTTTTATGTTTCTTATTGCGTTGGACTGCAACTCCGTTCTCTTTTCGGGAGAGCCGCAGGCAATAACTAGAGAAATTGATGCGAGTATGAGCATCAGTTTGAAAGGGGTTTGATGTAGTGTTTTCATTGTATAAGGAATGTAATTTATTGTTATTGCAAGAGCCATGAACTTAGGCAGGATTACCTATCAGAATGAGGTGCCGGGATGCTGAATTCGTGCGAACCTACATTTTTTCTCCTTCCCAGATCAAACGGAAAACTTGCACGACAAAAATAATCCGGGACAACGTTTGTTTTATATAATGCTAATCATATAACTTATCAGCATTGTAATAATTGAGAAGGCACCATTAGGTTTTATTCCATAGTCTGATTTTCTACACTATTTTGATCGCCCGATTTTGTTGCCCGAGCTTTAAAGGGTTGCCTCGGAATTCAAGAGGCTGAGCCAGATTACCGGTAAATAAAATTTCTGTTTGCATTAAATCCAGGAAACTACGCAATATAGGTTGCCATCAAAAAACTGATAAATCATATCATTAAACTGCGATACATAGTATTGAGTTGCCAGCGTAGTTTTACTTCAGGAAAACAGTACATCAATACTCTTATCCCTCGGGGCGGTTACGCCGATTAATGCAGTTCGACTGGGGGTTGAGTTAAAAAAATATCCACTAAAATTAATGAATATGTCTAATATCCTGCAGATTATTTCAAGCCCAAGAGGTGGGGCGTCAAATAGTATAAAACTATCAGAGGCGATTATTGATAGATTGAAATTAAACTATCCTTCAGCCACACTACACATCAAGGATCTCACCAAGGCACCTTTTCCCCACCTAGAGGAGGTACATCTGAACGCTTTTTTTACAGATGTGGAAAAACATACCGGGGAGCATAGGGAGGCAATAAAACATTCTAATTCAGCAATAGAAGAGCTCAACTGGGCAGATTTTGTAGTGATTGGTGCACCGATGTATAATTTTGGGGTTTCATCAACATTGAAAGCCTGGTTTGACCACATAACCCGCGCAGGAATTACCTTTAAATATACTGACAAGGGCCCTATTGGACTGCTTAGTGGAAAGAAGGTTTTTCTTGCTGTCACAACTGGTGGCATATACAGCTTAGGGGAGGAAATAAAAAAGGATTTTTTAACTCCATATTTAAAATTCATGTTGACTTTTATTGGGATGAATGATATAACTGTATGCCGGGCCGAGGGATTTGCATTATCTGAAACGCGTGATACTGCCCTGGAAAAAGCGATTGGAAGCATCAAAATCTAACAGAAAAGGTTCGTTTCAGGCTGCCATGTTAAGCTCAAAGCGGTTTGACTGAGTTGGAGCAGACGCTTAGAAAAAGCAATTAGAAATGCAATGATTGGCATAAAGTATTTATTGAAAATATCAGCTTTAGTTTTGATTGCAGCCTTCGCTGGGGAAAATGTACAGGCACAAAGTTTTATGTTGCTTAGGTTTGATGAGGATTATACCCATCTGGCGGATTCGAGCAGAAACTTATATAACCGCCTGAAGCATTCACAAATTTTCTCTTCTGGTCCGGTGATACTGTCAATTGGCGGTGAAATACGTTCTGAGTGGGCACTTAAAGAGGATGAAAACTGGATTGCCAATCAGGGGTTCAATTACTCCTTTCTTCAGCGTTATTCCCTGCACGCGGGCGTTCGTTCCGGTGATAATTTCAGGTTTTTTGCGCAGTTAAACAGCAGCCTTGAAAATGGCAGTAAATATGCAGTTTCAACCTTAGATGAGGACAAGCTTGACGTTCAGGACCTTTTTATAGATTACGACTTTTCGTCCACTCCTGAACAGCAACTTCTACTTAGGATTGGCCGTCAAGAGCTCGATTATGGTTCGGGTAGGTTAATTTCAGTTAGAGACGGAAACAACAGTCGTCAGTATTTTACCGGTTTAAAGTTCTCTTACAATAAACCAAAGGTGAGAATTGATGCTTTTGTTTTAGCCATAGATAGAACTAATCCAGGCTTGTTTGACAATCAAACCAAATTGCAGGGAAACCTTTGGGGCGCCTATTCAGACATTAGGTCTGCTCAAACCGGTAATTTTGACTTCTATTATCTTGGTGCCATGCGGGAGCAGTCTCGATTTGAAGCGGGAACGGACAGGGAAGTCCGGCATACTGTGGCGATTCGTCACTGGAAGGATGATAAACTCTTTATGTATAATATAGAGACAGCCTACCAGTTCGGAAAGTTTGGTCAAAATCAAATCAGCGCATGGACGCTGGCTATCGAACTGCGTTATAGATTTAACGGGGTTAAATTTACACCGACGGTGAACCTGCGGAATGATTACATATCAGGAGACAAAAATGCATTGGATAAAAAATTGAATAGTTTTAACCCTTTATACCCGAAAGGTGGTTACTTTGGATTTAATCCGTTAATCGGACCATCCAACCTCATAGATATTCATCCATATCTGACACTCAACTTTACCGATAGATTTTTATTTCAGATCGACCTGGTTTATAACTGGCGGTATTCACTCCAGGACGGCATCTTTCACCCAAGTGGAAGCTTCAATATTGCAGGCTCAAATTCCATAGCGCGTTACATTGGCACGACCTATTTGTTGAGTGCAGATTACCGGATTAATAATCATTTTTCCTTGAGTGCCGGCTACCAATATTTTAGAGTCGGTGGTTTTATTAAAGACGTCGTTCCCATTAATGCAAACTCCAGGTTTTTCAATACACAGCTTTCTTATAAATTTTAATGCTTTTCCAGCTCCAGGATGGTTTGGGATTCGAAGCTACTAATAGTAAGCAGTTAACTTGTACTCGAAATCCTGGTTTGACAAGTGTAAAGAAGTTATATGCCAAAAAAAGGCAAATACTTAATTAAAAGTTTTGCCTTTGATGTTGAGCATTGTGATTTCTATTTAGCGGCTTTGATACTCGCTATAGAAATTGACCGGACTCCAATCCGGCAGTGCCTTTGGAACTCGCGGTGCGATTGTTTGATATTCCCGGGCGCCAAATATAACTTTGCCGTCCAGAATGGTTAGCACTGAGCGAATATCTTTTATTTTCTCCTCTTCAACGCCAAGGTAGTCAGCATTCAGAATGACCAAATCTGCCAGGAAATTTTTCTTCAGCATCCCGCGCTCGTTTTCCTGATGAATTAATGAAGCACTTCCCAGGGTATATATTTTCAGTGCGGATATCCTGTCCACCTGATTTTCGCTGGATGCGAATTTTAATCCACCCATTGACTTTCCGGATACAAATTGATAGATTCCGATCCAGGGATTGAAACTTGAGACCCTTGTGCCATCTGTACCACCCCCAACACGTAAACACTTGTTCAGCATTCTGCGGATGGGAGGTGTGTGGAGCGCAGCATTTTTTCCATATCTTGAAACAAATCCCTCAGCCTGGAAAGCCATGCGGTCTTGGATTGCTAACCCCCCGCCTAAAGCCTTTATCCGGTCTAGATTTGCATCGCTCACAGTTTCAGCATGGTCGAAAAACCAGGTCAAACCATTGAACGGTGTTTCCTGATTTACTTGTTCCATAACATTCAAAAATCTAGTGATACTCTCATTATAAGTTGCATGCAATCGAAATGGCCAACGGTTTTTTACCAGTTCACTTATTACCGCCTTCAGCTGATTCTCCATCGCCAGAGGAAGTTCAGGCCTTGGCTTGAGGAAATTTTCAAAATCTCCACCCGAGGCCACTAAGTTTTCCCCAGCGCCCAGCACACGATATTCAGTCGTCTGGTTTTTCACTTGAACGTCACTTTGATGTTCTGAAATATCAACCATACCGATCCATTTCAGGTAATCTTCCAATTCTGTTCCTGGTTTCTGAGCAAATAAGTAGTATGGTAACCTTACATTTAATTTCCGGCTAGTCGATAACATATCAGTAATTTGATAGTCATCCGGAAAATTCTGGAATCCGCCTCCGGCATCCATTACACTTGTCACACCCAATGAATTTAAATCGTATATGAACCGTTCTGTGGAATTGATTTTTTCTTCCATTGTAAGTTCGGGAAGCTTTGATAGTGTAGAATACAATATGAATGCATTGGGCTCGGCAACTAGAAGTCCTGTAGGTTCGCCATCCGGGTTCTTTTGGATTAGTCCGCCGGTTGGATTGGGTGTGTCGCCTGTGATGCCCAGGACTTGAATTCCCGCCTTATTTAAGAATGCTTGCCCATATAGATGCAAGATGAAGGCTGGGGTATCGCCTGTTGCAGCATTGATTTCATCCAGGGTAGGCAGGCGTTTTTCTTTAAACTGAAACTCACTCCATCCACCGACAACTCTTACCCATTGTCCTGTGGGTGTACGCAAAGCCTGTTCTTTGAGCATTGATAACGCGCCTGCCAGTGTGGTCACTCCATCCCACCTCAGTTCCGCATTATAAAACCGCCCACCGCGAATGACATGGAGATGGGAATCATAAATCCCGGGAATAACCGTTTTTCCTCTGGCGTCAATGACCTGTACATTCTTCCTGAGGTATTTTTTTATTCTTTGGTTACTTCCAAGTTCAATAATTCTATTACCCGCAATAGCAATTGCTTCAGCAGATGGCTGCTCGTCGTTCAGCGTGATGATTTTACCGTTTAGGATGATTTTGTCAACTTTCTGCTGGGAGAATACATTTCCCGAGAATGCAATGATCAAAAATATGGTTGTGTTTGTTAGTTTCATGACCTAGCGGAATGAAAGGGACAACGTTTATGCTGTCCCCGTGTATGTAATCCTTAATGTTTCATTACTTCCTTTGCATACTGGATGCCGATACCATATGCTCCTCCATATTGTTTAATAAGATCGGTAGTCGCATTGTACGTTTCTGATCTGGCCCAGTCTCTCTGCAGCTCTAACAGATACTGAAGTGATGTTATAGGGTGGACACCTGCTTTAACCATTCTGGTAATGGCCTGCTCGTGTGCTTCAGTGGAAACATCACCACTGGCATCAGTAATTACATACACCGTATATCCTTCATTGATCGCCGACAATGCCGGGCCAACTATACAAACACTTGTCCAGAGACCACCCATAACCAGTATTTTCTTACCCTTCCCTGTAATTGCCTTGTGCGCATTGACGTCTTCCCAGGAATTCATAGTGGTTCGATCAATAATAGTCGTTGAAGAAACCGGATAAAATGTACTGATTTCAGGAAATACAGGTCCGCTGAATGATTTTGCTGCCACAGTTGTGACCACTGTTGGTATGTTGAATATTTTGGATGCTCCGGCGCTCAATGCCGCATTATTCCTGAGCACTTCAATGGGCTGATTTTTGACAGCGAATGCCATCTGACTTTGATAGTCTATTAAAACCAGTGTATGGTTTGTAGGGTTCAGTAATTGCGGACTTGGCTTTTGTGCAAATCCATACATAGAAGTTATGAGACCAACTGATAATAGAATTAATTTTTTCATCTTATTTGATTTTGTAAAATAATTATGTGTGATAACAAATGTGTCTGCGCGGGACTTTTGTGTTTATTATGAAGCGCATATATTATTATTGGGGGAGGCTATCGCATCCAGAGCATAGAGTCCTACGGCTTAATACCCCCTAGGCTTTATGATCTTTTAATCTTACGGTCTAAAAAATTCTCAATTACTGCAGCCATCTCATCTCCCTTACTTTCAAGGGCAAAATGCCCCGCATCATACAAATGGTATTCAAGGTTTTTCACATCCTTTTTGTATGCTTCAGCTCCACTCACAGGAAAAATGTAATCGTTTTTTCCATAGACAATAAGCATTTCAGGGTTATGGTCTCTAAAGTATTGTTGCCATTTAGGATAGTTTGGTGGGTTAGTCCCGTAATCATAAAATAAGTTCAGTTGGATCTGGTTATTTTCGGGTCGTTCAAGATGGCGCAGATCGATCTCCCAATTATCAGGACTTATTACCGAGGTATCAGGTACCCCGTGAGTATATTGCCATTTTAACCCGTCCGGTTGATGAAAGGTTTCAAGCGTACTTTCTGCAGCTTTATCATTTCTGTCTTTCCAATAAGCCTTGAACGGGTCCCAGAAAGTTTCCAGGCCTTCTTCATAAGCGCAACCATTCTGGACAATCAATGTGTCAATTTTTTCTGGATTTGCCGAAGCGATCCTCCAGCCAACCGGGGCACCGTAATCCATCAGGTAAAGACTATACTTTGATATCTCCAGTTTTTGAAGCAAGGTGGAAATTATCTCGGCAAAGTTGTCAAACGTGTAATCAAAGTCTGCGATAGGAGGCTGTTCACTTCTTCCGTAACCAGGATAGTCAGGGGCGATTAAATGATATTTACCGGATAGACTGTCAATCAGGTTGCGGAACATGTGCGAGGATGTTGGATAGCCATGTAACAATACCAATGTTGGAGCCGTTTTCAGCCCAGCCTCGCGGTAGAAAATATTGACACCATTAATGTCAATGAATTGATACGTAGTTTGATTTTTCATAATCTTGCAATTAATTTTAACGTAAATATTGAGTGTACGCAGCTATAACTGATTTGTAATAGCGGCATATCAAAAGTACCGGCCAATGCCAAAAATTGTATATTAGCCTATTTATACCAGGTATTATTAAAATTATGAATGCCTAATTTCCAGATTCACACATAAGGTGATCACTACGTGGTGAGTATAACTATTGCCTGCCTATAATTAATTGACGAGGTCTCCGGGAATCGGCAATTTAAAACATTCCATAAAGTTGGTGGCTGGCACGAACAGCCAAATCCCATGAAGCCTTTCGGTGCAGGACGATTTCCCATCAGATATTTTGCTGATAGGTCAACTCCGATATTTTCAGAGTTTACTTTGTTTAAACTCCGAAAAAAATGGAGTTTTTTTTATCTGTGAATCAAAATGCATAATTAAAAATATTTTATTTATCTGATAATCAGTATTTTAAAATTAATTCAGTTTACGTTTGTCTTTTTTTTACTTATGGCACATAATTGACTACTCTTTGGTTATGAAGTCAAACAGTGAACAAACTGCAACGTTTTTAAATCAGAAAGGCCAGAACATTTTTTATCGGAACTGGAAAACTCAGGGCCAGCCTAAGGGAATAATTACAGTTATTCACGGACTCAACTCACACAGCGGATATTATCAAGAGTTTGCATATCAGCTTAACGAAAATGGTTTCGAGGTTTATGCGCTGGATCTGGTCGGTAGGGGACAGTCAGAAGGTGAAAGATTTTATGTACCTGATTTTAAGCATATATTGGCCGATATTGATACGCTCATCGGTATTGCGTCCGCCAGATACCCATTGCTACCGGTTTTCCTTTTTGGACATAGCGCAGGAGGTGTTTTTGCCGCTGCTTATGCTGTTAAAAACCAGCATAGACTTAAAGGGTTAATCTTAGAAAGTTTTGCATTTAAACTTCCGGCGCCGGCACCTGCTCTTGCAGCAATAAAATTCCTTGCCCGTTTTATTCCTCATATTCGGTTAGTCAAATTAACCAATGAAGATTTTTCCCGTAATGCCGCTCATGTTCTAAAAATGAACAATGACCCACTTCTTAGTCACGAAAGACAGCCTGCTAAGACGATGCAGCAGCTGTTGCTGGCATCAGAATATCTCGAAAAACAAATAAGTGCAATTGAGCTTCCGCTGCTGGTACTTCATGGTACCGCCGATAGAGCAACTTTGCCATCTGGAAGTGAATTATTTGAAAAACAGGCATCTTCTCCAAATAAGCTACTAAAACTCTATGAAGGTCATTATCATGACCTCCTCAACGATACATACAACGGAATTGTCATTCGGGATATTATCCAGTGGCTGACCGAGGCGATATAAATCGTGGGAGCAAAACAGCGAAGAGCCATACCGCTCTGCGAATGTTAACCCTGCAAGTTGTACCTAACAATTAGTAAAAAACTTAAACCAACAAACAATGATTAATCTAGAATGGTTCAGAACCTTTAAAGTAATTTATGAAGCTGGAACACTATCGGCTGCAGCAAAAGATTTGTTTATTTCCCAACCAGGTGTTAGCCTGCATTTAAGCTCCCTTGAATCTTTTGCCGGGCATAGGCTTTTTGATCGGGATACCAGAAAAATGGTAGCCACGGAAAGAGGGACAATGTTGTATAATTTTATAATCGACCACATGAATAAGCTGGAAGAAGCGGAACATATCTTCCGCAGAAAATCAAAAGCTGAAAAACCAACTGTTAGTGTGGGCATGTCAATGGAAATATTTCAGCATGTATTGGAGGCACACATCACAGATTTGCCCTTTAACCTGGTTACAAGGTTTGGCGACTGTCCGCAGATGCTCCAGGATCTGAACAATGGTACTTTAGATCTGATTCTTACTACCCTCAAGGGTACACAGCATAACCTTGATTATAGACCATTCAATACAGAAAAAATTATATTAATTTGTGGTAATCAGACCGACACCCAGGAATTTGAAGAACTCCTCTTACAAGATAACCGCCCGGCGCTTAGGGAATGGTTAAACAATCAGGTCTGGTATACTACAGCTTACGACATGGAATACCTTAAAAATTTCTGGTCAGCAAGTTTCGACGCACTGCCAAGTTTCAGGCCAAAATACGTAGTGCCTTCTTTTGCATCGATTTTAAGGTGTATGTCCAATAATAAGGGTTTCGCTGTTGTACCCGATTTCCTATGCGGTAAAGAACTCGCTGGAAAAGGTATAAAATTGGCATGGGATGGAAGTCCTGCTGTAGAAAATACCCTTTATTTTGCCAAGAGAAAAAACACCGCGTACCCGGACGAGATCAAATACCTTGAAGATATTCTAAATAAAAATTGGCCTGTTGATGAGCAGGTGTTATCATTGTTGGATTAGTTGATAGCATGTTACCCGTTAACGGATATTCATGAAAAGCTTGAGTTTAAGAAAGAAAGGATTTCTGGACTATAATGCACTATGATAATGTTAGTGCTTATTTCCGTTAGGCCCGGACCGCTGAACAAAGATCCTTGGTCGGGTATTTGCCATCGGTCTGTGTTTGAAGAACGGCATATAGAAACCATTCGCATTTCGCACCGGCGCAGTGCTTGATGCAGGTTGTTGTTACTTTCCCATCAGCTCAGCTCATAAGGCCGGTAATGCAAAGTGCTTCGCAGGTAACGTGATTTCAAAACGTAACTTCCGTTGGTGGCGATTGGTATGCAGTTTACATTCCAAAAATGTTCGTATTGATGCCAAGTATAGTTTTAGACTCACCAAGCAATAAGTCAGATCCATTATTGTTGTTTATTTAGCTTCTTTTTCCCAAACAACAATAATGGTTTTGTTGAAGGAAAATAATAAAGGGGAAAGGCGGATGTTTTTTTAGATTTACCGAACCTTAAAATCCGGAGGATATGGGCGTTTCTTTCGTCAAAAATATCTATACCCCGGATTCCTTCAAGGCTTAGTCGATTTGTAGCTAAATAACAACCGAATTGGCAAGGATAGCGTTTTTTCGCCAAACACGGAGCGAGATATAACCTAGCGCGATTACCGTTGAGATCAAAAATATTAACCCGATAAACATATCTATGCTGAGCAATGTCAACATCACTAAGGGGCCAACTCCGTAACCTCCAAATAAAAATCCTGTTCCATGAGCGGCGGGAGACAAAAGAGTTTGTCTTCCCTGAGGAAACTTCACGAGACCCACAAACAATGGCTGACTACAACCGAAGCCTATTGAAATAATGGCTAGCAGGCATTCAGCCAATCCTAAAGATAAATCACCCCAGAGTACTAAAAGCCCTAAAATGGTTAATCCCATGGTGGCGTATAGAACGGTTATCATTTTCTTATCCATCTGTAAACGGTGGATTAGAAAGGATACTACAAAACCGGGAAAACCAAAAATAAATAGTTCGGTCGCAATCTCAAATTCATTCAGGCGGTATTTAACTGTGAAATAATGGCTGATCCAAACGAAGACACCAGAGTGAAACAGGCCTGTAAAAAACGAAAAGCCGTATATAAATCCAGCTGTACGCTCCACAGTTTTTACCTCGCCGGCTTTTTCACAGGGCGTTATTGCCGGTGCGAATTTTTGTGCTTTCCCTATAAAGCAGAAAACAAACAGCAAAAAACATAGTATGCTTAGACATTGATATAGAGTTCGCCAGCCATAAATTCCATTTAACCACCCGCCAATGCTTGGGGAAAACGTCATACCCGTGGCGAGTGCAAAAACAACCGGTACGATACGCTCTAGAGACTTTGGCTTTTTAGTATAACAAATGCAGTGGAGAATAGCCATTGGCAGCAGAGTGCCGGTCCCGAAACCTATCAATGCCCTGGTTAAGAGAAAAAAAACTGCAGCCTGGCTGATACTTAACAAATAATTTCCTAAAGCCATAGAAGCAAGTGCGAGTAACAAATGCTTACGAATTGTAAGATTAATCTTTAAATAGGCCGTTGCTGCGGCGGCAATAGAAAATGCTATCGCAAATACTGGAATGCCAAGCGCAGGCAATGGAGAGGCAAAGTCCACCGCTAAACTCTGTGCGAGAGGCGCAATTAGATATGCTTGGAACATTACCAGCATACATGCCAATAAAGGAATGCATTCATGAGTTAAAGACAATAGTCTTTTTGAAGCGCATTTCATTTGTTGAATCATCAGTTGAAAATTTAATGTGGACTACTAATTAATTGCAAACCTGATGATCAGGTTTTATCATTTTAGGATTATAAATAGCGGGTTCTGGTTTTGTACCCAAGATTTTGACTTCGTGTAGCTTTTAGGTGGTACCCTCAATGAGCAGGATCTGCCCCGCCTGAAATTGCCTTTTTTCGCCCAGCGAAGTCTCTATCTCAACAGCACTATCTAGCAACACTACAAACTGCCGGTCCGGAGCTTGATGATAATCATTGTAATCTGGTTTGACTGTTCTAAAAGTCATTTCTTTGACTTGAAACCGACCAGACAGAAAGCCAAGGGGGCAGGCATCCGGAAGTGGATATTCGATGACCTGAAAAATTGGTCTCACCATCCACACCCGCATAGCCTCTCGTGATTATAATGTCTTTTTCATGCTATGCGCCTTATAATCTGAACCTAATAACGATTAAATATCCAGTTATTGGCAATATTAATTTCATCCATCAGGATGCCGTGTGATTTACCCTTGTATACTTCCAACCTGACATTTGCTTGTTGAATTTTAAGTTGTGTCACTGACTCTTTAACTCTAATCAGGGGCACGTGCGGATCCAAATCTCCTGTGGTTATCAATATCCTGGTTCCTGAAAGATCACCCTTATAATTATCGCCTTTCAGAACTTCTCCAATCAAGCCTCCGGTAAAAGCAATAGCACCGCCGTATTTCTTCGCATTTCGGCTGATATACTCCAGCATCAAGCATGCACCCTGAGAAAATCCCATGAAAAAGATCCTTTCCCGGGTTATACCATGATTTACTACATGCTTGACAAGTTCGTCTACAATGCTCAGTGAAAGGTCTATTGCCGGTTGATTGGTAGCAATCGGGGCTATAAAACTATAAGGGTACCAGCTATTGTGTGGCGCTTGAGGAGCGAATATGGCCATTCCCTCAATCTCAAGCTCATCACAAAGCTCCATTATATCTGAAGCATTACTGCCTCTACCGTGAATCATAATGAGTACACCTCCAGCTGAATCAATAGCCTGTCCGCCGACCAGATATTTTTCTTCCATCGCACTCATATTATATTAATTTAGGTAGTGTGATTTCAAGGGTTTCACGCAGCTGCTCATATTGCGCAGGTAACATCAACTTCTCTCCAAGGCTCTCCAGAGGTTCATCTACCGTAAAACCGGGATTTTCAGTGGCCAGTTCAAATAAAATCCCTCCAGGTTCGCGGAAATAAATCGAATAGAAATAGTTTCTGTCAATTTTTTCAGTGACCCTTAGTCCAAGCCCAACGATCGTCTCCCGGAATGCCATCAAAATCTTCTCATCTCTAACCCTGAAAGCGACATGGTGTACCGATCCTGTAGATACGTGTCCTGGAGTTTCAGATTTCCTAACTAAAAGATCAATGATTGCCGCATTTGGAACGGAGTCGGTAATAAAACGGAAAAGATCATCCTTTTGCTCAACTAATCGGTAGCCAAATACTTTTGTCAGTATGTGTGCTGTTGGCGCTAACTCATTGATCATTAAAGTTATACCGTTAAATCCCTTCAGGGCATTATTGACAGGCACGTCCGTGGATGTCCAGGGTAAGCGAGTATCTTCTTTCGAAGAACCTATCAGCTCCAAACGAAGTCCATCGGGGTCAAAAACTGTTAGATATGGATCGTTGAATTTTTCGGCTACATCGATAAAATTTATGCCATTCTTCTTAAAGCGTTGTTTCCAAAAGTCGATGCTTGACTTGTCTATGGAGTATCCTATCGAAGTGGCTTGACGTGTTCCAGGTCGTCCCGGTGGGATTCCTTCATTTGGAAAAAATGTCAAAATGCTTCCCGGTGTGCCCATCTTATCTCCATAATATAGATGATAGGTTTCAGGATCATCGAAATTCACTGTTTTTTTAATGAGGCGAAGCCCGAGTATACGGGAATAAAAATCATAGTTTCTTTTGGCATCACCGGCAATCGCTGTGATATGATGAATACCTTTAATCGTTTTTTCCATATTTCTTATTTTGTTGGAATGGGTTACTTAAATGATACGGCGGGATAATCGTGTCTGTCTATTGGTTGTTTAACCTCGCCCAGACAACCCGCTGAATATTTTTTTGGTTAATTCAAACAGCTCCTTCAAACTTCCCTGAAAAAAATCTCCATTTATCAAAAAGGCCGGAGTGCTTTTCAAACCGTCAAGATGCCCTGCCTGGAAATCCAAATGTATTCTTCTGTGTACATTTTCGCTGATGCTGTCCTTAAAAAACTGGCGCTTATCAAGATTAAACGATTCTGCAAGAGACAGGAATAAATCATCACTGCCAGTAGCCTGTGCCCGAAATACAGCATGGTGCATTTCCCCGTATCTGCCTTGTTTTCCTGCCGCTTCCACTGCACATTCGGCATCAAAGGCATAACGGTTTCTTGCTATGTAAGGATAGTTACGAAAGGTGAAAGAAAACCACTGACCACATTTTTTTAGGGGCTGCCTGATTGCTACATGCGATGAACGCGATAATGTGCATTGGAAATCCCTATATCCGATTAGGTGCAGAACCGGATTTTCTGCGCCCAAAGTATTTTCATTCAGCACCTGAAGTTTATCTCTAGTCATTCCCTGTTATAATTTAACTTGCAAATACGGGGTTATTAGTCTGGGCCGCTACCAGTTTTTTAGTTTCTTCCGCCTTATTGAAGAAGGTATCAACAATAGAATGGGATGAATGAATGTCTGGCTGCCTTAAATTGCGTCAAATCAACCATGTGATTAATTTTCAATAAAGTTCGCCTGAAATTTAAGAAATGGAAAATCACAGGAGTTATACCTGTTATCATTATTTTGATAGCCCTTTAGACTATCAATTGCGAGAAGGTTGATAGATAATATGATCCGGGACCGGCTGTTTTGTTAAGTTATTCCAATATGTCTTTCAATGAGTGCATACAGGGAAATAAGGTCAAAGGGCTTGCCAATATTCGCATCAAATATCCAACGATTCTTTTTCTTAAAAATGTTTTCATTGCAACTCATTGCAACGATAGGGAGATTCGGATATAAAAATTTCATTCGACAGCACCACTCTACGGATTTATCAGAAGGTAAAGATAGGTTAATGAGAATCAGTGATGGTGCTATACTTTGAATTAAATTAATCAGTTCCAGTTCGTGCCCGGAGTAACCAATAGCTTCGTAGTTATTCATTTCCAGCGCATGACAAAGAACTCCCAGCAGGTTGAGGTCCGGATCTATGATTAATATCGTTTTCATCTTGACGAATTACAGGTAAATTCTGTAAAGCTATGCCTGTTGTCTATTTCATGGCTACTATTTTTATCTCCACATATTGGCCAGGTAAAGCCAGTTCCTTTACGCCTAATATTGAACTGGCAATTCTTTTAGGGTCTGGATAAAACTTAGCGCCAATAGCCTTTCTTGCCTGAAAGCCTGCCTGCATGTCGGTTACATAAATTACTTCTTCAATGACATCATCTTCAATATAATGGAAGCCCTGCAAAAGTTTAAGTATATTTGCATAAGCTAACTCCATTTGCTTATCCATCCCTTCTGCCAAAACACCCTTTTCGTCGTGGCCTAACTGACCTGAAATATAGACCATGTTTCCATTTTTTACCGCCTGAACGTAACCGTAATCATCTTCCCATTTCATGTGGAAAGTGTTAAATTTTTTGTTTTCGTTAATCATGTCTTCCTTATTTTATTGTTAATCGATTTTTCTTTTAATTCAATTGAAAATTGAGCTAATTTCCCTGATGTGCATACTTACAATATTGTTCTCTGATATCGTTTTAAAACTGCTTAATTAATTCTCTGCTAAATATTTGTGGACAAAAGAAATTGCCATCGAACCTTCACCAACTGCCGAGGCTACCCGGCTCATTGCTCCGGAACGTACGTCTCCTGCGGCAAATATACCGGGGATACTGGTCTCAAGTAAGTAAGGGTCTCTTTTAAGCTTCCAGAATTCCCCAAACCTGCTGTCAGACCGCAAGTTTTGCCCGGTTCTAATAAAGCCGTTAACGTCCCGTTCAATAGCATCTCCCAGCCAATCAGTGAAAGGTTTAGCGCCTATAAAAATATACAATGCGGCCGCCTTGTGCCTGTCAAGGCGCTTGCTTTTTATATTTTCAATTAATAAATCCTCCAGGTGGTTCCCGCCTAAAGCCTCCCTTATTTTGCAAGTAGTCATAACCTCAACGTTAGGCAGGCTTTCAATTTGCTTGATAAGGTAGGAAGACATCGTACTTAATAAACTTTCTCGTCTGATGATTATATGAACTTTTTTAGCAAATTTAGAAAGGTAAACCGCAGACTGGCCTGCGGAATTGCCGCCTCCAACGATATAAACGTCCTGCCCTTTACATGAGGCCGCCTCGCTTACTGCCGCTCCATAATAGATTCCGGCACCTGTAAAATCGCTAACGCCCTTGGTATCGAGTTTTCTGTAATCGACCCCTGTAGTTATAATAACTGCCCGACACTTGATTGAGCTGCTATCATGGAGTGTTATGGTTTTGTAGTTGTCCATCTCGCTGATGGACAATACTTCTTTTGGAGAAAGTATCTCCGCGCCAAGTCTTATCGCCTGGCTGATCGCCCTTCGGGACAGGTCAGCACCCGTCAGCCCTGAAGGGAAGCCCAGGTAGTTTTCTATTCTCGAACTAGTTCCTGCTTGTCCGCCCGGAGCTTTCCGTTCTATTAACAGGGTTTTTAGACCTTCAGAAGCGCCATAGACAGCAGCAGCAAGTCCTGCAGGACCCGCTCCGATAATAACGACATCATACATTTCTGTAGTCACGTTCGCATCTGTCCCGATTCTTAATGCCAAAGAATAAACATCTGGCTGGATAAAAACTTTTCCCTCCTCGGTTATAACAATAGGTAAATCCTCTAAACTTAACCGGTTGAGTTGAAGTAACAAGTTTGCCTCCGGATCTTTCTCGATATCCAGCCATCGGTATGGAATCAGGTTGCCTGCCAGGAAATCCTTTAGCTTGTGCGAGAAGGGCGAATATTGGAATCCGATCAGCTTGATTCCTTTGAATTCAGGACGGTAATTAGCCTGCCAGTCGGAGAGGAGTTCATCCAGGACGGGATATAAACCTTCCCCGGCAGGATCCCAGGGCTTCATCAGGTAATAATCCAACTGGATACGATTTATGGCCTCTATGGCTGCCTGAGTATCGCTGTATGCAGTTAACAGTACCCGTTTCGCCTCGGGAAAAATGGCCATGGCTTCTTTTAAAAATTCGACACCCTGCATTTCGGGCATACGCTGGTCGCTGATAAAAATAGCAATGGCCCTGGACTGATTCTTCAATTCGGAAATGCTTTCTAAGGCCTGGTGGGCAGAACTACTGCTGATGATCTTATACTTTTTCCCATACTGGGATTTTAAATCCCGTGTGATTGCATGGAGGACTTGATGGTCATCATCTATCAAAAAAATTAAAGGTTTTTCCATTTTTATTTAATCTGTCATTCAATTTTGCTGATTGTCAATCGGGATGCAAACTGTAAAGACAGTGTTGCCCGGAACTGAATTTACTTTAACTGACCCACCATGTCTGAGTATAATCCTTCTGACATTTTCCAGCCCCATGCCTGTGCCTGTACCAATTGGTTTAGTCGTAAAAAAGGGATCAAAGACGTTATTTATGATTTCTTTGGCAATGCCAGGTCCATCATCGGTAAAGCTAACCTTGATGTTGTTGCGCTCGCGCTCGGTCACAATTGTTAGTGATCCCTGTTTATTTTCAAGTATGCTGTCAATTGCATTATCAATCAGATTGGTCCAAACCTGATTAAGTTCTCCGGTGTACCCATTTACCAGTGGAATTCCTTCGCCATAGCGCCTGATGATATGAACTTTTCCAGCCCTGATTTTATGTCCGAGCATTCGGATCGTATTATCCAGTCCATCATGTACATCTGTATATGACTTGTTTTGGCTACGGTCCATATGTGTGTAAATTTTGACTGATCGGACCAAATCTGATATCCGCGAGGAAGCAACCTGAATGTTATGAGCAATTTTTTCGGTAATAAGGGTGTGCGATAGACGCTCAAATACCGCTTCGAGTGCTTTTTGCGGAAGCTGCGATTTGAAAAAGTCGAGCGAGTCCTTGCCAATATTGAAATCTACAAAGATTTCGATCATCTCTTCAGTATGATGGATAGAATTACTATCCATCCAGTTGGTGATGCTATTTTCCTTTTGATCCCGCGCTTTGTAAGATAATTCAGTTTCCTGATATGCGGAGATAATTTCAATAAGGTGGTTATCTATTTCCGCGATGGGCACATTTCCCCAACATTCCACTGTTAATGAATTATTGACCAACCGATCGGCCCGAAGATGTGCTTTGAGTGCTGAAGCATCACTGATTAATGCGGAGGCCGGGTTGTTTAATTCATGAGCTAAACCCGCTGCCAATTTTCCAAGCGAGGCCATCTTGTCATTTTGTTGCTGAAGGGTCGTATAATTTTTGACCCTGTTGTTCATGATATGCACCAATGACTGCGTGAGTTCAAAATGTAAACTGATCATTTCCCTCACCATTAAGGTTTCAAAGGATAATACTTCGACCTGATCGAGTGCAAGTGCATTTAATGGTGCAATGTCGCTTCTTGAGTAGGGGAGGTATCCAAAGATATCACCCGTTTCCAGTGTTAAAAGATCTTGCCTTTCCTTTCCACGATAGATAAACATTAAAATATTTCCCTTCATTAAAAAATGTGGTCCATCAATTTTCCTTCCCTGCACCCCCACAAAGTCTCCTGCTTCAAATTTTCGGATCTTGCTGTGTCTGATCAGCCAGTTCAATTGTTCATGGGGAACTGTTGAAAGACTTACAAAATTCAATAACTGTTGAAGAAGGGGTGGCATCATCTGTTAATCTATATATGGAAAATAGGCTCATTTACACTTAAGCAGACAGATATTTTTGCAACTCAGCTGATGCGTGCGTAATCAGGGACTTCACCTGGGTTAGGTTTGCCAAGGGATTAAGCATACCGAAGTCATGGATCATTCCATTGTAGCGTATGGTGGTTACCTTAACACCCGCCTGATCCAGTTTTCGGCCAAATTTTTCACCTTGGTCCCGCAAAATATCAGCTTCTGCCACCTGAATTAATGTTGGGGGAAGCTTTTTAAGTCGCTTGCGTTCTGCAAGGACTGGGGAGATATAAATGCTATTTAGTGCCTGCTCATCGTTAGTATAGTTGTCGAACATCCATTTCATTTTTTGGGAAGTTAAAAACCTGTCATTGCCGTACTTATCATAAGACTTCCAGCTTGCCGTGTAGCTTGTTACCGGCCACATTAGTATTTGTAGTTTGATCTCGGGTCCCTTGTTTTCAAGTGCCCGGATAGCGCTGGCGATGACCATGTTCGCTCCGGCACTGTTGCCTACAAGAGCCATCCGTGTACCATCCAGACTATGGTTATGACCGTTTTTTGATAACCAGTCCAGTGTGGCAGAAATTTCATCCAGTGCCCGGGGATATTTCGCTTCAGGTGAGCGCGTGTAATTTACAAAAACGCCTGCTGTGCCTGATCGGACAACCAAATCCCTTACCATTCGTTTTTGGCTCGGATAGTCACCCAAAACCCAGCCCCCACCATGTATGAAAACAAAAAAGGGCAAAGTTCCTTCAATGTTCGCAGGTCTTAAAATATTAAGTTTTATCTTATATCCGCCTGAATCCATGCTCAGTTCAGATTCCTCAATTCCAGAATAGTCGGCTTCGCCGGATGCTTGAAGATCGGCGAAAGCTTTTCTCGCATCAGTAACCGATAAATTTACTGCTGTGGTCGATTTTAGGGCATTGAATGCTGTAAGGAATTTTTTTGTTTTTTTTGAAAGCGCTTTGTCTTTCTCAATCGGATATTGTTTTTCGATTTCTTCCATAATGTATAATGTTCAATTTCCGTTGCTGATGAATTAGTAAATAGCCCCTGAAACACCGGTAGTAAATTTGATCAACGGGATTGGAACAGATCAAATATGCGCTGCAAAGCAAGCGGTCTTGCAGCGCAATCTGATTGTACCGGAAAACTATATTTTTCCATCTCTTTAATAGTTAATATCCAAGTTATTTGACGGCCGTCGCCGCATCGGTGATAACTTTTGCAACCTGTTCAGGCTGCGAAATAAATACCGCATGACTTCCTTTTACTTCTGTGACTTTAGTGTTGGAACGCTTATACATTGCTTTTTGAATCGAGGGAACAAGGGTCTTGTCCTCGGTGGAAACTACCGCATAGGTTGGTTTTGTTTTCCATGCAGCACTAGTCAGCGGAGTTACAAAACCTTTGACATTAAAGGCACCCTGTGAGGCTGCCATAAACTCAGCTTGCGCTTTGGGAATATCCGCACCGAAACCCGCATGGAATTTTGCCAGATCATAATAAACCATCCCTTTCTCATCTGGATTAAGTATTCCGCTTTCCGGAGCTGGTGGAGCGGTCATTACCCACTGCAGCACCGTTTCTCCTTTGTCCGGTTGAAAAGCTGCTACGTAAACCAATGCAGCAACTTTGGGGTGGTCACCTGCCTGGGTAATAACAGCACCTCCGTAAGAATGGCCTACCAGAATCGTTGGACCATCTTGTTTATCCAATGCGAGTTTGGTGGTCGCAGCATCGTCTTCGAGTGAAGTCATTGGATTTTGAACCACTGTTACCTTATAGCCCTTTTTAGTCAGGATGGCATAGACAGCACTCCATCCCGAACCATCGGCAAATGCACCATGTACCAATACAACATTTTTAACTTGTGGAGCTTGTGCGGATAATTGCTGCGGAGTTGTAATCACGGCCAGTAATAACATCGCCAAGGTTCCTATCCTGGCCGATTTTTGGATTGATAATTTTGTTTTCATGTTTTTAAATTTATGGTTTAGGAAATATCTCTCAAGGCATTGGTTTCCCAGGACACTTTTTTTCGTTATATCCAGTACAAAGTTGGCGGTTTTCAGCGTTTTGCAAAATCATTTGAATTCTAGCAGTTATTAAAAATATGATGCTATAATTGAGTATAGGTTAAATACCTTCTTTAGAGAAAACAGGTAATTGTTAAAAATCAATGACTATGACCTGCAACAATCTGCCATATTCAGTTATCCCATATCATTTTGGTCATATGCTAATTACGCCAGGCAAAAATATTGTAATTACAGAGGCTGAAACAATGAAGAGGGGGCAACTTCTAGATAAGCAGATCATTGTTAGTGGGCTTTACAGGCCTTGGGAAGTTTGTGGAGGCGGCCACAGCAGCTGTGGCCAGTTTCAGTATGTGGCTAAGCGGTTTTAGCTAAGCGGCAAAGCTGTAGGCTATACAAGGGGCATTTCGATTTATATCGCTTCATCAAGCCGTCTGCCGGCAGGCTATAAATACCAATATATAAATCTTATAATAATACATTACCCAAACCAGCAAGCTGTGTTTGCTGTTCAGTTGGAAGCAAAATCGGGCTTGAAATAGAAATCGCCAACATCCATTACGATGCCGCCGAAACCAATTTCCTCCATACTAAATACAATCCTGACGGGGACAGTCTTCTGGGCGGGGACATTAGTTTTTTAGCTGGACCGGTTATACCCATACTAATGTATTTCCTTAGCGTGCCTTTCATCTGATTGACGGGACACAATTTTTATGTACCGCGGAAAGGCAGGAAATACTTTCCGCGGTTATGGGGTGCGAGCTTTGTTTCCTATCCCACTGAGGCCGGTTTATTTTCTTAGGTTTTCGATCTCCATGGAAATATTCTTTGCACCTTCTTCAGCGGTCTGGCCTGGCTGGAAACCTATGGATTTTGCACGCACAATACCCTGCTTATCAATAAATATCTTAGTGGGGATGCCCGGCATCACATATTGGAGGTAATATCTGTTCATTTTCCCATCTTTGCCATGCTCATCAAATAAAACATCAAAGTCGTATCCGGTTTCTTTCAGAAATTTTTCGACCAGGGTTTTATAATTCTTATCGACCTCCCTGGTATCGATGAAAAGAAATTTGACATCATCATTGTCTTTGTATTTATCCATGGCCAGCTTAACCGAAGGAAAGGAATCTCTGCAGGGAACGCACCAGGTAGCCCAAAAATCAAGTACAATAATTTTGCCCTTGTAATCAGAGAGTGAAACTGATTTTCCCGAAAGGTTCTTCAAAGTGAATGCGGGCGCAGGTTTGTTAAGCGTGCTATCGGGATCCTCAGGAGTGGAGTAGTTGCTTATTTGCAAGCTCGCGGAATGAATGTTGAAATCCAGATCCGTCGCCAGTGCTTTAGTGGCTTGGAAAATCAAAAAAGTAAATCCAAAAAGTAGAATTGTTTTAGTCAAATTGTTCATTCGTGTTTATATTTAATATCAATATTTAAAAGCTGAGGATTTTCGTTTTCTGCAGCTCTGGAGGCCATAGCCGATACAGTTGCTTTCTAACCATCCCAATTGGGCATTAACATCCGGCTAATTTCAAACTAAACGCAATAATTCTAATGATGTTGCATAGATTGAAATACTTAATTATGTGCATTGGCAATGGTATCATGTTGAATTCTGTTATTTTTTATAAAGTAGTGCAGGGGATATTGACGGTGATTAATAATATATGCTCCGTTTATTAATTTATCCCAAAGGAGCTGCTTGCTTGGATTTTTTCGTAACTAATCTATTCACCATTACTGAAAAACGCTTGTCACCACTCGCGGTAAATTTGAGCTTAGCATGATCTCTATAGCTTAGCTTCAACCTTTTTTCATGAGAGACTATGGCACTGAAATTATTTCCGTGATTTTTGATCCAAGGTGATTGTCAACTGCGTCTCAAAGCGGTTTACTTTGGTCCCATACACAAAATCGTAACTGTGCGGATATGCATGCGCAAGCCTGGCGCTGATATTTTTCAGTCCGGTCTGTCCCCCTGCAGTCTTACCGTCCGCTGCGGCCAGGTTACTGGTCCGGAAAGAGATTTCCTGCTCATTGGCATGGATCCCAATGTGGGCAGGGTGATCAGGATCGTTCAATATCCCGTGTTTGAATATGTTTTCGACCAGTGTCAGCAGGATAATCGGCAAAATTATGGCCTTTTCATTGCTGATATCCTTGGTATAATTCAGGTTAAGC
Source organism: Pedobacter sp. 22163 (assembly GCF_052045595.1). Taxonomy (NCBI): domain Bacteria; kingdom Pseudomonadati; phylum Bacteroidota; class Sphingobacteriia; order Sphingobacteriales; family Sphingobacteriaceae; genus Pedobacter; species Pedobacter sp. 22163. The sequence continues at coordinate 653,462 of NZ_JBQEPM010000001.1, read as the reverse complement.
TGATCTTCGAACCGCAGGCGGTTCAGCTTGATCAGGTTTTCCATCTGTTCGATTTCCTGGTTAAGCGGAACATGATCACTTTTACTGTCCTCCAGTGCATATTCCATCAGGTCTGTCAGTGCGGATATGGCCAATGATGCATTGGCCGGATTGTGTTTGGTGGCGTGCCGGATAAAATTTAGGGTATTAAAAAGCAAATGGGGATTGATCTGTGCCCGCAGAAAGTCTTTTTCTGCAATCACCAGTTGAGACCTTAGTCTTTCGATCTCCAGTGCCCGTTGCATCTCAAGCTCCCTTCGCTCCAGGTGTCTGTTAAGATAATAATAACCGCTGGCATACATGAGGAAAAAGCTTGCCCTCCAGATTGTGATCCCGAGGTATTTTAAGTTGATGATCAAGGGTGATGCCCTGAGCCCGATACGGCCAAGAAACAGATTCATAAGTGTTGCTGCCACCAGGTATAACACGCATTCGAGGATAACTGCCAGGAAGAAATACAGGAACCGGTTTTTAGCCTTAGTGTTCAATATCGGCATTATCCATAAGGCGTGCAGATAGAATACTGCAATGTTGATCGCATAGAACAGGACATAAAACAGAAAATTGCTGAATTTGCCTGCGATAAATCCGGCCAGCACGACCTCGACAAAGATGTAGGCCGTCCAGCAGATCAGGTGGATCCGCAACTCATTTTTGCTAAAATTTCGCATCTCATATAGTGGTTAAGGCATGTCATATAATAAAAATGTGCAGGCTGTCTGCCTTGGGTAAAATTGGTCAATCAACGCAATAGACCATGAAAAGCACAGCAAAAAAACTTCAAAAAAGAACACTATTTATTTTCAAAAGTGTAAATCAGCCGATCAGATCAACAGGGGGACCTACGACCACCAGTACAGATCCGACTACGGTACTGACCACAACGGCCAACACCGATGTTTTAACTAGCCGCCACTGAGCATGCCCTTGCGCAGGACTTCGGTAAATGCGTTCCGGTATTTTTCACCGATGGGAAGACATTCTCCGTTGCTCATAAAGGCCATATTGCCTTCAACTTTCTTCAAGTAATTGATTGAGATCATATGCGATTTACCGATCCTGATGAAGTCGGGATGTCGCATCAGGTCTCTTTCGAGTTGCTTAAGACCTATGTAGGTGATCTCGGTATTCTTGGTCGTAATAATCTTGATGTGGTTGAGCAGGGCCTCAAAGTAGATGATCTCGCTGTAGAACACCCGGATAAAACTATGCTTGGTATTCCCGGTCACAAAGGCGAACTTCTTTTCGCCGTATTCAATACGCCGGCTTTTTTCCTGGATTTCTTTTAACTGTTCCACTTTTTCGATCAGGCGTTCATGGTTGATGGGTTTGACCAGGTATCCCGATGCGCCTTCGTGGAACGCTTCTTCCGCGTAATTCCGGTGGGCAGTGGTATAGACAAGATGGTCACAATAGACTTTTAACATTCTTGCCCCTTCAATTCCGTTGGTAACCGGCATGCTGATATCACAGAAAACGATATCCACCGGGCCGAAATCCTGAAGGTTGCCAATAGCATCATTGACGGTATTGAATGTCGCACGCAGGTTGATCCCGGGTGTCAGCGATAAAAGGTCTCCGATTTCGGCGAGGGCATGTGGCTCATCATCGATGGCGATACTGGTAAGTTCCATGGGCAGAATAAGTTAAGCTATGCTGCAATATCGTAATTGTCTTTTAAATCAGCAAGCACAGGATTAAAACGGAGACAAAAGTCGCCATGGCTAATTTGCGATTTCATATAGTGGTTATCGGGTTTGCTATAATAAAATATCTTATTAGGCCTTTCGGGCATACCTTGACCGCTGAAATAATCAATTTTTTAACCGATCATTTCGGCCATCGTTCTTTAAACGGATCCGATAGGATTCTTGGATACAGGAGGGAGCTTAGGGCTCCCTTTTTTTTGGTCGGGGTGTATAGTCTATTCAATTATGGTCAGTAAAGAATACTTCGGGCAACTGCTCAGGGTACTGGAACGGCTGTGCCAGGTATCAGCGGAGTTTGAAAACAGATTGGAGCCATTGATCCGGCTCAGGCAGTTTGCCGGACCTAAGAATATTCTCAGGGCGGGAGAGGTGCAGCAGCAGATCTGGTTTGTGGCCGGCGGACTGGTCAGGGAGGTGAGTCTTTCGCCGGACACTGTTTCTGGTAGGACATCCTGGTTCTGGTACGAAGGTGACTTTGTATTTGCCCATCCGGGGTTTTTCGCCGGGCTGCCGAGTCTGGTGGAGATGGAGGCCTATGGGGGAACGGTGCTGTTGGAGTTACCCAGGATGGATCTTGCGGTCCTGATGCAGGATTTTGAGGAGGGATCATTGTTTACTGCAACGCTGCGTTACCGTAATGAGGCTGAAAGGTCTGCTCACATGGCGGATCTGATCAACCTCAGGCATGCTGAAATGGTGCGCAGGTTTCGTCGTGACCATAAATCGGCCTTCCTAATGGCGAGGGCAAAGGACATCGCATCATTTTTAGGGATCAAGGACAACGGTATCCATCGCTTTCTAAAGGGGCTTTGAGCCAGGTTTAAAAACACGGTTTTTGTCGCTGCTTTTCTAGTCAAAAACCTTCACCAGGCAGCGGTTTCAACTACGAGATTAGTACTGGCCTTTCCAAGGGTTGGAATGGCCAGAATGAAATGAACTGACTAATGACTGGAGAATACAGAACAAAATACTTTGCCAGCGAACTGATTATGCTGCTCTCATCACTGTTGCTGGTGCTGCTTTGGGGCTACGCAGGTTTTTCGAAGTTAGCGGACTACCACCGTTTCGTTCAGCAGATGCAGCTGGCCCCGGTGCCGCTGATGAAACAGCTTGCGCCCGTATTGGGAATTGCTGTTCCTTTTGCTGAACTGGTGTTGGTCGGGCTGCTGTTCAGCGAACGTTTCAGAAAGACCGGGCTTTTGCTCTCTTTCTTTTTGCTGCTGGCCTTTACAGCATACATATCCCTGATGCTGCTTTCGGGTCTCAGGCTTCCCTGTACCTGTGGCGGGCTGATCTCGAAACTCGGGTGGCAGCAGCACCTGTTTTTTAATGCATTTTTTATGCTGATTTCCCTGCTTCCTTTTATCTGGGGCAGGTTTTTTCCAAAGTATATTCACCGCGGAGTATATAAATAACCAATTTTTAAATCCTTAAATTTTAAACAAGATGAAAACAAACATTAAAACCGCAATTCTGGGCATTGCATTAATGGCCAGCGTTACCGGAGCTTTTGCTTCGGACATTTCTGAACTGATCAACGGTAAAGCGACTAACACCCACAGCTGGCAGAAATACCAGCCGGACGGAACCACGCCGGATGGTGATCCGCAACTTGGGGATTCAACAGGTCCGTTTGCTGATGAATGTAGTGGTGATAACAACGTTTGTGCCATCGGTACGCCGGTCGTGTCAGGGCAACAGACCATTACTTTACGCTATTCTGAATAAGTAGTTAGTTTGCTATTTTTTTCATGCCCCTGGCCAGTGTGGTCAGTGGCATGTTTGTTTATTACTTTCGCAGGTCAAGGATCTGAAGGACGGAGAAAAATTCATTTTGCACTTTGAATGTGTATCCATATTTAGCGAGCTCCTGGAAAAGCATTTCGGGCTTTAGTCCGTTACTGGCGAGTTCCGGTGCCTTGGAATAATCTAAATCCATGTCGAAGCGCTGCTCGCTGCTGGCTGTACGATCGATAAAGGGATAGGGCAGGGTTGAAGGTGGTAAGCGGCGGAACAGAAAATCCAGGAGTTCCGGAAGATTCGCATTGCGAATAACCAACTTGTGATCAGCGGTAAAGCTAAACTTTGGTTCGAGTTTGCGATTTGTTGCTGCTGGTAGTTTTTCCCCTTTAATTTTGCTGACTACTATGCAGGGGATTTTCTTACGCACGATTTTGGTTTTGATCATAAACATGCGCTCGATATCGGAATAGATATAGCTGGCGAAGAGTGAATCAGGAACAGTGTTAGGCAGGGTCAGTGAATAACAGAAAAGATTTTTTCGCTCCCACTCTCCGCGGTCCTGGTAAGGGTATTTCTGGTAAAAGCTGGCATCCCGTGTTTTAGGGCCAAAAAAACGGGAAGAGTCACTGGTATGCAGGTCCAGCATAATTGGCCGAATTCCGGGATTGAACCGGCTGTAGGCTCCCCAAAGAGCTCGGGTAATGCTTTGGTTAAACTGCGTATATTCTTTCATATTGCCCCTTTCTGGTGACCTTTCGCCATAAGGTATTCCCGGAATAAATGGGGAAAGGATGGACCGGTAGGTATAAATGGAGTCGGCCAGGTGAAAAGTTTCTTCGGGACGGAAACGGAAATTGTCTTTTTTTGTCCTGACGGCCAGTGCTGCAGGATCCCGGCCGAAAGTGAGTAGGTTTTTTTCGCTGATCTCTTCACCCGAAGTGATCGCCCTCACCGTTCCGCTCTGGTCAATCCAGATGTTGTGCGGGATTCCGCGATGGGGGAACATTTTTCCCAGCAAGGTATCTTCTGGAATGATCCGCTCAGAGATGGTTACAAAATCACTGTTCGCAGGTCGCTTCATATATTCGCTGATCACCGCTTTGGTTTGGTTAGTGACCAAAATTGCATGATATTTTCCCGGTTGTTTTTGGCTAAGGGAATCCATATACCTGATCTCCTTGATACAGGGTACGCACCAGGTCGCCCAAAAGTCGATAATCAGGGGTGCCTTTCGGTAGAGGTCGGAAAGCTTCATTTTCTTTCCGTTGTAGGTTTTGACCTCAAGATCGGGCAGTTTATCCCCGATTTGTAGCGGCTCTTGCGCGTAGGCGTTGCACCAGCCAAGGATGAAGACGATGATGCTGAGCTTAAGTTTAGTAACCATTGTTTTGTTTCAAATTAGGGTTGTAGATAATTTCATTATTGGGAATAGGAAAGGCTGCTGAGATACCGGCTTTCCAATTGACTTTTATGGGGACCATTGCCGCCTCTAGTTGCTCGTTGCGTTTAAGGTCCAGGAAACGGTGTCCCCATTCACCAAACAGCTCTGCTTTTCGTTCTTTAGCAATAGCTTCCAGGCAGCCTTCCTGGCTGATGTTTGAATTTATGGGATCAAGGCCTGCCCGGGCTCTGATCAGGTTAAGGTCAGTGCTTGCGCTGCCAGTCTGGCCAAGCTGTGCTTTTGCTTCTGCTCGGATCAGGTACTGTTCGGCGAGTCTTAAGGCCATAACAAATTCAGGTTTTGTGGTACTGGCTATGCGGTTCTTGTATTTAGCCGGGTAGGCGTATATCCGGGTTTGTCCGGAACTGGTTACGCTTGCCAGGCCTATCCATTTATTTTTGCGCAGGTCACCAGCTTCAAAACCGGAATAAAATTCATCCCTTAAGGGGAAAACAGGAAGCGTGGTTGGCGAAGCCGGAATGAGCTGCGCCACATCGGTCAGGAATCCGTTCACCATCCAGAGCTGGAAGATCACCTCCGGGCTCCCTGCGAGGAAAACATCTTCCGCTTTCACTGCTGTTAACTGGTAAACGCTGTTCGCGATCACTTTTGAAGATGCATTTATGGCGTCTTCCCATTCCTTGTTGTAAAGATGGACCCGGGCAAGCAGGGCCTGGCTGCTGGCTTTATTCGCCCGGATGCGGCCGGCACCTTGATAACTGTCCGTAAGGGCGGCGCTGCTTTCAGTGAGGTCACGCTTGATCTGGATATAGACCGAACTCTTGCTTACCTGGCTGGCGCTGCGGTTGAGTGCTACATCGGTAGAAAGGATCAATGGGATATCATCATAGCAATTGGCCAGGTAAAAGTAGGCGAATGCGCGAAGGAATTTAGCTTCGCCCGCAAACTGTTTTTTCGCGGTGGGAGATAGTCCTGCGGAGGCTTCTACACCTTCGAGTATCGTGTTGGCCTGATAAATAACGGAGTAAAGGTTGTTCCAAAGCGCGTTGTTGTTGGTATTGTTGCTCTGGAGTTTGCCATTTGCATATTCTAAATTGATCAGCGCGCTGGAGGTTGTATTATATTCATCAGCATACAGGCTGATGAATTTCATCGAGCTGTGTACGGTGCCTATGGTAAAATAGGCGCCCAGTAAAGCAGTGTTGGTTGTAGTACTGTCTGCAAATACAGTACCGCTTTCAACCTGGTTTTTGGATGCTGGTATGTCCAATAATTTTTCGCAGGAAGAACATAGGAAGGCCAGGGGTAGCAGTAAGACTGCCGTAAATTTTAATGTTGCTTTCATAGTGGTATCATAAACTAAGTTGAAGGCCTAAGACCAAGGTTTTCGAGGGCGGGATGTTCCTGCCGGTGGTGGTAGATATGGCCCCGGATTCCGGGTCCATTACTGCGGAGTTGCGGTGCCACAAAGTGTATAGGTTTTGTCCTTCGGCAAAGACCCTTAAAACGCTGAGTCCCATTTTTCTGGCTTCCTTAATGGGGAGCAAATAGGAAAGGGAGATATTTTTTAACCGGATATAGGAGGTATCAAAAATATTGGCTGAAGACTGTCCGTAGTAAAAGTCGAACTGCGTGGAAGGCGGAGGTACTGTTGAGGTGGGATTGGATGTCGACCAGGATTCCAGGTCGAATTCATTAAAAGTACCGCCGCCGCCTGGGTTCCGGTTAAGGCCGCCTTTTGTACGTTGCTTAACGAATTGTAAAAACAAACTAAATTCGAAGTTTCGGTAAGTAAGGGTATTGCCAAGTCCGCCGTAAAAGTCCGGGGCAGTTTTGCCAAGGGTAAAATTAGCATAGGGTGTGGCTGAGGCTTGCCCGTCCCTGCCGGCGTACAAAACCTTTCCTGTTGAGGGGTCGATTCCCAATGCCTGATAGCCTCTGATACGGGTGATATCATAGCCCAATTCATAAATGGCAGCGTAGCTGGAATTATCGAAGCGATCAAAGGACTTAAGCTTGTTTTTAGGAAGCGTGATGTTGAAGTTGCTTGACCAGCTTAGTTTTTTTCCTTTTAAGTGGGTGGAACTGATACTGAGCTCCCATCCGCTGTTTTGGATGACGGCGGGCAGGTTGGCCTGATAGCTGCTGAAACCGGTAATCAGCGGAATGGCGTAGTTCACGAGTTGGTCGGAGCTGGTTGAAAGGTAGTAATCTACGCTCAGGCTCAGGGCATCCCTGAAAAAGCCAAGTTCCAGGCCGATATCAATTTTGCGGGTACTTTCCCATTTGAAATCGGCATTGCTGATCCGGCTTGGGCGGATGATTGCAGTGCCCTGGTAACTGGAGGAGCCAGGGCTGTTGAAGGTAGAAAGGTAGCCGTAATCCGGAATCTGGTCATTGCCGGTGGTGCCCAGGCTGGCCCTTAATTTACCAAAAGAAAGTACAGGGAATTTTTCTTTGAGCCAGTTGAGGTTGGAAAAGATCCAGCTGCCGCCGATAGAACCAAAGTTGCCATAGCGGTTACCCGGACCGAAACGGGAAGAACCGTCCCGCCTTAAGGTTAGGTTTAAGATATAGCTGTCCTGCAGATTATAGGTAACCCTGCTGAAAAGGGACGCATATCTATATTGGGAGTCGCTCCCGGTGCTGACTATGGTTCCGGCAGATCCGGGATTTTCCATCAGGCTTTCCAGGCTAAAGTTGCTGCCAATGACGGACATGCGTTCCGTGCTTTTGCGTTGATAGGTTCCCCCCAGCAGAAAGGTGAGTTTATGTTTGCCAAAAGTGATGTTATAGTCGGCCTGAGGTTCGGTGATAAAGGACTGCGAGGTACTTTTAGTGAAATTGGTACTATTGGCTGTACCGGGTGGAAGCGATGAAGAAGGGGAAATAAAGGTCTGGTCGTAACTGCTCCGGGTATAACCTGAATTGATCTTAAAGCTTAAGTTGGGTAGCAGCCGGTAGGCGAGTTCTGCGCTGGTAATGCTGTTGTCAGTGGTGTTTTTACTTCGTGCATGGGTTTCGGCTTCAATATTTCCGGCATACCAGTTCGTAGTTCCGTCGGGCAGTGTCAGTGGATAATTAGGTGCGATGAGGAAACTCCTGTCAATATTGTTCACGATATTGCTCAGGTCGCTATATTGCCTGTTGAGCTGATTGGAGATCCTGATGCTGAATTTTTGGTTTTCTGAATAGTGTTGGAGTTGAGAGGATAGTCCGCCGCGGTAATAGCTGTTGTTTCCGGGCAGTACAGTTCGTTCATTCCTGAAATTTCCATTGACCGAGAAGGTGGTGTTTCCTTTTCCGCCGGATACCCTGGCCTGGAGATCAGTGGAACTGGCTGAGCGGCCAAAGATATAGTCTACCCAGTCGGTGCCCTGTGTCTGGCTCCATTGGGTAAGGTCGGGGGCATAATTGGTAGAAGCAGGGTCGGATGAGGGGATGAGTTTATCATTGGCAAAAGCATCCCTGCGCATCTGCAGATAAGCCTGCAGGTCGAGTAATTTTGGTTTGGCGCTGATCGTGCTGATGCCCTGGCGGATGTTGAGGTCGATTTTGGTAGCGCCGGATTGTGCTTTTTTGGTGGTAATCAGGACTACGCCGTTTGCGCCGCGGCTACCGTAGATCGAGGTGGCATCTGCGTCCTTGAGCACGCTGATGTTTTCGATATCAGCGGGGTTGAGGTTGCTCAATGGACTCAGGGCACCTGCGATATTGATCACATCGGTATTTCCTTTGCCGACGGGCGTCCCGTCATAAGGTACGCCATCTACAATGTAAAGGGGATCGGTACCGGCGACCATGGAGCCTTTACCCCTGATCTGTACATTGATGTTCCCGCCTGGAAGGCCATTGGTGGTTTGGATGAACACGCCGGGCATTCTGCCGGAGAGGGTGGAAAGGACATTGGTTACCGGCTGTTCTTCGATCTGTTTAGCGTTTATGGAAGAGATTGCTCCGGTGCTGAGCCTTTTTGTCGTTTTGCCATAACCGATGACCTGGACATCGTCGAAAGAACCCGTGCTTTCCTGCATGTTGATTTCCAGGTTTTTTAGGTTTCCGTTGAAGCTGATTTCCTGGCTTTGATATCCTGTGTAGGTGATGAGCAGGATGCCAGTGGCTGTTTTTGCGGTCAGCGTGAAAGTGCCGTTCTGTGAGGACTGGACGGAAGTATTTGAATTTTTAATGCTGATGGTTGCGCCGGACAGGGCTTTGCCGTCGCTTGCCGTGACGACCCGTCCATTGATCTGGGTGGTTGTCTGGGCGCTTAACCGGAATATTGGGCAAAGCGCGGCCAGTACAATAAATATTATTGTTTTTTTCATGTGGTTTGGGTTAGTTGTTGTTTACCCTGTTTGTTAAAAAACCAGGACGGGGGCCATGCTTGAAATAATCATTAACCGATGAAGGTGGCGGTCCCGCCTGGTCTATAGGGACTATTTAGTATGTTGTATTTTATGGTTTAATTTTTTGGTTTGGTGGATTTGGGTTGATGTAGTGGTATTGTTGTGGCATAGTTCTGCCCGTCCGATACATTATTAAAGAACCTGTTGCAACCAGAGGGGCAGAACTATGCCAAAGCTAGATGGGGTTTTTGGGCTTGAGCGCGTAAAGCCGGTCAAAGGGGTAGAAGGGATGGGGTTTTTGTGTGTGGAAAGGAAAAAACAGGGCAATACCGTTCACCAGTGGGAATGGTGTAGGGTGGGTTGCCTGATTGTTTTTTCTTTTCATGCTCGTATTGGTGATACGAGTCTTTGGTATGGAAAGCACTATAGCTGGGCTCTAAATACCACCTTGCAAGGCTTTCGACGGCCTGAGAAACGGATTTACAATAGAGCCCATAGCGCTATAGTGCGTTCGAAAATACGCAAAATATCGCCATAGGCATTAATCTATTGTCCCGTTCAATTGCATTTGTCGAAATTTAGCAAGCGAGACTCTTATTTAATACCTTAATTACTAATCAAATATAGTAATTGTTGTGTTAAAGCACAACAATTTTTTTATGTTTTTAGTCCAAATTTCTCAAAAGTTAATTTATATGAATGACTCAGAGAACAATTTAAAGAGGTTTGGTGAAAATTTGGCAAGAATAAAAAAAGCAAAAAAAATGTCTTACCGAAAAATTGCTGCTAATTGCGATTTGGAGCACAGTGATATTAAACGTTATGTGGACGGTAAAATAAATCCAACATTATTGTCATTATTAGATCTGGCGAAAGGACTAGGTATTCATCCTAAGGAGTTATTAGATTATTAAGCGAGTCTGAATTTACCTTCACAATGTTGTTAGAAGCCAAATAATCTCATTATTAATCAAAGCAAATTAAAAGTTGTCTTGATGCTTAACAAGTATATTTTGTCTATTAACTCAGGTTTAGTTAGGAAATAAGTCGTTCTGGTGAGATCTTTTTTAACTGTCAAATTCTACTTCCAGTTTTGAAGGGTACATGCTGATATAGAAAATGACAAAAAAAATTCGTCCTTACCAGTAATTTCCAATGGGCAGAATAACTATTCTATAAAATACTCGTATCCAATTATGGAAGAACATCCATATATACTACATGAACTCTTTAGCTTTAACCTTATTAGAAATTGACAAACTTGATTGATATTTACTTATTGTAATCAATTAACTAGTTAATAATTTGTGTCTTGAAATTAAAAAGTAATTAACTATCAAATTTATTTTGACAGTATCTTTATTTATCGTATTCCTCAATTATCGCATTAACCGCTTTTATTACTCCTAATGATTTGGCTGCTAAGCTAGCCTTCAGTAGATTTTTTACATTGGGATCTTTTATCGATTCTACAATTAAATTCATATCCTTTAAGCCACCGATAAAATCGATCCAACGTGATAATGGTTTACTTTGTAGTAATTTATACAGTACACGGTGGTCTGTCAATAAACATTCATCGAAGTAATATAACCAACGATCCTTTGTTACGTTTTTTAAAATATCGTTTGCAGGCCCCTGGGCCTCCCAAGAATTTCCCCACTGATTACCTAACTTAACGCAGAGGGTGGCACTTATGCTTAAAGGCAAAGCAGGAATTGGTATGACACTGCCCATATTAGCCAGAGCTCTCACCGCACTTGCTTCATAATAAAAATTGTTGCTACCCTCATGGACACCAATAATATCATTTGCAGCTTTAATAAAAGCATTTGAACGAAGATCTTCCGGTACGTAGTCAAATCCTTTCACTTTTAGTAAAAGCTTTTTCAGTCCACTTACTGCCGTTGATTTCCCCTCCGTATAAACTTCTGCATATGTTTTTCCTATTTGCCACTTTTCTGGCAACTTGAAGTCTGTCCAAATTTTGGGAATAATGAGATTAACATTTGCTAGACTATTTTCGAGTTGAGCACTTTGCTTTGTCTTAATCATTGATAATAGAATTCTCAAAGTAGCACGTTTGAAAAAATAAGGTGCTTTTAAAAGTTTTTTGACATTATTATCTTCGTCTGTCAATGTGCTTTCTTCAAGGGAATCCCGAAATTCCATGAAATTCAAGCTGAATTCAACCTTATGTTGCCCTAAGATGCTTTGAATGCATGATACAAGTACGGTCTGTGCATCTAGTTTAGTGAAAGATTCCTCTATATCTTCTTCATTTTCTTCACTTTCCTCTTCTGCCTCATTGAAATGACTTATCAAATCCATACTCTGCTTTAGACGAAATGCACTTTTGTTAGATATTAATCCTAAGTCTTTTGCCAATTGCAGAGCATCAAAATCTGTAATTACGTGTTGAAGATTTGTGAAGTCTGTTATGTCCTCTCTATCCAGCATTTCTCCTACAAATGCTCCGCCCATTTTGGCAAGCTGTGATTTTATGGCAGTTATAGTTTTATTCCAAACGTAGTTGCTCAACATTTGGTAATTACCACTCTCATAAGCTGCAACTATCTGATTTCTGTCCGAGGTTTTTAGTTGAACAGCGATGTCGAGAACTGAAGAAATGTCCTCTTTTTTAGATATCGTAATCTCGCTATTACTTTTCCATAAACTTGTATTACTCATGTTTTTTACTTTCAGTGTTACCGTCCTGTGATTGTATATATATTGCTTTAATCGAAGTAGATAATTTATTTTCTAAAACTGCAAATGTTCTACTTCTTGCACCTCCGTCTAGGTTTTCAGCTACATCTTTTGGATGTTTGATAAAAACATTATATGCCAAAACGCCACCTTTATTAGAAAAAACTGTTATGCCGTCACTCATTAGCATTCCAGCTATAATATTGAAAGCCCCATTGAGTTTTGAGTTTAATTCTAATGTATTTACAGCACTGAGCATCTTATTTAATTCACTTATTACCTCATCTACAAAGATAGGTTTTTCCAAAACTATTCCGTCAGTCAGTATTTTCGGATAAGATTTTTTAGAATCAACAACAACACTTAAATTCCCGTGACCATTTTGCATGACATAAAGAAAAAGCCGAGAATAAAAGGTACTCATTTGTTCCTTGACATTAGTATCCGCATTAGAAAGTAACTGGCTAACAAAATCATTCTGTGCCGTTATTATTGAATCGTCCATCGTACTACTTAAACCAAAGTTGATGGTTAAAACATTCCCTTTTACACCTTTTACTTCAACAATTTTTTCAGCGATTTGTCTTACGGCTATTAATGTTTCCTCAACGTTACCATCCTCTATAATGTTTTTAAATATAGGCATTGAAATAATAGTTGCTCCAGCTCGGAATAGCCCGAATTCAAATTTATCTTCATGCCTAAGAACGTAGATACACCATCCCCCGAAAGCAAGGGGTGCACACTTTTTTAATGCTCTTAATATTATACCGGGTAACCTTCCGCCTGTACCTATCTTGATAAATTCGGCGTTAATCAGGGTTGTCCTAATAGAACTCAAATTATCAGTAATATACACTTCCGGAAACAAATTTTTACCTTCCTCTTTATATGCTGAGATTTGGTTAACTAATTTAGTTAGTCCCATATGAGTGTGAGGACAGAACATACCTTCATTATGTAAGAATTCCTCTAATTCCTCCTCGAGTTGCTGATTTAGTGATATTGATTTGTTTGGCATAGGCTTCCGAGTATTTAATTCTAGATAAATTAGTTTTGAAGAAAATGTTAAACTTCTAAGCAACAGCAGATGACTGATCTCCACTTAGCTTTTTAATCAATTTTCCATCAAAAGTTATTAAATTGTACCTCAAGCCCAGGGTTGTAGATTTAAATATATTTTCATCATTATTGAAAGAAGCTGCCACTATTGTTTGGCACTTGTACGTAGCTAATTCTTTGAAAAAGATTTCCAAATCTTTATCTGACATTGAATGTTGCCCTGGTTCGTCAAAGATTAGGAGTTTTGGGTGATTTCCGTTAAACTTCTCTGAAGTAGAGTATAATGCGCATGTATAAGCCCAAATGGATCTAATTAAATCACTTGCTGATGAATCGAAAGCAATATTGTAATTGTTAATAGTAGGAATGAATTTGTCTCGGGAAATTTTAACCTCATTTGTTGGTTTACTACTATAATTATATTTATTTAGTAGCCGTTTGACCTCTGCTGTTAAGAAATCCAATTTTTTCTCGTCCTCGACGGAGAATGAATTTTTTGGTAAATCTTTCAATTGTCGCCTTGTGTCAGTCCATTCAGCCCCAATTTCCATTATTTTCACAATCTGTTGATCGATCTCAGCCTTTAATTTGTAGTAGAATTCCAATTGTTTTCTCAGCTCCATTCTGGTTTCGATTTGCGAAACAGAAGGAATTCTGTCATCGGTGATTAATTCTTTCTTTATTGATTTTATTTCAGATCTTAGATCAGAAATTTGACGAAGAAATTTTGTGTTTTTATCCTCTATGTCCAGTAGGTAGTCTCTATTGCTTTTGATAAATGCATTGACCATCTGCCTCTGTGACTTTAAATATTCAATATTATCCTCGATTAGCATTGGTTTTTGGAGGAGATCTTGAGGCAATAAACTATCGCTAACGGCTTGATGGCAGGTAGCACAAATACCCTTTGCGATGTCTAGTGAAACAATGCCTCCAAGCCTACTGATTTTTGCAACAGATTCATTTTTAGAAAGATCGTTTTCAATTTGGAGTAATTGATTCTTCAATAACTCTAATTTTTTTCTTTCATTGAATATTTCCAAATTCAATTGATCTGAGGCAAAAATAGACCTATTTAGCTTTTCTGTTAAGATGCTCAATTCATTTTGCCTCTGGTTTGTTAAATTGCCACTAGTTTTTACATCGATATCTTTTATTTCATTATATTTTTCTAATAATCTTTTTAAATACTCCGTAAATTCAATGTTTTCGTCTGGGGTAGGATAGTATAATGTTACCTGTTCTGAGGATTTGATGTCATGTGGTGTATCTTGTATTGATGTTGAAGAAATAGATCCTCTATTGATTAAGCTTTTAAAGATTTCCCAATTTAAGAACCATTTAGTTTCAAGATCTTTTTCGTTCTGCTTTAGTTTAGCTTTTTTGTTTTCGATTTGAAATGAGTCTAGCTTTAGAATGAATTCTATAACACGGGCTTCAACACTCTTTATTCCGAAATAGGGAATAGTTGCCAAAAAATTTGACCAACCTTTCTTCTGCTCAATAATAAATGATGCAAAAATTGTCTGTAGATATAGCTTCTTCTCAGAATCATCTACTGTAGAATGAACTTCTGGGACTTGCCAGCCTAAAAAGTTTTCTAGAAACATGTGGAACCCAAAATTTACGTCCATTGCACTACCGGCATCATGCACATACATCAATCGTTCATCGAAGTCAGCTCGCCCATTCTCTTGAAGTAGGAGAGAACCGTTGAATACACTGATGAGTTTATTACTTTTGTTTTGACTAATGATGTGTCGCTTTAGGGTTATCGTTTCTTGACCATTTGAGAGTTCACAAAAGACAGTTGATTCATTTACTCGAATCATTTCATTGCCAACTTCAATAAAATCCTTTAGCACTGACTGCATAGCTTTTTCGTTTCTACCACCAAGCAATTCTTCTAATCCAAGTGAGTAAAGTATAGATTGTAATAGCGTACTTTTTCCCGAAGAATTATTTGCAGCGATGATGTTAAGGCCTTGTTTGAATTCTTGGAACGATCCATATTCACCATTTTTTGTTTTTGCCTCAATCTTTAAAGCCTTTATTATTATCATGTTATTTTGATAAGTGGTTTAACAATTCATCAACTTTTTTCTCATTAAACTTCTTCCCGATCAAATTTAGAAAGCCAATCTCTTTTTCAAATGCTGTTGCATCATCCAAAATTTCACCAATAAGGGCACCCCCTTTTTCTGTTAATTTGAATCTATCTACTAATGTATCGATCAATCCTTCTGAGGAAAGAAATAAAATTGCCTGATTCAATGATGGTTCTATGTTAAAAATTGGGAGTTGAGGATTTCCATCTTCAACAATACTAATTAACTGTTTACGACGCTCCTCATTTTTTATCATCCAGCTAAAGAAATGCAGTTTTAAAAGTGATGAGGTATTACTTCTACTGGATATTTTTAGGATTAGGAGAATTACACACATTTTATATAACGGCCTAAATTCGGGATTCAGCGGAGTAGGCTTCCTGTTAAATGTTAATTTCTGTATAGCCATTTTTAAAATGATAACGGACATCGCAAAATCCAATCTGCTATGACATGATGGGTTAGTTCGTCAATCATCGATTCTGAAAGGGAATCGCTAAATTCGTTCGTCAGTCTTTTTTTAAGATCCTCTCTAATCTTAAGATACCTTTGATTATTATCTTCGGCGGGATTAATGCATAAATCCTCAACTTCGTTTTCAAAATTATTGACAACTCTTATGAAATTTTGGTACTGAACCTCAAAACTTGTTTCCCATTTTTTGATGATATCTTCTCCCTTTAAAAAATAATCGACTGTATGATATACAAATTTATCAACCTTCTCTTTAGTCTCCCTGGTAGCAGTCTGAAACCTTGCTGTATGTTTTGATAGTGCATTATTTATCAATGAAGGTTTATTTTTCTGAAATGTTTCTACCATGCTATCATGGTTTTGCAAATTAGATTTGAAGTCAAGTTTTTGCTTTGCTACACTTAAAGAAAATTGTAATTCAGGGTTTAAGTATTCGTAATCATGTATCAAGACCTCAATTTCTGGATCTATAAAAGATATTCCAGACTCCTTCAATTCGTTAGCCTTTTTATTACAATGCACGCGTAACTCTTTGCTTGTAACAATTGGAGTTAAGAAAATCCACCTTTTAATCTTAACTCCATTCAAAAGTTGTTTAATCTCTTTTTCATAGGTTTTTAGTTTACCTATATCGTCAGTAATCTTTGATCGTTGATTTTCGTATAGTTCCTTATGAGGGTAGTTTTGTTCAGGACTGTAACATTGATAAACATCGCCAGTTGATGAAATTAAACCGTCAATACCAAAGTCACCAGGTGATGCTGGTATTTCCTGATAACCAATTGATGAATATTTTATTTTGAGCGTTGATTGACAAAGTCTTTCCCAAGACTTACCATCCAATGGCCCAATATCGGTTGAGAACATAATTTATACTATTTTTTCAAATATATGCAAAGCTTTTAAGAATGTAAATGAGTTCTACTAATGATTTAATATCTCTTATAAGATTAAGTGATGTTTTGTGGGAAATGCGATCATTTTTTTAATCTGATTTGAATTTATTAATGCTTCCGTATATACTGATCATCTAATTTTACGACAACTGGACAAGTTGTAAAGTTATTGTACTAGAATAGGTAATCTAAATCTTTCATTATAGAAAATCATTTGGTACCATTTCCAGAAGCGCCGGGGTTTTATGGTGAATGTGCGGTATAGGATTTTGTTTGGGTTGGTGGGATGTTGTTTTTAAAGTGCTCAAATCTCATTTTCGCGACTTGGAAATTCTAGCTTATTCCGGTTTGTTCGATAAAGCTGAAACTTCCATCTTTGTTCTGGTAGTGGTAGTTTTCTTGCAGAAGAACTGCAATGGGGGTGTATTGCTGGTGATTATAGTGGCTGTTATGCTGTTTCTTTTTTTATGATACGATTTATTACATGGTCCTTTGCTGGCAGAGATTCTCCCTCCGGCTTCGTTAATATCTGATTTTGGGTCTGTGGATTTTTGTGCACGCAAAGCGCTTGCCATTCTGGCGGGTGTTTTGGCAGAACTTACACCTCCGGGGCCGCCGAGTCCGATAATAATTCTTATCGATATATTACCCGAGAAGATTTAATTGAATAGTTATGGTGGATGACCCAAAATGGAATCTACAAAGATGAAAAATCTTCCAAAGAGCTGCGCAACGCAAATTACTCGTGGTGAAGAGAAAATTTTGAGGTTCAAAAATAGCTTCTGTAAATCAGAAAAGCATATTTACCTCATAATAAGGCGATTGAGCTAGAAGGCTCATAATCCTCTAAATATTTAAGCGGTAGGTTTTCTCATATAGTGTGAAAGGACATTCTATCGAAACGGCAAGAAACTATTGTATACATCCTGAAGTCTTAGGTTGTCATAAGTTCTTCTAGGTAATTATTGCTCTCAATTTTTATTTAGGCCACCGCCAAACCAAAGCCATTAACAAAAAGAAATCGTTGATTTTTGCAATAGCTTTAACTATTGTGTATTTCCTCCAATTCTTTAATTTTTCTTGCCAGAGTTTGGGTATCTCCTAGGCCATCAAGTAATTCAAGCGCCCTGTTATAAAAAGGAAGGATCATTTTTGGAAATGACTTTTTTTTATGAGGGTTCTTTTCTTCGATCATCATGGCTTCTTTTATTTCTCCTGCCTTTATCAATAGTTTAGAAGTTCTGTATAACTCATCCTCCAAATTACGCTCAACAACTTTATCAATCAAGTTAAAAAAGGCAGCATCAGTAACCCTGATATTCCCTTTATTTTCATAGTAGTTTAATCGTTCATCGATTTCAATCTGCTCAATGGACGCAAAATTAAAAGTAAGGTTGTGTCCACCAAAAATGCCAAATCTTTCATCAG
This sequence comes from Pedobacter sp. 22163, assembly GCF_052045595.1. Classification (NCBI taxonomy): domain Bacteria; kingdom Pseudomonadati; phylum Bacteroidota; class Sphingobacteriia; order Sphingobacteriales; family Sphingobacteriaceae; genus Pedobacter; species Pedobacter sp. 22163. Next base: position 635,546 of record NZ_JBQEPM010000001.1, on the reverse strand, counting down.
TCCATAAGCCTGAGTCATGCCATTCACCGAAAAAGCTAACCGTTTTAAAAAAACGCATTCCTCCTAGACCATTTGGCGTGCCAATGATTACTCCATTTTTACCCAACGGCGTATTATTTATCGGTTTATCCTCCTGATAAGAATTAAAATGATCTAAATAATTTTTCTGAAATGCGATAAAAAAGATGATCACTTCATCTACCAATGGATAGAAAAATTTGCCCGTATCAAACGACTTGTATATTACGCCGCTAATATTAATTTCAGCATCATGTAAAATGTACCGATCATCTTGTAGCGAATATGAACTATGAAAAAAAGAATTTCGGATACTGGGATAATGAATATTTTGAAAAAACTCAACGATAAAATTTTTCGCGGTATCGGTAAGCAATTCTATCAAGAAATCTTGTTTTTCGCCTATGCCAAGCAATCTTTCATGCTTTTTAGTCTTCCAAAAAAGGTAAGACGTCGCCCTCATCCCTAATATACCTCGACACAAATTTCCTATGATGTTATAAAAGTCGCTGTTCTCAAAAAACGTGGAGTATAACAGTGCCGCCATTCTTGTTTTTTCCTTCCCTGAATATTGATTGTAAAGTTCAATGTACATCTGCATGGCCTCAAACCATTCATGTAGATTAGCCTGTACTTGGGGAGATCCGATGCTCTTGTAATTGAGCAAAGTCATCACAAATTCAAATTCATTTTTAGCCTTAGCCTCATTAAAAAGGTTTTGAAGGTCATCGATAGCGTTTCCCATAAATAAATATATACCAAATTTAGGTTGAATTACTGCTCGTGCAATTGTACTGTAAGCCACCAGATCGAAAAGAGCAAATTGTCTTCAACGTCGTAGCCCATACAAAAAACAGTAAATTGAATATCTTTTTCTATACTAAATTTTTGCTGTCAATGAAATCCAATAGTTCCGTAACTAGCTTGGGAATTACTAAGCTTTCCTTTAAATCGGACCAGGTAAACTTTTTCTCCAAGATAGACTTGTATACATACTCGGCAAGACTTTTTTTATAGTCTCCCCTCAGTGTACCTCCTTGGCCCTCAGAAGTGAATTTTCTAAAACGTTTCTTTCCGTAGGAAAACTTGTCTGTAAAATAAGCACCTAACTTCAATGAGTCATCTCGAGAAGTAAAACATGAGTTCACTTCTTGCTCTTTACAACCAATCTCATCTATCAACCATTTTTTTAAGATGCGATCAGTTATGAGGTTTTCAATTTCCGGAAGTTCAGTGTTGAAATATTTAAAGTTCTTCTTTTTTATTGCCTTGTAGAATTCATGTTTGAGTTCTTTGTTAAAATCGGAATCGGCCAGCAGAAATACATTTGAATTAACAAAAAAAGATTTGATTTCCCGCATTACTAACTGATCGCCAGGATCGATGGAACTATCCATGAAGTCATAATGGATTAGATTGGAACCTGCATATTCGATAAAAGTAAAGTTCATTCCCTCAATGGGGGCGAGCCTTGCATTTTCTTCCCAACTACAATAAGCGTACATAAAAGCTCGAACATACAATCTGTCTGTGACGCCTTCTACCCAGATGGTGCAGTTGCTGACCAGTACTGAGGTGTTGAAAACGCCGAGCATTTCAAGGGTAGCATATTCATTGCCTGCAAATGATCTAATCGAGGAAGAAGTCTCGTCATTACGGCTGAAAACTAATATCTCGGTATCCGCAGTACTCAGAAGGGTTTCAGATAGTATATGGTTTGAATGGGTATTGATAAAATACCGATGGTTCTTTTTCAAAATAGCGGTGTTTTCCGAAATCGCTTTAATGAAAATGTTTTGAAAACCCGGATGAAGATTGTTTTCAGGTTCGTCTATGAAAATCCACGAATTGTCAGGCGCGGTAAAAATTGGAAACAACAAATTGATCACTGCCTGAACGCCATCGCCAAGATCATAAATGGCAACATCGTCCATCTCACCTGCAATAGAGAGGCGAATATGTTTATCGCTATTACCCTTGTTTTTTTGAGCAACAATATCAACTTCTCTGCCCTGAAAGAATACCTCGCTTATAAAAGACTCAAATTCAGTAAAGTCCTGTCGGCCTTTTTTTGATCCATTTCGTGCCAGTTCGATCTTGTCATATAAATCAAGACCGGTTTCAATACTGAGGGAGGGCACGTCTGCGAGACCATGCTGCTTGATTAAAGTTGATTTGAAAACATCTCCACTAACTCCTTCAAGCATCCTTGAAGATCTAAGAACAGGAATATAAACCATAGCCTTTCGAAAAGGCTCAAAACTTAGCGTATTTAGTTTAGTTAAATATGCAATTAATTTTCTGAAAATTTCAAGCTTAAGGTCAACGTGCTCGACCCAATCTCCCTCTGGGGTATTAGGCAGGGTTAACCTAATGTTGGATGCAATGTTTCCGGAAGCAGCAGGAAACGGGTTGCAATCTCCTGCATCTTGTATTTGAGTATACATCTTAAAAAGACAGTCGAGCACCGGCATTACCAGTGAAATGAGTTTCTTAATTTCTGAAAATCCCTCCTCAACAATAGTAAGTAGTAATTGATCGTTAATGTTTTTTAGGTGTTCGGCAAGCTTTCCCAAGTGTAACGAATTATTTGGCGAGCTGTGGACAGAAAAGTAATTATTCAGGTCTTGTGAAGCCTGGCTTTCATCAATCGATCCGCTAAAACCCACCATAATAATATGTTCATTGATACTTTTTGCAGAAACCGCAACAAGTGGCTTAAAGATTTCTAGACTTTCCAAATAATCTTGATTGAGATCAAAATCACCCTCTAATAAAAGTTTTGATTCAAGTTTGATAATATTCCGTAAAAACCGACTTTTCCGACTGTTATTAGCTCCGATAATGATGTTTACATCCTTAAGTTGATTTAAAAAGATAGCAGGTCGACCATTCTGTATGAACTCTGACTTGTTTATTGTATCCTGTAGACGAAGAAAATTCATGTATATTGAGAGATTAAATTTTGTGCACAATTTAGATTATTTTCACCTAAATTATCTGATTTTTCAACAGGTGCTCGTTTTTTTGAGATTGTAGATTTAAATACAATTGATGAACTATGTTTAACGCCGACTGAGCAGTTCCGGTTGGTTATAAGGAAATATGCCAAGGTGTTTCACTAACTTAATAAATAGGCTTGGGAGTCTTTGCTCTTTTCCGGGAAGTGAACTAACCCGCTAAAGTAAATAGGATAGGGGCGATGCGCTGCTGCACAAGACCAAGTGCTAACGCTGTCGTTTCTCTGGGCAATGATTTTCATCCCGGACTATTTGTAGGTATCTTTGCTCCAGAGATGAAAAGCGAGCATATACAGGAAACCTTCGGAAACATTGACATTTATATGTTCGACCAGTTATTAAAAGGCACTTATGATGAGTGCAAAATTGTTTTAGATGCTGGATGTGGAACGGGAAGGAACCTGCTTTACTTTTTAAGAAGTGGTGCACAGGTTTATGGGGTAGATCAAAATCCTGAAGCGATAGCAGAGCTTAAAAAGCTGGCCAGTGCCTTTCCCCATATCAATCCTGAAGAAAGTTTCAGCATAGGGCCTGTGGAACAATTGCCATTTGAAAATGAAAGTTTTGATCTGGTTGTTAGTTCTGCCGTACTGCACTTTGCAGAAAACCAGGAACATTTTGAAGCGATGTTAAGCGCCATGTGGCGTGTACTTAAACCCGGTGGGTATTTCTTCTGTCGCCTGGCCTCGGAAATCGGTATTGAATCACTGGTCCGTTTTATCGGAAATGGCAGGTATATTCTTCCGGACGGATCAGAACGGTTCTTGGTTAACCAGGAAATGCTGGTCAGGCTCACCAAAAAACTTGGGGGACAACTTCACGAGCCCATCAAGACGACGAATGTACAGAACATGAGGGCGATGACCACATGGTGTGTGCGGAAATAATATCCGATTTAAAAAGTTTAGCATAGCATATCCATCAGCTGTCACCCCATTTCGCTTTAAAGTGATCACCTATTCCGGAGCAAACATCTAGAAAGATGAGCTCACTTTAAACTTATGTTTCAGCAAAGTCCGAAATCCAGGATCATTTTAATAGATATCAATAATTTGGTTAAGCTCTGTTTGTACCGAGCTATCCAAGAGAATTAAAATTTTGCGTAAGTTTGTTTGAATCCAGAATCTAAAATAAAGAAGTTGAATACATATCTCAAAAAGGCTAAGTTAGCGGGTTATAGGACAATACGCAGTGTGGAAACTGAGTTTAAGCCGACGTTAAACATCATCATTGGAAAGAATGGAAGTGGGAAGACTAATTTTTTATCCTTCCTATACAACGTACTGCAACTGGACTTTAAAACATTCGGAATTTTCAGTTTTCAAATTGAATTGGGTGGCGAACATGGCTGTGAGATATCTGCCTCTCAGGGTTTAAAGACGATAAAAAATAAGAACAAGCCACTATCCAGATTTTTCATTAGTGATCCGTTGATTATCTATAAATCAGAGCAGGGATACAAAACTTTTCCCAGTGCGAAGGAGTTTCAAAATGAAATGCCTATGCTACTGGAGGGTGTTCAACTCATCTCTCATGGTATAGACAAGGAGGGATTTGATCTTTTACTGAATACTCCTTTGGGATTTTCTGTACAACTAGAAAATGGAACGAGTGAGGATCTCCTTTTTCAGGCGAGTACCGAGAATTCATTTTTCATAACCAGTGTATTTACTTCTTTGTTACTAAAGATTTATAGTTTGGATAGGGAGAATTCTTTTTCAGAGGACCTTTTAGATCAAGTTATTAATTTTACTTTTGATGACATATTAGAAAATATTAACTCTGATATCAGTGTCTATTTACCTATCGAAAAAGTACGGTTAAATCCAAACTACAAATTTTATGAGGATCTGGAGAATTCATCGCTCAAAGTTGAAGGCATTTTACTAGATTTTTATGTGCATGGAAGCTGGTTGCCATTTTCAAGTCTAAGCGATGGCACAAAACGGCTATTCTATATTTATGCTGAAATTTTGATATCCGGTCATTTTGATAATAGGCTAAAACTGATGCCGGCAAAAGATAAAATTATTTTGTTGGAGGAGCCGGAGCTTGGTATTCATCCCCATCAATTTCACCTGGTAATGCTATTTCTGCAGAGAGTGAGCAAGCATAATCAGTTGATCGTGACTACACATGCACCACAGGCATTAAACATATTTACAACAGAGGAATTGGATGCCGTTCATATCTGCTCGTTTAATGCAAATGAAGGAACAAGAGTAAAAAGATTGTCCCATGAACAGTTGACTAAAGCTAAATACTTTATGAAAGATATGTACTTGAGTGATTATTGGATGAACTCTGATCTCGAGGAATAGTGAAGGTAGGTTTAGTAGGCGAATCTCCGCACGACACGAAAAGTGTCCAGAATTTATTGTCGAGAATGTATCCTGAATTGGAATTTAAGAATCTCATCTCTAACATTCATGGTTCCATGCTGGATCACCAGCAAACCAAGAATAAACTTAGAAAAGAATTTGAATTCTCAAAGCCGGATGTAGTAGTATTTATCAGGGATTTGGATGCCTTGCTCAGTAATAGGGTAGAACTTAAAAAACGCTTGGAATATTTCCGGGAATTCAGGACGGTGGTTGATAAAAAGGCTGTATATATGTTGAATATATATGAAATTGAGGCATTGATTCTTTGTGATCTGGCTACATTTCGCGTTCATTACGGTTGCGAATGTGCTGAAGTCGGCGCTCCGCACGAAATTGAAGAGCCAAAGGAATTTTTAAAAGCTATTTATAAACGTTACAACGAAGTACACAATCCTGAATTGTTTGCAAAACTAGAATGTCAGCTACTGTTGGAGCGATCAAAACACTTTAGGGAATTTATTGCCAAATTTGATAGAGCGATTAATTAAGCGAATCTAATGGAGATTATTGCTGCCTTGAAGTTATTAATGGCATTTAAGGTGATTTAATGCGTGCAATCATATTGAGGGACAAAATCGGCAAAGGAATGTCGATAATGCAATCACAATAAGAGTCTCCTGTGGTTCTCAGTAATTTTCTGTGAATGAGATAGTTTATCGGTAAGAAAACCTGGTCCAAGAAAGGGCGGTTATAGAACATTTGCATATGGATTTAAGAAAAAAAATGAGGTCTGAAAGGGAATTAAATCCATTCAATGACAAGTTCGACGAAAGCAAGGTGATGAAAGTGCTTGCTGACCTCACGGGGTCGAAAAAACTTGAACAAGAAGGCCTGGGTATTTTTCTTACAGCCTTTTCTAGTATTCAGATGCACGGTTTTTATGTTGAAATTTATGATGTACTCAAGAAAAGAATTTTAAACAGCGGTACCGATACTAATATCTTGTCTGAAAGGCTAATCACTCTTACGAATAGGCATTACCAGATAATTATGGAGGCGGCTATGAAACGGGAGATAGCTGCAGAAAGCCATTTTGAGGATTCCTTTAAGAGGAAAATCCCGTCTGCTGACCCGAGTGTAGGAATGATAGAAACTGCTGCTGCAATGGAAACAGAAATTGATGCACTGCATATCTCATTGAATTTTATCTCTCATTTCAGGGGATTGCCTACATCCGATCCAGCTAAGCCAGATATTTCCTATGTTGAGGACTGCCGTTCTATCTCGAAATGGAGTTCCATACTATTTGTGGTCAAACATTGTTATGATGACTGTGTATGGAACAATGGGCAGATGGTTTTCAGTAAGGATAGTGGTGAGTTTCGTATTACGTTTGATGAGCCTAGAAACTTACTGCTCAACAAAGCCGGTTTTTACCGTCTTTTAAGAAATTCGCAGGCCGTGTACTACATGTTAAAACAGTGGCATCAGAAGACAACAAAGGTTGAACGTGGCGATGTTTTTTTTGAAGAACGGAAAAAAAACGTTCAGATTGCCAGTGTGGCTCACACTGCGGGATATGTATCATATTTGCTAGAAAGTGGTGAGGACAACGAGGAAACCGATTTCGAAATCCATAATAAAGCTGGTCTAGAGGCATATTATAACTACATTGATAATGTTTCACTTCCCAAAATGCCAACGCTTACATTGAACGACCTGGTTTGCATGTTAAGTCTTGTCCAACATCTGTTCAGAAAGGCTGCTCAAAACTGCTTCCGCTCTGATGTGATGAAAAGGGCAGATTTTGATAATTTTCCAGTAAAGATCAAGCGGCAGATGCTGAAGGAGTATTTATTAGAACGAACAACCTATAAATCGGATCAGGTGGACTCATTTATAGATCTGCTTACTAACCCTCAAGACAAGCGAATTAACTTCTGGAACTACCCCTTTGTCGCTTCGAATGAAGATCTCGTATTTCCGCTGTTGACCATAATAGACCCCATCTTACTCTACCTTATCGACAGGTGGCTTGAGGATGCAGGATATGATCTTGATAAAAGGGGGGGGTACTTTGAAAAATATATCAAAGCAAGCATTGCCAGGATCCTGAACAAGAAAAAATATTTTTTCTACATCCCAAGTTCGCCCAAGTTATATAATAAATCAGGAAAATACGAAGAGATCGATTTGCTTCTCAATCTGAGAGATATTGTGGTTGTTGGAGAAGTAAAGTGCGAAAAATATCCTATGGAGGTTAGAGATGGTCATAATGGTCTTGCGCGACTTAAACATGGCAGCCTGCAAGTTATCCGAAAAGCGGCATTTATACTTGAGAATGCTGATGACTTATCGGCCCAGATAGGAGAGATAAAAGGAAAGGAAATAGTAAAGCTCGTGATTACAAACTATCCTTTATATACTGGTTATGAGCTGAATGGCGTCGCAGTTGTTGACTATTTTTTAATCGAATCTTATCTGTCGTCTGGCCGGATTACAGGCAATGCAGTAACGTCTGAGAATGGATTTATAACGACCAGTGAAACATCCGAGATTGTACTACAAACATCCGAAGATGAACTGAATGCAAATTTCAAATCAAATATGTATTCACCAAAGGCGGTAGAGGAAGCCTTGAAGCTGGTAAAACTCACAACAAATAAAATAACTCCTGAAGGACTCAACCTCCAAATTTATGCGCAATCTGCCGAATATATTGCGTAGCTTATTATGGCATTATAATGCCAAACAAGCTTACCGCTCCAGAGTTAAGGTCTGATTTTATACCAGTTACAAATTATGAACGGCCAGATCTGGCAGCTGTTGCGATTTTCTATGTACTTACAGAAGGCTTTTATCTTCCTAAGTTCCGTTCCAGAATGTGGGTGTCTCAATGCAAGCAGAAGTGTACGAGACAGGGTTTTTGCGATTCAGCTCGGGAAAGCAGAACACTTTTATTACCTCTGTTTTCTATTCGGTTAACGCTCGAAAGGAAACAGAGATATTATTCTATACTTGTGAATGTGAAAAAATCACTTACTATTGAATTTCCAGTACTAGGTGATCTGGCTTCACGATTTGAAGGATATCTTCCCTCGTGACTAAATGATTATCGGCGGTAAGGATCTTACAGGCTAATTTTTCCAAAGCCATCCAGGAACCGGACTGGTTAATTAGTCTGTCGATCAGTTTATCAGATTTAATAGCGAGTAAAATGCCGTCAAAACCAATGTTCTCGTGAAAGTCAATCATCGCTTCACACCATAACTTATCGCTACCACTCAGAAAAGATGGAAGTGTATCCAGTTGTAAAAGAGGCAGCTTTAGATACTTCAGTTCCGCCATCGGACCTGCGACGGCAACACAATACCTCATCTTTGCCGCATTCAATAATGTTTCTTCTTCACTTGGTTTATATTGCACCAATCCGTCTAGAATATCGGCAATGATGGCCACCCCAGGTGTCAATAAGCCAAAGTCATATTTTGTTACACCTCCCCATTTTAACTCTTCGTTGATTTTTAATTGACAGGATAACACCTTAACCCCCATGAAGAGGGCACCTAGCACATGGCCAGCTTCGTGATGGGCCACTAATACCTTTTCCTGTGAGAACCCGTTAAAAATTTCAGCTACAGAATGTTTTGGATCAGTAATCATTGCCTATATAGTTTTATGGCCATTAATTGGTACTTCTTTAATATTAAAGTTTTAAGAGATATATGATGATCTATTTCGATTTCGTTCGGTTGATCAACTATTTCTTAGTTGTCTTGTGATTTTTATGTGCGCGAGAATAGCAATTAGGGCGGAAATAGCCTTTTTAAAGCGACGATCCAGCAGATGATACTTTGGTGTTTTACTTAGAATTAATTCCTTAGAGGAGGTTTGTCTGCGTTTTAGGCCAGTTTATTTGCGTTAAAGGCTGATTTTTTTGCGGGCATTAAATGAACAGTAAGTGTTTCATGTTGAATATATTTTCAATTTAGTTTGTATTGTCTGGTCGTATGTCTGCAATAAGTTTAAATGGAAATGTCATACCTCTACCATCTGCATCTGAAAGAAGTATGCTCAGATCTTCTGTGGTAGTGTTTACTACAATCGAAGTTAATATACCTGGAAATACATCTCCGTTTTTCATACTAACAATTACATTCATCCCTACTAGTTGGGCTGCTTTATTACTAAGTTCTTCCATTGGGGTCTTGTTTAATTGGATGCAAAAATAGTGTTTTTAGATGCATTATTTAGGCTAATTTCGCCTATAGTTCTGTAGACCAGCAATGGTTTCGACAAAGTTAATCAGGATTGCTTTCAGTTGTATTTGACCACTTTTGTAGAATTTTTTCCTCAAATTTTTTTATGAGATCGAGGCCATTAGTCATAATTTCTAACAAAGCAATGCAAAAGGTAAAATAGGTATCATCATTGACCATGTTTGCGATCATTAGTTCTTCTGCATTTAATCCAATCAATTTTATAGGGGAATGGTACCTGCGGTTCATATGGGCAACTTTGTTTCGGTATGCCCAAATGCTATCTATCGCTCGAATGACAGGTGATGTTTGGAATGGAACATCAAATAATTTGGACGCATTTTTAAACTTTGCAGACCAAGCTTCCCCTGTGGTAAATAATCCTGAAAGCTGATCAATATATTTCGATTTCATTTCCTCGAGCGAATTAAAAGTAACCAGATCCATTCTGTTCAATGTAAGGTCCTTAATGTCCAATCCTCGCCTCAGAAGATTGGAGTGATTCTTTAGCTGTAATCTAATGAGGTCACCCAGATAGAATTCGGTAGCAGCGGTGTAATTCAAAACCGCACTGGAAATTGCATTTAACCGAATTTCTTTGGTAAGAAAATCTTGTTCATTTATTGATCTGTCTAAGATGCTAGAAACTTCGTTATAGATGTTAGGGTGTGCTTGTAACGCGTGCTGTAATTTTAATGCCCAGGTTGAAAAATCGGAATCCCCGGCTTGGCTGTATAAAAGTAATTCTATTCTGATTCCGCTAAATGTGCTGAGTAATCTGGCTTGACACGCTGTAAACATGTGTTTTTAGCTAAGTTAAATTTATGAAATATATAATTTGAAAACTATTGGTGTTGGCAGAAAGCCCATTTTCCTAAATCCCCGTAAGGAGATAATACAAGGTCCTTAAAGTTGACTCAGGGGGCCATTTACGATTAAACTGTTTTCAGATTTAACAACGACACTAAAATATCTGTTTTCTGAAAGCCAATAACGCTTTTCGGAATTGAAAGGAATACCTTCATCTTGAAATTTTTGGATAAGATCCATGCCGATATTTCCTTCTTGTCTGAGTAGCTCGTCATGCAGAATTGTCTGATCATTTAAATCTTTTTCCAGCTGTTTTTGTAATTCGGTGGTCTCGTTAAACTTTCCATTATCCTTGGCCTGCTGAATTTTTAGACGGATATTACCTATCCTTTCTTTTTGATCTTTAACTTCCTGTTTTTTTGCAAAGTAAATGTTTGCTAGTTGCTCTGTAGTCATTTTTATGGGTTTATTTACAAGGTACCTTATTTTTGAGTTTTTTCCGCTCGAGCTTTTTTAAATTCCTTTGGTAAGTTGTTTACTTGCTAAACTTGCGGAACGCACTCACAATCTGAAAAAGGAAATAAGATACAACAACCCTGCTCAATAAATCAAAAAGGTAGACGACTGATGGATATTGATCAATGTTTTCTGTAAGGTCTTTGATGCGATGAGCTGGATTCAGTAGTATAGCCCACATTTTTATATTATCCAAAAAGACAATTTTGAGATTGAGCAACAGGTCATCAGGATCAAGACTGAAATGGTTGTAATCCAGTTTTTCAGAAGTTAAAAAGCCAACTGGGAGGTAACTCGCAAGCGAAAAAGGAATAAACCACCATAGTGCAGTTGTCCAGTTCTGACCAAATTTATTGGATTGACTAGCCCAAAGAATCAGGTACTCACTCCAGTTTTTTGGCCGCTGATATTTGGTGATTTGTTTATAGATCCTCATTTCTTGGGCTTGGAAGCGATGAACTTCAGGCATGTCACCTTGTTTATGGCTGACAAATTTAAGTTGCCTGTAGATCTCGCGTCTGGTGTTGAGCCAGGAGACCAAACTTGCCCGGCTCATGCTAATTAATTCTTTATCTTTTGTTTTAATACATTTTTGAAATTCCCGGTAATAGTAATATGAATCTGCAGCTTCCAATTGATCCACAGTAAACCAGGTAACTCCTAAAGTGGAAATTTCCGAAAGGATCACATCAGAAATTAAGATCTGTCTAAATGATTCCAAATCGGTTGCGAAGAATTGTGATTTTCCAAAATTGGTGTCGTGTATACTTAACATACTGGAATTGACTTCGCCTTTAGCATTTAATCCATCATTCATTGCCCGGACACCTGAAAAGATCAAAGCGGAATCATTGACAAATTCATTCATGTCAAATTCTCTTATTGAAAGTTGCCGGAAACTCATTTTTGCTGTCGAGTAGCCAGAAAGTTTAAAATAGTGAATTCTTAAGTCACTAAAAGAAATGTTTCCGACCAAGCTGGACGATGCTTTGATATTGCATTCCAATATTTCCGGGAGACTTTTTCCTGGGTTTTTCCTGCCATGTACATTGAATCCGCCTGCAAAGGTTGCGCCGCTGATGTCAAAAGAAGAAATACCAAAAGCATCGGAATGATCAGCATCATGATAGTTGATTTCAAATGGCTTTCTAAACTCAGCATCTAAAATGATCAAACCGCCATTAACTGTGTGGACTATCTCAAAACGTACATCGTCTTTGAACAATCCTCTGTTGAAGTCGATACCATTTTGTACACGGCATCTATAGAGGTATATATCACCATCAAAGTTATTTGCGCCGGCAAATGAGATGTTGTGACAGTTCACATCTGCGATGCTAACTCCATTTGCTACCTTATTAGACATGAGGCCTATAGTTTTTAAATTACAGGCGGCGAAAGTCAATTCATCTTTGAAATCATTTTCCGAGCAAATAACCGAAGCGTTGACGAGTTCAAGTAAACGAAATCTGACGAGCTGGTCAAAATTACTCCGGATCAGGCTGATATTCTTCTGGAATTGCTGTGTCGTGATGCTAAGCATGAATTTAAAATCGCACTTATTAAATTCGATTCCATCGGTGTCTTTTGCATCATTACAGATTACAGCTGTAAACTTTACACTTGCTAAAAAAGTGCATCCAAAAAATGATATTCCACTTCCTAGGTTAACACCGCTAAATTCAAGGACACCTGTGAAAGTACAATCTACAAAAGACAGGGATTGAATGAGGTAATTTTCAGGTGTAAAAGCATGAGGACCAACAGTAATGCCAGTAAATTCCAAAGGGGCGTATTGCAAAACTTCAGGGTAGAGGTCATACGGATCTTGGTTATTTGCTTTCATATTAGACAAAAGTTATTTGCCTGCAAGTTACGACAATCGAAAAGTGAAGTCATTCGAATGGGGAAATGTGGGCATTGCATTGTTAAGATTTTGGATGGATGCTTAATCCCTTTGCAAGGTGATCATAGATTTAGTTAAAATCTCCTTTTTCATGGTATTTCCGGCATTGCTATGAACAGGCTTTTCTGCACCAGGCCGATGGTCTTATTCATTGGTGGTTATGAATCGGTAGTTTGAGCGAGAAAGACAGATCAACACAAAAACACTGCCTTTAGTGATCGACAGTATAGCAAATACAACCTGAAATCTGTTTATGGTAAGAATCAAGATCCTACGGGGGTTGATCAATTTGGATATTTAGCAACAAAAGCCTTTCTTTTTTCTTCGATCTGAGCATCCCTTAATGGTTTACCCTTGGCCTCGTATTTCAGATTTTGCCATTCGAAGAGGAGTACCTGTTGCGTATAGGTAAGCAGTTGATTTATCTTAATATTAATAGGCTCGCCTTCTGCACATGGGTTGATTGCTGCATCTTTAACTTTATCTAGGTGTCTGACAAGATTTCTGTCTATCGAATTTTCTTCGTTGAGATGCAATTTGGTCAAACCGTAGCTTAGTTCGAGATCGCGAAACAATTGTGCAATTTTTTCACTACCAAATGATGCCTTGGACAGTTCTAATGCATGGGAGGTGAATTCGGCAACCTGTTTGCGTAGGCTTTCGATGTATTTCGCCCGTAGCCCGGTGACCTCCTTGATGTAATAACCATTCTTGGTCAGTTTCGATGTTCTGATTAGAGAATAAACAGAAAAACACAATGTAAGGAAGACTCCTATCAATGTGTATGATTCTTTGTACTTGAAAAAATTAAGGGTGTGGTCCATTTAAGAGTGTATTGATGAAGTTTGTTAACCAAAGCTAATCATTTTGCCGGATTTGTTTATCAGTTTTAGTACCTCTGAAGGCCTAGTTCAGCATATAGTCCATTTTGCTTATCCTTGCTAGTATATGCTCCAATTCATCTACCTTAAACCTAATTGCGTTAGGTTTATCACGGGACTTGGCCAATCCCATACCAGTTTCCTGGTCCCAGTCGGCAATCGTGGGGATCGTGGATAATTTATATTCAATTTCCATTTTTTGCACTTTCCTATATTTTATTGATAAAGAGTGGGAACGAGCTCGTTTTTCCGAAATATCCAATTTAGTGTTGTAGTTATATAGATATCAATGAAAATATCCCAATTAAGGCGATAAAATTTAATAAATTTGATTTAAACGCTTGATATTTTTGATTGATCCATTGATTTGATAAAGCGTATTGAAGAAAAACCGATATATGCTGACAGAGAACGATCATTTACTTTCCGCGCTTACTGTAAGAATCCAAGATGTGGAATTTGGAAACACCCTGGGGTCAGGCGTCATTTACAATTACGCAGCCTTAAAGGATAAAATCTACATACTGACGGCAGCACATGTACTTTTTGCTGATGGGGATGATTTGTTTTGTTAAAGGTAACGGTTATATAGCGTGGATTTTGGAAATAATCAAAGCCGTCCTAGTCACAGGTGGGGAAGGCTTTGAGTGTGTTTTGCTAATAGGAAAGCTCTAAAAAGTAATAAGGTTTATACCAACGATCAACCCGTGCCATACCTTCCCTCCATAGACCCATTTGCTGGCACCATAGCCTAGAACCCGGTCTGCACCTATAGCATAACCGATATTGATCGGACCTGTGCCGATCATCAGGAAGCCTCCATAGGAAATTACCGCTGATTTCCGGTCTCCAACAAGCCCGGGAGCATTGCTGGCGGCCTTCAATTCAGCTGCGGAGCCGCCGATCATAGGGCCTGCTGTAACAGCAAATGTTGAAATGCGCTTTCCCCAGATATTTTTCTCCGTATTGTAGGAATTCCAGGTATGTTTGAATCCGTAGGCGAGTGCGAAGCTGGTTCCAGTCTCAACCATTGGTGGAATTCTCGGTATCTCACCTTGTGGAATATTGCCCCTGAACTTTAACAGTATTGTCATAGCCTGGAGGCCATATTTGAATTCGGTATAGCGGAAGTATACTTTTTCTCCAGTGGCGTCATATTTTGCCTCCGGAAAATACAGACTTCCCATATTATCGGTTCTCCACCCCGCAGGCACAGTAGCTTTCTTGATTGGGACTGGGGCTTGAAAGTTAGGCCCAGTGGTGTCAGTTGCCTTGATTATGAGGTAATCGGGATTTTCGGTGATTGTTATTTCTACTGCCTTGTCTTCAACGGGCTTTAATTTTGAAAGCCCATCTACACCATTGCTGCCTGCATTGTTCCATTGGTAAACCGTGCTGCTTTTTGAGATACGGGCAACATTGCAAGCGGACATAGCCATAATAAAAATGGCACAAAAAATGAATTGGGAAAGCATTTTGGTCTTCATCTCGCAAGTGGGATTAGTGGACATTTTTTTTGATTTCACCATCCTGGATGATGTACTTGTTATCGGATTTAAAACTTACCGCCCCGGATTTTAGGATTGCAATTGCTGCAGCCGCATTTTCTGGCGGGAGCTCATAAAATTTGATGAGCTTAGGTACTGGCGACTGATCATAAATATAAATTTCGATTTTTTTGCCACTGTTTTCCAGGCATTGAGCAATCCTATAGGAGCCTATCGGAATAAGTTCTGAGATATTTAGTTTTTTATTGTTTGTGCCTGTAAAACTGTTATCTTTTTTGAAATGAATGGTCAGCGTTACGGCGAGGGCAATTGCCAAAGCCAAAGAGATTATTGGCCAGACCCATTTAGAACTGCCGGTTTGATTTTCTTTCATAGTGCATTAATTTAGTTATCTAAATTTATTCTTTATAGCTGTATTAGGCAATACCTAGTATTTAGTATTTTTTGTCGATTCTTTTAATGAACCTCTTTGTATCAATATTTATTTTGCAATAGCAGCCGCGCGCATAACCTGTTTGCACCGCGGATAATTGCTGCATCCCCAGAACTTTCCCTTAGCTGAGTTTCGCGCTATCATTATTCCGTCGCAGCTTGGGCATTTCTGCTGGGCGGTTTGTCTGTCTCCAATACCATGATCCTGGATGAGTTCAGCTAAGAATTTGCTCATGTTGTGTGGATGATATTGAAGATAGACCTGGTGGCGGGCTCTTGTGAGGGCGACATAAAACAGGCGCCTTTCTTCTGCATTTTCAAAACTGTCACCGTGCTGGAGCAGGTAACCTAAGATCGGATCATCGGCCATCTGGGAGGGAAAACCGTATACGCCGCTGTCCAGATCCAGCAGAATGGCCACGTCACAGGTCAGGCCTTTGCAGGCATGGGCGGTGAAATAGGAAAGCTTGAGTGTTGGAAAGGCTTTCTGCAGTTCCCTTAAGTCTGTGGGTGAATTGTGGTGATAGCGCCCGATCAGGAATACAGAGGCGGTGGCGTGATCTTTCTTGATCTTTGCCAGGGTATCTTTTAAAACATCAAATTTCTGCAGATCCCTTTGCGCTTTATTGCCATAACCGGTAACGGGGCTGAGTATAAAAGAGGGGCGGGTGGCCTTAAAAGGGGAGGACAGGTTTTTTTTCAGCTGGGAGGGATTTGCCTGGATAAAGCCGCTGCTTAAATTAAGTATCTCTTCGTTAAAACGGTAGGTCTGGAGTACGGCATTTTCGGCAGTGGTTCCAAAATGCCTGGAAAATTCGGTGATGATACTGATGTCGCTACCGGTGAAGCGGAAGATGGATTGCCAGTCGTCTCCGACGGCATAAAGTTTGGCTTCTGGATTGGCGGCTTTCAATGCCTTGATCAGGCCATAACGGCCCAGGGACATATCCTGAAACTCGTCCACTAAAATATAACGATACTTTTTATTGAATTCACCGCTGGAGATATAGTGGCTCGCATGGTTCACCATATCGTTATAATCGATACAGCCCGTGCGTTTGAGTTCAGCCTGGTAAGCTTCGCTCAGGGGCGCGAACACGCCCAGGAATACCTCAAAGCGCTGGTCTGTGGCCTTTTCCCTTAACTGCCCGATGGTGCTGTTATTGGACTTCATGAGATTCAGGAAGGTAAAGATCAGGCCCATAAAATCCTCGTAATCATCCAGCGCTTTGATCTTGGTCAAAATTTCGCCCGGGTCCCGTTTCCTCAAGGTTACTTTATAGCTGTCGAGGTGGATTTTTAGCGCTTTGAGCAGCGTTCCATTGCGGTTCTGAAAGGAATAGGTCTTGATCAGGCGGGTCCCGTATTGCTCATGGATCAGTTCCTTCCAGCGCATGCCGCTCTGGTACTGCTCGGTAGGGGTTTTAAAAGGTGGCCTGCATTTAAAATAAGCGGGAACATTGCCTTGCTCGTCAATGCCATAATGCTCATGGTAGATGTCGTATTCCGGCAGATAAAAATCAGGGGAATAGGCGCCAAAATCAGGGTTCTGGTCTTCGGGTTGCAGCGGATAAGTCCGCTCGTATTCAAAGTCCACCTGGTGCAGGTACAGGAAATTGGCGATCATCACTTCTTCTAGACTTTTGCATTCTGTCCCGTTCAGGCTCACATTGCGGAAAGCGCGCTCATGTTTGATCAGATCGTTTTCGGACGCAAATTCAAAGTCGTCCCGCGGCGGCCGGACAAAAAAAGAGATGAAATTAACGGCCTTCTGCGCAAAATCAGCATCAGTTAAAAACAGCCTGTCAAACTCCCGTTGCAAAAATGACTTGGCCCGGTAATCCTTGCCATCGAAAACGAGCTTTACCGGGTAGGGGCTGCAATACCGGCACACCATATTGCCGAAACCATTAAAGGTTTTAAAAGTGATGCCCCTGGCCAGTTCATCATCCCGCAGAAAATTACAGGTCCTGTCAAACATTTCATCCACGGCGGTATTGGTAAAAGAGATCACCAGCAGTTCCTCAGGTCTTGCAAGGTTCTTCTCCAGGATATAAGCGATTTTCGCACTGATGGTGGTTGTCTTTCCGGTACCTGCTCCGGCAATCACCAGGTTATTGTCTTCCTCACAGACTACCGCTCGCATCTGCTCCAGGGAAAGGGGATAGGCCTCCAGGCTGCAAAGGAATTCCCTGAATTCAGCAATCTCATGGGGGATAAAACGCTCATTATACGCTTTGCGTATGGCCTCCAGATTTTGATGGCTGTCCGCAAAACGGGATATTACCGCCTGTTCATCAAGATCCAGGCCGCAGTTGCGGTAGTTTTTTGGAACCGCCTCCAGCAGTTCACGATGCGCTGCGCGGAGGTTTAATGCATCGTAATTGGAGAAATATATTACCATATCCTGCTTTTTGGCGATATCCTTTAAAGCGGAAACAATATCGGGAATGAGTGCCCGGATGTTTTCTCTTCGCTCGAGTTCCTGCTGCCTGGTTTTAAGCCAATAGAGAAAACCACAGGAAAGAATGAACAGTACAACCTTTATGAATGCAGGAAGTTCATCAAACCAGTTGGGTTTTTGATATGGAAGTTTTTTTGGAGGCATTAATCAAAACAGTTGGACAAATATAACATTTCAGCGTGCTTTCACTGGCCGTGCTTAAGGCCGGTATGCTAGGAAATGCAACAAATCCGGCACAGGCACCTGTAGTGCTTGCTAAAATACCTATAACCAAATTGGACAGCCAGTTGGAAAAGGACTGCACTGGTCAATGGGACATCTTTCCTTCAGCACTCTTTCATCATCTGCATAACTAAAACGTTTTAAACAGGGACTGTAGGTTATATTAAAAATACGTACGTTCGTCAACAGAAAACCCTCGTTCGTCAAAAACTTTTATTTTTTTGTTTTTTCTTTTCGACATTCGGTCTGGCTATGGACCTGTTCTGTTGCCTTGCTTTAAGTTTTCATCGACCACTATCAGGAGGTGATGGGAGTAACCAAATTTATTATTGAAATTTATGACGCTCAAAAAGAAGTATTCTACCATTGCAATATGTTGCATTCTGTTTGGTAATGTTTTCTTTGTTTCAGGACAGACCAGTCTTCCAACGATAATCCCACCTTCGCCCGAAACACAGGCACTAATTAATTTGCCTCAGTTCAATTTAGGTACAGCCAATGGTTTGCCAGAAATTTCTATACCTATTTTCGAGGTGAAAAGTGGTACGCTCTCGTTGCCGATATCCATCAGTTATAATCCTCAGGGAAGAAAAGTAACTGATGTTACAGGGCCAGTGGGCATGGGCTGGTCGATCAACTGCGGTGGGGTTATTGCCAGAACGGTTTATGGTAAACCTGACGAATCCTCGTCATTTCCCAGTACTATGCCACAGGCTTACTCGCTTTCAAATCGAGATGACCATTCATTTTTGGCGGCGAGCTATTATGATGGCAATGGTACAGTTCCCGAGAATTATGATACAGAATACGATGTGTTTTCTTATCAATGTGCTGGGAAGTCAGGTAAATTTGTGTATGGCAAGAACGGGGTAACATATTTTTTTCCGTTTAGCAATCTAGTAGTTGATAGGGTTAATGGATTCCCTGGTACAATAACAGATGGCAATGGTGATGTCTACGAGTATGGAAGTACAGAAAGACAAACTTTTTCTAAAAATAGTCAATCAGCCAGTTTTTCGATCACTACAGCAGCATACCTGACAAAAATCAAATCAATTTATGGCGATGAAATTAATTTAAGTTATGTGCCACACCAGATTGAGGTAAACATGAAATCACAGACCAGGACACTTTATGACAATCAGACTGTTGACTGGATCGGTATGCCGAGCTCCTTTCTACAAGTACAAAATATGGCAACAACCATTAATTCAGGCAGGGTGTCGGAAATATCCTTTAAACATGGAAAGGTAGTTTTTGAATTTACAAACATGAATGATCAGATCCGGTATATCCGAATCTATGATTCATCGAATCAGTTGATCAGATCTTTTGAATTTGTCTATTCAATCCTGGATAACTCAAATTATGTATACGCTTTAGGGGGCAATCCGCAACTGCCGAACGTCGATAGCTATCGTAAACTCGATCAGATAAAGATCCTGGATAAAAACGGTAACCAGGTTCAGCATTATGGATTTGAATACAATCCATCAGAATACTTTCCCGTAGAAAGCAGGGATTATTGGGGATTTAGAAATTCCTCTACACAGACAAACCTTTTACCGGATTATTATACCAATTATAATGGAGGGACTTTAAATGTAGGTAACGGTGCTGACCGTACCCCGCATCCGGAATACGCTATGAAGGGTGTGTTAAAAAAAATAATCTATCCAACAGGTGGAACGACTGAATTTATATATGAGGGAAATAAGATCCTTAATGGTATAAACAATATTGTGAACGGTCCCGGGCTCAGAACCAAAGAAATCCGCTTTTTTTCTGAGGGACAGCTTGCCAGTTCAAAGACTTTTCAATACCCTGAATACGGCCAAACGGCTTTTTATCCGACAAGTAATTATCTTTACAGGGCAGAGGAATCCCGTACTTTGCCAAATTATAGGGTTTACAAGCCAGGCAATGACGACAATGACTATTATAATTTTTCGTATAGAAAAAGAGAATTTTCATCTGAGGTAGAAGCTGAATTACAGCCTTTAATGGATGCGGGAATATTTTACCCGACGGTAACGGAATATGTTAACGGTTCTACGGCTGTAGGCAAGACGGTCTATGGTTATGAAGGAGGCTATATTGGATTTCCAAGCGCGGTATATCCGCCGAGCGCTGGAATCTACAGCTCAGGAGGAGTAGTGATACAACAGGATGAATTTGCGCGTCATTATTATCTTCCCGCGCTGATACTGAATAATAGCCCCAGGTTAGGTTCTGTGACCCAGTTCAAATTTAATCCTGCTGCTCCGGATTTTTTTGAAGAAGTCAGCGGCACCGCTTATCAGTATACGATGAGAAATGGTGAACCCTTAAAAGGTCTCAAGATATTCAAATACCTGTTTTATCCACAGGATTATTATACTATCAGCTATGAGCAGCGTGGAAGCGTTATCGACGGTTTCCCTACCTATTCCTATGTCAATTATGAGATTCCAACCGGGAATTATGAACTGACCTCAGTAACCGAAGCTTTAGACGGGATCAGTAAAGTGAAAAACATTATTTATAATACCCACCATTTAGATAGCGTAACTACCAGTAGCTCATCAACGGGGGATGTGATCAGAACTGAAAAATTTTATCCCTTTGATTATCCATTAAATGTTGCAATGCAGTCATTGTTAACTAAAAACCGCATTACCGGTATCATAGAGAGTAAGGTTACCAATGTAACAAAAAACAAAATCATTGACGCGTCGAGGACAAATTACTTTGATTGGGGAAACGGGATTGTTGAGCCCAGTGTGATTGAAGGTTTTTCGACAACAGGCGGGCTGGAGCCTAGGGTAATTATTCATGGTTATGATCCCTCTGGAAAAATTAAAAGTGTCTCAAGGGTAAAGGGACCAAAGATATCTTACCTATACGGTTATAAAGGTGATTCTCCGATCTTGGAAATTGCCAATGCGGAATATGGCGATGTGGAAGCTGCAATAGGAGGCGAGTATAATGTCAACTATTATAGGATGTCAAATCCTGATAAAGCTACAGTTGACGCCCTTGTGGGAACTTTGCAGGGTGCATTGCCAAAAGCACAGATTAAAAGCTTTAGCTACCAGCCGTTATACGGCATGCGTAGCAGTACCGATGTCAAAGGTATGAGTACCTACTATGACTATGATGACTTTCAACGGTTAAAAACGTTGAAGGATCTTGAGGGAAACATCATTAGACAAAACGATTACCATTATAAACAACCATAATATACCAGTATGAAAACAGCGATTTTTGCATTTTTTATTTTTGCTTCATTATTGGCCCTGGGGGAAAGGGTTTCAGCCCAGGAAAAGAAAGAAATTCCACAAAGGCTTGAACAGCGGAACTACTACCGCAAAACGCTGCAGCTGGATTCGGTGAAGGCCGAACAGGTGGCGCAGGTACAGGCCGACTACAAAAAAAGTCTGGCCATTGTTGCAGGGGATTCGGCGCTGACAGACAAGGGCAGGCGGGCAAAGATCGACCTGCTGATTGCCGAAAAGAACAGGCGGCTGAAGATTATCTTAACTCCATTGCAGCAGCAAAAGGTGATACCGACAACCGAACGTGAGCCGGCCGGTGCGGTGAAGCAGTTCTAAAACCCATTCATTCTATTACAGTAAACCACTGACGATGAAATCTATTGACCTCTCTGTGCCCGGAGTTTCCGGATACCTGCGCAGCATATTATCTGTATTTTTTCTGTTTACTTTTTTTTCAACTGTTGCGCTGGCGCAGTCTGGAACTGTTTATGGTCCCTATGTGATCCCCGTAAATGCCTGTGGCCCGACTAGTTTTTCGGATTTTAGGAACAATTACGGTTATCCGAACAATTTTGGGCAGTCAAGCCCTGAGGTATGTTACTCCTTTAGCATTGCACAGGCCACGAATGTCAGTGTTTCGCTGTGCGGGAGCGATTTTGATACCTATCTCCATATCCTTGACCAGAACGGGTCGGTATTATATACCAACGATGATAACGGGATACTCTGCTCGGGAAGCACAAGATCCTCGCTCAGCCAGATCCTGCAGGCAGGTACTTATACCATTGTTACCGAAGGCTATTCCAGTTATACTGGCAATATCGCACTGGATGTGCAGATCCAGGGCGGGGGGGCAGCTTCGCCAGGTTCGGGCATGGCCGGGGCGATAAATGCGGGGACATTTTCATCCACGGGCAGTTTTACCGACACCAGGAGCAATGCGGCTTCCTGTCTGGGCAATACGCTGGGACAGCAAAGTAATGACATTTTCTACAAGTTTGTCTTAACGGGGACTTTCGATGTGGAACTGCTCCACTGTGGCAGTGGATTTGATACCTATCTTCATCTGTTGGATCAATGGGGTACTGAGATTACCTATAATGACGACAGTTCTTCTGGACCGTGTCCTGGATCCCAGGCGTACATAAAAACGACATTGGCCGCAGGAACCTACTATGTAGCGTCCGAAGGCTATTCCAGTAACACGGGCAATATCGTCACCACGATCAATATTTCTTCGGGAGGCTCCTCGCAGCTCCCTGTCGTTTCCTATACAAGTCCTTCCAGCCTCGGGCTTGGGATTCCGGTGAGCCTTTCGCCTACCAACAGTGGTGGTGCGGTTTCGGCTGTTGCTACGGCCAGTACACTTGCTGGGAGCGGCAATACGGGATCTGCAAACGGCAGCGGAAGCGCCGCAAGTTTTTACAACCCGCTCAATACCGCGGTAGATGCCCAGCGCAATGTTTATGTCGCCGATGGGGACAACCATATGATTAGGAAAATCAGTCCTTTGGGAGTGGTGAGTACCCTGGCCGGTGCTGGTTATCCCGGCTATGCGGATGGACAGGGAACCTCTGCACTGTTTCAGCACCCTTCGGCGATTGCCGTTGATGCTTCCGGGACGGTATATGTCTCTGATCAGCAGAACCACCGGATCAGAAAGATCAGTCCGACGGGAACGGTGAGCACGCTGGCGGGCAGCGGCTCTGCTGGTTTTTCGGATGGGAACGGGACCGGGGCAAGCTTCAGTAGTCCGATCGGGCTGGCACTGGATGCTTCAGGCAATCTTTATGTTGCCGATTACGGCAACCACAGGATCAGAAAGATTACCCCTGGTGGGACCGTAAGTACTTTTGCCGGGACGGGCGGAGCGGGCAATGTCAACGGTGCTGGGCTTTCTTCTTCTTTTCGCAACCCGATGGGGCTCAGCTTTGATGTTTCTGGGAATTTATATGTGGCCGATAGGCTGAACCACAGTATCCGTAAGATTACGCCTTCAGGAACCGTGAGTACCCTGGCTGGGAACGGGACTGCGGGATTTGTGAACGGGGCAGGGAGCGGGGCAAGTTTCAACTATCCAAACGGGGTGGCTGTTGATGCCTCGGGCAATGTCTTCGTTGCTGACCAGCAGAACCATAGTATCCGAAAGGTTAGCGGTTCGGGCGCAGTAACGACCTTGGCCGGTAACGGCAGTGCGGGCACGGTAAACGGGAACGGCCCGGTCATCCGTTTCAATTCACCCTATGGGCTGAGCATTGACGCAGGTGGCAGCCTGTATGTTGCTGAAAGCAGCGGACAGGTGATCCGAAAGGTCGGTACCGGTGCCTATTCGGTCAGCCCGGCGCTTCCCGCTGGTCTTTCGATCGATGCCGTGACGGGAGTGATCAGTGGAACACCGATCGTACTTTCCACGATGACGGCCTATACAGTAACTGTGAACGGTAGCTCGGGAAGTTCTACGGCAACGGTGATGCTCGAAGTGGCCTCGGTTGGTGCTTGTGTTACCCCTAGCGCTGATCAGAATTATATTATTACCTATACGCCAAGAATGCCTAATATGACTACGCCAGCTTCTGTGGTTGCAATGAGTTGTTATAAAGACGCCGTTCAAACGAGTATACAGTATTTGGATGGTTTGGGGCGCCCGTCCCAGAATGTTCAGGTCATGGGGAGTCCGACCGGAATGGATATTGTTCAGCCGATTACCTACGATGGCTTTGGGCGTCAGGACAGAAAATATTTGCCTTATCCATCCCAAAGCAATGGCGGTGGCTTTCGTACCGATGCGACCTCGCCAGGCTACGGGGTTTTTAATTATTACTTTCAATATTCTGCAGGAGTCAGCGGTCAACAGCTGGGCGATGCGCGTGTTATCATCCCTACCCCTTTTGGACAGTCGGTATATGAACCAAGCCCGTTAAACAGGGTAATGGAGCAGGGATTTCCAGGTGATCCATGGCAGCCTGTAACAGGGAGTAATACGGGGCATACAGTAAAGACAGAAAATGGCGCCAACGGGATTAATGAGGTAAGGCTTTGGGAGTTCAACCAAAATGGCAACGGGGCTGCGCATAACAATAACTATTATCCGGCCAAAAGATTATATAAGACGACATCAAAGGATGAGAACTGGACTGGAGGAAAGACAGGTATAACAGAAGAGTTCAAAGATTTCGATGGAAAGATGGTTTTAAAGCAAACTTGGAAAGACGAGAATACAGCACTTTCAACTTATTATATATATGATGATTTTGGCAATTTAAGATACGTACTGCCCCCAGCTGTGAATGATGGTGGACAGTCGGTGGTCAATAACTTCACAGAAGCAGACGACGTATGTAAGTACTTTATCTACTGCTATCATTATGATGGAAGAAAGCGGGTGGTGGAAAAGAAAATTCCTGGAAAGGGATGGGAATCTATTGTCTATAACGACCTTGACCAGGTCGTCTATTCCCAGGATGCTAACCAGTATAATCTCCACCAGTGGAGCTGGACAAAATATGATGCCTTTGGAAAGGTATTGATCACCGGTATCGAGAAAAACAATTATCTGTCGCGTACCGTGTTGCAAAACGATTATATCAATGTGATGGAAGCACCGATTTGGGAAGAGCGGACGGGTCAGAGGCCTGACGGTTATACAGCCCGTACACATCCAATGGCCGGAGAGGAGAATGCCAATATCGAATTTCATGTGGTGAGTTACTTTGATGACTATAATTTTCCTGGGGGAGGAACTTTTGGTTTTGCGCAGGCAAGCCCTATGACAAGAGGACTTTTGACGGGAAGTAAAGTGAAGATATTAGATTCACCAACATCTCTACTGGACATAAATTTTTATGATAATAAGGGACAGGTGGTTAAAAGCAGCGGACAGAATCATCTTGGGGGAGAGGACCATGTAAGTAATACGTATAGTTTTACAGGCGAAATACTGTCAAGTACCCGTCAACATCATAAAGCCGGAGGCCCAACCACAGCTGTTTATAACGAATACGAATATGATCATATGGATAGGGCTAGAAAAACTTTCCATAGGATCGGTGATGATCTGAGTAAAAGGGTATTGCTGTCTGAGGTGCTTTATAATGAAATTGGGCAGAACAAGTCAAAACAAGTCAACAATGGACTGAATACGAACAATTATGAGTATAATGAGCGTGGATGGCTGCGGAAGAGTAGTTCCACCGGTTTTGAGTTTGTTTTAAATTATAATATTGGTAATGCGGGGTCTTTTAATGGCAATGTCAGTGAACAGCTGTGGACTACTTCCGGAAGTATGCTCCAGGGATACACTTATGTTTACGATAAGCTGAACAGATTAAATCATGGTTATTCAAGCACGGGAAATAACGAAAAAGACATTGCCTATGATGCCATGGGTAGTATCCTTTCACTCACAAGGAATACAAATGACATCCTGAATTATATATACGAAGGCAATCGTCTGAAGACAGTAAGTGGAGCGGTTTCCAGGATTTATACATATGATGACAATGGGAATGCACTTAGTGACGGCGTGAATGGATTTATTTATAATATGCTTGATTTGCCGGTCCAGGTGAACGGCATTAATACAGCGACCTATACATATGATGCTACGGGTAAAAAACTTAAAAGGGTTACAACAGGGGGAGGGACCACGGATTATCTCAGTGGAATCCAGTACAAGGACGGGATAATCGACTTTATTGAGACTGACGAGGGGCTTGCCAAACGCATTAGCGATACGGAGTACCGCTATCAGTATAACTTAAAAGATCATTTAGGGAATGTGCGTTATACTTTTGATTCCAACGGAAATAAAATCCAGTCAGATGATTTTTATCCTTTTGGAAAATCTTTTAACAGCTTCGTGTCCGGAGAGAAAAATAATTATCTTTACAATGGAAAAGAGCTTCAGGAAGGGCTCGCACAGTATGATTATGGGGCAAGGTTCTATGATCCGGAAATCGGAAGATGGAATTCGATAGACCCGCTTTCCGAAAAGACATTTTCTATAAGCCCGTTCGCTTATACAGATAATAATCCGGTAAACAACATTGATCCGAATGGGATGGAAACCTATTACGGTGATGCAGCCCGGATAATGTATCAGCAACTTCGCGCTACAGGTGGGGGGCAGGATGCGGAGCATGTTTCGGATTTAGGGGAAGATCCACCTAAGAAAAAGCCCGGGTATTTTACAGCTTTTTATAAGAAGCTAG
This sequence comes from Pedobacter sp. 22163, assembly GCF_052045595.1. Taxonomy (NCBI): domain Bacteria; kingdom Pseudomonadati; phylum Bacteroidota; class Sphingobacteriia; order Sphingobacteriales; family Sphingobacteriaceae; genus Pedobacter; species Pedobacter sp. 22163. Next base: position 608,719 of record NZ_JBQEPM010000001.1, on the reverse strand, counting down.
GTGAGAGCAATCCTTTCGATAAGGCCGGAAGAACATGGGAAGGTTGGTTAAGTTCCGGGTCGACTCTGGGAAGTGATATGTGGAATGCCGTTTCAAATACCTTTTGGACAACAGCCTCCTTATTGGACGGTAATACATATGTTAATTGGTATGATGGTCAAAAGGCATATTGGTCTATGTCAGCAGCAGATCGGGGAGCAGCTGACGGTGCGGCTTTTAATGCAATGGCTGAAGGAGCGATAACCAGTGCGCCATTAATATATACCGGTTTCGGAACTAAAAACGTCTTGAATTTCGAGCTGAACGGGGGCTATGGCCAGAAGATATGGAGATTTGAATTTATGTACAAGAATCCAAGGGCTAAAGGAGGGACCATATTTTCTTATACTTCCCCTAAAGTTAACGGTTTCAAATTTCGTCTAGATTATCATGTGGTAAAGGGCGTAGGAAAGTCGCTTCATTATCATACGAATTTTTCCAATTTGACTCTAGGTACCCATCGTAGTTTAAGTTATAAAAATTTTGGAAAAGCAGTAAAATAAATATGGACATTATAAACAAAACAACTGAAGGTGGAGTAGGAATTTTGACTATTGGATTTTTTAATATTTTTGATTCAATGGATGATAGAATCATTCTGAAAAATGCCTTTGAGAACCTTTTTGCTGTTGGCGATAATGTGTTCTTTTTCTTTCACAGAGAAGAAAATTTAATCGCATCAGATGAATTGGCTATCTTAAGAAAAAACATTCTTGAAAAAATTGAGGAAACTGGCGGGTTTAAATATCTTAATAGAATTGATGATCAAAGATTTGAGGCGATAGCCTATGCAAAACTTGATTATAATTTTCCAAATTTATTTATTGATTTATTTAAATACTATTACTCCTGCGATTTTTTTAAGCCTATCAATGACCTGACCTTTGATGAATATGAGGACTACATTGATGTTAATGGGACTGAAGATATTGACGGTGTGAAAATGATACAAAATAAGTTAACTGATATGATCTGTATAAAAGGTTTGGGCGCCGATCATATGGTCGTAAGCTACAATTTAGATTTGCATATGCCGGAAATTCTTTAAATAATATAATAGGGATTTTCTTTGGATGTTGACTATTCTAAATGAAAACAGCTGGCAGATTAAGGACACTCACCATATAATTATGGGGCCGCGATCAGCTAGCGTAGTAAGATCGCGTTTGGCCACTATTTATCCAAATAAAACCAATGGGATTAGAAGACATCCATACTGGCCGAGTTGGAAGTCTTTTTGTAAAGAAACCGTTTCCAGTTTAATTCCGTCAGCGCAAAACAGCTACTTAGCGTAAGGACTTAGGATATCGGAGGAGCAGTACTACCATAGTTCCCGGTTCGGTTATGACCATGTTGGAATATAAAGTGTAATGTATGGAGATTTAAAGATGGTACCTGGACTCAGTAAATCCCCAAGATAAATGATGAAAAGATTGTTAAGACAGGAAGAAATCAATCTGATTAGATGGCTGATTAGAGATGCTCCAGAAGGTGCTAAAATTAAAAACGAATTAGCAACAGTTTTTGTTGAGGAAATGGAAGATGGGGGGATGGGTAGCTTAAGAGTAGTTTCCGATAAAGAGCGCTTTTATTCAAGAGATATCGGTCAAGCTGAAATGCTCGATGAGGATGGCATTCCTTTAATAATTAGTGTAAATATTGATACGGATGGAAATTTTTTTGAACTCGATATATGGAAAGTTGATTTTTCTCCTCTGAAGAAAATTCCGGATATACCAGAGGGGTATGTGTAATGGTATGTAATCTTTAATTTGCATTATGTTTGGATTATTCAAAAGGAAAAAGATTCAATCTTGGGAAGTAGAGCTTTTAGAAAATACGCTCAAAGCTTTACCACAGGATTTTAAGGTATATGTTGAGCAAATAAAATTGGGATTACTAAAAGCTGTTTCGATCGGTAATCCATCGATCCCTGGTTACATTGGTTTTACACGTGATGCTGAGATATATAACGCTATAAATGATGCAAAGGGCCGGGATTTTGAAGTATATGGGATTTTAGTTTATGATTGTATTTCTAATTCTTATCTTGAATATTCCATTTTCTTTTCATTTGGTACTGTCGATGGATATGCCATCAAAAACCAGGGCAAATTTAAAATCGATACTACAAAAATCGATGTTTCTCATATGAGGATTAAGTTTCGTGACAATATCGATTTTGCTAAATTGAAGAAAATACTTAGTCCAAAGGAACTGGAGTTTGTTAATGCCAATGATGTTTATACGGTTAATTTAGATAACAAGGAATACTTCCATTTACTTGATATAGCGGATGGCGACTTCTATGGAATTGACCTCGAAAAAAATCTTTACAGGATTACACACGATCCACATCGTATTGAGAAAGTTGATATTGGTGTGATCGATATTTTTGAAGGTGGTCAGTAAATTTCTTAACGGCTAAGACTGTTATTTGGCTAAAAGAACAGTAAGAGATCCTATCGGGCATTTCGGCAAAAATGGCTTCACTTTCCGAGTTAAGCTGTCACTCCATTTCGCTTCAAAGTGACCGCCTGTTCCGGGCAAATTGGCCGTTCTGATCTCCTTAAACTTCGTTTTTCAAAATCAGATTATGGAGGGGCATCAAAAGCCTCACCATCGGCATTATATGTGTCTCTCCCGGTTTTGACAAATTTTCAAACTTGTTTTTCTTTACTTAGATAAACGTGAACGATTGAATTTCTTTTTCCCGTCGAAGATTGCGGCTAAGACCGAGTTATTTTAGGGCAGCCACGCGCATAACCTGTTTGCACCGCGGATAATTGCTGCATCCCCAGAACTTCCCCTTATCTGAACTTCGCGCTATCATAAGCCCTTCGCAACTCGGGCATTTCTGCTGGGCGGTTTGTTTGTCGCCAATACCATGATACTGGATAAGTTCGGCTAAGAATTTGCTCATGTTCTGCGGATGATATTGCAGATAGAGCTGGTGGCGGGCGCGGGTCAGGGCGACATAAAACAGCCGCCTTTCCTGGGCATTTTCAAAACTGTCGCCGTGCTGCAGTAAATGGCCTAAGATCGGGTCATCGGCCATTTGGGAGGGAAAGCCATATACGCCGCTATCCAGATCGAGCAGAATGGCTACATCACAGGTGAGCCCCTTACAGGCATGGGCGGTGAAATAGGAGAGCTTGAGTCCTGGAAAAGCTTTCTGCAGTTCTCTTAAGTCTGCAGGTGAATTATGGTGGTAGCGCCCGATCAGAAATACGGAGGCGGTGGCGTGGTCTTTTTTGACCTTTGCCAGGGTATCTTTTAAAGCATCAAATTTCTGCAGATCCCTTTGCGCTTTGTTGCCATAACCTGTTACGGGGCTGAGTACAAAAGGAGGGCGAGATGCCTTGAAAGGCGAAGACAGGTTTTTTTTCAGCTGGGAAGGATTTGCCTGGATGAAGCCGCTGCTCAAGTTGAGTATCTCTTCATTAAAACGGTAGGTTTGGAGTACGGCATTTTCGGCGGTTGTTCCGAAATGCCTGGAAAATTCGGTGATGATACTGATGTCGCTACCGGTGAAGCGGAAGATGGACTGCCAGTCGTCTCCGACCGCGTAGAGTTTGGCTTCTGGATTGGCGGCTTTCAATGCCTTGATCAGGCCATAACGGCCCAGGGACATATCCTGAAACTCGTCCACTAAAATATAACGGTACTTTTTATTGAATGCACTGCTGGAAATATATTTGCTCGCGTGGTTGACCATATCGTTATAATCGATGCAACCGGTGCGTTTCAGTTCGGCTTGGTAGGCCTCGCTTAGGGGCGCAAATACGCCGAGGAATATTTCAAAGCGCTGGTCTGTGGCCTTTTCTCTTAACTGTCCGATGGTGCTGTTATTGGACTTCATCAGGTTCAGGAAGGTAAAGATCAGCCCCATAAAATCCTCATAGTCGTCCAGCGCTTTGATCTGGGTCAAAATTTCGCCCGGGTCTCGTTTTCTCAAGGTTACTTTATGGCTATCGAGATGGATTTTTAGCGCTTTGAGCAGGGTTCCATTGCGGTTCTGAAAGGAATAGGTCTTGATCAGGCGGGTACCGTATTGCTCATGGATCAGTTCCTTCCAGCGCATGCCGCTTTGGTACTGCTCGGTAGCCGTTTTGAAAGGAGGTTTGCATTTGAAATAAGCAGGAACATTGCCCTGCTCGTCAATGCCATATTGCTCAAGGTAGATGTCGTATTCCGGAATGACTGACTCGTGGAACATTTTTGGGTTGAAAAACACGAAAGTTTATCGGGTAATAAAACGTTTTAGCATTAAATGTCACTTGATTTGGCCCGTTCGTCAACAGATTTGGCCCGTTCGTCAAAATGTTTTTTTGGTTGTTTACTGAAGCGCTAAATTGGCTGCCTGAATGGCCGTTTATGAACTTTTGGCCAGCTGTCATTTTGATTTTTATGAAGAGAACTATTTTTTTTGCGTCTGTAATGATGGTCCACATGGTGGGTGTTTTTACGGACGTTTTTTCGCAGATTCCAAAGGTTAATGTTGACCACATCTCGGGGGCGGCATCTGTGTCGTTGGCGCTATATAGTCTGCAGAGCGGGCGGCTTCCGCTCTCTATCAGCTTGAATTATCAGAGCAACGGGGTCAAGGTCAAGGATGTAGAAGGAAGTGGCGGGATGGGCTGGAATGTTCAGGCTGGTGGAGGGATCTACAGGGTTTTGAGGGGGCTTCCCGATGACTCGAAATTGGACAATTTGGGGAATCAGCGATTGGGTTGGCTCAACAATAGCAACGGCTCGAAGATCAACTCGTTTTCCATTCTTAATGATAACAGTCAGGGGACCTGTGCAGATGAAACAAACGATATTGCTTATCTGAACAATAACTTTTCTGACCTTTCGGATACCGAGCCTGACGTTTTTATTGTAAATGTGCCGGGTCTTAACTGCAAGTTGGTTTTTGATGCCGATCATAATATCAGGACAATTCCATATATGGACATCAAGGTAACCTATGAACTGGAGACGGGTTTGCCAACAAATTCCCCAAAGTATGGGCGGATTAACAGATTTATCATTGTAACTGCATCTGGAACAAAGTATACTTTTTCAACGGTTGAAACCTCAACCAGACAGACAGTTCCTTCGGGGCCGGCGTCAATTGGTTTTTTTAAAAGGGAATTTGAACAATATAAAAACGGAATTGAATACGTAAGTAGTTGGTATATCAACAGTATCAAAGATGCTGGCGATATCGGGTATGATTTTTCTTATTCTGGTGAAGGGCGGTCTTACGGAAGGAACAGGCTTGGGGTTTCACAGGGGACGGCAAATACAGCCGTTTACCCCTTCACTGTAACCTTATCAAGCAATAGCCCGATGCTCAGAAAGATCGGTTTTGGTGAATGGAACGATGTTCCGTTATCCCAAGGGATAAATTTTTATTACAGCTATGCATCGGCTTCCGGTGTACCTGTTATTGATTCAATCAGTGGAGTGGGCAAAAGTTTTTCCTTTGGTTATAATTCCTATAGGCCGAACAATAATGCAGCCCAGGCCCGTACGTTTCTTAATTCGGTCAGTCTTGGCCGGAAGCTTCAGTTGAGTTTTGATTATAATGGCATTTTGACCGGCAATTCTTTGATCAATCTCCCGGACTCGGGTTCGAAGGCGATCGATGTTTGGGGTTATCACAATGGAAGTTCTGCATCCACGCTTCTTCCACAGGTTTACATCAACCCTTCAAATGCAGGTTTTGAACGTTACCGGAATATAGGTGGTGGATCAGCCGGTGTTTATAACTATACGGTTCCCGGAGAGGCCAGGGCTGTCAACTACAGTGCAATGGTTGCGGGAATGCTCTCAACGATTACCAACAGCGAGGATGGGGGCACTAATTCTTTTGAATATGAGCCTAATGATTACTTTGATCAGACTGCGGGACAGGTTATTCAGGGAGGGGGGCTAAGGGTGAAAAAAACTACTTCTATCGGCGATGGGGGAAATGATATTGTAACCAATTACAGTTATCTGGATCCAGCAACAGGATTATCCAGTGGAAAGCCTATCACTGTTCCACTTCTTTCATTTACCACTCCATATTATGGTTCCGGTACCACCGAAAGTATGCTCCAGAATTCTGTTATGAGGCTGGAAGAGAATATTTCACAGGAAGAAAGCCGGATATTGTATGGGGCGGTCAAGGTTTCACAGCCGGGAGCGGGAAGTTCTCTGTACGAATATACATTGCCCGCGACAAACTGGGACAATAGCTGGGGTGCTGACTGGACGCCGACAGTGACTTATTATGGCAGGACAACATGCGCTGTCGGTGGGTATATGGCCACTGAAAAAAATGCATATCCTTTCGCACCGAATGCCAATTACGATTTTGAACGGGGATTGATCAAAAAACTTGCAAAATATGATGAGGCTGGAAACAAGGTAGCAGAATCAATATACAATTATCAACGTACCGGAGCCCCGGTGATGATCAATGCATTGAGGTTTGAAGAGAACGGAAATGGGATTTCCTATGCAAAATACAGCATATTTTCGAGCGTCGCAAACCTGACGGCCAGGGAGGAGAATACTTTATATTATCCCACTTCTGCAAGTCCTGAAAACCGTACAACTACAGATTACAGCTATAACAGTGCTTTCCATAAAGAATTGACAATGAAGGAGCAGACACAAAGTGATGGAAGCATCACCAGAAGCTATTTTAAGTATTTGCGGGACTATTCACCAGTACCGTCGGCAGATCCAATGGTACAGTCTATGTACAATATGGTTTCCAATGGTCTAAACTTACAGGTTGAATCTTATAACCAGGTGGAACGTAACGGGGTAAACCGTACTTTTTCCGGTGCAATGACCAGCTTTAAAAGATGGGACCTTAAGTACCGCAGCGATCTTAACCTGCCGGAGAACCGGCTTGGTTTTCAAAGCCCAACGGGGCTGAATGATTTTCAGCCTTCGACAGTTATTAACAGTATATTTTCAAAAGACAGCCGTTACCGGGTTAAAGAGCAGGTATTAGCATATGACATGGCCGCCAACGTCGCAACTTCGCTCATTGACGGGGTAAAAAGAAAAGGTGTAGTTACAGATTACCTGATCTCATTACCCGTTGCAGTTTTTGAAAATGCTTCGGTTTCGGAAATTGCCTACGAGAATTTTGAGGCGCGGTTCGTGGAAACCAATTTTGGCGTTAATGGTCATGCTCCGGAAAATGGCACCGGTGGGGTAGGAAGTTTTGTATCGCCCGCCAGGTCGGGCAACCTGGCCCTTAGTACGCCTGCAGGGACTGTCTTTTCCCGCACGGTCAGCAAACTGGAATCTAGAAAAAACTATGTTTTTTCCATCTGGATGAAAACCACCAGTTCTGGATCGATCAGCCTCACACTCAATAGCACAATGAGCGGAGCGACGGCTTACACGCTTCCTTATACAAATACTGCTGGGCTCTGGAAATACTTTGAAATCAAGGTTCCTGTTGCCAACATGTCTTCTTCGTTTACAATTTCCTTTCAGTGCTCTACGGCGGCGATTTTAGATGATATCATTTTTTACCCAGCCGAGGCAACTGTGTCAACCATCGGGTATGATAAAGATTCATTTTTGAAGACTTCATTGACCAATACCAATGGAAAGGCTGAATATTATCTTTATGACAAACTTCAAAGGCCGACCATCGTGCTGGACAATGATAAAAATATTAGGATCAGGAAGACCTATATATCAAAAACAGATCTGAGTACTTATAATGCATCCATCGTTTATGACACAGGCAGTGCCAACACCAACGTCCCGATCGCTTTTTCCGATGGTGCAAGTTTCGCTTCCAGCACCGGTGGGAAGGTGTATACCTGGAATTTCGGTGATGGCACGGCTACGGTAAGCAATACGCAGCTTCAGGGACAGATATCCCATACCTATACCCAGCCGGGTACTTATACGGTCACTGTAACGAAATACCTGGAACCTTATGGAACCACGTCAGCTACCAGGCAAGTGACAGTGACTAACGTTTCGAGTCAAGTGCAAGCATATGCTTATGCGACAATGACCGTGAAATTCTACCAGGGTGCGGTGCTTAAATACACACTTACCAATGCAGGTGGAGGGATTTTAGTTGATCCTGGTACCTATGACATACAGATTGTTGCCCCTGGGCAATATAGCTCGAGTAATCCTTCCGGATATAAATCTGTTAAATACGATGGCTATACAACCCCTACCACTGGACTGATCTCCGGCTGCCAACCTTCTCAGCCCGTAAATAATTATACGTATTTATTCAACGGGATCAACCTTACCGGAAAAAAGAATATCACATTCAGTCTCAGCATCAGCCAATGTTCATTACCAGAATAACAATTTATAGCGTTAGATACATGAAAATAAAATATTTCGCCTTTTTGATATTATCATTCATCATGGCCACCAGAGTGGTTCATGCGCAGAACCGTAGTTTTGTTCAGGAGGATGTGGTCAAGGTTTCCGGCATTTTAACCGATGTACAGGTTTCGGGGCTTGGTATCACCCAGCGCAACACAACAAGGATTTATTATGATGGTCTAGGAAGGCCTATACAATCCGTAGCGCTTTCTGCAAGTCCAGGCCAGAAGGATATTGTCCAGCCTATCGTTTATGATAATCTGGGTCGGCAGGCTACTGCTTATCTGCCATACGCTTCCGCTATTGCAGGGGGTGGTTATAGGAGCAATGCTATTAACGAACAATTGAGCTTTTATCAGACTTCGGGGCAAAAGACTGCGATGGACAGCAATCCATATAGCCAGAAGGTTTTTGAGAACAGTCCTTTGCAACGTGTATTGCAGTCTGGAGGTATAGGCAACGGGTTTCAACCGGGGCAGCACTTTAAAATCCTCTCGACCCGCTCGAATCTTGCGAGTGAAACGGTATGGAAGCGGGACCCGGATGGTACATATCAGGGAAATTATGCAACGGGCGCGCTTATGGTGACTTCTGGAACGGATGAAGAGGGCGCTCAAACGCTCATCTATACTGATCAGAATGGGAAAACGATACTTAAAAGACAATTGCTTGCGCAGAATGGGACGACATGGGCAGATACTTACTACGTGTACAATGATCTTGGTGGGCTAGTTTTTGTAATTCCACCAAAGGCGGTCGCGCTGATGGACGGTTATGGCAACTACAGCCTGCAGCAGCAAGATGTACAAAAGTTGCTCTTTTCCTATGTTTACGATGATAAGGCTAGGCAGGTTGAACGCACGGTTCCGGGCGGTGGTATAACTTATTTGGTTTATGATGCTTTTGATAGACTGATACTGGCCCAGGATGCCAACCTCAGGTCTCAGCAGAAGTGGAACTATATTAAATATGATAGCAGAAATACTCCGGTGGCGCAGGGGATTCATTATAATGGCAGCTATATCACAAGATCTGCAATGCAGGATTATGTCAATGGGCTGAATTTCGCCGCAAATTCCTCAGAACTGCGGAATGGTGATGCTGCTACCGGTTATTATACGAATAGCTGTTTTCCGAATGTGGATATTGAGCCTTTGGGCTACGCTTATTACGATGATTACGATCTCGATGGAAATGGTGCTGCAGACTATGCTTACCAGAATCAGGGAATGGCGGGAGAAGTACCGCAGGCTGATTACAGCAAAGGCATGCCTACTATTGTGAGAAAACGAAGTGTGGGTAACGGGCTGGCTAATATCTGGCTGACTTCGGTCATGTTTTATGATGCCAACAGCAATCAGATCCAAGAACAGACAAATAACCAACTGAACGCAGTGGTAAACAGTATAAGTACAAGCGTTTTCGATTTTGCTGCTAAGGTGATCAGGAGGAGAGCCGTGCAGGTGACTTCGGCAACAACTGTAGTGCACGCCGAATATATTTATGACCATTGGGGTAGGCTTAAGACTGTGGATGAAGGCTATAACTGGGGTGCAGCGGTGAGGATCGGAGCTTATGAATACAACGCGATCGGGCAATTGATCGATAGGAAACTGCACAGTACCAACGGTGGCGGAAGTTATCTGCAATCGGTGGATTACCGCTACAACATTCAGGGGGGGCTTACCAGTATCAATAACAGTAGCCTGGGGGTGGATGATCAGAACGATGAAAATAATGATGTATTTGGGATGGAACTGTTTTACAATCAAGGCGATGCTGGGATCGGCAGTTCTGGCTTATTTAACGGGATGATTTCTGCGGTAAAATGGAAAGTGAATGCACCGGGCGTTGCGATGGGCAATGAACGCAGTTATCGTTTTACTTATGATAAGCTTTCCCGGCTTAACGCTGCTGTATATGCTGAACGAAACGGAGGCGGCTGGAATAATAATGGCGCTTTTGATGAAAAGAATATCAGTTATGACCTAAACGGAAATATATTAACTTTACAGCGGAATGCGATATTGAACGGTAATATTGCTGCGGTTGATGATCTGAACTATAGCTATGATGGTAACCGCTTAAGCAATGTTTCCGATGGACTTGGGGGTGCTTATGGACTATTCGGTGTTAAAAACCTGACGGGATCGGGAGAGGGTTATGAATATGATGCATCGGGCAATATGACCGGTGACGCAAAGAAAGGTATCAGCCTTGGCTATAACGTATTGAACCGCACAGATAGAGTGACTATCAGTTCAGCAAACGGCAGGTACATTGACTATACTTACGAGGCTGGGGGAGGACTGATCCGTAAACAGGCTTTTGATAATTATAATCTGGTGAAGACCACCGATTATATCGGTGGTTTTGTATATGAAAACAATGTCCTGTCTTATTTTGGTATGGCAGAAGGCAGGGTACGCAACAACGGTGGTACCCTTAAGTTGGAGTACATGATCAAGGATCAGCAGGGTAATGTTAGGGTGAGTTTTGAAGAGCAGAATGGGGTTGCTGTGGTAAGACAGGAGAACAGTTATTATCCATTTGGGCTGACGATGCCGGGAAGCGTGATACCGACCGACGCAAACAGAAAACTGTATAATGACGGTAGCGAATGGCAGGATGATTTTGCTGATCTTCCTGATCTGCAGCAGACTTTTTACCGGATGTATGATGCGGCGCTAGGTAGGTTTGTGGCGGTGGATCCAATGCCGGAAGCGGGTGAGAGCCTTGGGACTTATCATTACGCAATGGATAATCCGGTGATGTTCAATGACCCGATGGGGGATGTATCCCAACGGTTATGGGATAAAGTTTTGAATTTTGCCCAGAACGGTACCGGCACGATGTTGGTGGACGGTATGCACTATTATGGCGATGAGGAAAGCCCACTTGAAAAGGAAAATGGAAGTTATGGCTATTACTCCTCGGGTGGGATCAAATTCTATAATGAAAATCATACTGGGGTATCCGATGTGAATGGCTCTTATACGGGCAATGCGTATACTGTTTGGAAATTTAATGCAATTGATACTAAAAGTCTTGGGAAAGTTGATAAAGGCGGACAAGCGGGTAACCAACTTGCTTTTGTAGGCGGAGCAGTTTTATCAGCTGGTTGGGCTGCCGATGGTTTAGATCCTGAACCTGTTACAAAAGTAATTGGAGCGGCGGTAATGATCGGTGTAACAGCGAAGGTTTTATATGATAATAGAACCTACCTTGCTAATTCTGCAGTGTCATTGTACAATAAGATGACGGGTGAGATTGATCGAATCGCTCAGAAGACTAAGGGGCCGAGAGGCTTTACATACGCTTTAGTAGCTAAATCATCAGGATTATATCCAAATGTAAGAGGGGGAACCACATTATTAAATGCAGGTGAAGTTTGGAAATATGGACAAACAACCTCCAGTGACAGATATTCAGATAATTACTTAAATACGGCTGGTTTGGAGCAAATAAATTTATTTCCTGGTAGTCAAATGGAAATTAAAATACAAGAAAAAATAATGATATATAGTTATTTTATAGAGCACGGGGCATTACCTCCTGGAAATAAAATTTTTAGATAAAAAAGTATGAACTTTGGATTAGCAGTAAATGTATCAGTTGAACTGAGAAAAAAAACGCATTATATCCACTTATTATCAGATGAGTTGGAAATGAGTTTCATGAATAAATTTTACGGGGACGACATAAAAAATTTTACTATTGGAATAGTCTGTGTGTCACCAGAATTTGATGAATTTTATAAAGAAAAAAAACCAAAATATACGAAAGGGACAAAAATTATAAACCCTGACGGTATACCTTTTACACTTGAGGATAATTTTGAGTACCGAATTAAAATTGATTATGAAAATTTTAAAAATGCTGATGAACTTGGGGCTAGGAAAATTTTAGCCAAAGAAATCCTTTCATCTTTAGTTATTTTTGAAAAGATGAAATCAAAAATAAAGGACTTTGATATGGGTAGCTTTAAGACAGATTTGGAAGAATATTTTAAAAGCCATGATTTGATTTAGCGTGTACCGAGACATTGAGTAGGAAGGTTGGTGGATTTTTTGGCTTTTATTTAGTAGCTACGGCGTTAAAGTGTGTATCTATAATGGGAAAGCCGTTCGGGTTAAATTTGTGTCGGGCCGAAATAACTGAATCGTCACCAACGTCGAATTAGGATATTAGATTGTCGTTAAGCTGTTGTAAAGTATTCACTTTCAACATGGCATGAATTGAGCTTTAGAGATCCAAATATAGTGAATGGAGACATGATATTAGCTAAAATGTTGATAAACAGTCAGATAGCCATGGAAGCCCCATTTAATATTGAAGCTTCGACATTGGATGTTAATGAGTATAGCCAAAAGCAGCTATGGCTCGAAAACATGAACATTAAGGAGTCAGGGGCTGTAAACTTGTTTCTTGGTGGTGTAAATTCCAAGTCTTTAGCCTTTGGCAAGTTAAAAATGGTTGCTTTGGGAAATGATCAATTTAAGATAAAGGACAATGTGTTTGATTGGAATATTGAAAGAGACCAATATAAAAATGCTATTATTTCTAATCGGAATATTGGTACTGCCATTGGCTGGTGGACTACACATTTTCTACCGGTAAGCTGGGTTTTGGGGGGCGATTTCAACGTTTCATTTTCAGGTTCAGTCAAAATAAAAAAATAAGAATGTATGAAATATAGGTTGAGAAAGATTTTGTTTTTGTTGTTTGGCGCGGCAGTCGGAACAATACTGGGCTGTGCAGAATATCAACCTACAAGTCTAGGGAATGGATATGTCGTCGATTTTAATATTAAAGGAGCGAAGCTATCTATATTAAATTCAAAAAATACTATTCTAGTGGAATCGCAGGTTCTTGGCTATGGATTCGATTCAAGATATATTGTTGCTTCACAAAGACCATGGGACAGTATTCCTGAATGTAAGTTTCTTAATGGAGAAAGCCCAGATCAATGTAAATTAGCATTCGAAAAAAGTAATTTTTGTCAATATTGGATCATTGAGAAAAAAAATGAAAAGGTTTTCGGGCCTTATAGTTTAGAACAATATAATGAACAGCATAGGCAGTTGGGCATTAATGCTGAGATTGAACTTAAAACTAGATAATGATAGCAGTTTTTTTAAAGTAGGTAATAGTGAAAACGGCTAAATCTATTAATGCCGAAAATGAGGGCAATACCTACACTTTAATGCCTGATTTTTATACACAAGTAATAGATTTTGATCTTTTTAATGAGATAAAAATAAATGATTAATAGTTTTGATTATAGAACGTTTTTTGACCATTAAAGACAAAATTAAATCCGAAAAGAATTTCATTGGTTAACTTTCTACTGTGCATTGAGATAAAGACGAAATGAATTGTAAGAGATGAGTTAAATGGTGTTGATAATCTTTCTTTTAAGTTTCCTGCCAGAATATTGCTTGTAGTATTTGTTATTCTTTCTGCCCCAGCTGTAATAACACATATCAATTGTAAAAACGGCAGGTAAATATTTGGGGGTAGCCGGTCAGTTATTGAACACAGCCGTTTATCTTTCTAAATCAATAGATCCAAATGAACATTTAACGACTGGTGACCATGTTGGGTTTTGGACTGGTACGGGGGTATTTGCAGCAGCTATGATGTTTAGCAATCCGGTTACGGCCGGAATTGCTATAGGGGATGGAGCACTTGAGTTGGGATTCTGGCTGTATAACGGTAAGTTGATAGCGCAGAATATTTTTGATAAATAGGGTTTTTGATAATATGATTTTAGATTTTTTGATTTTCATAACATATCGTTTTTTGACACCTATAAGAAAGGCCAGCCCGAAAGGTATGGTATTAAGAAGCTTAAATATTGTCTCAGTTATGATCTCTAACGTTTCTGTATTTATTTTTTCTGTGATTTATATGTTTTTGATCAGTCAAGGTATAATGCAATACAATAAGATCCTGGTCATAATCGTCATCATAATAATCTGGTTAATGGTCTTTTTATTGGTGCGAATAAGATATCGTACTAGTTTTCGGAATAAAATGAAACAGGCTAGCGAAAAATACATGATTAATAACAGAAACACTATCATTCTTTTTGTTATATGTTTTGTCGGCTCATTTTTAGTTGCGGGACTTGGAACCCTCTGTTTCCGGAACATTTTTTATAGATAAGAAAATTCAATCATTTTAAAGAAACATCGTAAAGATGAAAAGTCTTTGTTCACATAATGAACTTTGGATTAAATCAAATCAATAAGTAAATCCTGGTCGCGTACCGGGATTTACGGTTAAATATTGTTTTTTAACGATGACATTGCTAAAGTTTGGTTTTAGCAAGGTTATATTGCCGAGTGGCGAGTTCTTTATAGATATGTCCAATAAGGAAAAGTGAAAAACAATTCGTAGAATATTCCTCAATAATAAGTAATGTCATTTAGTTTGAAAGAATTCACCAAACGGCTTGAGATTTATAGTCTTTCGGTTTGTTTTGGATTTCAGTATGGATTTAATTCGTTCGTCACTTCAAAAGCCCTATTTGTCACTTGATTTCTTTCGTTCGTCAAAAATATTGGCATTTTTCCGATTTTATGTGCACTTTACGGTGTGTTAATATCCTTTGGGCATATTACCCGGCCAAACAGTTTATCCAATGAGAATACAGACTACCAAAAAACTTGATGCTTATACACTTACTGAGATCCTGATCGTACTTGCGATCATCGGGATCCTGATCCTGCTGGCACTGCCCAACCTGATGCCGCTGATCACCAAGGCGAAGACGACCGAAGCCAAGCTGCAGCTGGAACATGTGGCCAAGCTGGAGCAGAGTTATTTCTATGAACACTCAAAATATTCGGCCGATCTGGTGGAGATCGGTTTTATCCAGGAGAAACTGACCTCGGACGCGAAGGACGGTAAGGCCAATTATAAGGTTGAAGTGACAGCTGCATCCAACAATACTTTTACGGCAAAGGCCACTGCGGTGGCGGATTTTGATGGTGATGGGACTTTCAATGTCTGGCAGATTGACCAGGACAAGAATTTAAAGGAAATTGTGGCGGACTGATGTTGCTTTTGCAGGGTGGGATTATGATGGTACTTGTTGGAATGGTGTATCAGGATTTTAGGTTCAGGGGCATTTACTGGTGGCTTTTTCCGCTATTGTTAATGCTTTTTGTACTGGATATTTGGTTACGCTACGCTTTTGTCCGTCTGGCAGCTACGGCTGGAAGTAATATCATTTTTATTATTGTACAGATGTTCTTGCTGACCGCTTATGTTTCGCTCAGGAAGCGGAAGTTCACTAATATTTTTAAAGGTTACTTTGGGCTTGGGGATCTTCTTTTTCTCTTGTGCATCGCATTCTATTTTTCCTGTTTGAATTATATTGCTTTTTACCTGTTGAGCCTGATGATCGTGGTCGTGCTGACACTGATTTTTAGCGGGCGTAACCGCGCAGAAAAGGAAAAGATTCCGCTTGCAGGTTATCAGGCACTGTTCTTGATCCTGATCATGATTGTCAGTTTTCTTATAAAAAGCGTTGACATCCATTCGGACGAGGTATTTTTTAATCTTTTGCCTTATGGAAATTAGACCGGAGATATTGGCACTGGTGTCCAAGGAGACGGCCATGCAGTACAGGATATTTCCAAAAGAAAATGGCGCCAAGGGCGGAATTGAACTTTACTGGGACGGGAACGGCGATGAAGGATCTCTTAGAGATGAGCTTGAGGTCGTTCTGGGCTGTGGGGTGAGCCTTTCAGCATTGGAAAATGCAGAACTGAGCAGGTTGCTGTCCAAACATTATCTTGGTGATGTTTCGGTCGGCGCTGAAAAAAAAGAGGTTTCGGTAATCTCTGCCGGGGATGATTTTCTGGGGCTGCTGATCGAGGAGGCGAGAAGGCTTAAGAGCAGTGATATCCATATCGAGACTTTTGAAAAACGCTCCCGGGTACGGGTGCGGATAGACGGGATGATGATCGAGCGTTACCAGATCGAGAAGAAGGATTATCCTTCACTGATCAATAAGATCAAGATCATGGCCAACCTGGATATTGCCGAAAAACGACTGCCGCAGGATGGCAGGATCCAGTACAGTTCGGCAAGGCAGAGCGCCTTTGATATCCGGGTATCGGTACTGCCTACCCTTTACGGGGAAAAAGTGGTACTCCGATTGCTTAACAACAGCAGTACGGACATCGACCTGAATACTTTGGGATTGTCGGACCAGGATATGCGGCATTACCTGGAGGGGGTGCAGCGCCCGAACGGGATCATCCTGATCAGTGGTCCGACCGGATCTGGAAAGACCACTACTTTATATGCTACACTCAAACTGTTAAATAAAAGTACACGGAACATCCTCACGATCGAGGACCCTATAGAATATACGCTGGAAGGGGTTAACCAGGTGCAGCTCCGTGAAAATATCGGGTTGGGTTTTGCGGCTACGCTGCGTACTTTTTTAAGGCAGGATCCGGATGTGATCATGGTCGGGGAGATCCGTGACCCCGAGACGGCCAATATGGCCATCCGTGCGGCTTTGACCGGTCACCTGGTTTTGTCAACGATCCATACCAATTCGGCATGGGGTACGGTGGCCCGCCTGATGGATATGGGTATACCGGGTTTCCTGGTGGCCAATACGCTCAATACGACGGTGGCGCAGCGACTGGTGCGGCTGTTGTGCCCCGTCTGCAAAAAAGAGGAAGTGATGGATGAGGGACTTTATCCAAGACAGTTCCGGCCGCCTATAATGGTGGAGCGGCATTTCGTTGCTGCGGGCTGTTCAAAATGTTATTATACAGGTTACAGTGGCCGGAAGGCGGTCTATGAGGTCGTGCCGATCGATGCAGACCTCTCGCAGCAGATCAGGAACGGGAACATGGCCATTGATGGAGTATTGGCCGAAAAGGGAATCAATACCCTGTCCGGCAATGCCTTTTCACTTTTTGCCGATGGCCTCACCAGCCTGGAAGAAATTTACCCTTTATTGTTGGCCATCTAGATTTTTTTACGCTCAGAATAATGAAAAACACAACTATATTTTTTAAGACCGGTTGCCTGATGGTACTGCTGCTGATGCTAAGCTTCCATAACGGGTATTCGCAGGGTACCGAACAGTCGCAGCGGCTGAAAGCAGTGGAAGAGCGGCTGAAGAACCTTGCGGTAACGGTGCCGGGGCTTAACCAGCCCGTTCAGATCTCGATCTCGGGCGCCTCGGCGCAGGAGTTTTTAAGGGCGCTGGCCCAGTCGAACAACCTGAACATCAATATCGATCCCGGGCTGAACTTTAAGGTCTATACCAATTTCAGGAACGAAACGGCATTGAACGTGCTGCTTTTTATGGTAAAGGAATATGACCTGGACATCAATCTGATCGGTTCGATCATGTCGGTGACCAAGGCTGCGGTTGCGAAAACCGTTTTGGCGCCGCGGGATATCCGGGTGAACTACAATTCATCGAACGAATACCTGGGTTTTGAGCTCAATAACGATACCTTGGGCCAGGTGGCCAAAAAGATCAGCCAGCTTTCACAGAAAAATGTGGTAGTGCCGGTCAACCTGATGGACATAAGGGTAAGCGGCTTTATCGCAGCGGCTCCTTTTGAGGTGGCACTGGAAAAACTGGCCTATGCCAATGCGCTCAAGATGAACCGGACCAATGACGGGGTGTTCATCTTCCAGCCTTTGGCTGACGGTGAAGAACTTTATGTGAACGGGGACAATGCCACTGCGGTGAAAAGATCCAATAAGCCATCTGGACAGGGAGGCGGACAGCCACAGGGGAATTTTAACCTCAGTGCCAGAAAAGATGCGCAGGGTAACCGGACAGTAAGTGTTGATGCGCTAAATACCCCGATCCTGGACCTGATCAAGTCGGCTTCTGCCGAGGCGGGTGCAAATTATTTTATCTATTCGGATATCAAAGGTACGGTAACCACCAGGCTCAGTGGGATCGGTTACGATTCTTTTCTGACTGCGCTTCTGCAGGGTACCGAATATACCTATAAAAAAGATGGCGGGGTCTACCTGATCGGGGACCGGAAACTCGAAGGGCTTAGGGCCAACCGGATCGTGCAGCTGCAGCACCGTTCATTGGATACCATCCAGATGATGATCCCGACGGAATGGAAAAAAGGGGTGGAGATCAAGGAATTCAGGGAGCAGAATACGCTCCTGCTTTCAGGATCCTCACCGCAGGTGAATGAGATCGAGAACTACATTAAACAGATCGACCGCGTGGTGCCGATGGTGCTCATCGAAGTAACCCTGGTAGATGTGCGCAAGGGCAAAACAGTCAAGACTGGTATTTCGGCAGGGGTATCGGACAGCGTGAGGACCGGTGGCACCGTCCTGCCAGGACTTGATTATACCTTTGGTGCCAATTCGATCAACAGTTTTCTCTCCAGGCTGGGGCGGAACGGCTCGGTGAACCTGGGCAGGGTGACCCCGAATTTTTATGTAAAGCTCAGTGCCCTGGAAAATAACAGTAACGTGGATATCCGCTCGGTGCCGAAACTTTCTACGCTAAATGGACATTCGGCGAGCCTGAGCATCGGAAGTTCGCGCTATTACAGCCAACGGACACAGAACGTAATCCCTTCGCTCAATGCACAGACGGTGGTAACGGAGCAGTTTACAGAGGTGAATGCCAACCTGGAAATCGATATCAGGCCCGTGGTGTCAGGCGATGACCAGGTAACCTTGAATATCAAAGTGAATATCTCCGACTTTATCGGCAATCCACCGCTGAACGCGCCACCGCCCAAATCAACGAGTAAGTTTACTTCGATGATCAGGGCGAGGAATGAAGATATGATCGTGCTGGGCGGCCTGGAAAGGACAGAAAGTAATGAAAGCGGATCCGGTATCCCGATACTTTCCCGTATCCCGGTACTAAAATGGCTCTTTAGCAGCAGGGAGAAATCCAATAACAAAGTGGTGACCCTGGTCTTTATCAAACCTACAATCCTGTACTGATCATGTTTGCGCCTTTTGACCATCTGCTCGGGATTGAGATCGTGCTGCTCCAGCAGGGGCAGTACCGCTGTAGCTATGCTGTGGTGTACAGGAAGGGAAATGCCCTGGAGATCCTGGAACATAAAGAGGTTGAAGGACCTTTGGTAAAGGTGTTGGAATCCCTTCCACGGAAATATCCGGTGGCATTGGCACTGAGCGGAAAGGGGATACTGCATAAACAGCTCGAGGGTAAGGGGGATGGACAGTCCGGCCTTTTTAAGGAAGCTTTTCCCTCAGTGGAGAAAAAAGAATTTTATGTGCAGGAGCTCCTGCAGGAAAAGCAGGCCTGGATCAGTATTGTCCGGAAATCCCTGGCTGACGACCTATTGGGCAAACTAAAGTCTGCAGGGCTTAAGGTGTATGCCCTGAGCCTGGGTGGGCTGCCCCTTGTGGGAATATGGGGGATGCTCGGAGAAACGGACGCGGGATTTTCGGTGGATGGACATGTTTTTTCGGTGGCAGCGGATGGAAGCTTTTTAGGATACGGTTATTCAGAGGCGCAAGCAGGAGAGAGTAAGGTGTCTTTGGGCGGAAACAGCGTGGCTTCCCGGTCGGTATTGCCGTATGCGCTGGCATTCCAGCTTTTTCTGCATGACCGGGTTGAACTGGTCAAAGCTGAAAATGAGGAGGCCGACCTTGCTTTTGTCGCCTTTTTGGAAGATTCCGGCCTAAAAAAAATGATTTCAGTATTTATTTTTGTGCTTTTGGGCCTGCTGCTCATCAGTTTTTTTATGCTCAGTCATTATAACGCGGAGAATGCGGTTTTGAATGAAAGGGCGGGCCATCTGACGGCTACAGCAGACCAGGGTGATGTGCTGAAAAAAGAGATAGCGCTGCAGAAGACCCAGCTGAAGAAAATGGGATGGAACGGTGGATACAGTTATGCTTTTCTGCTGAACGAGATCGGAAGCTCCAGGCCCAGGCTGCTGAACCTGACGCAGGTGCAGTTTGGGGAGGAAAAGAAAACGGGTCCGCTGGAGCAGGCGGGAAATACGATAAAGATATCGGGAGAAACGGCCAACCTGAGCGCGGTAAACAACTGGATATTCATGCTTAAGGAAAAAAAATGGGTGCGCAGTGTCAAACTGTTGCGCTATCAGCAGGATATGGGCTCCGATAGTTATTTCTTTAATCTTTTGATCGGATATTGATATGTTGCAGAAATTAAGTCTAAAAACAAAAAAACTGGCCTTAGGGCTGTTGATGCTACTGATGCTCTATCTGGCCTATGTGCTTTCCTTTAAAAAGTCCATTTCGGCAGCAGTCCTCAACGCCCAGCTTAAATCGGTCGGTGCCGATGGGGGAGAACCGCCATCGGCGATTGCACATTTGGAGCGGGAGCATGGATTTTATCTGGCTGTACTGAAGGGCTATCAGGTACGGTCTGAAGACCGGGAAAGCAGGCTCTGGCAGTCGGTATCGGGGATGGCAATCACGACCGGGACCGCTATCGGTTTTTCTCCGGAAACGGTTACGGCATTTTCGGATACTGCAGCTGTGGACAGTACGGTGATTTTTGATCGTTTTACTTTTTCGGGCGGGTATAAGAACCTGGTGAAATTGCTGGATACGCTTTCGAAGGCAAAGGGGATCGGCAGGATTGCCGCTGCGGATCTTGGCAAGGAAAAGGCCTCTTCGCAGGAGGAGGGGAAAGAAAAACTGGTGCTCAGACTGAAAATTGCTGCGGTAAGAAGATGACCAAAATATGCCTGACATTTTATTTGTAATGTCTTAGCCGGTGCGATTTGATATCCCATGAAAAACCACCGCCTTGCGGAGTTGAAGTAAAAAACGACCGTAGTATATTATAATTGGTACACAAATAGAAAGAAAGCAGCTTTTTAATTGTGTTTTTGACACTTCATATCAGCAAATGTCGATTTTGAGAATTTCAGTCGTTTTTGAAGTCTTATTTTTATTACAGTTTTTTGATTTTCTGTTCGGTTTTAATGCGATGTTATTTGGCTTGAATGTGTGTTTTGGCGTTTGCTGTTGTGGATTCGCTGATTTCTTTTTTTTGTTGTTATTTTTTTGGAATATATTTTTTTATTGGGATATTGTCCACATAAATTTCTACTGACCATGGACTTATCTATTTCAAACGCTCTCAGTTCCGGCAGCCTTTTGCGGCACCGGAAACAATCCCTTTTTATTTGTTTTCAGGTTCGGAATTCAGGTAGCTGAAGTCAGCTACCGGCAATGGATCCTTCGTTTTTGACCTTAGAAACAAATTAAAATTACGCTCATGATAAGCTGTTACGTGATCGGTGAACTTTCCACCGTTGAGTCGCTCTGTACCTATATCCATGATTACCCGCTTACGGTCCTGAAGGGCTATTCGGTGCAGCGGCCCGAGAGTTTTGATGCAGTCTATTCGCTTAGGCCGGATATCGTCTTTATTGATTCGGCGCTGATAGGCCAACAGGACAGTTGGTTGGAACGCATCAGGCAGTTCTCTTCGGTTGTACTGGTATCTCCGGGGACCGAACAGGCTTTTGCTGCCTTTGAGCATTTCGCCTTCGATTACCTGATCAGACCGGTACCTTTTAACCGTTTTGTGAAAAGTATCAACAAATTCGACCATCTTTCCCATTTGGCCAGTTCTGTCTATGTCCAGAACAAGCCACAGGCTATTGACTCATTTTTTATCAAAGCGGATTCCAAGGGCTTTAAGGAGGTGCTGATCAGGTGTGATCGGTTGATCTATATCGAGGCGCTGCAGAACTACGTGATTCTGCATATGGAAGGGGGACAGCGTTTTTCCTGCCACAATTCAATGAAGGAAATGGAGGACAGTCTTTGCGGATCTTCTTTCAGCAGGATACATAAATCTTTTATCATCAATGAGGAAAAGATCACCTCGATCGAGGGGAATATCGTGATCATGAACGGGAATGAAACGGAAAGACTTCCTATCGGCAATACTTACCGGAAGGTTTTTTTTGAAAAAAAGGCACATAAGATGATCAGGAAACAGAAGACGGGAGTACAGGTACTTTCCTATTCCAAACTGGCGCTGTGGTTAGTGGGATTGGCACCCTTGATGGGCGAGATGATTGCATCGGTTGAGATTTTTATATGGGGCTAAGGAAAATGAAAAACAAAAGATTTTTGATATTGCTGCTGCCGCTATTGGCCGCCTGTAGTGAATTTATAGAACCATCGATCGGGTCACGGGAGATCGGTCTGCTTGCCCCTGCCAATCGGCTGGAAACCAATAGCTATCAGCAGACTTTCTGGTGGAATCCGATGGCTGATGCCCTTTATTACCGGCTTCAGGTGGTCTCGCCGCGTTTTGACAGTGTGAGCAAGGTTTTGCTGGATACGCTGATCAACAAGGATAAATTTGTCTATACCCTTGATCCCGGAAAATATGAATGGCGGGTGAGGGGAGAGAACGGCAGTAGTGCAAGCGCTTATGCGCAAAGGTCGCTGGTGATTTATCCTTCTTCTTTGAGCGATCAGGAGCTGCAGCTGAGCCTGCCTTCAAACGGTCTTTCGGTATCAAAGCCCCAGGTGCGTTATGAATGGCTGAAGCTCTTTGGTGCCACGACCTATAGGCTACAAGTGGACCGGAACAATTTTCTTGACGAAAAGAGCATGGACCTGAACATCACGACCGAAAACCTGGTTTTTCTGCAGACCCTGAGTGCGGAGGGCAACTACCAGTTTAGGGTAAGGGCAGAAAATGCAACACAGAACTCCAAATGGAGTACGATAAGAACGCTCACTTATGATGCCACCGGGCCTGAACGTCCTGTGCTGAGTACGCCCCTGAACAGGCAGCTGGTTTCAAGGCCGGTCAGACTGGTCTGGAACAAGGTTGCTGATGCGGACAAGTATGAGCTATGGGTGTACAAAAGCGATGGGGATACCCCCTACAATTCCAGTTATCCAAAAATCCTGACCGCAACCGAGTTGAGTTTTGACGCGGGGGATCCGGGCGAGGTGGTGGCCTGGAGGGTGAGGGCGTTTGACAAGGCGGGTAATGTGGGGGCATACAGCGAACTGCGGACTTTCACCATTCAGTAAGGGCTGATGAAAGACAAGAAAATGACCTATCTTTTGATCTGCGGTGTGGTGGTGGTATGGGGCGTGATCTTTTACCGCGTGTTTTCCGGCCTGGCATCCGAAGCACCTGAGCTGCCGGTAGCCAAAGCTCTTAAGGGGGGGTATTTTAACCTGGTCGACCATGCCGGCGATACGGTACGGCTTGATCTTTCCTATAGCGATCCCTTTTCGGAAACTTATACGGAAACACCGCCGGAAACGCTTTCTGAGAGGGGTGCATCAATTTCCCAGCCTCAGGTGGTACCTTTAAAGCCTAAAACGGACTGGTCGGGGATTGTGTATAGCGGCCAGCTCTATAACAGCGCGCAGCGCAGGCATGTGGCGATTATCAATGTCAAGGGCCGTGAGGTGATGCTCAGTGAGGGCGAGCGTGGGGAAGGACTGAAATTTATCAAACGCATAGGGGATTCCATCAAAGTGGAGTACCAGGGTGCAAGCCGTTATTTATCGATCAAGTAAAAATGAGATTTTTATATATAACTTTATTCCTGCTCCCGATGTGCACTTTGGTGTCCAGGGCGCAGCGTATGCGGAATTATTTCGACGCGGACAGCTATAACCATACCCTTAACTTTGAGGGCTATAAGGCAGTTTTTCGCTTGCAGTCCCCAGACAAAAGCCCCCAGGGAATCGAGATGGATGTGAAATATGCCTGGTTCAGCGGGAACCGGATCAACTGGACCCGGGGCGGCTATAGTGGTAAGCTCCTGGATGGACCCTACTCGGAATTCTATGAGAACAAGGCGTTAAAAACACAAGGGCACTTTGACATGGGCCTGAAAAGCGGAGAGTGGAAAAGCTGGAGTGAAAAGGGCATGCCGGATTCGGTGGTGAACTATTCCAATGGAAAGCTCAGCGGACGTTTTGAACGTTATGATGCATCAGGTGGGCTTTCGGTAAAAGGGAAATATCGTAAAGGACTGATCAACGGGAAACTGGAAAGGCGCGTTTCGGCTGACAGCGTGCTGGTGACCAGGTATAGAAACGGAAAGATCAGCCAGGAAAAACCTTCAAAGGTAAAAGCTTGGGTAAAAAAAATATTCAGGAAGGATAAAAAACGCACAGATGGAACAAAGGGTAAGGAGAGACCAAAAAACTAATGATTCCTGTGAAGATTGTTTCAGGGGTTTGACATTGGATGACTGTTGGTGGAACCTAGGTACTGTTGCTAAGCGCAATAAACTCCCAGGCCAATGTTAAAGGCCGGCGCACTGTATTTTGCGGTGATCTGCGCTTTTCTGATCGCGGTCATCTGTGCTTCGCTGATCATGATCGCGGCCTATTACAGGGAAAGTTATCTCAGGGAGCTTAGGCGGGCCAGACTGGAAAGAAACATGGATTCCTCGGTTGCCTATGTGTTAAAGCATCAGGGGGCTTTGGGGATGGACAGCATAAGGATGGATCTTTTGGGAGAAGGCACGGACAGCGTGAGCATCAACAGCGGCTTATGGGGAATTTTTGAATGTCCGGTCATCAGGGCTTTTGTCTCTATCGATACGATAAAAAAGAGTTTTTTGATCGGTATGGATACGCGGATGGATACCCTCGCACTTTACCTGAGCGATGAGGACCGGCCGTTGTCGGTCAGTGGCGATACCCGGGTTACGGGAGATGCGGAAGTTCCGAAATCGGGGATGCGTAAATCTTATGTGGAGAACAGGCCGTATTCAGGGGACAAGCTCGTTTACGGGAAGATATTGGAAAGCAGAAGGACACTTTCCCCGTTATCGGGAGATATGATCAAGGCGCTGAAAAAGGAACTGGATAGGGATGTTTCGGCAATGGAAGTGTTACCAGGGCAAAATATGCATGTTTCCTTTTTTGGGCCTAGGAAGGTATTTTCGGTTCCCTTGCAGGGAAAGATCACAGGGGAACTCTCGGGCCAGCTTGTGCTGCACTCGGATACTTCGGTATTTATTTCCAGGACCGCGAAGCTGAACAATGTTATCGTTTATGCGCATAGCATTACCGTGGAGGAAGGATTTGAAGGCAATTGCCAGCTATTTGCCAGGGATTCCATCGTTGTCGGGGACAAAGTGGTGCTGCATTATCCTTCGGTACTGGGATTGGTCGGAAAGGAGAAAGCGGTAGACCAGGCCAGGATTTTGGTGGGGAAGGATGTAAGTGTCGCTGGGATGGTATTTAGCTATGAGCCAAAAAGATCGGCGCTGCAGACTATGATCAGTCTTTCAGAGCGGACGAAGGTAAAGGGCGAGGTTTATTCAACGGGACTGATCAAGCTGGGTAAAGGCATGAGCGTGGAAGGCAAGATTTCCTGTAACCGCTTTATTATGCAGACGCCGACAACCTTGTATGAGAATTTTTTGGTAGATGTAACGCTGAACCGCAGGGCAAGAGATAGGCATTATCTTTCTTCGCCGTTATTTGAGGCTAAGAGACAACAGAAAGGGATATTGAAATGGTTAAACTAAAGGCTAAGAAAATAGAAGCTTCGACGCTGGTCGAAGTGCTTATTGCCATGGTCGTGATCATGGTGGTGTTTTCGGTGGCTATCGGTGTGTTCAGCAATGTGCTGAGCGGTGGGATTTCCCTGAAAAAAATGCAAGCGCAGGCACAGATGGAGGTGCTCGTCAAACAGTTCAGGGAAGAGGGTTTAAAGGAGGATCGGGTGCTGAAGATTGACAGCGTGGATTATGAACTGATCAGCAGTGAGAGTGATATGCAAGGCATGTCCCGGCTGGAGATCAGGGCAAGCGAGCGGGGAAGGTCCTTGGGCAATCTAAAATGTTTATTAAGCCGTGATAATGGAAAAGGGGAAGATTGAGGCTTATACACTGATGGAACTTGCGGTGGCCATGCTGCTGGCGGGACTCTGCCTCAGCATCTGTTATACCGCTTACGGGCTGATCGGGAATTATTTTAGTGCCTTTGAAAAAAAGAACAATAGTGCGCAGCTCGTACTTGGCCTGCAGCGGGCGATGGACAGGGACATTGATCGGGGGCGGGTCCTGCTTAGGACTGCTGATGGTCTTGAAATCCCTCAGGACAGTATTCTGGTCCGCTACCATTTTGGCGGCGGGATAATCAGCCGGGAGGTGGAAGGCTTGAGAACAGACACTTTTGTGCTTGTGCCGACAGAAATAGGTTTCCGCTTTGAGGGCCGGGAGGCTGTTGAAGGGGATACGGTTGACCGGGTGGGCTTTGTGCTCGCCCTGGAAAAAGGAGGGAAGGTCCCTATGGTGTTTAAAAAGTTTTACAGTGCCCAGGATTTATTCAGATAAGCAGCTATGGCATCAATAGATATATCCGCATACGGAAAAAAGAACAGACCAAAGGCGAAGCCTGAGGGTAATGGGCTATTGGAGCTGCTGGGCAAGGATATTTCCTTTGGTAACGGCCAGCTCAGTGACCGCAAAAAAGAGGGTTTTTACAATGAGCTGGCTACGCTGATCTGCTCAGGCATCGATCTCCGTTCGGCTTTGGAGCTTACGGCGGGATCCTATACCAATAAAAGGGATGCGGCGCTTTTTGCTTCGGTGCTACAGCAGGTGATCAGCGGAAAATCACTTTCGGAAACAATGGAGGGCGAAAAGAAATTCAGTGCCTATGAGTTTTACAGCATCAGGATCGGGGAGGAAACCGGTAGGCTGGCCGAGGTACTGGGTGAACTGGCGAAATACTACAGGGCCAAGATCAGCCAGCGCAGGAAGATTATTGGGGCAATCACCTATCCGCTGCTGGTGCTGGTGACCTCGTTTGCTGCGGTATTTTTTATGATCAAGTTTGTGGTACCCATGTTTGCTGACGTTTTCAAACGTTTTGGAGGCAAACTGCCTTATCTGACCTCATTGATCGTTAGTTTTTCGGACTGGTTCGACCATTATATCTACCTGATGCTGGGCATCATTGTACTGGTTGTGGTACTGGTACTGGTGAACCGGAAAACACCTTGGTTCAAGAAGTACAGCGCACTGACGTTACTGCGGACCCCGGTGGTGGGTGAGATCACAAAGAAGATCTACCTGGCACAGTTTGCCAATACGATGCGGCTGCTGACCGAGACCAATACCCCGTTGCTTCAGGCACTGGAACTGGTGCGGCAGATGATCACCTTTTATCCGGTAGAGCAGTCGCTCAGGCTGGCCCAGGGGGATATTCTATTGGGCAACAGTTTATCAACTGCATTATCCAAGTACGATTTTTATCCGGCGAAGTTTATCCAGATGATCCGCATAGCGGAAGAGGTGAACAAACTGGAGCACTTTTTTGAGCAGCTTTCCCAGCAGTATACCGAGGAAGTGGAATATAAGACCAATGCGATTAGTGGACTTTTAGAACCTTTGATTATTATCTTTCTAGGTCTAGTGGTTGGGGTGATCCTGATTGCAATGTACCTGCCAATGTTCCAGATGAGCAGTACTTTTTAAAATAATAGTCGTCAAAAAAAGTCATCACTCCCGAAGCTCAGTTTGTCACTTGATTCGGATCGTTCGTCAAAAAGGAAAGGAAGAAGCTACGGGACTATCCTGAAAATCTGAGCATTCGGGAGATCGTAAAGCCTTCATCTGTACTAAAGAAAATGTTCAGGATCCATAAACTGGATGGGTACAGAAAAATCCTGAACACCTGGCTTCACAATGTGCTAAGCACCTCCACCATGGAAGAAAGCCTGTCCAAATCTGAAGTAATCACCGTTTACGAACAATTGGTCAAACTGTTCGAGGCTACCTGGCTGGTTAGTCAGCGCATTGAGACAAAGGTTTAAATTCATTTTAACAGCTTCCCGCCAAAAAAAAATAGCTAGGTGTTTTAGGGCATTCAATAACATGTCATACTTTATGGCTGTTAGGTTTCCTTGACTGTAACTCTAATAATAGATATAAACGAGTATGTTCGTTTATGAAGAAAGTGTTTTTGCGACTCAGAACCTTCAGTCTATTTTTAAATGTTTTGCTGGTTATTTTCAAAGCAAAAGACAGGCTGTCATTTCCCCAGAAGCCCGAGCAAAGAATTTTATAGTATTGACCAGCATACCGCCGCACGCGTGCAGGATCTGTTACAGCCTATGGTACTGCGGATCAACCGTAATTTTTTCCTATGGCCGTTGCAGTAAATGCAACAGTCCTCTGTTATCTAAGTATGCGCTGAGTTCCCCCAGCCAGTTGTAACTAAACCCCTCTTTATTGATCAGTCGTTCAGGCAAAAGAGATGTGATGTCTTTTAATGTGACGAAATTCATTGCGCTACAGGCTTCACCGAATTCAGTACTAAAACCGAGTTTGTCGATAGGGGTCTGTAATAATTCCTCAATTTCCATATTTTTAGTTTCATGAAGCATTATAAAGGTACATTTTTTGTTTCTAATAAGATATCAATTGCGCTGTTTCTTTTTAAGAGTAGCTCTCGCGCATCATTTTGGTTTATTTTACGTTATGAGTAGAGCCAAAAACGAAGAGGAGAGCGAGAATATAAAGGAAGTTTTGAAATTGGTTGGTGCACGGATTCGTTCCCTTAGGGAAGCGAAAGGGGAACGGAACTACGAAAAATTTGCATTTAAACATGATCTTAACCGTACGCAGCTCCGGCGATACGAAAATGGGGAAGATCTGTATTTCTCATCTTTGCTGAAAGTGCTTTCAGCATTGGATATTACACTTGCTGAGTTCTTCAGCGACGGGTTTGATCCATCCGCTAAATGATAACGTAGATGAAGCATCAGACGTATGTTTTTATGATAGTGGGACTCCATGGGTAGAACCTACAAATCCATATAATATTTCTCTTGGGGAAAATTCATCGCCCAAGACATGAAATGAATTTTCGCGCCTTGTCTCTTTGGTATAATTAATCCTATTTTAAAACAATTAGGATTTTGTTCTCATCTTAGATATTGTCCGCGGTTTTCCGAGCAGCTCCTTCCCGACCATTATAGTTCCAATCCTTCAAACTCCCTAGATTATAATCCTTTTTAGGCTTAACCAACATTGCGTTACAATAAAACCTCTCTTTTGTTATTATTGCTTTATGTACAAATTCTAAATATGGAATAAAGATCGGTTTTGTCATATAAAATAGGCGGTTCATGTAAAATTTTTATTGCTTCTTTAATTTAGGAATAGTTTTGTTAAACAAATATCTAAATATGCTCCTCATTCCAATTACCCTGCGGTATGCATCAAAAAATGCACCCCTTGCCAAAAAACTATTATTGATTACCTCATTCTCTTGTTATCACAAGAATATGGTGTCTGGCTGCATCCCTTATTTATGTCTGCAGTATTGTTAAGGCATGTCAATTGAATCTTGACGCTACCTAACTCTGTTTCGTTTTTCCGTAAAGGCGTTTATTGTTTCTTATTATGATACAAATTACCCTGTCGCCGAAGGCGACCAGATGTATTGGTCGAAATGTATGCCGGGCAGGTGAGTGATTTCTCGCAAGCCAAATTTCCGTGATTAATCCTTAAATGCAGTGACTTTAACGAAAAAATATAAGTACCCAAAAACTCTTACCATATTTATGACTACAAGAAAAATTTTGCCGCTGTTCAGTTCCCGTTTTCAATCGCTTCTTTTGGCCTGGGTAGGTTCGAAAATCCTTTATATATATAGAGTTATTTTGGTGGCGGCAGTTGCAGCGATGCCGATTTTAGTTAGCGCGCAGTATGCCGGATTCAATATCAACAAATCCTTTCCCTCACCGGATGTGGCATCTCTTGGTAATTTTGCGACGCTCCCATCCAGCTCTTTTACCGGGCAGACAGACGTATCCATTCCGCTCTACAATGTGAGCTATAAGGATCTGGAGGTTCCCATTTCGCTCGCTTACTCTACCGGGGGAAATAAAATCGATGATCATCCTGGCTGGGTAGGGCTTGGGTGGACTTTAAAATCGGGGGGGACCATCTACCGTAAAGTTAACGGGATTTATGACGAACACCCTAAGCAGCTTGGAAATACAACCTATACCAATGAGATCTGCTACTACTATAATTGCGGAAGGGTTGCAGACGACTTTGGCAACGACCTTGCCATTGGCAAATACACACAGGTCGGTAGCAACGCGGCAGAAATTATAGATAATTCCTATGATGCCTTTCCTGATGAGTTCATCTTTAATTTTAACGGTTATTCCGGTACTTTTTTTCTCACAAGGCCCTATCACAACGGTCCTTTGGAAATAAAAGTTAAAAGTAATGGCGATTATAAGCTTAAGGCCGAAATAGTTACCATAAACAGTTTTATTGAATACGACGACTGGGTAGACAGCAGAACAAATACCGTTGTGAAGTCCCGTACAGACAGGAGCATCTACAAACTGAAAATCACGGATGACAAGGGGGTAATCTATATTTTCGGCGGTAACCCCAATGCCATCGAATTTAGCAACAATGGCGATTTTACCTATAATTTTAACAACATAGCCAATGCCTGGCATCTTACCGAAGTGATCTCTCCTTTAGGATACAAAATAGAGCTGAACTACAAAAAAGCAGGACGGGTTATTGTCCAATCACAGCAAAGGAATGCCCTGTTCTATGATGGCACCTATTCTTTTGGAAGCCGGCTGCTCTTGCTGTTTCAGAACGAATCGGGAAGTGTCTCTTATTCAGGCACACTCTCGCGAAAATCTTTTTCTATACTGAGTCCGTCCTATATCGAATCTATCGTGACACCGGCACAGACAATTGAATTTACCTCATCGGAAAGCAATCAGTTGAACTACCCTTATGCAACTGTCCAAGATGACAGGCAGCAACTGGAATCGATCACCAATCCGATCTACAAATGGGGTGCTACTGCCACGCACTGGCAGAAGCTGGATAAGATAAATGTCGTTGGGCTCAGGCAGATCAACTTTGATTATTTGGATATCGCATCGAGACGCATGCAGCTTAAAGGACTTTCAGTTGCCACAACCGCATCGGTAGTAAAGTCCAGATATGCCTTTTTCTACAATTCTGCCCTGCTTCCGCTCTATAATTCAAAAATGGCAGATCATTGGGGTTATTATAATGGCCGTTCTTATGCCTATAACGACAATTATATGGCGACAAGAGAACCTGTTGCAGCTTATTTGCCTGCAGAGATGCTTGAAAAGATAGTTTATCCTACAGGAGGGTATCTGACCCTGCAATACGAACCGCACACTTACAAAAAGATTGCCCGTCAATTCCCCTTCCTGATAGAAGACCAGACCGAGAATAAAATGGCTGGCGGTCTGAGGATCAGGAAGATTGTTGCCAGCTCTTTACACGGTGCGCTGCCCATTACCAAAGAATTTTTTTATCAAAAAGACTACGCGATCGATGGTACAGCATCTTCGGGGGTGCTGTCTGGGATTCCCAGATATACAAATACGGGGTCTGCAAGAAGTTCGACAACAAGTGGCAGCTTTTGGGGTTCTTCCTGGGGCAGCGCACAGGTCTATTATGGGAGGATGAGTGATAACAACAATTTGCCGATGAGCGATACCAATGGCGCGCACGTAACCTATTCGGAGGTTACAGAAAAGTCTGGTGAGGGATATACCGTATACAAATATTCCAACCAGGACAACGGCTACCAGGATAAGGCTCCCCAAAAAACAATAACAAATTATGATTCACAGTGGCATGAAGAAGGTTTTACCAGTATGGAGGCTTTTAGGGGCTTGCTACTAAATGTGAAGGCATTAGATAAGGAAAAGCATGCCGTTAAGGAAACAGCTTATGAGTACGCCGTTGATACGACCAGCAGCTACTATAAAGTTCCTTATTTTTATAGAAATACAGATAACTCCACTGGGTTTTTCATGTCGAGGGTTTCTGCGTGCTTATTTTATACCAAACCACCCTTGGTAAAAAAGGTAGAGGAAACGATGTATGACCTGGCAGGAGCTACATCGCTCACTACCGTAAAGGAAACAAAGTACTTCCCCGATAAATTTCCGTTGGGGAGTGCCCAAGATGATAATTACAAGCCGTATGAGGAGACTGCTTCAACCAGTGAAAGCAGCAACGTGTTGAATACCTATTCTTATGCCAAACAATTTGCCATGGCTACCAATGTTTACAATAGCATGGTACTTGCCAATATGGTTGCACAACCTATCGAAACGATTAGTTACCTAAACAGAACCGGAGAATCTCCTGTATGTACCGGCGCTTCAATCAGTACCTATTCGGAAGAAGGTGGCAAGATCCTGCCTCTCGAGCAATTGGTTTTCAGTCCCCTAGACAAATCGCCGGCAGAAAATAACCTGATCGCCACTGTGGGGGCTGCAAGTGGCCTTGCTTATGATACAAAATATAAGGTAAGGTTAAAATACGAAGGCTCTGATGCCTATGGAAACCCAAAGAGTATCATCCTTGAAGATAGCAAAAGAACAAATTACCTATGGAGCTACAAGGGTCAATATCCTATTGCCGAAATTGCAGAAGGAACCTATGCAGCCATAGAGGGTATGCTCGGGGAACCGGCAATTACATCGTTTAACAATTTAACAAATCCTGATAAAGCCGCGATTGATAATTTTATCGCACCGCTAAGGGCTGTGTCTCCTAAACTTGCTATAACTACCCGAACCTTTATACCTTCGGTTGGTATAGCCAGTTTAACGGACATGAAGAATATGACGACCTTTTACGAATATGATAGTTTGCAAAGGTTGTCTGTTATAAAGAACCAAAATAGTGACATCATCAAAACATTTACTTATAATTATGGACAGGACTCTGCTCCAGAATGGACAGATACCGGTGTAAAAACATGTGTGGCTGTTGGCGGCGTATTTACTGGCGAAGAGCTAATTGAGCAGGTTGATGGTAATCCCTCCAGTTCAACCTTTAACACCACAAGACAGGTCAGTCTTGGTAATACAGGTAAATGTGTTCAGCCAACGGTATATGCCAGGATGAGCCAAACCAATCTGAACATTACCACCAGAAGGAGATATGCCGACATTGTGGTTAGTTTTTATAGCGATGCCGCCTGTACCGTTCCTTTATCGGTAACCAATCTCACGGTAAGCTACAGGATGGAAAAGTACGATAACCTTTTGGATCCCGTAGACTCTACCGACTATTCAATAGTTATAAATGGCACAACGGCAGTTATTGCCAATCAAGCTATAATTCAGGAAAACAGTGTTTCCGGAGCGCTTGTTAATGTCTACCATTTTTTCTTAAACGCGTTGCCAACTTATACTATTCAATAATATGTATTGCGAAATTAAAAAATCTATGCAGTTGGCTAAATGGGCAATGTGCATGAGCAAAACTGCTGAAGAGGGCCAATTACGATCTACCCCGCTGTTGAGCCATCTCTTTATGAAGAAGCTTTTATTTACATTATTTTTTATCATTTTTTTAATCAGGACGGGATATGGGCAAAGTCCGAGCAATACCCGGAACTATGTTATGGAAAGTACGGTCAGGGCAGCCGGACATAAAACACTCAGCAGCCTTGTGGGTTTTCCTGTTGATTCTGTAAATCGTAACATCCGGTATTTCGATGGATTGGGCCGCCCGCTTCAGTCAGTGCAGTGGCAGGGAAGCCCGGGAAAAAAAGACATTGTGCAGGTAAATGAGTACGATGCCTTTGGCAGGGAGGTTAAGAAATACCTCCCTTACGCAGAACAGACGGGTTCGGATGGAAGCTATAAGCCTTTAGGGATTTCAATGCAGGGCAGCTATTACGGTACTGGTAGCTGGGATGTCAATGTGGTGAAAACCGGCAGCCCCTTTGCAATCACAAATTTTGAGGCCAGTCCGCTGAATCGCGCAGTTGAGCAGGGCTCGCCGGGAGATGCCTGGCAGCCTGTTACGGGCAGTACTTCCGGGCATACGGCCAAGATGGTCTATGGGAGCAATGCGGCAAGTGATGTGCTGTTATGGCAGGTAAATAGTTCTGGTGCATCGGCAGTCGCATATTACCCTGCAGGAAAACTTTTCAGTACGGTTTCAAAAGATGAAAACTGGGTATCAGGCAATGCCGGGAATACCGAGGAGTTCAAGGACATGGAGGGAAGGGTTGTGCTGAGGAGGGTATACAAAAGCGATACCGAGAAACTGAACACCTATTATATCTATGATGACCTTGGAAACCTGCGGTATGTGGTGCCGCCTGCGGTAACGGTCAATAGCTTTACGGAGCTGGAATCAGATCCTGTGTTCGGCTATTTTATCTATGGTTACCATTACGATGGTAGGAGACGCCTGGTGGAGAAAAAGGTGCCGGGAAAAGGCTGGGCGTATATGGTATACAACAAGTTAGACCAGATTACCCATAGCCAGGATGCCAACCAGCGGGAGAGCCACCAATGGAGCTGGATAAAATACGATGCGCTTGGCAGAGTAATCCTTACCGGCGTCGAAAATGGGCAGGGAATCGACAGGCAGGGAATGCAGAATTACAACAACGGTATACAGCCGCAATGGGAACTCCGTACCACTGCCACAACAGAAGGTTATACACATAGTACACATCCTGAAGTTGGTGAGGAATACGTGAATGTGGAGTTCCTGACGATGAACTATTATGATGGCTATGATTTTCCAGGGTATAATAGTGCCTATGCGCCCAGTGTTGCGGTAAGTGACAAACTAAACGGACTTTTAACAGGAAGTTTTGTACGTGTACTGGGCAGTACCACGAAACTATTGACGGTAACGTATTATGATGAGGATGGCAGGGTGAAGGAAACGGTGGCTGAAAATACCAAAGGTGGTAAGGACCGGACCGTGAACAGTTATAACTTTGCAGGGGAACTGACTTCAAGTGTGAGAACGCACGAGGCTGGTGGCGCTGTAACCACCATTATTTCCGGTTATGATTATGACCATGTTGGTCGCAAGCACAGCACCAACAAGCAGATCAATAGCGGCAGTGTAACAGGCCCGAACATCGTGCTCGATGAATTTGTTTACAATGAAATAGGCCAGCTGACCACAAAAAAGCTGCATAACGGCATGCAGAGCACTAACATAACCTATAACGAACGGGGTTGGCTGAAGAGCAGTATCAGTAACGAGTTCAGCATTCAACTGGATTACCAAGAAAACGGTACAAATCAGTACAACGGTAATATCAGCAGGCAATACTGGTCGCAGAACAGTTCGCCTTCCACTTCCCCTAACGTGTTCAGTTATGGCTATGATAAACTGGATCGGCTGACCAGCGGAACGAGCACTGGCATTTACATGAGCGAAGTGTTGAATTATGACAATATGGGTAATATCAACCAGCTAAGCAGGAACGGTGGCCCGATGAACCAGTATTATTATAACGGGAACAGGCTGGACAGGATCGATAATGTTGCAGGGAATTATGTGTACGATTTGAATGGTAATACTAAAACCGATGGCAGGACGGGGATGCAGCTAAGCTATAACCTGTTAAACCTGCCTTCGGGTGCAAGTGGTAATGGTAAGGTGTTGGACTATGTTTATGATGCAGACGGAACCAAACTGAGGAAGATCGTAACCGAAAATGGTTCATCCACGCTGCGGGAATATATCGATGATATTGAATATGTTTGGAACAACATCGATATCATCCGTACAGAAGAAGGGGTGGCACAGCGCAATGGAGATAACAGCTATAGCTATCATTATAATCTAACAGATCACCTGGGAAACGTGCGGTTTACTTTTGATGTTTACAATGGCCTGATCAGGCCGTTGCAGATGGATAATTATTACCCTTTCGGCAAGCGCAATCCTTTAGCTTCCGGAAATAATAAATATCTTTACAATGGAAAAGAAGTTCAGGATGAGCTGGGAGGGCAGCTGGATTATGGGGCAAGGTTTTATGATCCGGAGACCGGAAGGTGGAATGCAGTAGATCCTAAGGCTGAGCTTGGTCGGAGGTGGTCGCCATATAACTATGCATTCAATAATCCGATTATGTTTATTGATCCAGATGGTATGTGGCCAGGTAAGGGATTTTTTAGTGATGCGTGGAATTCTGCGCAAAGTTCTTTTAAAGGATATTATTCATCAGCAATTCGTGCTATCCAGAGCATCCCGTCACAAGTTAAGAGCTTAAAGGGGATGTCGGCTGGTCAGCTGGCTAAAACTTACGTGAAGACTTATACAAAAGTACTACCAATAAATGTTGTAATTAACAACGCCAAAGATGTTGTTCAAGGGGTAAAGGCCCTTGCAAAAGGTGATGGAAAATCTTTTGGAGACGCGGTTGGACGACAAGCGGCAAATACAACGACAGCGGTTGTAACCGAAGGAGCGGCTTCATTAGCTGGTAAAGCTGCCGGTGTATTAAAAACTATATCAACTGAGAGTTTTGCTGCAGATTTATCAGGCTTAGAAATAAAATCGTTTGCTGATTTAACAAATGATCCCATAAAGATTTGGGGTAAGTCTGCTGACGAGGTTGCTACTGGCTTAGGACCGGGTTGGACAAAAGGAGCTCTTAATGACGGATCTGCTGGATGGAAGTTTTTACAGGATGGTAAAGATGGGTTTGTTTCATATACCGAAGGTAATCCAAGACATGGTAATTCAGAATATTATAAAGTAAACAGTGGGCAAGGTAAAAACAAAGTTGTTGATGGAAATTATAAAGCAACTCCAAATGAGAAGTCAAAAACAATAAATGTAGACAATTAAAAAAATGATTGAATTATCGAATGTACATAACCTGTTAGTAGATGCGCTAATTATGGTTTGCGCAGACTTAAACGCAATTTCAGATAGTGATGTAGAAGATTATTTAAGGGAACTGGAAGGTGATTATTATACTTTCTTTGATATGAGTAACTTATTGCCATTACAAGAAGGTGGAATGTTGACTAGAGATCAAATAGATAACATAGCTGCGCTGAAAATTGTTATAAATAAAATTCCAGTAGCTTTATGGAATAAAGATGCTTTTAGGAATGATAGTCATTGGGAAGAAGCAAGAAAACTGTCAAATAGTATTTTAAATTCGCTTGGGGTTTCCAAAAGACAAATATAATAAAGATTGAGGCAAAGACACCAACAGCGTAATACTAAATCCTAAAGACTTAAAACATAAATGAAATTAAATTGTATCTCAGAATAACTACAAACAGTAGACTTGGAGATATTGGGGGAATATCCAGAAAGAAAGAGTCATTTTTGCATAACTATTGGAAAAGAATATACTGTTTTCGGAATGTCACTTTCTTCACATCAGCATGGTAAAGGATGTAACTCCCCCGTCGAATAGTGCTGTTTCTGGAAAAAGGTTCATAAAGCAAATTTAAATATTTTGTTTAATAACTAAAAATATTAGTATATATTATTCCTATTTGTTTTGTTTGCAGGGGTTTGTTAACAAATTTTCCTGTTTTATCCACATTCAAATATTTGCTAACATTTTTAGTATTATGTTTGTTGTTGTAATTAGTAGGCAAAAGGTTTGCCTGCTAATTAGGGGACGAATCATGGATGCAAAAAAGGAAATATTAATCAAACTTCAGCAGGACATCTTGCTGTGGCAGGGCTTTAAGCCGCAGGGCGGTACCAGGGCGGAGCGTGTCGGACTTGGTGAGATCGAACAGGTCTTCCCCGGTGGAGTCTTTCCCAAAAGGGCGATCCATGAATTTATTACCGTTTTGCCGGAAGATTCGGCAGCCAGTGATGGCTTTATTGCCGGGCTGCTTGCTGTCCTGATGCAGGATGGTGCGGCTTGCGTGTGGGTGGGTACCTCCCGGAGGTTGTTTCCTGCTTCGTTAAGCGCTTTTAACGTGGAACCCGATCGGATCATTTTTATGGATGTGCAGACAGAGAAAGAGGCGCTCTGGGTGACCGAGGAGGCGCTGAAGTGCCAGGGACTTGCGGCGGTCGTTTCCGAACTGAATAATCTGAGTCTCATAGAATCAAGGCGGTTGCAACTGGCGGTGGAGCAAAGCGGTGTTACTGGTTTTATCCTGCGCAAGGATGCCGGTAAAGCGGCAAGCACTGTGGCTACCGCCAGGTGGAAGATCAGTCCTTTGCCTACTGATACAGCTGATGGGATGCCTGGCCTGGGCTTTCCGCGCTGGCAGGTGGAGCTGTTGAAAGTGCGTAACGGCAAACCGGGCAGCTTTGTGCTGGAATGGGCGGGTGAAGGTTTCCAGGAGGTTAGCGATCATGCTGCCGTGAAGAAACTGGCTAATGAGGTGGTATGGACCGGACGCGAGGGCAGGCAGATTGGATAGCAGGTGATGCAAAGGCGTTTTGTCTCCATATGGTTTCGTCAGCTCCTGGCTGACTGGCAGCTGATCCGTAGGCCGGAACTCGTTGAGGTACCTTTTGTATTTGCAGCGCCAGATCATGGGCGGATGATGGTCACAGCGGTCAGCCCACTGGCCTTTGGTTCTGGGGTAGAAGCCGGGATGCGGGCGGCGGATGCAAAGGCGATCTGCCCGGGACTCGAGGTGCTGGACGATAAACCCGGACGTCCGCGGAATCTGCTGCGCAGGCTGGGAGAATGGTGCGTGCGGTATTCGCCCATCGTTGCCATTGATGAGTTTGGTATGGATGGGCTGCTGCTGGATGTATCCGGTTGTACGCACCTTTGGGGCGGGGAGCGTGAATATTTAAAAGAGATCGTTTCAAGGTTAAAGCATAAGGGCTATACGGTGCGGGTGGCGATAGCGGATACGCCCGGTGCCGCCTGGGCAGTTTCCCATTATGGTAAAGTAACGCCGCTGGTTCCCGCCGGTGGTCAATCTGAGGCTTTGCTCGGACTGGTGCCGGAGGCTTTGCGTCTGGAGCAGCCGGTACTGGCCAGGCTGCGCAAGCTGGGTTTTTACCAGATTAAAAGTTTTGTTTCTATGCCCAGGTCGGTGCTGCGCAGGCGGTTTGGCGGGGATTTTCTGTTGCGGCTGGGGCAGGCTTTGGGCAGCGAAGCTGAGGCGTTGGTTCCTTTGCAGGTACCGGTGCCTTTTAGCGAAAGGCTTGCTTGCCTGGAACCGATCAGAACGCGCACCGGAATTGAGATTGCCATTACCAATATGCTGGAAAGTTTATGCAGGCGGATGCAGACGGAGGGCAAGGGCTTGCGGACGGGGGTGTTGACAGGTCACCGGATTGATGGCAAAGTTGTGCAGATCGCTATCGGTACCAGCGGGGCTACCCATAGTGTTTCCCATTTGTTTAAGCTTTTCCAGCTAAAGATAGACCAGATCCGGCCGGGACTGGGAATTGAGCTGTTCGTACTGGATGCACCTAAAGTTGATGCAGTCGAAGTTCCGCAGGAGGAGATGTGGACTTCGCGGCCCGGAATGGATGACCAGAGTGTGATCAGGCTACTGGACAGGGTGGCGGGAAAGATCGGGCCGCAGGTGATCCACCGGTATTTACCGGCTACCTGCTACTGGCCGGAGCGGGCAGTGCTGCAGGCCAGCTCTGTTATCGAAAAGCCCGCAAGTGAGTGGCGGGTGGAGAAACCGCGGCCAACCGAACTTTTGAAACGGCCTGACCCGATTGAAGTGATGGCGCTGATCCCTGATCATCCGCCCGCTTTTTTTATTTACAGGGGCGTACGGCATCAGGTGGTGAAGGCGGACGGGCCTGAACGGATAGAGCGGGAATGGTGGCTGGATAGCGGCGAGCACCGGGATTATTATCAGGTGGAGGATGACCAGGGCCGCAGGTATTGGCTGTTCCGTTCAGGCCACTATAACGGAGATCAAAAGTACAAATGGTTTATACATGGATTTTTTGCTTAGAAAGGGGGCGTGATGGGATATAGTGAATTGCAGGTGACTTCAAACTTTAGTTTTTTGCGTGGCGCCTCACATGCCAGTGAGCTGGTCGGTCAGGCGGAGGCTTACGGTTATCATAAGATTGCGGTCACTGACCGGAATACTTTGGCAGGGATCGTTCGGGCGCATGCCGCTTGCCAGGGAAAGAAGGTGAAACTGATCCCGGCCTGCCGGCTGGATTTGCTGGATGGACCAAGTTTATTGGCTTATCCGACGGACAAAGAAGCTTATGGCAGGTTGTCGGCGTTATTGACGCTGGGAAACCTGCGGGCAGAAAAAGGTTCCTGTCATCTTTCCCGGGCTGATGTGTATGCGCATAGTAAGGGCATGATCTTTACCCTGGTGATGCCTGGGGTATTGAACCGCAGGTTTGAGTATGATCCGGATTTTGTTTTGGCATTGGCGCAGTACCGGGAGGCATTGGGTGGCCAGCTTTATCTTGCGGCAACACGGACCTACCAGGGGAATGACGATAAACTGATCTTCCGAACCGCGCAGCTGTCTGATTTTTACGGGATCCCGGTGGTGGCGACCAATGATGTGCATTACCATGATCCATCGCGCCGGGAACTGCAGGATGTGCTGACCTGCGTACGGGAGAAATGTACGGTCCAGGAGGCGGGTTTCCGTTTGCACCAGAACGCGGAGCGCTATATGAAAGAAGTGGCGGAGATGGAGCGTTTGTTCAGGAAGTATCCTTCGGCCATTAAGAATACGATGGTGATTGCTGAGGCCTGTAACTTTTCGCTGGACGAGCTGAAGTATGTATATCCTGAGGAGATCAACCGGAGCGGGCGCGCTCCGCTGGAAGAACTGGAATACCTGACCTGGAAGGGTGCGCATGATTTTTATGGTGAGGTGATCCCGGAAAAGGTGGTCAATATGGTGAATCACGAAATGGCTTTTGTCCGGCAGATGGATTACGCGAATTACTTCCTTTTTGTGGAGGATATCGTCCGGGAGGCAAGAAGCCGTGGGATTCTTTGCCAGGGCAGGGGATCGGCCGCAAACTCTGCGATCTGTTTTTGCCTGGGCATTACCTCGGTCAACCCGATGAAGTTTGACCTGCTCTTTGAGCGGTTCATTTCTTCTGAGCGGAACGAACCTCCGGATATTGATGTGGATTTTGAACATGAAAGGCGGGAAGAGATCATCCAGTACATTTATAACAAGTATGGCCGCGACAGGGCAGCGATTGTGGCCACGGTTACCCAGCAGCACCAGAAAGGGGCGATCCGGGATGTGGGCAAGGCAATGGGTTTATCGGTAGATACGATAAACCGGCTTTCGGGTTCGCTCTGGGAATATACGGATGAGTGGTTTGAAGGAAAACGGGTTACAGAATCTGGCCTGGATCCAAATGATCCACATTTGAAAAAAACGTTGGAACTGACCGGGCAGATGATGGGCTTTCCGAGACAACTGGGGCAGCATACCGGTGGTTTCGTGGTGACGCAGGGGAAGCTCACGGATTTATGCCCGATCCTGAATGCACGGATGGAAGACCGGACCAATATCGAATGGAACAAGGATGATATTGATGCACTGGGCTTTTTAAAGGTGGATGTTCTGGCACTGGGGATGCTGACCTGTATCCGCAAGACTTTTGATCTGTGCCGCGATCATTACGGCAGGCAATATACACTGGCCAATATTCCCCAGGATGATCCGGATGTGTATGATATGATCTGTCTGGCGGATACCCTTGGCGTATTCCAGATCGAAAGCCGGGCGCAGATGTCAATGCTGCCCAGGTTAAAGCCCAGGGAATTTTATGACCTGGTGATCGAAGTCGCGATCGTCCGTCCGGGGCCGATCCAGGGGGACATGGTACACCCTTATCTAAGGCGGAGAAATAAAGAAGAACCTGTGGTGTATCCTTCCAAAGAGTTGGAGGAGATTTTGGGGCGCACGCTCGGCGTGCCGCTTTTCCAGGAACAGGCGATGAAGATTGCGATTGTTGCCGCCGGGTTTACGCCCGCAGAGGCGGACGGCCTTCGCAGAAGTATGGCTACCTTCAAGTTTAAAGGAATGGTGAACCAGTATGAGCAGAAGCTGATTGAGGGCATGATGGGCAAAGGATATACCGAGGAATTTGCCCGCAGGATATTTAAGCAGCTGGAGGGGTTTGGAAGTTATGGTTTTCCGGAAAGCCATGCGGCCAGTTTCGCCCTGCTGGTCTATGTGTCCTGCTGGCTGAAGCATTATTATCCCGATGCGTTTGCGGCAGCTTTGCTGAACAGTATGCCTATGGGCTTTTACCAGCCTGCGCAGATTGTGATCGATGCACAGAAACATGGCGTGGAGGTAAAGGAAGTGGATGTGAACTGCTCGGGATGGGATAATCTACTGGAAGAAAAGACGGTGAAATATTTTACGGTCCGTTTGGGCTTCAGGCAGATCAAGGGATTGCGGGAAGAGGAGATGGAACTGCTGGTCTCGGCCCGGGGAACAGGATATAGGAGCGTTACTGCTTTGCGCGATGCGGGCGTATCGCTTGCTTCGCTGGAAAAACTGGCTGATGCGGATGCGTTCCGTTCAATGGGCCTTGACCGAAGGAAAGCCCTGTGGGAAGTTTCCGCCTTGCAGGATATGCCGGTGGAAATTTTCAGGGGCCAGCCTTCAGAAAGCGTATTGGAAACGCAGGTGGAGCTGCCGCTGATGAGTAAGGGGGAGCATGTCGTGCAGGATTATGCAACTGTAGGTCTGTCACTGAAAGCACACCCGGTGAGTTTTGTGCGCCCGCAATTGGATATGTTGAATATCCGGTCCTGTCATAAGATCAATAATGATTCCATCGACGGGCAGCTGGTCAAAGTCGCGGGACTGGTACTGGTTAGGCAAAGACCCGGAACGGCTGGCGGGGTATGTTTTATTACTATCGAGGACGAAACGGGCTATTCCAACCTGGTGGTGTTTGAGAAGTTGTTTGAAACCTTTAGAAAGGAAATACTGCATTCCAGACTGCTGATGGTAGAAGGCAGGTTACAGCGGGAAGGACAGGTGGTGCATGTGATCGTGAGCAAGTGTTTTGACTTTACCAAGATGCTGAGCAAGCTGGTTCAGCGGGAAACCGATGAACTGCCCGTGTTGACTTTGGCCAGGGGTGATGAGAAAACCGCGCCTTATCCTGCACAGGATAAAAGGTCACAGGTAAGGGAAGATGCTGGCAAAGGGGCTGGACAAGCTTTCCATGGCGGGAGGAATTTTAAATAAATGTCGAACAATATTGATTCCACTGGAAGGTGGTCTTCTAACCCTGCATAGTAATTGGTATTATTGCAGTTAGAATACTTTCATTATGGATAAAAGAATTGCTATACTTAACTTTGCTCGAGTTCCTGCTGTCTGGTTTTAAGCCAGTAGAGAAAACCACAGGAAAGAATAAACAGCAGAACCTTTATGAATGCAGGAAGCTCATCAAACCAGTTTGATTTTTGATATGGAGGTTTTGTTGGAGGCATTAATTAAAACAGTTAGGCAAATATAATATTTCAACAAGCTTTCTCATCAGCCTGGCTTCGCCTTCAGTAAAAACCGATGCTGTTTAAAGCATAGACGCAAATTATGATATCAGTTGCACATTACAGCGAAAGTGGCTCCTCATCACTTTTTTAAAATACTAGATAAACGTTTGTGTAACGTTTTTTTCTAATTGGACTAAAGAATGTAGGTTTTGTCAGGTAAAAGGGTGTGTTGGTGTAATTTTTTTGCAAAAGGATGATTACATGGAGAAATTGACCAAATAAACATTTAAAATATGCCATCTAACATTACTGCTCCCGACTCTCTTTCAATGGGTATTTACTGCCCCAATCGTAAAACATCAAAAAATATTGAGGCATCTAATCGGATGCCGCGCGAGTTTTTGCTGCAATGGTTAATCGTTGTGGTCGTTTGAAGATTTCCACCTAAGACTGTATTGCTTTATTAGTATTGTTTCAAAGTAAATTGGACATTGCTAGCATTAGCTTTGGTCAATTCCACTTTATATTCTCAAAAATTCACTCTTTATGAAGAATAACTATAAATTTCTTTTTGCGCTGTTGTTTTTATTCCTAAAACATCAACTTTCTTTTGGGCAGTTTGAAGTGCCAAAGGTCATTCCACCCTCACCTGATGTAGCATCCTTAACAAGATATGCAGAAATTCCTGTTAGCTACAGCACAGGTGTACCTGATGTAAGTGTCCCTATTTATACGGT
Source organism: Pedobacter sp. 22163 (assembly GCF_052045595.1). Taxonomy (NCBI): domain Bacteria; kingdom Pseudomonadati; phylum Bacteroidota; class Sphingobacteriia; order Sphingobacteriales; family Sphingobacteriaceae; genus Pedobacter; species Pedobacter sp. 22163. Next base: position 564,344 of record NZ_JBQEPM010000001.1, on the reverse strand, counting down.
TAAGACAGGGGGGATTTCTTTGCCGGTAAGCATTTCTTATCATGCAAGTGGGGTAAAGGTTAGGGATATTGCGAGTGTGGTCGGTCTTGGCTGGGCCCTGAATGCCGGTGGAACAATAGCAAGGACAGTTTTAGGCAGAAGAGACGAGAGCCTTGACTATATCTCCCCTTACAAAACTACAGATGACCTCCAGACTGCCCGAACCTCTGTTACCAGTGAAGGTGATGCGATCAATCTGATGCATCATTTTCAGAACATGAACAAAAATAATTTTGAGACACAGAGTGATAGGTATGCCTATAATTTTGGAGGTAAGTCAGGATTTTTTAGGTTTGACTGGATTAATGGTTCTGTACGGTTGATTCCGTATGCCCCACTTAAAATTACAAAGGAATACACCGATAATAATGTAGCCCCCCAGAATCTTTATTATGCCATAACGGATGAAACTGGTACAAAATATTATTTTCAGGCGGCAGAGTCGACCACACAGAACGGGATGTCGCCGACTACTGCGTGGAATTTAACAAGAGTGGTTTCCGCTGACCAAAAGGATGAGATAAAGCTACATTATTCTTCTGGTGAGGTTATTGTTCAGCTCTCGGAAGTTACTACCGTGGTGAGAAATCCAGGTAACGGGGATGGCGGTATGTATGGAGTTCCACCATCAACTGAATTTGTCCGGACCCCTATAGGAAGCCAGAATTACCCCAAGCGGCTGGATAGCATAACCACTGCAGATGCCGTTGTTAAATTTGAATACAGCGGTGACCGGGTGGATGGAAGACAGATGCGGTTGGTAAAGATTACTGTGAACAACAGGGTTTCAAATGATGCGATAAAAGAAGTTATTTTAGGGCAAAGTTATTTTGGTACCTCGACAGACCATACCTTGAGGATGAGGCTCGATGGGATCCAGGTGAAAGGCGGTCCGGATTCACAACCAGAGAACTATTCCTATTTGTACAACAATAATGTGCCTCCGGGATACTATACTACCAGTGGATATGTTTTTCCTGGCGGAAGTTCATTCCCGCCCTACATATTAGAAGATTATTGGGGGTACAGTGGTGGGGGCAGTGGAATTCCCAGTGAGTTTCTGGGTTTTTTAGATTCTTCGGAATCAAACCTATATGGAGGTAGTAGAAATCCTGTGGCGGCCTTGGTCCAGGATTGCATCCTGCAACAGATAAAGTATCCAACAGGTGGTAAGACGGTATTTGAATTCGAAAATAACAGGTCAGAAAACCCGAAATTTTATAATTATTTAAATCAGACCAATGCGAATAATGGGATAGTAGGCGGTCTGAGAATAAAAACAATAAAAAATTATTCGGATGAAAATTCACTGGCGTTTCAAAAAACATATACTTATGATGCTGTTGGATCTGAGCAGACCATTTCATCTGTGTTGTTCCGGTATCAACAGCCGATATACTACGGTAGAAGTATAGTGAATGATGGGAGCTATGGTGGGCATATTCCTTTAGGAGTAATTACCAGTAATGTTGCCACCTCTTCAAGTGTTTATCCATTGTCAATCATGTCCGGTTCCCCTGTTGTCTACGGACAGGTATCAGAATACAATGGAACGTTAACAGAAAATACGGGAAAGTCGGTCTTTACTTACCATATACCTTTTGACACAAAACTGGAATCTACTAATATATTAAGTGCCCCGAAATTCATCAACGAATTTACGATCGATAGGGGTACAACAAACCCATTGCTAGCGTCTAAAACAATCTATAAGAATATTAATGGCGTGTATACCAAGGTAAACCAGATAGAAAACCGGTATTCTCCCAGAAGAATGAACGAATTTCTAACGGGCATACGTGTTGATCAGGAGGTTCAGTTTAGGGATCTAACAGGGTACTTCTCTCCTGATCGGTACGACACTCCGTATTTATGGGAATATTTAAATTCATACACCTGGGAGGCAACGAAGGGGTATGAAGACGTAACAACGCTTGATACCACCATAACAACGGATTTTTCAGATCTAAATAATCCGGTGAGCCAAACCACGGTCTACAATTATGACAATCTTGATCACCTGATGCCTACCAAAAAGACCGTCACTGATAGTAAAGGAGGGAACATCACAACAGAGATGAAATATCCCCATGATTTTACCGGAACGCAGCCCTACACCGATATGGTAGATACCTATCATATGTGGGCACCTGTAGTTGAACAGCTAGATTACAAGAATTCGGTTACCCCATTGAGTGCAGTTAAGAACAACTATTACAATTGGGGGAATAATATTGTTGCACCGATAACTATTGCGGGCAAGACCGGAACGGGAAACTATGAATCCCGGGTTACTTTTGAGGGCTATGATGATCATGGGAAGATAAAGGGTGTCTCTAAAACAGGAGCTTCAAAAACATGCTATCTCTACAGTTACAGGTCACAGCATCCTATTGCTGAGATCAAGAATGCAGACTATACGACAGTAGAGTCGTTATTGGGAGGTAGTCCGGCTGTTACTGCTTTTAGTAATCTGGTCAGTCCCGACAAAACGGCGATCGATAACTTTCTTTTGCCGCTGAGGAACAATCTTCCCGATGCATTCATTTCGAGCTATGTGTACAAGCCACTTGTTGGTATGGTGAGCCAGACGGACGCAAAGGGTATAACCGTTTATTATGAGTATGATGCTTTCCAGCGGTTGAAACTGATCCGTGACCAGAACAATAATATTGTCAAGACCTATTGTTACAACTATGCAGGCCAGGTCACCGACTGTAATGCTGGCGGAGGGACGACAACTCCTCAGCCTAGCCAGGTCTATGCACGTATCGAGGTATTGAACCCGAGCTGGAGCGCTCCGATAGACGGGAGTACAACAGAGGCGGATATCTACCTTGCCCTTTATAGTGATGCGGCCTGTACGCAGCCGGTTTCTCTGCCGCAGGGCTTTGATGTGAATGTAAGTACTACGGGCACTTATTTTTACAATAACAGTTCTTCGGTTTCGAGCTGGCCGAATACCTATAGTGTGCCAGCCAATACCAGCCGTGTGCTGCTTGGCCGTTATGTCACCGATTCGTGGTACTCTTATTACGATCCTTATTATGGCACGATAATCAATTCAGAAAACTACACCTACCAGGTGGAAGACAACGGCTTAAATGTTTATATCCCCTCACCAACTTATTAGAAAACCATGAGCAGACATTTATATTTTCCATTATTCATCCTGTTGCTGATGGTGACAGGAATATCAAATTCATCTGGCCAGGAAGCTGGCAGGAGCAAAAAAGAGAAAGAAGAAACGGTGGGCAGGGAACTGGGCCTCGACAAAGATAAATCTGCCAGATTGGTGGAACGGCAGGAGCAGTACCGTGTGCAGGTGGCGGCTGTGCTGCAGGATACCAGCCTGCGCCCCCAGCAGCGCAGTGCCAGGTTAAAGGCACTGGCCCGGGAGCAGAGCGCCGCGCTCAATATCCTTTTGAGCCCCCAGCAACGGGAAAAGATGTCGGCTGCGATCAGTTCACGGAACGGGGCCCGAACAGCGGCGCACCAGAAAGAAATGGAATCCAGGCTTCCCGGGAAAAAGGACAAGAGATTGGCCGTTGACAGCACTAAAGTTAAACTAAAGAATTAATGCCTCTCCAGATGAAAACAGGAATAAAGATTACCGGCATATTTACCGGGCTTTTAGCCCTCTGTGCAGGCCTTGCAGGCCATGCGCAGCTTTCGGTCAGCTATTCGCCTTCAAGCCAGAGCTATGGTACAGGGAGCGCTATCTCTACACTTTCCCCGACAGTTAGCGGAGGTGCCGCATCAGCGGGCGGACAGACGACGACTACCTTTGTCAGCAGCGGGCTGTATAACCCGCTGAACACGGCAGTGGATGCGGCGGGCAATGTGTACATTGCTGATTCGGACCACAACCAGATCCAAAAAGTTACACCATTGGGTACCATGAGCATATTGGCCGGTTCCGGATCTGCGGGATCAACAGATGGTACGGGTACGGGGGCAAGTTTCCAGCACCCTTCTGCACTTGCTGTTGATGCTTCGGGCAATGTGTTTGTTTCCGATCAGCAGAACCACCGGATCCGTAAGATTACCCCGGCAGGGGTAGTGACGACCTTTGCGGGCAGCGGATCACCTGGCTTTGTGAACGGAACGGGGACGGGTGCAAGTTTTTACAGTCCGATCGGCCTGGCCTTTGATGCTTCGGGCAACCTTTATGTGGCCGATTATTCGAACAACCGGATCCGCGTGATTACGCCATCAGGTGTGGTGAGTACCTTTGCGGGCACGGGTACGGCAGGGTCTTCCAATGGCAGTGCCTTATCGGCCACCTTTCACAATCCGATGGGTGTGGCGGTGGATGCCTCGGGCAATGTTTATGTGGCCGACAGGCTGAACCATATGATCCGCAAGATCAGCGGGGGCACGGTGAGCACGGTTGCCGGTAACGGATCGATGGGCTCGGCGAGTGGTTATGGTACATCTGCTACTTTCCAGTACCCCAACAACCTGGCGGTGGATGGCTCGGGAAATATCTATGTGGCCGACCAACAGAACAATATGGTCCGCAAGATCGATGCTTCAGGTTATGTTTCGGCCTTTGCGGGCGCGACCTCTTCGGGTACGGTAAACGGTACGGGTTCGGGGGTAAGGCTGAGTTCGCCCTACGGCTTAAGTATCGATAGCCAGGGGACGCTTTATGTGGCGGAGATCGGAAGTCACTATATCCGCAAGATCGCCACGGCTGCTTTTACGGTTGCACCAGTGCTACCGGGCGGTCTGAACTTCAACAATACGAACGGCAACATCAGTGGGGTTCCAACGACAGCGTCTGCTGCAGCCAACTATTATATTACGGCTTACAATACCGCCCAGAGCAGTTCGGCCTTTGCGCTGAACATTACTATAATAGGTGGAAGTGTTGCGGGCATCCAGCCGAGTTACAGCCAAAATTTTGTTATGGAGACCGTTGTAAAAGAGGCCGGTGCAACCAGTTTGGCCCAGGTAGGCAGTTTGCCTGTTGCTCAGGCGAACCGAAACATTCAATATTTTGACGGGCTGGGCAGGCCTATGCAGGCCGTGCAGGTACAGGCAAGTCCAGGCGGAAAGGATATTGTGCAGCCCACAGCTTATGATGCCTACGGGAGGGAAACAGTAAAATACCTGCCTTATGCGGCGCAGTCGGCAAACAACGGAGCTTATAAAGCTGATGCTTTGATCCAGCAGTCGGATTATTACGGTATTAGCACCGGCTGGGATGCAAATGTGGTTAAAACGCCGGTACCTTACAGTGTAACGGTGTTCGAGGCTTCACCATTGAACCTCGTGGAGCAACAAGGTTCGCCGGGTGCAGACTGGCAACCTGTTACAGGCCGGACAGTAGTAAGTGAATACGGGGCCAATGTGGCGGGGGATGTCAGGAAATGGACGGTGAACAGTTCCGGTGCGAGTTCTGGAAGTAGTTATTATGATGCCGGAAAACTTTATAAATCTACTATAAAAGATGAGAACTGGGTACCTGGGGATGTAAAGACGGGTACAACAGATGAATATAAGGACCTGGAGGGACGGGTAGTGCTGAAGCGTGTCTGGGAAACGGATATTAAAAGCCTTTCGACCTATTATGTATATGATGACCTGGGTAATTTGCGCTATGTACTACCACCGGCAGTCAACCTGAACACTGATAGGTTATCCGCTGAGATCGCTGGTTTTACCGAATCGGATGATGTCTTCAAGGATTTTATGTACGGTTATCATTACGATGGCCGGAAACGGTTGACCGAGAAAAAGATCCCCGGCAAGGACTGGGAATATATGGTGTACAATACCCTGGACCAGGTGGTACTGACCCAGGATAAGATACAGCGTAATTCCAGCCAATGGCTGTTTACCAAATATGATGCCTTAGGTGGGACGATCATAACGGGGCTGTATACGGATTCAAGGGAACGCGGGCCTATGCAGGATTATGTGAATGGGCTGTTAGCTGATAACACCTACCAGTTATGGGAGGTGCGGAACAACAGCAATGAAAGCAACACCTATACGGGCTATAGCAACAATGCTTTTCCAAAAAGTGTAACCTATTACCATAGTATCAGTTATTACGATGACTATAACTTCTATAACAATACTTTTGGCCTGCCGATACTGCCGCAGGTCAGCGGTGGGCGTACCAAAACGCTGCTGACCGGAAGCCGGACGACGGTACTGGGTACCGGGACGATGCTGCTGAGCGTAAACTACTATGATGGGGACGGACGGGTAATCACGGCCAAGAGCGAGAACCATATTGGGGGCAGCGATGTGGTGGACAATGAGTGGAACTTTGATGGTAGCTTAAAGAACAGTACACGGGCGCATGTGGGGAACGGTGCGCTGACGACGATTGTTAACAGTTATGCCTATGACCATGTGGGCAGGAAGAAAACGACCAAGTCCCGGGTCAATGGCGGAGACCTGGTGACTTTAAGCAGCTTAACCTACAATGAGATCGGGCAATTGAAGGGTAAGGGACAGCATAGTACCGATGATGTGAATTTTGCGCAGCAGACTGGCTATACCTATAACGAGCGGGGCTGGCTGACCAGCCAGGCCAGTTCGCTGTTCAGTTTTACACTGGGCTATAACAGTGGCATTGCCCCGCAGTACAACGGGAATATCTCCGCGCAGACCTACACCAATGGAGGAGCTTCCAATACTTTTAACTATAGTTATGACAGGTTGAACCGTTTGACGGTGTCCAGTGCCGGGAACAGTTTGGGTGAAAGCATGAGCTATGATGTGATGGGGAACATCAAAACCTTGGGCAGGGATAACTACGAGACCAATGACTATCATATCGATCAGTATCAAGGCAACCAGTTAAAGACCATCAGCGGCTTTACCAATGGAAGTTATACCTATAATGAAAACGGGAACCTCACCATTGACGGCCCTAACGGGAATACAATTGGCTATAATTACCTGAACCTGCCGGTACAGGTGAGCGGGAGCCAGAACGTGAATTATACCTATGACGCAACGGGCAGGAAACTGATCAAGGTAAGTTCTGTAAACGGCAGGGTCGACTACTTTGATGGAATTGTTTATAAGCCCGATGGTACCATTGACTTTATCCAGACCGAAGAGGGGATCGCGCGTAACAGCAGCGGTGTTTATAGTTACGAATACAACCAGGCAGACCATTTGGGGAATGTGAGGGTGAGTTTCCAGAAGAACCCGGTATCGGGCACCGTGGATCCGATCCAGCGGGATGATTATTATGCTTTTGGTTTGAGAAAGGTTGCAAGTGGCGGAACAAATAAATATCTTTACAATGGCAAGGAGTTGCAGGAAGAGCTGGGAAGCCCGGGACACGGACAGTATGATTATGGTGCAAGGTTCTATGACCCGGTTATTGGAAGGTGGAATGTGGTTGACCCACTGGCGGAAGGCAGGGCTGAGATGACTCCTTATCATTATACCAGCAATAATCCCATCAACAGGATAGACCCAGATGGTCGATGGGATTGGTATAAATCTACAGATAATACAACAGTAAAATGGTTTGATGGAGATGGATACCAGGAAGGTTATAATAATATTGGGGCATCGAATGTCATCACAACGACTAATAAGGCTACCGGAGCGGTTCTTGGTTCAGTAAATCTAAATGATGATGGTTCAGCAACGAATGCGCAAACTGGTGAATTTGCAACTTCTTCAATAAGTGGTAACACTAAAATTGAGGCGAATCTAGAGGCTTCATCCATGCGTTCTATGAATTCAATGGGACAAGATTTAGCTATGTTAAGCATGAAATCTGTTGGAATGAGAGTCCTTGGAGAAATTGTTAATGCTTTATATCCAGCTGATAATCGCTACGATGCACCTAAAATTAAATTTCCAGAAAAGAATAATGAAATTGAAAAGCCACAAGGATGGAGAACTGAACCAACTAAAAAAGGTAATGGTACTATAACACGAGATCCAAATAGTGAACATAATTCAATAAGAGAAATGCCTGGAAATCCAAATAGTATTAATCCTGCACAGCACAAACCTTACGTAATCTATAGGAAAGACGGGATAAGTTATGATGCATTGGGTAGACCGGTAGATGCTAGGGATCCAGCTGCACATATTCCAAGAGATATATTTGATATTACTAAAATGCCTAAATTCGAATAACAAAAAATGAAAAAGGTCTTAGAAGATATATTTAATGATATTTTAGAAATATCGGATATAAATATGCAGAAAAAAATGTGGCTGAATGAAAATAATGACACTGGCTTAATATCATCTTATGTTGAATTAATGAATAGATTATTTGATGATAATAATTTTAGTTATGTGATAGAAAACGAGGCAATTGCTTTAGATTTAGAGCCCGAACTAATTTTTGCGCTCAAAACACTTAGAGATGCTCTAGATGGTTACGTTGATAAAGAAACTGATCAAGAAATTATCACAGATCCTAAATGGATTGAAATTTCGGAGCAAGCAAAATCAATTATCAAAATGTGGACATAATTAGACTCTATCTGGTCTTAGCCTCGCTAAGACAAAAATGTAAGTTAAATAACAAGCCCAGCAGTTTAAAAATTGCTGGGCTTCGTTATTTCTGTGCCAGTTCCAGTTTAATGAGCCTTGCTTTTATTGCTCCGTAAGTGCGAGAATGGAGTTTGGCGAGTTGGGTAATCTTGGCGCCTTCGCTGAAACGTTGTGTGAGCAGGTTATCTTCTTCTTCACTCCATGGCATTCCCTGGTTACCTTTTTCAGCTACCGCCCTAAGTTCATTAAGTGCAAAGGATAGCGCCCTTATGATTTCGGGCTGGTTGTACGGGCTATCGGCAGGAAATACTTCTCCGGTTTCGGGGTCGGTACCAGCGGCCAGAGCCTGAAGGATCTCCAGGGTTCTATCCTCGCTTTAAAGCTATAGATAAGTATGCTATCGGTGCCAGTTAGAAGGGTATTTATGATTGTAAACTCAACCTGGTATATTAATTTTTATATTTTGTTGATTCTATAGTCTATATCTTAAGGCTATATTTTTTGCAATAGCTTTAATCAGTCCATGGTCATCCTCAATTGTCCGTTCAAGGGCATCCCATTCTTTGTTTTGGTTTTGCACAAAGGTCAGTTCTTCACCTTGTAGACTGATTTTTATTTCCTTGGTTTCTTTATCGATGATTTTGCTGAGAACGGTATAGGTGTAATCTTTGTTCTCAACGGTGATGCGCATGGGTAGACTCATTGGAACAAAGATAATGGATTGAGGGCTTTGCTCGGAAATCTTTTATTCCACAAATTTCAATATTTGCTGCTGTTGTTGACGTAGGGGTCGCATTTCAGGTATAGGTAGTTTTCGTCCTCGTGCCAGCAAAAAGTAAAGCAGCATTTCCAAAGCCTGTTATTCTCTACGACCGCGCCAGTGCAAAATCTTTGGTCAAAGCCTTGTCTTTTCAGTTCGGTTTTCTTGACCATGCTTTCTCCGATATCTCCCGGTTTAAGGTCGTAATCCAGAAGTATTCTGTAATTGTTTTTTATTGCTTTGAGTACATCTGGAAAAAGCCTGTTTTCTTCTGCACGTTTTACTGACCGGATGCGGCTGTTGTAGTTGTTTTTGCAGTCTACGTTGCAGAAGATTTTTCCTGCCCTGCCGTGGAGTTCTTTTTCACAGTAGCGGCAGTGTGGTTTTTCAGTTGGTGCTGTGCGCTGGTTCATGGTTTTGTTACTGTTTTTCAATGGTTTATAGTACCTAATATCGGATAATTTTTTCTGAAAACTGTTAGGCTCTTTTGGGAACGGTTATCTTTTTCTGGAAATTGTTATCCGGTTTCGTTATCAGATAAGTTGATTTTTTCTGCTGTAATTTTTTTAACTGCATGGAATTTTGGTCTGGAATTAAATTTTATACGTGATGAAAAAATACAACATTTTGGTGTCGGAGACTTTCTCCCGTGGGAGAAGGCGTTATTTTTTGGATTATAAGGTTGCCAGTAACAGGAGTAATTATATCTGTTTTACCCGTAGCGATGCGCGAGGAGATGGTACTTACAATATGGAGCGCTTGCGTGTATTTCAGGAGGATTTTGAAATGCTGATCGAAAGCTTTTCTTCATTGATGATGATGGCCGCTCATTATGGGCAAGGCTATGAATCTATTCAGGATATGCGTCTTTTGAATCAGAAGGAGCTGCGGGGGATTAAAGCAATGGAAGTAGAGCTGCGGCCGCGGGAAAAGATGCTGGACAATGGTCCGGTTGCAATGACTGATACCGAATTGCTGGCCATGCTGATCGGTTCCGGAACGCCCAATGAATCGGCGATTGACCTGGCCCAGCGTATACTGGATAGTGTAGAAGGAAGTTTGCTGGAATTATCTGTTTTGGGTTTTTCCGGGCTTTGCCGTTTTGCGGGGATGGGAATTGCCAAATCGAGTTCGGTTATGGCGGCGATGGAACTGGGCAGGCGGCTTTGGCGGTATTAGATTTATGGATTTCTGATTTCTTTTTGCCCTTGGTATTCCGCCAAGGGCTTTTTTATTCTGGTTTCTTATGCTGATTAAAAAGACTTTGGATTTTTTGTGAAGGATAGATTTGGGAGAATGAGTTTAATGTGAGCGGTTAAGGTGCTTTTAACTGAACAAAATTTTGCTTCTACCTTTTTTGAGCACAAATTTCTGAACAATCCATTTTCCGCCAAGACCGGTGCCCTGCGGGTTTGCTGGAAAAAAATCTTCCCTGTGAGCTAGCGCTCACGAGGTTTTTTTTTCCGCAAAGTCTTGTCTTGAAAAATGGATTGTGTTCAGGTGAGGGTGACTATCAAAAAGGCAGGAGGCTCCTGCCGACTGATATTTTTTAAAACCCAGCGTACCATGAATATGATAAAAGGCAGAAGCCCTCCGATCCCAGTTTTTTGACCTTGTTAGCGCCAGAGGTGCTAGCAGGGTTTGGCGCCGATGGCGGCTGTTTCAATTTTTTTTACTCACATATTAATATTAAAAGTTATGAAAACGACAGTAATTAATTCCAGTGCAATTGCAAATAATGGTTCAGTGGATAATAAAGCTAATGGCTTGGCTGGTAGTGGTGCTGCCGCTTCTAGTGGCAGTGCAATTGTACCGAACAAGGATTTTGATAAGCCTTCGGATAATGCTAAAAAGGAGGTAGAAGCGCGTGAGGGGGCAAAGGTGGAAACTTTGAAGGCTAAAATGGATGCCGAAAAAGGGAAAACTGAGGCTGCGGAGAAAGCCGCGGGTAAAATGCCTGCGGTGGAGCTTAAACCTGTCAGGAATTTGGATTCTACGATTAAACTGGCTTTGGATCTGACCCGCCGTATCAACCAAAGGGGCAAGTTATTGGAAACCATCGGCACGTTGGAGGCTTTTGAGGTGGCGCAGCAGGATGATGCGGAGGAAACAGATGTTAATTTTTATCAGGGCTGTACGCTGACCATTGAGGATGATAACGGCAGGGAGTTTAGCACTAAAAACCCTTTTATCATTAAAGCAGTGGCGGCGGATGTTAACCGTCTTTGCGTGGATAAATTGGCAGAGATTGAAAGCGAGATTTTTATTCCTGCTTAAAATGCTGATGCCCTTTGGCGCGAGACCAAAGGGCATTTATTTTTTGATTTAATTTTTTGAGCGATGAAACACGATTTTAAAGAGCGCAAGGAAAACCGCATCAATTATGCGAAGGCTCAGGCTGCCAAAAACGAAAAAGAATCCGACCAGCTTTACAGCTCGGCCACCGATATGGCTTCTGTCATTCCCATGGGGCAACCGATTTTGATTGGTCACCATAGCGAAAAACGGGACCGCAGGTACAGGGAACAAATACATGATACCATGGGCAAGTCTGTTGAAAAGCAGAAAAAGGCGGCCTATTATGCAGACAAAGCAGAAACCATTGCCTCGAACGATGCTATTTTTTCCGATGATCCCGAGGCCTTAACAAAATTAAGGGAGAAACTTTCTCGGCTGCAAGCCCTGCAAGAGTTTATGAAATCAGCCAATAGGTGTTTGAGGAAACAGGATAAAGCCGCGTTTTTATTGTTGCCCTCAGCAACCGCTGAAATCTGGGCGCAGCTGAATGATACCAGCCGTGGTGGTTATGTTGGCTTTCCTTCTTACAGTTTGACCAATAACAATGCAAAGATCAAAACGGTCGAAAGCCGCATTAAAATGCTGGAGGCAATCGCAGCAAGGGCGGAATTTGATCAGCAGGTTGGCAGCGTTCGGATATGGGAGAACAAGGAGGCGGGTAGGCTGCAAATGATTTTTGATGGTAAACCGGTGGAGGAAATCCGTAAAGAGTTAAAACGTCACGGTTTCCGTTGGAGCGGTTCGCAAGGGGCTTGGCAGCGCCATATTTCTGATAATGCACTTTACTGGGCGAAGCTGATCGCTGCCAAAGTAAATAATGTTTGACCAGCAGGGGGACTCGCTTCCCCTTAGCTTAATTTATCAGCTTATGAAAGCTTTACATGAATTGACCAATACGATGAAAGGGAGACTTTTGTTTGATCTTTTTCCCGATGAAATGCCTGCGCTGCTGGATAACCTTGCAGAGGTGTGCGCTGATTTCCACACAAATCAAGAAGACTATAAAAAGAACTGGCATGATGGGTTTATGCCCTTTGATTATTGGTTCAGCCTATCCGAAGAATGTGCGGCCTTGCTTAAAAAGCACGGCCAAAAGGTGCGTAAAAACAGCAAGGTGTTCTCTGATCAGCTTTTTTACGGTTATACCGCGCTTTTTGTCAATGACCGCATTGTAAAGTATGCGGCCTGTTCGGGGAACAGCAAATTTAAACAGGCGGTAGAACTTTTTTATACTTAAACGATGAGCCATGAAACAATATATTACACACAATGAAGGGAATCTAATTGAAATAGATGACCTGCAGGCGGCGATTTATCAGGTGGCCGATTATATCCATTACCTGCACAGCGATGATGCGCCCGAGATGCACCGCTTTGATCAGAAGCGGCAGGTCTACTGGCGCGATATTTTTATCAAGTTGAACCTGTTAAAAAATAGAAAGGAGTCAGGTTATGATCACAATTAAGGTATCCTTGCTGTTAAGAGAGAAGCTGCGGGAAACAGAAACCGAGATCATCAGCGCAATACAAAAGGAACTTGGCCGTATCGGCAGGTGTGTGGATAGCAGGGAGCTGGAACACATTCCCTTTGATGCCGATTTAGAGGGATATATCGAAGGCCTGCGCTTAGATATACGCGGGACAATCTGGGTAGATACTTCATTTGAAGATATCAAAGAAAAACGGCTGATCGACTTTCTTTCAGACGGGGAGATATGCCTTGAGCTTCTGCTGGATCTGCTGACCCTGCTCGAAGAAATCAGTTAATTTTTCGGTTTGGCTTAGCTGCCTAAAGCCCTGATCGCTTTTGCGGGAGGGCCTTTTTTGCGGCGCTTTAAGTGATGGATGAAGTGAATCTGCCAGGCATCTAAGACGCTTTATTTGTCAGGATTTCCATTGATTGTTGAAGGCAGATCCGTATTTTCATATCAATCTACTGACAGAATTCTCTGAAAAAATATACTGCAAAGCATCTTACTAAAAGTATAATTGCTGCAATAATAAAAATTATCTTTTCCTTTCTTGATATCTTTGGATAAAAATTGGTTAAATCTTTTGCTATTTTGGAATCAAGCCTTTTGGCTAGAAGGCTTTTTTTGTTTACCAGATTTTTTGGCCGTGCGCTGTGGAAAAAATGCCGATTTTTATTCTGGGTGATATGGGTATCAATTTTTAAATTTGGATATGGGCTATACATTAAAGATTGGCCAGGCCATTACCTACACAGATCCAGAAACTGGTATTGAACGTATCGACTGCGAAAAGGTTTTTATGGAGGAAGCACCGGCGTTTGGTGAGGTGACCGATCACACCAATTTAAGGATGCCTTCCTATTCGGCCTGGGAGGATCTTGCGACTGCGTCCGGGCTCTACGATTTTTTCTTTGATCCGGATTATGGGCTATTGAACACTCCGGATGGGGCGACTGTATTGTCTATAGTGCACAAAACTGCCATCGATCAGGCATGCGCTGATTACGTCCAAAAGCATCCTACGGTGTTTTTGGTAAAGCACGAGGCTTCCCTGAGCGCGGAGGACTTTCATTTTGAGCGGCTAAGGTGGCTCAAGTTCTGGATTGACTGGGCACTTAAGAACTGTAGTAGGCCAGTTTTCGTGAACGAGCAGTAAGGCTTTTTTCTGCTCCTTGTCAATATCGGTAATATTCTTTTGAAGGATATCACCCACAAAAACATAGGTTTGCTTGGCATCGATTACCTACTAATACTCAGGCCAACCGATCTGTTTAAACTACTTAATCGAGTCTTTCATAAAGGTTTAGATTCCGCTTACCAACTGCGTTTTATTTCGTACGATCTTTTTATAATACCCATTGCTTAGGCAGCTTAATGCGAGTATTACATGGTCTTTCGTTGTTTGTTAAGGGATGTAGGTAGTGGGGCTGTATTCATGCTTTTTCTCATACAATCTATCATTTTTTACACAGGAATATACACTTATTTGAAGTTTGAGCGATAGTGACAGGTTCGACCCCCGGACGTACTAATGTCGAACCAGTTTATGGAAGATCTGGTGAAAATCGCCCATATACCACTAATATAACGTAGGAATATAACATCGGAAGTGATATGAGAATTATGAAAAAGCTTAGGTAGCTTAAACGATATACTAGGGTAAAAGATTATGAGTCTTTTACCCTTACCTGTCATATTAAGGGGCAGAATGTACTTTCCTTGCTTGCAAGCAATTTAAGATTTTTTTGAAACCGCAATATTTAAAGCCTTTTACGTATGTGTTTCAGCTTTTTTCAATGTGCCTCAATCTACGCCCTTTGTACGCATCGGTAGCTTATAAATTGTAGTTGAGGCAGTTATAAAAAGATCAGCACAGCTTTTACCGCCAAAAAAAACATTCGCTGTCCAAGGCTCTTTTACTTCAATATGACCTACCAGTATACCTGCCGGACTATAAATAAATACACCTTTTCCGGTCAAATAGATATTTCCCTGATTATCTAATGTTATCCCATCAGATCCATGATCGATGACCAGCTTCTGTCCGCTGAGCTTACCATTAGGTTCAATGGTATACCTGTAGGTTTTATTCCGCTCAATATCTGCAATGGCTTTTTCCCTTTTCCCCACGGCAGGTAATAAACTTTCTGCCCTTCTATTTCCAGCATTTTTCTGGTCCAGTAATCACGAGGATAATAAGGGTCTGTAAAATAGATGCCACCCTTCTTATCTGCCCAAAGGTCATTGGGTCCGTTCAGTTTCTTTCCATCCACATCTGACAGTAAAACGATAACTTTGCCACCATTGCTTATTGACCAGATTTCGTTTTTTTCATTCGCACAAGCAAGCAGCTGACTGCGACGGTTAAAGTACAATCCATTTGCACGGTCTGCTGAATCTTTAAAAAGCGAGAGATGACTTTCAGGGCTATATTTCCAGATTTTGTTATTGGGCTGATCAGTAAAATAAATATCCCCCTTTTTGTCCACTGCCGGCCCTTCTGTAAAGGAAAACTGCCGGGATATTAACTTCAGGCTATCCTGATTAAACAATTGTGCTCTTGTATCTAATCCCGTTAATATGAGAGTAACAATAGCAAAACTGTAGGACAGTATCTGCTAGAATTAAATGAATATAGCATAGTGAAATTTATAAATTAAAATTACCATTTTACCCAGGAAATCAAATCATTCGGGTAAATTCAATATGTGCAAAACCTGAATGATAAAACAGTCATCTAAGACATCTGTTCTACTAATTAGGTTTATTTGTTCCATTCAATATTATTTTCCGCCCATTGTCTTGCAGAGGTAGTTTTAATCGAATGTTGGAAATTGAAAGTTTTCTCAAGTTCCCAGGACACACCACGGCCATCTCCAAAAATAGATCTGTATTTTTTTACGAAATTGGTCGGGTCATTTTTCAAATCATTCTTCAACTCGTTAATATCGGATACAGTACGCTCAAATTTTTCTCCTGATAAGGAATCTATTACATCAGCAAACTGTCCATAGGTAATGGTATCACCACCGATATAAACTATAGTGTTTTTTATCTGGGGTTCTGCAAAAAATATTGCTGAGGTTAGTTTGCCGATATCCTCTGGTGTGGTAACGGTTACTGCAGTATCTGGACTACCCAAAACATTTACGATTTTTTTGTCAAAATCTACCAGCCCAAAGGATCTTTCGAAAAGATAGCTGGTAAACATACCAGTTGAAATGATGATCCATTCTGTGTTGTTCTGTGACCTGAGAAGCTCACGCACATCTAGCTGTTCATCGAATAAGTCTTGTGCGCTACCGCGACCAATAACGTCGAAGTCTACACCAAATTGCCATGGTAAGTAACGTTTTACTCCAGCATCAAGTACTGCATTTGCAAGTTTCAATTGAAATCCACCAGCTCCACTACCATATCCAGTACATGAAATTACAACATCGAAGTTTTTGAAAATAGATATCAAATCTGAAGATGGGGCGGACAGATCAGCGGCAAGTAAAGATGCCCCTAATGACCTGATTTCATCTACATTTCTTTTTTTCTCTTCATCGTCGGATTCGATTGTCGTACCACGGAGCAATACTGTGACTTTGACATTATTGTATTTTTTTGATTCGTGCGCTATATTGCGGATTACTGGCATGCCCAGTTCCCCAGCTCCCAAAATTAAAATCGCTTTATTTTCCATATCTATTATTTTTTTTATGATGTGCTGTATAAATGTTGCACTAACTGTGTTTTTTTTGCTTGAACAAATTTAGAATAGTTAAAGTGCTGAAAAGATAAGACACCCTTTGGTTTGTAAGTTACCTACAGGTTAGTATACTGATAATTAAGCTATTAATTTTATACAGAAATTTTTATTTTACATACTGAATACTTACCATTTTTTTAATTTATTTTGACCAGCTTTATCGCCCTGAAATAGCGTCAAAAACTGTCACTTAGATTTTTTTGGCCGATAGAAGAAATAGAAGAATCTGATCTCATTTTGTATATTAATTTGAGATAGATCCTGCTGAATATCTAATACACACAAAAATACGACATGGAAAAACTTATTACCGATGAGAAGATTGTAAAAGCCTGGGATGATATCTGTAAGGTTTTAAACAAAGATCATGATGCGCTGAAGGCCGACATCCTAAACCATGTTGGAAATAAATGGTCATTATTTATTGTACACGCTTTGGGGATTGATGGACGTATGAGATTCTCTGCGCTCCAAGACCACATCAATGGTATTAGTCAGAAAATGCTAACTAAATGCCTCCGTGAATTGGAACGGGATGGCTTGGTATCCAGAAGTGTTTACGCTGAAGTACCTCCAAGAGTTGAATACGCATTAACGAATCTCGGTATTGGTTTATTGGAACAGGTTACCCCACTTTGGTTGTGGATTGCCAACAACATTGGTCAATTTAAAGACTCAAGAGCAAATTATACGCATATAACTCCTGTTTAACTATAACTACTGGATGATGTGTTCTATGCTCTTTCCTGTCAATATTATCACTTAAATCTAAAACCTGTTTTAAAGGACTTTATGAAAGCTTGATTGCTAAAAGTCATCAGTATCAGAAAAATTAAAAACCTTATTTAGGGTAATTCAAGTGGCGATTTTTAGTAATGGGCAAAGCTGGACTCGAAGCATCGGCCAAAATATTCTAAGTCTTCTACTCCATTTAAAGCTTATGAACTATTTGCTTTGCAATAAGTTATTGATATGGCTAACCATGATCGGATAGTTAGCCATATTGTTACTTTTAATAATTCTTTCTCACGAGGCGTTCAATGATATCACGTTTAATCTTGCTTCTTTCTATGAACACTATAGTTACATTATAAACCTTTTTAGTTTCTTCAGATACCCAAATTGAAGTTCTTGTAATCTGTTATTGCATTGCAAATTTTCAATCTGATTTTGAATGAAACAGAATTATCCTCCAGGCAGACCTGAATAATATTATTGTCGTATATTTTATTACCCCAACAAGTGATTATGCCGTACCATTGATTGAAGAAATGTTAAAAATACAATTATTAATCCAAACATAAATACATTATAAGCGGCCCTTAATAACCTGTATTTTCTACCGAGAACTACTCCTTGTATATATTCGTCTTTGATAAGGCTCTGGTATAAAAAGTCATTATTACACAATACATGAGTCATTCCTGCAGAATAATCGTTTATTTTCATTTTGTAGAAATTTCCAAAAAAAAGAAGGTTCACTTTTTTAGTTGATAAATCTTTTGCCGTGAATTTGCCATTGGGGAGTGAAGGCCTGGTTGCTAGAATAGCGAGAATCAAGGCAATAAGACTAGTGGCCAGTAGAATGAGTGATGGAATTATTAAATGAAGTGTATCCTTTAAACGTCCAATCCCAAGACTAAAAATAGCTGATAGAATAATAGAGTTTACCGTAATGAGAATTTGTGTGCTTGTTTACTCTTGTATTCCTCATCAAAGCTAATTTCACATCACCAAATGTTTTATCTGGACTACTATCGTTACCAATAGTTCCATTATAAAAATAATCATGAATGCTCCTAGCGGAGCATGAGCCTTAATGTTCTCAGCCAATTTAAGATTTCTTTCTCGGATTTTTAATTCTTGAACATTTTTAGACCTATTTCTTGCTTGCTTTGCAGGAATGGTATAAATAAGACAAAACCCCATCAGTAGTAATATGGTAAATATGGCGATTCCATCTATATGTGTAAGTTTCGCTAAAACTGTTCAGGCTCTTTCGTGCCAAGCTGGCCACTCTCTTTGCAGCCATTACTCTTAGTGAATGACCTTGACTATCCTCGCAAATATAATTCATTTTTATATTTGCCTTCCATGCCTTATTTTTTCTGGGCAATGCAGTTATCGCTTCTGTATACTGCTGTATGGCTCTTATGGACTTTTTTAATAGGCTGTCGTTAAATTTAGGGGTGAATTGGAGGCTAAGAATTCGGCAGCTTATTGGTGAGTTAACATTTACTTTTATGTAGAGCTTTTAATGGGGTATAGATGTCTAAGGGTGGCTGACCGGATGTTGTACTCGGGTTGTGATTTTGCGATGCTTAAAACGCCTTAAAATAAGCCAAGTGACCAGTTTTCAGCGTATTAAGGTGGTCAGTTTAAGGGTTAATTAGTGGTTAGTTTAAAGGTATATTAACTGACCATTTTTGGGCTTAATCTCCACCCTGCGCAAGCGATTGAAATTCTGGCAGAACATGGAACAAAAGTTACAAAGGAAGAAGCAAAATTGATCTTGGACTTTATGTATAAATTTTGTATATTATCTGTTAATCAATTAGTTACAAATGAAAGGATGATAAAGAAATGAAAACCAGAAATGTCAATAATACAGTGGTATATCGGGATCGAAGAACGCATCGATTTGATCAAAAAGCACACTCAGTAATTCCATGCTAAATGTAAAGAAAATAGCATATTTATATATTCGGGTTA
Organism: Pedobacter sp. 22163; assembly: GCF_052045595.1. NCBI lineage: Bacteria > Pseudomonadati > Bacteroidota > Sphingobacteriia > Sphingobacteriales > Sphingobacteriaceae > Pedobacter > Pedobacter sp. 22163. The sequence goes on along the minus strand of NZ_JBQEPM010000001.1, from coordinate 544,810 downwards.
GTACCGATGAGCAGGCTGACCGTGGATTTTCTCAAAGAGATCAAGATCAAAGGCTTCATGAATATTGTGAAAGAAATGATTTACAGGTAGGCAAGGTTATTTATGAGGATTATTCAGCTAAGACTTTTAAAAAGCGTCCTGCATGGTCTAAACTGCTTGCAGACCTAAAAAAAACAAAAGGAAAGAAATGCAATATGATTCTTTTCACGAAATGGGATCGTTTTAGCAGAAATACAGCAAATGCATATAATATGATTGATGTATTAACTGCTATGAATATCGAACCAAATGCAATTGACCAGTATTTAGACTTGAAGGTGCCGGAAAGCAGGATAATGCTGGCAATATACATTGCAAGTGCAGAAGTTGATAATTTACGAAGAGGGTTGAATGTAGTTGTAGGAATGAGACGTGGTAGATTGGAAGGGAGATGGATGGGAAAAGCGCCAGCTGGATATGTTAATAAAATACGGGAAGATAAAACCAAATATATTGAATTGCAGGAGCCGGAAGCCTCACATATTAAATGGGCATTTAAAACATTGGCTGAAGGTACTTATGCAACAGATGTCACTTGGAATTTGGCCAGAGAGAGAGGTATGAAATGTAAGCGTAATACATTTTGGGCAGTTATACGTAATCCGGTGTATTGTGGTAAAGTGGTTGTTCCACCAGATGAACATAATGACATGTTTCTTTCCGATGGAAAACATCAGCCATTAATAAGTGAAAAACTGTTTTGGGAAGTACAGGACATACTTAACGGTAGAAGTAAAGTTCAAAGTATTAAAGCCGAAACGCCATTGAATTTGCCTTTAAGGGGATTTTTATATTGTCCTTTTTGTAATAGAACACTAACTGGCAGCCCATCCAAAGGAAGATCAGAATACTATTACTATTATCATTGTAAATCACCCTGCAAAGCGAGGTTTAAGGGCGATGATATAAATAAAGATTTTGAAAGAGAACTATTAAAATTCGTTCCTAAACCTGGAATGGCTGAGCTTTATAAAAAAGTAATCTGTGACATCACTGTGGATGACAAGGAAAATTTTGAAGTAAGCCGTAAGAAATTGATTAGTGAAATATCAGATCAAAACAATATCATAACTAAGATTAGAGCGATGCTTCTATCCGATGACCTTCATATAGATGATTATAAAATCATGAAATCGAAATGTGAGGAGAAGATAACAAGGTTAGAAGCAGAGCTAAATGATATAAAAGACAAAGCAGCAATAAAGACTGATTATGCTACACTTGTTGATGAAGCATTAAAAAGATTAAAAAAGCTGTATGAATTGTATTGTAACGGCACAATTGAACAAAAACGTTATCTCATTGGTTCGATCTTTCCAGCAGAATGGACAATTTTTGAAAATAAAGGTCGAACCGAAAAAGTCAACCTTGCAGCTCTACTTATCTATCAGATTAACAACACCTTACGGCATAAAAAAACCGGAGTTAGAACTAAAATTAGAACTAACTCCGGCTTGGTACTCCCGAAGGGAGTCGAACCTGTCTGTTATATATCTGTAAATCAGTTAGCTAATGCTCTTATCTCAGATTAAATCTTATGCGACCTATCATAACTGTATAATGGAACTGGTGAACAATAACTATATCAGCTATATCCCTTCCTATCATCCAATTCTTGGTAGCCAAATTGTTATACTCTGAGCAAAAGGGGAGCAGTTTTAAAGTGCATCCGACTAAATATCATTAAACTAATCTTTATCAATTCTTCCATTATGATTTTGCAATACGAATCAGATTTACACCTAGAATTTCCCGAAAACTATGACTACCTCATGCGGAGTCCTATACAGCCTCAAGGTGATATAATGATTTTAGCTGGAGATATTGTCCAAGAGCTGATTTTGGGTCGGCAATGGTTTTGAAGTCGAATTTGTTGTCCTTAAGATACTGCAACAGATCTTCCTTTGTTTCGCGGGCAATGGAAAGAAAAACCACATCCTTTTTTTTGAATTTTGCGACGATCTCATTTAATGGACGAACTTCAAGCTTGCAGGGTTTACAGGCAATAAACCAGAAATTCAATACCACTACCTTTCCTTTATGCCTGGCTAAGCTTACAGGCTTTCCCTCAAGGGTCTGTCCGGAGAACTCAGGAGCCGGAACGCCATCTAGCGCCCCCGGCTTTTCGATATCGTATTTGTGCTCACCGGTAAATTTGGAAAGGGCCTCTTCATAGGCATTGCGCTGAGCAAAGGCAACCTTTCCATTCAGCAGCATGATTATAAACAAAATAGTGCTCAATACGGGAATCCTGCAGGATTTTGTGTGAAGGTGCGGTTTTTTCATTGTATTGGATATTTCAACTGCCTTATACTTCTTATTTATAAAAAATAAGCCTTTATTGAAGGATATGTGATGAATAATTTCTAGTTATAGTTAATAGTGATGGGGATGCTTTTGAATACGCTAATATTGTGGGTTGTATTTTTATATAGAATTACCCATTGATATTGCCCCGATTCCCAAGCCTTTTCGCCAGTGATATTGTTAGGGGATGGTTCGTTATTGTCCATTGCTGCGCCTACAGTGATTGTTTCTCCTCCATATACTCCATTTGAAAGCTTAAGTGTAGAGATCTTTGCTGCGTTGCCAAGTCCCTTATGCTCTACCTTGGTCACCACAATGACCTTACTTAGGTCGAGTTTGTCTATACTCTCGGGATAATAGTTAGCCTTCTTTTTGATCAGCACCGAATACAGGATTCCATCATCTTTGATTTCGCTAACCTGAGCATGAAGGGTCATCTCATCTCCTTTTTTGAAGATCAGTTCCTTCTCCTCAAAAACGTCAGTATAATAGATCAGTGCACCGTTACGGGAAACAAAGTCTCTACCGATCTTGGGGTCGACCGGAAGATTTGCAGGATCCAGAATGATCAGATCTTCTTTGATCTCCAGTTGTGATCCGTTCTCGTCCTGAACAATTACCGCAAAATCATATGTTCCCTCCGGAGCGATAGCGGGAATGGTAAAATGCTTGTGTATATTGGTGTTTTTTGTGCCAATATATTCTGGCCAGGAGAGCTCAAATTTCCAGTTGGAAGCGTAGCTCTGCCCGGGCTTTTGAGATATGACCAGTTTGACATCTTTGATCTTAGTGGCAGCTAAGATGTCTGCATTGAAATGGAAGTCCCGGCCTCTCAGCGCCCGTTTGTTGTTGGCGGTACCGATCTCAACATTCTCAGCTGTAGGCTTCAATGCCTCCTGATCCGTGTTTTCCTTTTTGCAGGCAGAAAGGCCAGCTACGAGCAGCATCGCCGATAGCAATAGATTCTTGATTTTCATGATTTGAGTTTTTATTGATGTGTATGAGTCTGGATGCTTAGTTCAAGTGAGGGTGGTTATTATTTGATCTTTATACTTAGGCCTTTTATCGTTTGCCAGCCTTCTTTATCGGTCAGGCGGATCATAAAATGATAATCTCCCGGATCAATATCACTTGGAACGGTAATCTGCTGCTCCATCAGATATGACTTGTGATCTGGTGGAATGGAAAAGCTCTGTATCAGCAGAAAAGGCTTTACAGGAGCCTTAATGGCATCCATAGTGCATGTCTCCACCTCGGTGCTATGGGTATGGTGATCAAAATTGTGGTGGATATCAATGCTCAGGGATCCCAAAGCAGCATTATCATTAAGCAGCGCACGAAAGGTGAAGCGTTCACCGCGACTTAGTGTGCCGCACTGTTTGGGAAATGCGTTTGTGTCCGAAACATCAATAGTAGGATATTCAGTATCAATCTCCTTTTCGCCTTCTTTTTTACAGGCAGAAAGACATAAAACCGATAGCATGGAAAAATAAAAAAATGCTTTTTTCATTTTGTTGAAATTATAATCGATAACCTGACAGGATTGCCAGGTTATTTTGGGTTTATGTGTACCGCAATACGATATTTAATTGCTTCATATCGCAGCTGATGTTAATTATGTAACCGCTGAACAGGGACTATTTATCAAAGTGTTCCTCAAATTCGACTTCTTTTCCGCTCTGGTCAACTACTTGGAGGTGTACGTGGTAATGTCCTTTCGGAGCAGCCGCTACATCAATATGCTTGTGTAAGTTATAGGTTGTTTTACCTATCACCGCTGCATCTTCGTAGGTCACTTCTTTTTTCCATCCGTTGCCGTGCACTTCAAGCACTATTTTTGCTATTTTGTTGGGAGCGGTAATGGAAGCCTCTACATGTAGATCATTGCCAGCGGTATTTAAGCCTACTTCGAAACCAGTAGCCGTTGCAAGACTTGGATCTGCGGTTACCTGAAGATCGAACTCGACCTCGCTCACCTGTCCGTTCTGGTCGGTAACCTTGAGGTGGCCATGGTATAAACCTACTTTTGCATCAGCAGGCACATCAATATGTTTGTGGAATTCTGCGTTTTTTAAACCGGCAAATCCCTCTGTGTAGGTGGTGTTCACATTCCACCCGGCCCCAGATTCAGGATGAATCTCGAGTACCACATCTTTTATAATGCCTGGTGCACTGATCTCTGCTTCAATGTGGAGGTCGTTTCCTGGATGAGCGATCTTGCTGTTGCTTGTTCCAACCTCAAGTGCTGTAATGGACGGGGCTGGAGCGATTTGCTCATCTTTTTTACAGGCTGTAAAGGTAATCGCGAATAGAAAAAATAATAAAAGGGTTTTTGTTGTTTTCATGAGTTGGATTTTAATTGTTATTGAATAAATTAATGTTTGTTTTTAGTATGGTTAAATGGGATTTTAAGTGATAGCACGATATTTCTTCCCATCTCCGGCAATTCTATCAGCCGGTAAAAACTGGTATGGTTTAGATACCGTGTATTGAGCAGGTTCTGTGCCTGAAGACTCACTGATACGGTTTGGGTGTGAAATTTTATCTTCGTGCCAGCCTGTATGTTGATTAGCTGAAAACCTGGTGTTTTTTTCTCGGGTGGAACGATGTTGTTCTGCGCGCTGGTCAGCCTGTAGTCAAGCGAAAGGTAAGTGCCTTCTGACCTCTTTGTTTGAAATGGTGACCAGGTTAGGTTGAATAGCGCCGATGCAGGTGGATAGAACGGTAATGTGTAACCTGCCTTATCTCCGGACCGCTGCTCGGCATGTAGATATTCCCCAAGGACTTCGGCACTAAGGGTTCTAAGGAGTTTAACTTTGAACTGTAGTTCAGCGCCGTATCTCACCACGCTGCTCTGTGCATACTGAAAGATCTGGTTACCTGCCCCGTAATTTGTGTCATGGCCGGAAGTCGGGTTAAGGTAGATATAGTTTGAAAAATAATTATAAAAGGGACTAAACAGTACAGACCATTCATCAGCCTTCCACTCCAGGCTCAGGTCGGCCTGATAGGATTGTTCCGGTGAAAGGGAAGGATCACCGCGTTCGAAACTGAAATAATGGTAGTTAACCCCATTGGCGCCCAACTCTTTTGCTATCGGCATCCTGAAGCTTTTGCCGATATTGGCCTTCAGCGAAAAATTTTGCAGATTATAGTTTGCCCCAACAGACCATACCAGGCTGCTGAAGCTCCGGTTGAGATCAGATGAGCGGGCTACGTATTCTTCCCGAGTTATTCCGCCTGTAGAAATAGTGGAAGGAAACCAGTCTGTATACTTGAACATTTTGATCCGGCTATGATCAAAACGTAGTGCGGCATGGAGCAAGGTGTTATCATTCAATCTTAATCTGTCATAAACAAATGATCCAATTGAAAATTGCTTAAAGGCAGGCACCAAAAAGGTATATCCATTGATCCCGTTGTTCTGGTGCTCACCATTCAGGCCCAGGCTTAGCTCGTGTTTTCCAAGACTTACCTTATCGCGAAGGTTCGCTGAATAAACTACTTTATCAAACTCACGCTCCAGATCAGCGGGAATGCTCATAAAGGAAGGATAGACAGGCGGCATATAACCATGGTTGACATAAGTACTGAATTCCTTTCTTAAGTTCCGCTGATAGCCCACTTCACCCTCAATTCTATGCTTTCCGCTTTCGTAGACACTTTTGTTGATCAGCTTGAAATGATTAACCCTTTGATTTGGAAGCAAAATATCCCTGGATGATCTGTCATGCAGGACTGCATCAACGTTCCTTGGTTCCAGTCCGTGCGCGTTAGCGAAAAAGCCACTATTGCTAAAGGTATTGCTGAGATAAAAGATAGAACGGAACCGGCCACTTACATATCCGAGGTTTAAATGAGCGCCGGTTTCCCGTCCTGCAGTATTACGTAGGAAATTGTCCTTAAGTTTTACCTGATAGTCATATACGTAAACCGCATCTGTAGGAACCCTGTAGTCGCCATAATTCTGATAGGTAATTCTAGCGTCCAGGAACCAGCGGTTATTTCTTGCATATAAATTTACTGATGTACCAAAAAGACTATTATTGGTTTTGCCGATAAGATCTACAGATCCGCCCAAAGAATTTGCCATGGGAACAGGGGCGGGATTAATGGCTATTGCGCCGGCGATCGCGTCTGATCCGTAGATAAAGGACGCGGCCCCTTTGATTAGCTCAACTTCACTGGCAGCAAACTGATCGATCTCCAGGCCATGGTCAGCGCCCCATTGCTGTCCCTCGTGCTTAACCCCTTTATCTACCACAACTACTCTATTAAATCCAAGCCCACGGATCAGTGGTTTGGACTGTCCGGATCCTATGCCGATAGTTTTTATTCCCGGTAAGCGCTCTAATGTTTTCATCAGGCTTCCGCCCAGATTCCGCTGTATGAAGCTGGCATCAACAGTTTGTAGATTTAAGGATTCAGTTTTCCTTCGCTGCTCAATATGGTCATCCTCAATGATCACTTCCCGTAACTGCTTAACTTCAGCACGAAGCACGATGTTAATCTCACGATCGGATGCTTCGATATTGAAGGTTTTTGAAAGGGTTGTGTAGCCTAATCTTGAAAATATTAATGTTGTTTTACCACTGGAAAGACCATCGACCAGAAAATTACCACTTTGGTCAGTACCAATGAATCTGTTGCTTCCTGAAATGGTTATGGATACACCAGATAGCGGTTGGCTGTTATCATCGGTTATCCGCCCCCTTAAGTTGAAAGTTTGCCCAAAGGCATCCGAAAGCAATGCAATGAATAGAAAAAATGTGCAAATAAACTTTTGCGTGCTATAAAAATCTGACACGTATAACCAAGTAGTTGTCGGCTAATGGATCGCCCCAAAGGGCTGATCAAAAACCAGGTAAGAAAAAAAGGCTCATAGCATTCTCCTTTATGGAAAATGTGTTGACTAAAGATGCTGACGGCTCAGTTAATGAGCTGGCTGATTTAAGAAAAACAGGTTGGAGGGCCTTTATTGGTAAAGCCCTGAAGGGTAAATTCGTAGTTGCAGATACACGCGTTACACTGATAAGTTACTTTGACCGGTGATAGCACTATTATCTCCTGAGAAATATCTGTAGCGATATGCTTGCTTTGTTTCTGAATAATGAAATCACATATCTCACACTTTTCGACGGCAGATACCAGATCTGTAATAATGTTTTCCTCGTTTGAAGGAATAACGCTGTGGGCATGCGCCAGCTGCAAAATAGATATCGAAAGAAACAGCATAACCAGAAGCATCGATAAGAAACGGTGCTTTTTTCCAGGGGAAAGGTCTAGCTGTTTTTTCATTGCTACAAAGTTGCATTAAAAAAATTAATTGACACTTTAAATTTTGTATATTTTTGTAACAGTTTATATACACTGGATTATTTTCGATAATTCGAAGATGACTATTCGGAGTTTTTTGGAAATGAAAGGCAATCTTTCCAGGTAAAACAAAAGTATGACCAGCAACGGTTCCATATTAGGAAAGTTTATGTGTGCGTTGAATAAATATACCTGTCATAGTTTAAGTAGTCAGAGGCGCTTGCTAATATTACTTCCGTTTATTTTTTTATGCTATCAAGGATTTATTGAGCATGGTACTTGCTGCTTTCGGTTTTAAATGTAACTTCTTGCGTCCTTATTCTGACGGGTATTTAACAAAAGAAAAGTTCCCTTAAGTATCCTAAAACGCTTGGTATGATCATTACCTTTGCAGGTATCATCTCTTTGAGATATAAAACATCTGGGAAGAAACGAAACTGTCACAATAGCGAGTAATGAGTAATCCATAAAATGAGACCTCAATTGGCCTCGGGCTTGCCAAATGGAAATAATTTCTCTATTGAACTGAATAAATCTCAAGTACAAAATTCTTGATTACCGTTCTGTAAAAAGTAGCTCAATTGATAATTGTTGTAGTCAGATTGTGTAAGATGGTAATTGAGCTTGGCCGTCCACTTTGTCTTGTCGGTTAGCTGGGCGTGTGACTTGTTTTTGAGAAAAATGTGGAAGATTGAGCTGAAGGGAGAGGATGGGAAGGGGGGGGTACTGTGACCTCTGGCGTTTCCAGGACGGTAAAATGGCGTCCTTGCGTGGTTTTGTGATCCCGAATGGCTAATTTGATTAAGGGATAGTTTTTTAATGGAACCAACTGTTTTTTTGCGGATGCGGGACCAAAATACCGGATTGTCTGCGGAGGTTTTTCAGCGCTAGATTTTTGTAGTCCATAGGTACAAGTGTCAACGGGAAATTCGGAATCGATATGAAGTTTTATTCAGGAGGGATATCACTGCTTAACAAGCCGGATAAAAAGACCGGGAAGAATGAGACTTTAGGTATTCAAGTTTGTAGAAGAAATCCTCTGATAACGCGCTATTGTATAGTTTGGATAAAAAAGCTTCAATCATATCCACATCCGGGATAGCCATAGAATCAAAAAGCAGCATCCTTTGGAATTCTGTATCGGTATGTAAAATGCAGATGTATTTTCCTACAATGTTTATGCTTACTACATCATCGGTGTATATAGATTTTCGTATTTCTATATCTTGAGCATATTCTTCTCCAAAATGATTGATATTTTTAGAAATCTTATCTGGATCCTGGGTATAGCTCAGAAAGCTGTCATTGTTGTTGGCATCTATGTATAATACGATTGGGTCCTGCTTCATAAAGGTTCGTTTCTTAAACTTAATAAAGGTCGGGCGTAAAAACAAGTCATTTCATATTTTGCTGGCTATTGGTCAGAATGGCAAGGTGGCCATGTTTTTTATGGCCAATATACAGAATCCGTATTTTTGTTGGTTTGTGTAGTAAAAAGGGGACTTAAGAAGGGGATGAGTTGTTTTTTGCTGTCCCCTGCGGGCCGGGCCATCTGCTAGATCTTTTGTTCCAAGAGGATGCCGCGTCTGTCCCTGACAGGGGAGTATGTATATATGTAGGGATATTAGGATATTAATTAATTAATTTTTGACCTAAGCTTCCTCTATTTCGGAGCTATTTTCTATTTTCGCGCTGCAAGCCCATAGGGTCTGCACTTTTTATCTAAACTAGCGCTTTCAGGATTGAGGCGCTTTTTTTGTAAACCGGTACCATTTTGGACAGTATGATACAAATCTAGAACAGGTCTGAAAATAAACTAATCTGCTCAACTCCATATAGCTTGATATTCTGCTGAAGTATGTTTTTTAATAAATCAAACTCAGCTTGACCTTGTAAAAAAGATAATGCTGAACCTGATTCATTACGGAATTTGTCCAGTTCAGCAGGAGATAAGGATTTAATTTTGGTTGATATTGTGTTGATTGTATATGGATCAATTTCCAGAAAATAGTTATCGAACTTAATAGTATTGATAATCGCGTTGGTGAAGTAAGGGACTTCATTGGAGAAATGAAGCTCGCCCAATAACACAGAATTGTTTTTGCTGATTTCATCGAAAGCGTTGCTATTGTTTTTTTTAAAAGGTGGGGTAGTTTTTTTGAATCAAACTATCCATTAGGTGGTTTGTGAGTAACTGAAATTGGCAATGAACAGAGTTAGAATTAGTAGTTTGGTTTTCTTCATTTCTTTTTTGAAAGATAAGACAAATTGATTTTATTGCCCTGATGATTCAATAATATACCTCAAGGTATTCCATGGAGGCGGACCGAAGGGGGTTGAAGCTTGTCGATTTATTCGTCAGTAAGCCTATTCTTTAACCATAACCGCAGTAATCAACAAGATGAAATGGTATTATTGCAGAATAATAACTGATATATGTCATCTGCTCAATGAGGCCAAACGAAATAGATAGCTTTAAGTTCTTTTGTTTAAAACTTAGAAACATGAAACAAAAAACACTTTTAAGCCTTGGAATAACTTTGTTGCTTGGGCTTTCGCAACTCTTTGCTCAAAAACAGTATCCCACATCACCGCTCAAGACAGCTGACTGGTTTGAAACAGATATTCGAATCAATAATTTAACTCATACGTCCGATTATCGCTTTGATGTGAGGTATGAAGTCACAAGTAAAGCACAAAATGGCGAGTTAGCTTTTAAAGTCTCTATTGAACGGATGAGATTGAAATATGTTGATGCAAACAAGAATTGGTTTGGCTATGATTCCTACTATCCACCCTATGTTGAAAACAGAAAAAAAAATCTAACTAAACAGATTTATGAAATAACAGCAGATAGTCAGGGGAAAATATCAAAATTGAAGCTATTATCAACTGCTACAAAAGTCAGCTTCTCAGTAATTGATGTTAAAGCACAGTCTGCGGCACAAAAAACAGAATTTACAGCCGATAGGTTTTTTCCAACGGATCATTTAAAGCAAATTTCTGAAACAATAATAAACGCGCTAATTGCTGGCAAGCCCCAAGTTAAAACAGTAGACTTATCAAACTCTGCTAGTGAGAAAAACATCGCTAGTGCAGTTTTAAAATCGGCCTCTTTTAAACTATTGAGAAACGCAGTCATAAAAGGAAACATTACTAATTTAACTAAGGCAGATAGTATTTATTCAATTACTGATTGGGATGAAGAAATTTTTAGGTTTAATAAAAATGGATCTTTTAGTGCAAATATATTGGCGGGCCCAAATACAAGGCGTAGATGGGTTTTTGGTAAATTTGATGGGGATGATGACTTTGATGGATTTAAAACTTTTAGTCTGCTGTTGGAACCCTTAGATACGCTGATCGTTAAAGCAGATGCACTGAATTTTTACAACACCGTTTCTTTCGGAGGGAATGCAGCGGCGAAAGCGGCATTAAGTAAAGATCTGGTAGCTGTTGTTGACAACCAATGGGTTAATAAAAGTAATTATCGCTCTAAATCACTAAAAGAATTTATAGCTTTTCAAAAACAGGGACAAAAAGATTTTGATAGCATTTTAAAAAAATATGCTAACCGTGTTTCTTCAGAAATTTTAGACTATTGCAGAAAAGATTTTAAGTACGTGCAGGCCGGAACAAAACTGATGTATGTTTCTGAATACTGTAAAAAACAAAAACCGGATAGACTTTTAGATGAGCTCCCAAAAGGGTTCTTTCTAAGTATCGATACATTGCCAGTTTCAATGAGTGCTTCGGAAGGTGGTATGTATTATGGCTATTATCTAAAATGGTTACTTTCTTACCAGCAAACAAAATTAGGTTTGATCAATGCCGACCAGTACGGCTTCTATGCTGATTTTGCGACCGCTATGGCATCTTTTGAAGGATATCCCCTATACTTTTCTATTTATGAATCACTAATGGAAGTGCTTCACAAAAGTGAAGTGGAGAGTACAGAAAGGCTGAAAAATTATTATGAAGATTTCATCCATAATTGTGGAAATTCTTCGTTTACAGACCGAATTAAAGAACTATGGGCAAAAGCAAGGCTATGGGCGCCTGGAAATCAAAGTCCAGTGCAGAAACTCTTGTTAAAAGATGGAAGCAGTCTTGATCTTACCCAATTTAAAGGAAAGCCCTTAGTGTTAATTGTGAACAATAATAATCCTGATATATTAAAAGGGTACATTGATCTTATAAAAAAGCAAAATGGTAGTCAGGTTCATTTTGTTATTGCGCAGAGAAATTTCTCTTCGTTTGAAAAAAGCGACATTCATCAAAAACTGAAAGAGCTGAATAATGTCACTTATGTTGAATTAAGTTATGATGGAGATAAACAAGACACTTTTGACCTCTATTATCTGCAGACCAAGGTGTTTACCTTTAACTCAGACTTTAGAGTAATATCGGGGTACCTTATCAATGAATATCCTGGCGAAGTTAAAACCGATAAGGCTGAAGCTCATCTGGTGATACAGGAACTGATCAACAAAGCAATAGGTTCGGGTGTAATGACCAAAGAGCAAAAGGCAACATTAATCAATACAATACAGTGGAGCTCAGGCTCCGCTTTACTTACTTCGATAATTATCTTTTTGGTATATAGAGCAAGAGTCGCCGGCTTAAGGAAGAAAGCTTTTTTAAAGAACAAAATAAAGGATTTGGAGATCAAGGCTATACGGTCACAGATGAACCCGCATTTCATGTTCAATGCTTTGAATTCTATACAGTCCCTGATTAACAATTATCAGTACAAAGAAGCCAATGTTTATCTGGAGAAATTCTCGTTGCTGATGCGGAGGGTGCTGAATAATTCAGAGAAAACCTTTGTAACGCTTTCAGACGAGCTAGAGGCAATAACGCTCTATTGTGAACTGGAGCAGTTGCGCTTTAACTTTAAATTTCAGATTGAGATCTCTTCCGAAGTGAATATCCAATTGACGGAAATTCCAGGTATGATCATCCAGCCGCTTGTAGAAAATTCGATTCTACATGGCTTGGCCCAAAAGGGGGGGGCAGGACAACTTTTTGTAGGTATTAGTTGTGACCAGAAATACCTTAAAATTGTAATAAAAGATAATGGCGCTGGCTTAAAAGAAAGTTTAGCTGATGATAATAAAAGCTTTGGGTTAAAACTGGTAAGAGAACGGTTAATCCTGTTAAATGCTGGTGTAAGTTCGGGGGAATTACATTTAAGTAGTAATTTAGGCGAAAATGAGAGCGGTGTTACCGCTGTATTAACTATTCCAATAGATTGATGGGGGTTTTAAGAGCGATATTAGTTGACGATGAATTGAAAAGCAGGAGTAATCTGCGTCGGTTATTGGTGGAATATTGCGCAAATGTAGAGGTTATTGCCGAAGCAGGTTCTGCTATTGAAGCTCTTAATTTAATTAGGGAATTAAACCCAGATTTACTTTTTCTGGATATAGAAATGGGAGAGCTTTCTGGGTTCGACCTGCTAAAATTATTAAATGGACAGCAAAATTTTGAAGTTATTTTTGTTACTGCATTTGATAAGTATGGGATACAGGCAGTTAAGGCATGTGCTATAGATTACCTGCTTAAGCCCATTAATATTTTGGAACTGAGCAATGCGGTTGATAAAGCAGCAGTCCAGATCAATCCTAAAAAAGAGAATGAAAGGTTAAAGGAGTTGATTGCCAATATTGATAGGGGAGATGATGAGCAAAGGATTGCTATCCCTTTATCTGATAAAATAGAGTTCTTAGCCATCAATAAAATTATAAGGCTCGAAGCTGAAGGCAATTACACGCATATTTACCTGGATAATAATAAACAATACCTGGTCTGCAAAACACTAAAGGACTATCAGGAATTGCTTGAAGGTCATAATTTTATCAGAACACACCAGTCTCACCTGATCAACTTCCGCAAAATCTCTGCTTATGTAAAAACCGATGGCGGTTATATTGCCCTGGAAGATGGTAGTCAAGCGCCAATATCAAGGCAAAAAAGAGAAGAGGTTTTGCTTAAGGTTATGAAAGGAAAGTTTTAGACTTAGCCTGATGTTAAAAGACTTCATAATCGAAAATTAATTTCTCTTGGTTTTTAAGAAATTTAGAATCGGCCAAATACGAACAACATACTGGTTTATACAAGTTACAGACTTAGTAATATACCATAATAGTGAAATCTCAGTAATCTATTCTATAGATGTTCAATGTATGTAATCTAACTCGTCAGCCAAATTAATTATACGTTTTAAATCTGACACAAAGGTTTTCAAGAGAATGCCAATGAGGTGAGCAGCGAGGGAACTGAACCCCAGCTTAAAATCTCGCTCTGTATGATTTAAAAAACACTTTTGATAAATGACTCACCGAATCACTCACCTGTACTTTCTTAACTGCAAATGCTATTAGGTAAAGATATAAATTTTATAGTTAATTAAAAGTAGGCTTAATCAGTGATGTCAATAACATCCCCACCTGTATTTTTTATTCATTTTGAGTTACATTAAATAGTTTATTTAAAGCTACTTATAAAATTTATAAAATCAATGTGTATTTTTTTGCAATGATTTTTAAATATTCCACAGAGGATAAACCGAAAAAAGTATATCAGTTACTTAAACGATTAATTTAATCATTTCAACGATTCATTCCCTTGTTTCGTTGAATAGTGGCTGGCTGGCGGGGGAGATGGTGCTAGATTTACATCAGTAAACAACAAGAAACATTAAACTTAAATTAAAAATAACATGGAAATTCAACAAACTCCCGAAAACGCATTATCTCATTCAACAGTAACCGCGATCATCAATGCGCCATTTGAGAAAGTTAACATTGCAGACTGGCTTTTAAATCTACCTGATGCAGAATATCAGCGCTGCTCAACCCAGCACATTGGTGCAGCAATCAGCAGTACCTATGATGGACAGCCAGTATCATTAAACGTGGAAACCATTGGTGATGCGCTTATGGTTCAGCACTATGTGGCAGATGTTGCCCGCCCTGATTATTGCCGCATGCTTTCAATCTCGGATTCTATTACCAAAGGCGGCCGTACCAAGGTTCAGGTTTTGTGGGAATTAAAAGCGAGTAAAATTGATGATAACACGACCCTTTACACCAACGAAATCCACGCTACTGCAACTCCGGAAATGTTTGAATATATTAAAGAGCATGGCGTTAATTTAAAAGATGCTGCTGCTGCAAGACAAGCTGCCTCAGATGCACATAACCACGAAGAGACTCCTAACTTTGCAAAAAGCATTGAGAATAAAGCGTTAACTGGTAAATATAACCAGCCATTTTAGTCAGAGATTCATATCATTAGTTACGCGCCGATTGGCGCGTAACTCTATATAATACAATATGGAAACTAGTCTATTTAACCAGCTTATTGGATCCTGGACCCTAGTGGATCTTATCGAGGTACCCATAGATGGTGGACCAATTACTCATCCGATGGGAAAGGACGCAAAGGGTCTGATTATCTACAATCCAGATGGATTTATGTCTGCACAGATTATGAATCCAGAAAGAAAAAACTTTGCAAAAGAACATTATACAGGTGCTACAGCTGAGGAATATACCCAGGAAGGTTCAACCTATCTTGCATATTCAGGGCCATTTTCGCTTGATGAGGAGAAAAAGACCTTGACGCATAGCATGTATGTTTCTCTCTTTCCAAACTGGACTGGCCAGACGCAGAGCCGGATTGTCCACTTTGCAAAAGGACTATTACATCTGGAAAGTGGCAAGCCTTTTGTGTCCAACGGGCTTACAGTGACCCACAAGCTTACCTGGAAAAGAGTGACACAAACAAATGTTAGACCTTAACTTTAAACAAGATGAAAGCAATAGTTATAACGCACTACGGAAAAGCGGATGTTTTGCAACAACGTGAATATCCAACTCCAAAGGTATCTGTAGATCAGGTACTCATAGAGGTGAGGGCGGCAGGTCTAAACCGATCGGATGTCTTTCAGCGTGAGGGGAACTATCCCGCTCCAGCAGGTGTACCCGCTGAGATACTCGGACTCGAAGTTTCGGGTACCATAGTTGAGGTAGGGCCTGATGTAAAGGAGTTCAATGTTGGAGATAGGGTTTGCGCACTGCTAGCAGGGGGAGGGTATTCGGAATTTGTTGCTGTGGGCGAGGGGCAATGCCTACCGATTCCTACAGGATTGAATTTTGCAGAAGCAGCAAGTCTTCCTGAAACTGTCTATACTGTCTGGTCAAATGTATTTCAAAGAGGTTCTTTGAAGCCAGGTGAAACACTTCTTGTTCACGGAGGTAGCAGTGGGATTGGCATTACTGCAATCCAGGTGGCAAAAGCTTTAGGATCTCCTGTGGTCGTAACAGTGGGATCTGATGAAAAAGGCCAGAACTGCATCGAACTGGGTGCAGATTTTTATATCAATTACAAAAAACAAAATTTTGAACTTGAGCTTCAGGAACAGGGCGTTGACGTAATCCTCGATATGGTTGGTGGCGAATACTTGAGCAAGAACGTCAATATTTTAAAACCAGAAGGACGGCTTGTTCATATCAATGCTGTAGATGGCAACAATGTCGATCTTGACATTTGGAAAGTGATGATCAAGCGACTCACTATTAGTGGTAGCACGCTTAGAAGCCGCGATTATGATTTCAAAACAAAACTTTCAGAAGAGGTAAGAAAATATGTTTGGCCTTTGATTGAATCCGGGAAGTTTGTACCGGTAATCTTTAAGACTTTTCCGTTCTCAGAAGCTGCTGAAGCTCACAAATTGCTCGAAAAGAATACCCATACCGGAAAGATTATACTTGTTCGCTAAGGCATTATTGCATTGCTGATCTTAAGATACACATACACACATAATGATGGGCCGATTCGCTAATAGTGGATCGGTTTTTTTGTTTAGCTTAAATTTTTTGGAGCGATAAAAAATATCGGAAACTTAAAAGAATTGCCCTCCTGGGACTGCAACTCTCAAAAACGATGAAATCCTTCAAACGATTAATTTAAGTATTTCAACGATTTATTTCCTTGTTTCGTTGATAGGTGGGCATTTCGGCAAAAATGGCCAGCCGTTCCACATTTAAACTGTCACCCCATTTCGCTTTAAAGTGACCACCTGTTTCGGGGCAAACTGGCCGTTCTGATCTTTTGGTCAGCTTTTTTCGCAACTGGCTTTCGGGAATAATTTTTCAATTTCTGCATAAAATAAAGGCTCCTGGGAGCATATCTAATATTCGGGATGGACTACGGTCACTTCGCTGTTTTGAAGGGGGGATGGCGTTTTTTTACGTGTTCCAGTACCTGCGAGTGGATTTTGATCGCTAGAGAGGTCTGAATTGAGGATAAATCCGGCAGTAAGATGGATTAAACCGAAAAGTCCTGACGAAAATGGATTTGGATCCGAAGTGTATATTTGTTCAGAGGGAAAGGAACTTAGATGTGCGTCATCCGGTAATCAAATTGGTGGCCAGTTTGGACCGAAACAGAGGGGTCACTTTCACCGAAATACACACTAGGCTCTTACCTTGAATCTGGAGCAATTAAGGGTCCCAAGCGAAAACTGTTCGTTTCAGAAATAACCGAGATTATTGATATGAGAAAATCGCTAGACTTTACTGGCATACCGGAAGAGGATTGGCTAAGTATCAGAAAAATGTTCGAACAGGCTTCGCATCCTTCTCTTCGAGATGTTTTTGAAGATGCCAAATATCTGCGCCTACTAAATAAGGGTGCCTTGTTGAGTTTAAGACTTTCAGAGAGCTGGCGAATAAACCGAGATTATTCAGGAGCAAAAAATGCCATAAGAGATGCTCTGGTTCAAGAGCACTTTTCAATGTCTCATCGTACCTGGAACGGAATCTTTGTTATGACACTTCATAAATCCAAGGGAAAGGAGTTTAATGAGGTCATTATTTGGGAAGATCAATACCAGTCCATAGTTCCGTACATGGCCAATTCTGTTGCAATAGAGCAAGCCAAGCTTGTTTTGCGAGTAGGAGTGACCCGAGCAAAACAAATGACGACTATCTGTACTCCGGCCAAAAGTCCCTGTATTCTTGTATAACTTATGAAGTAAATGCGGGCATAAGATTAGTCTTTAGATATTCGCGTTTCATTTTCCGTATTACCGTTCTTATAAATGTTCTCCTGCCATTCAAAAGTATAAATGAGGTACCCCAATGCAGGTATGATTAGCAAGGTAGCGGCCATCAGAGTTATTGCAAGTACGTGTATAGTAAGTCCAGAAGATAATATTGTCCCTTGGTCTCCCTTTTTAATAAGGGAGTGAAGTATACCCCTATGAAAATCATTAAAAAGCACCAACTGGATCAGAATAACCTGTGCGGCCGCAAATAATCTTAACCATTTTGTTTCCTCGCTATTGATGATTATCCAAATCGCTATTGTCATTCCAATGATGATTATGGCTACGAGTATGCCCTGTATTCCAATTAGGTTTTTTAGCAAATCAAACCCATCGCCTATTGCTCCGATATTTGCAAGCATGAGTATAAAGGGAATGGATAGGGTCAACATAAATGCTTGGGACTTGATCATGAACCGATCATTACCATAATTTTTATTTCCCATAACATATAATGACGCCAGATAGGCACATACGACCACTGTGAGTAGTCCTATTGATAGAGGAAAAAGACCCATCCAGTTATACACGTAACGCTCAGAAAAACTTCCGCTAGCCAGCACTGTCTTTCCAGAATATATGCAGGCGCCAATCACTCCAATGAAAAATGGAGTAATAATGCTTGAAACAATGTAGATTACTTTATCAAGCTTTTTAAGCTCGTCCTTCACTTTGTCACCATTTCTAAACGAATAAGATGTTCCCCGAGCTATAATTCCCATTAACATGATTGTTAATGGTATAAACATAGAACTGGAGATATTAGCATAGAGGTCTGGAAATCCGACGAACGTAATTACGATCGCTAATATAAGCCACATGTGGTTGGCCTCCCATATCGGCGCAGTAGATCTGTGCATCATTTCAGTAATTTTTTTACTGTTCCTTTTCTCGCTAAGAAGCTCAATCATTCCGGCTCCGAAGTCAGCTCCACCAGTAATTAAATATATTGAAATTGATGCCCAGAGGTATACGATAACTATAGTTAACATTATAGAATTAATTAAGGGTTAATTGAATTGTTAGTTTGCCTCATAACTTGCGTCCAGCGATTGAATCTGCCGGTAAAGCATAGAAACTACCATACAGGAAAGCGATACATATACTACTGTAAATAGATAGAAGGAAAACTGAATTCCCGGCATAGGATTCACAGCATCTGCAGTCCGCATGATGCCCTGGATAATCCATGGCTGACGCCCGACCTCTGTAACCGTCCAGCCGGCCTCTACCGCAAGAAACCCGGCAGGTGTCATAATCGCATACATCAGCAGAAACCATCTTCTACCCATCCATCTTCGGAATTTGAAATTTGCCAACATGAACAGTAGACTTGCTCCAAGCATAAGCATGCCCAGGGCAACCATTATCTGAAAGGCATAATGCAATATCGCAACCGGAGGGCGATCCTTGGGAGCGAACTTATCCAGTCCGATAACTTCGGCCTTAAAATCATGATGAGCAAGAAAACTCAACATCCCGGGTAATTCTATTGCCCCTTTTAATTTTTGGGTCTTGGCATCATATATTCCGCCAATGACTAATGGAGCACTGGGGCCGGTTTTATAGTGCACTTCCATTGCCGCCAACTTTGCAGGCTGTCTTTTTGCCGCCCCTCGGGCAGATATGTCGCCACTCAAGGGTTGGATAAGACTTGCCACAAGGCCAAATGTTGCAGCTATTTTAAATGCTCTTTTATGAAGTTCCACACTCCTTTTTCGCAGCAGCAAAAATGCATGAACGCCTGCAACTGCGAAACCCGTCGCTGCAAATGCAGCTACTGTCATATGCAAGGCCTGAGAAAACCAAGCCTGATTAAACATTGCCTTTATCGGATCTATATTGGAAAATATGCCGTTTCTGTAAACAAATCCACTCGGAGCATTCATCCAGCTATTAGCCGAAACAACTAGAATACCCGAAACCACTCCGCTGACCCCCACGACTACACCAGTTGCCCAATGGAACCATTTGTTGAACCTTCCCCAGCCGTACGCAAAAAATCCCATCGCAATCGCCTCAACGAAAAATGCCGCTCCTTCCATGGAAAAAGGAAGTCCAAATATCGGCCCTGCATGTTTCATAAACTCAGGCCAAAGCAATCCCAGTTCAAAGCTTAGGACCGTCCCGGAGACTGCTCCGGTAGTAAAAAATATGGCCACTCCCTTAGCCCATGCGCGGGTAAGCAGTTCATAAACAGGGTCTTTTTTCTTTAGCCATATCCAATGTGAGACTGCCATGAAAAATGGCATCGCCATACCAATGCATGAGAAAACAATGTGAAAGCCCAGTGAAAGTGCCATCTGGGATCTTGCAGAGATTAGATCTGTCATAGGATCATTTTTAAATTTATATTATAGATATTTCAAGATTGCGTATCTGGCTTTTTTTTTGAAAAAATGGATTCGCTATACCAGCGCTCCTGCAGTACAGGTCAGGAGCATATGTCCAAGACCTGTACTTTTCAGGAACAATCCAATGAGATCACTTTTTGAACTATCGTTTATTTGGATCTTAAACCATTTTTTTCGGGTCAACGATCTCATCAAACTTTTCTCCGTCGATATATCCACTTGAAAGTGCAGCCTCGCGGAGAGTTAGATTTTTATTCATTGCCTCGTGGGCGATAGAAGATGCTTTATCGTACCCTATTACTGGACTTAATGCCGTCACAAGCATCAGGGAACGATTCAGGAATTCATTTATCTTTTCCAGGTTAAGTTCTGTTCCCTCCACAGAGTAAGTCCTGAATTTCTCAGCCCCATCTGCTAGTATACTCGCGGCATGCAGAAAATTGTTTATCACAATTGGTCTCATCGCATTCAACTCAAAGTTACCTTGGCTACCCGCAAAGGCAACTGCAGTGTCCTCGCCAATGACCTGGATACAAATCATGACAATCGCTTCACATTGAGTAGGGTTTACCTTTCCAGGCATTATACTTGAGCCCGGTTCGTTAGGTGGCAATATTAGCTCCCCAATTCCACAGCGCGGGCCTGATGCCAGCCACCTCATATCATTTGCAATTTTCATCAATGCTACTGCCACCCCTCTTAGAGATGCCATTGCCGCCACCATCGCATCAAGCGAGCCTTGTGCCGCGAATTTATTCGGTGAGCTCACAAATGGCTTTCCTGTAAGAAAAGCTATTTTGTCAGCAAAATTTTCTGCAAAGCCTTCTGGGGCATTTAATCCGGTGCCTACTGCTGTTCCGCCTTCAGCTATTTCGTAAAGTTTCTGCCTGCTATCCTTCACTCTCTGTATGGCATCGCTTAGTTGATAGGCATATCCTGACCATTCCTGTCCCACAGTAAGCGGAACTGCGTCCTGCAGATGCGTCCTTCCTATTTTAACTACATCTTTCCATTGATCTACTTTGGTATTCATGGCATCCACAAGATTTTCCAAAGAGGGAATTAATTGGCTGTCAATTGCCGTAACCGCAGCGATGTGCATCGCCGTTGGAAAACTATCATTTGAGGATTGACCCATATTTACATGGTCATTGGGGTGCACAGGTTTTTTGCTGCCAAGTTCTCCGCCCAGCAACTGAATGGCCCTATTGGAAATTACCTCATTGACGTTCATATTTGACTGCGTTCCTGATCCTGTCTGCCAGACATATAAGGGGAATTCTGTATCAAGCTTCTTCTCAATCACCTCATCTGCCACTTTTATGATGGTTTCTGCCAGCTCATCTGATAGCCTACCATCTTCCTGGTTTACAAGTGCTGCGGCCTTTTTCACGTATCCATAGGCATGATACACCTCTTTAGGCATTCTATCTTCACCTATTGAAAAGTGGACAAGGCTCCGCTGTGTCTGAGCTCCCCAGTAGTGTTCTGCAGGTACATCTATGACACCCATAGAATCACTTTCTCTTCGATTTCCGGTCTGACCGGTGCCGATTGCATTTGGAGTTTGATTTTCCATGTTATTTATCTTTATGGCGCTATCACTTCTATTCTCCGTCTGCAATGAAATGCGTATCTGCACCTTTCTCAAAAACAACATAGACGCGTTTCCATGGCTCATCATTTATCAATCGCCATTTATGCCCGCTTCCGGTATTGTCAATTGCCAACAATATATCTCCAGGATGGATAATGAAAGACTCGCCCGTTTTCGTGGTAAACTCCAGGACTCCCGAAAGGGTAATTACATATTGTGGGATAGGATCATTGTGCCAGTCAAATTCCGAGTTCGCAGGTGTTTCCTTAAATTGTGTATGTTCTGCTTTTACGAGCGCATCTTCGGCGATGCGGCCTGTTTTGAAATGGGAGTTTCCGTCTTCTCCCGTGTATAAAAGATATGCTTTGATCATGATTTTATATTATTAATGTTTAATACTTTTGCTGTTTTCTCTCTTAATTCCAGGCACAGCTCTGGATTGTCGATAAGAGACTGTCCATACGAAGGAATCATTTCTTTTAATTTTTCTGTCCAAACCCCGTTCTGTACCTTATCGTTGAAACACTTTTCCAGTACATCGACCATTATGGCTACGGCAGTCGAAGCTCCAGGAGAGGCGCCCAACATGGCAATAATACTATTGTCAGATGAGCCTACCAGCTCTGTGCCGAATTGAAGAATTCCTCCATGTACTGGATCTTTCTTGATAATCTGAACGCGTTGGCCAGCAACTTCCAGTTTCCAATCATCTTCGTTTACCTCGGGAAAGAAATCTCTCAGGGAAGCAAATTTTTCTTCCTTGGATTCAAGGACCTGGCCAATAAGGTATTTGGTGAGGGCCATGTTATCTCGGCCTACTGCAAGTAATGGCAGTATGTTATCTATGTCTATCGATCCGAATAGATCAAGGTAAGAACCGTGCTTTAGAAACTTGGTAGAAAATCCAGCATATGGACCAAACAGTAAGGATAACCTACCATCGATGTGGCGCTGATCCAAATGCGGAACGGACATCGGAGGAGAACCTACTGAAGCCTTTCCGTAAACCTTGGCCTTATGGCGAACAGCTAAATCCTCTCGATCGCAGCGTAACCAAACCCCGCTTACAGGAAAGCCTGCGTAGCCATGGGCCTCTGGAATTCCAGATCTCTGTAACAATGGTAATGAGCCGCCGCCCGCACCGATGAAAATAAATTTGGCAGTAATATAGTGGTGCTCGCCACTTCCCTCGTTACGGATCTGGGCCTGCCAGTTTTTACCCTCACGCTTAAGATCCTGAACCCTATGCCTGTAATGGGTGAAGACATTTTCCTTATCTCTAAGTGAGTCCAACAGGATATTTGTCAATGAACCATAGTCAACATCCGTGCCCGTTTGCATTCTTGTGGCTGCTATCGCTTCAGAGGGATCTCTTCCTTCCATGACCAATGGAATCCATTCCTTAATTACCTTGGCATCATCGGTAAACTCCATACCATGGTAATGAGGATCTGCAGAAAGGGTTTCAAATCTCTTTTTAAGATAACTTACATTATCTGCTCCAGTAACGAAGCTCATATGTGGCACTGAATTTATGAATGCCTGTGGATCTTTTATAATCCCAACGGAAACCAGGTAGGACCAAAGCTGGCGAGAAAGATCAAATTCGGTATTGACCTGAAGTGCCTTTGAAATATCTATTGTACCATCTGCACGTTCTGGCGTATAGTTTAGCTCGCAAAGTGCAGCATGACCTGTACCAGCATTGTTCCATGCATTTGAACTTTCTTGTGCCGGTTTGTCCAATACCTCATAGATCCTGATTTTGAGATTTGGATCCAATTGGTTGAGGATAACTGCTAATGTTGCGGACATAATTCCCGCTCCGATGAGCACTACATCGGGATGGTGGCTTGATGTGATCGAATCTTTCATAGTCTATGTTTTTAAGTATCTAAGCTTTTTGACCCCTTGACATTAATAAAAAAATGGCACGGCTTAATATCCTTTGCTGTTGAGCGCTTCCTGGACAACTCTCTGATAGAAGCTCTCGCGGAATTCTGCCAATGGCATCACCACTATTTTAAAATCCTGGAATCTTTTCTAGCTTTTGCATAAAATTATTGCTGTTGGAACACAATCGGATTTTGTAATCGTTCAAAAGTTAATTACTGTCGGTGAATTCAGGTTTTGAGCATATAAGAACAATTAGAGGAGGTTGGGAAATTATAAATGATCCATCTTTCATTTTATCTGCTATTTTGTAATGGATAATGCCATAAAGCGCCAAATTTCAAGATATCGAGTGATTAATCGTTGCGTCAAATAGGAAGGGCGTTAAGAACATATATAATCGTTAATCCACTTTATTTCGTAAAATAAAAATGGATTTGTAGTGGTTTTATAGGTTTAACTGTTTGGTTTTTAGATTTTTATCCTGTTGGTTGCTTTTTTGTAAGACATGTTGCATGCAATTTCCTTTATTACAATTTTTGATTTTGCTATCTGTGGCATTTATGCTCATAATGCTGGCCCAGAAGCTTAAGATATCCTATCCGATATTTCTTGTTGTCGCAGGGCTTGCCATCAGCTATATCCCAGGAATACCTTCAATGTCCATCGATCCTGAAGTAATATTCCTGATCT
Organism: Pedobacter sp. 22163; assembly: GCF_052045595.1. NCBI lineage: Bacteria > Pseudomonadati > Bacteroidota > Sphingobacteriia > Sphingobacteriales > Sphingobacteriaceae > Pedobacter > Pedobacter sp. 22163. The sequence goes on along the minus strand of NZ_JBQEPM010000001.1, from coordinate 520,494 downwards.
TTCTTCCTCCATTGCTTTACGACGCTGCATGGTATACCTCCTGGGACGATTTCATAAAATGGCGTAGGCCAATTTCCCTTCTGGCCTTTGGGCTGGTAATCATCACTTCTGTTGGGGTAGCCATAACCACATCCTATTTTATTCCGGGTTTTACGCTAGCGCTTGGATTTCTCTTGGGGGGTATCGTCTCTCCGCCAGATGCAATTGCGGCAACCTCCATATTAAAGAACATGAAGATTCCAAAACGAATCAATACCATTTTGGAAGGAGAAAGCCTAGTAAATGATGCCTCAAGTCTCATTGTTCTCCGCTTTGCCCTGGCTGCGGTCCTGACCGGACAATTTTCTATATCCGGAGCTATTTACGAGTTTTTTTCTAACACGATAATGGGCATATTAATTGGACTTTCTGTGGCTTACGTAATCTATCTGATCCACAAGTTTCTCCCAACAACTGCAAGTATAGATGCCGCATTCACCCTTGTAAGTCCCTATTTTATGTATCTGGCAGCCGAACAGTTTGAGTTTTCTGGGGTTATGGCAGTTGTTAGTGGTGGGCTTTTTCTCTCACATCGATCCACCGAGATCTTTGCAAATGGCCAAAGTAGACTCCAATCAATCAATGTATGGGCAACGCTGACGATCGTATTAAATGCTTTTGTCTTTATTCTGATCGGACTTGAACTTCCAGTTATTGTATCCGGACTCGAAGGATATTCTCTTACCGAGGCCACAATTTATGGACTTCTGATTAGTTTTCTTGTAATAATGATCCGGATTGCATGGATTTTTCCCGCAACATTTATACCTCGATGGATCTCAAGAAAAATAAGAAACAAAGAGGCAAGTCCTGGATGGAAAGGACCATTGGTAATTGGCTGGGCGGGAATGCGTGGAGTTGTATCATTGGCAGCAGCACTTTCACTTCCAATTTCGATGTCCGATAATCTACCATTTCCCAACAGGAATCTTTTAATATTCATAACGTTTGTTGTCATCTTAGTTACTCTAGTATTTCAGGGTCTTACCCTGCCATTACTTATCCGCGCAATAAGTATTATTGAAATAGATCCCATGGTTCCAGATAAAAAGCAGGAGGCCACGGTCCGTTTGAGACTTTTAAAAGCCTCTCTGAACATTTTAGAAGAGGATTTTTCAATTCAGTCGCAAGAGATAGATCTTGTTAACGACCTTAAGACCGATCTTGAGAACAGAGTCGAACATTTATCCAGAAGCCTTGAGTCAGATGAACTCGAAAAGGCCGAGAACAGTGAAATGGAAATCTTCAATAATATTAAAAGGCGTGTCTTAGGAGCGCAAAGACAAGAGCTGCACAGGATACGTAAGGAAAAAGAGTTCAGAGATGAAATATTAAGGAAACAAGAAATGGAAATCGATCTCTCGGAGATCAAGATTCCAAAACCAAAAAAGAGTATTAAATAGAATAGGGTTTGTATACTTGGTATTCCTTATGATTCATCGGCAATATTTTGCTTAAACAGGCACATCATGGATGCCATCCAAGGGTACCTTTTTATATTTTACGCTCGGACCAACTGCGATAATTAATATTACCATGGCCAGTAGAATGCTAATAAGCACGTAATAGTCTATTTCGGTTCTTATGGCGGCTTGATGGTCTATCACATTTTTGAGTAGCTGGTTGGCCGATAGCTCAAGGTCATGAGGATCGCTATATTTCCTCGCAAGAACTTGCCGATACTGGCTTAATCTCTGCTCTAACATCCCTCCATCTGCCGATAGGTTTTGTTGAAACCTGTCAATATGCAACTGGCTTGCAGACAGCTGAAAATAATTGATAAGTCCCATACTTAGTAATGTTCCTAAAAGACGTACGGAAATTGCGGTGGAAACAGCTGCACCCCCCAGTTCTAAAGGTACTGATGTGACCATATATACAATAATTGGTGCTAACATTAACCCAGCCCCAAATCCCTGTAAAAAAAGGGGAATGATAAAGGCCTGTTCCTCACCCTGGGAATTGAACAGAAAAATCATCCAGATTTGGTGCATTAACAGAAAAGAAAGTCCGCTTATCCAGATCATTCTAAAGGAAACCTTCGCAATCATCAGTCTTGAGGTAATCACAGTGCCCGCGATTGCTCCGATAATATTATAGATCAAGAAAAATCCAAGATGTGCTGGAGAGAAGCCTAAAGATTGAACAAAATAAGCAGTTGTGAAGTTAAATGCCCCTCTAGAAATATATAGGACCAGCAAAAGCAATGTGCCGATCCAAAAGTTTGTATATCTAAATACAGCGGTGGAAAGAAATGCTCGCTCAAGATGAGACTGCCTTAGGAAATGAGCCAAGACCGAAATGAAAAAAAGAAAAAGCGCTAGAAGTATTTTGCTACTTTCGAACCAATCAAGTTGCTGTCCATAAGTCAGCGTATAGGAGAGAGAAACCAAAGCTGTGGAATAGATGATGAAACTCTTCCAATCTACACCATGTATGGGAATACTCTCATTCAATCTCCTTTCGTTTAGGATGTAAAAAGCAAAAAGCCCTCCAGGAACAAATGCTATAGCGGTATATAGATAAAGTTTATTGTAGTCAATCTGATCTATCAGAGGTGCCGTTAACAAAATAGTAATTGGGGAAATACATAGGAGAATACAATAAAGTACTGAATAGCCAATCTCTCTAGATCGCTCCGTTCTAAGACTGCTGAAAATAAGATTGATACAAATTGCGACTAAGCTGATGTTGGCAAGTCCTTGGAGAAATCTGATTACAATCAGAACTGTGAAATCCCTTGTAAGATATGCAGCATAAGCCGTCGTTATCTCCAAGATGACGCTGATCACAAGATAATTTCTTGTTGAAAGAAAACCGGAAAGATGTCTCTCCAACGGGAAAAAGGAAACTACTCCAGCATATAGAATGATCAGGGAGAATTGTGCGTCATCCGAATCAATCCCGTAAAAACCACTTGCCGCGGCAATATTCGCCGTAGATATGCAAAATAGCAACAGATTTGGGATGAGGAGCATGAAAATGCATACCCTTATGCCCCATGGGGAAATCCCAGGTCTAAACGTGTCTTGTCCAGCCATATCACTTTATTACCTTTACTGTCATATTCATGCCCGAACGCAGCATGCCCTTGTCCTCATGCCCGTCGCTGAAGATGATCTTAATGGGAATACGCTGCACAACCTTTACAAAATTCCCCGTAGAGTTGTCCGGCGGTAGAAGCGTAAAGCTGGAGCCAGTTCCAGGTGAGAGAGACTGGATCTTTCCATGGAACAAAGTTCCAGGATATGCGTCCGCCTCCAATAGGACGCTCTGGCCATCATGTATCCCTGAGATCTGTGTTTCCTTAAAGTTTGCTACCACCCATTTGTCAATGCTCGAATTTACTATATTGGCAAGGCTCTGGTTTGCCTGTACAAACTGTCCAACCTGAATGGATTTTCTACTGATCTTGCCATGATAGGGCGCGGTGATTACTGTATAGGAGAGCGAAAGATCCGCTTGCTGTTCAAGGGCCTTACGCCTTTTTATCTCTGCTAGTATTCCGTCGCGTTCAACTCTATAATTATTGATCTTGGAAAGATCTGCCTGATAATTCGCCATAGCAGAAGCATATTCAGCACTGGACACATCCTGGGCCTCTTTTTTTGCCTCAACCTGCTGTCCAGTGGCCGATTCTTGACTAAGGAGCATATTATATCGCTCAAAATCTTTCTTTGCCCTTACCAGCTTAGCTCGGGCTGCATCAATCTGGTTCCGGGAAGCTTGTGCTAGCTTTTCGGACGTTTCTATGTTACTCTGAAGCACTTCGATCTGGGCACTGGCAGCATTGACTGCTTCTTGGGATTCTTGCTTTTTTGCATCATATTCTTTTGGATCGATTATGATCAGTGTATCTCCTTTTTGCACTTCCTGATTCTCTTCATACCTTATTTCTCTGACATATCCATCGACCCTGTTTACTAACGGATTTATATACTCCTGCACCTGGGCATCGTTGGTTTCTTCGTATCTGTAGAGATCGACCAATATCCGGATCCCTTTGTAAACTAGAAAAATAATGATAACAACGGCAAGATAAGAGGTTATCCTGGTTATCACTCGATCAGTGGCCGTAGGGCCTGTAATTGGCTTTTCCATATTATAATTTCCCTATTGTTTTCTGTAACTGATAAAAATGGTATTGAGCAGAAATTTGTGCTGAGGCGAGATCAAATCTAGACTGAAGAAGCTGAAGCTGTGCATCCAGATAATCGGTAATTAGTGCCGTTTGGTTGAAATAGCTATTTTTGAGGATTCTCTCATTTTCAGTTGCCTGAATGATATTGGATCGTGAAACCGATATACGCTCAGCATCATCCTTTAATGCCAACACGCTTTCTCGTATCCTGTTTTTTATCTCATCCTCAAGTCTGAGGTTTTCAAGAGACTGTTCACTCATTTCAAGCTTAGCCGCAACAATTCTATTGCCACCCTTGTACAAAGCTGATAGGGGATATGAAATCCTGATTCCAGCAGTTCCCAATCCGTAAACCGAAAGCGAATATGGGTAAAATCGTCCCTGGGGGTAATTGTATCCGTAATCTGCATAGAATCCTATTTTTGGTAGCATAATGGACTTGGCATCCCTTATTCCTATTTTTTTTACTTCCTGCTGTAATCTGGAAATACCAATCTCGTGAGAGTTTTCTATTGCCATAGCAAAATATGACTGGTAACTATTGATTTTCAGAGAGTCATTATCTATATTTTCCTCAGCCTTGATTATTTCTTCTTCCTGTTGACCCATAAGAAGATTTAGCTTTTGTGATGTCAGGGCAATCCGGTTCTCTATCTGGTGGCTCTGCAATACCTGCTTTGAGATTTTGAGCTCTGCTCGAAGGACATCACTTTTCAGCACCACTCCACTTTTATAAAGAGATGTAATCTGAAGTGCAACTTTTCGCTGCTCCTGTATATCCTGTAAAAGAAGGCTAAGGAAGCGTTGGTCCCGAATCAAGTCCAGGTAATATCCTGTTGCCACCAGTTTGATCTCTGAGAGGGTAAGCTCAATTTTTCGCTCCCCTATGTTCTTTGAAATTTTGGCTGCCTCAAGTTTCCGGTTCAGATTGTTTCCGTTATATATATTGAGGTACAACGAACTTCCAAAGCTATATGTGGTGTGCGTAAGAGGATAGTAGTTTGCCCGCTCAAAAAGGCCGTTCTCATATTGGGGCAGATTGCTCAGCTTGGTAAAGTCACCCGTAATATCAAGGTCCGGAAGTCTTTCTTTTCTGATGTCCTCAATATTCTCGGCTACAACCAGAAGTCTCAGCCTTTCGAGATTGACAGATCTGTCCAATTTGGAAATACTGTTAAAAACCTGGTTTAGGGTATAAGGGACCTCAACGGCCTTTTGTGGCAACTGCTGTCCGATTGAAGGATATGGAAAAAAAACAAACAATAGAGCAGAGATTACAATAAAGTTCATAACCCCTGAGTTCTTTTCCCTGATCCTTGAAATACATCTTAAATTATTTGCCACTGTTATCATTTCTTTATAATATTATTGGTGAACACGATCGTCATAATATTTCTTCTAAGCACATCCTTTTATTTGTCATTGGATTTTTAGTTAGAGATTTATCCCTTTCCCAGAGTATTTATCACGGATGACAATGAATTGAGTCGATCGCAACCAGGACTAAAAAGGTTATATGGAAACCCCAAAACAACATATAAATTGTTCCGGGGCGTTTTCCTAAAAGCCAAAAGCGTAGGCAACCCTTAAGGCGAATATATTGCCACTCGATCCACTCTGGGTAAATCTTGTATTGCTTTCATAACGAACCCCTGCATCAATCCTGTTCTTTTCTCCAACTGGGATAAGTATACCAACCTGAGGAGCATAAAGGAAGCTTGCTGAATTGCTATAGCCGACATCCTTTTTGTTTAGAATAAAACTTACTCCTGCTTCTCCCTGAACATATATATCGTTGATTAGGAAGTATTTCAGGCCTGCCTTAACGGGAATTAAATTGATGTCCTCTGGAGCTGGCGAAAGGTTCTTATCTGCAAAAACGGTCGTATATCCAGCATTTAACGTTGCAAAAAGACTATTGGAAGATAAAGGGATATCAGCCTGGATAGACCCGCCAAGGCTCCAGTTATAATTCGTGTTTAGTCTGCCCGATGCCAAGCCTGCATCTACACCAACGCTAAAGCGTGTCGGAGAAACGGTTTTGATCTCTATTTTTTCTATCTCTTGTGCGGATGCTGCGAAAGTTGCGAATGAGGAGATTGCTAAGGCCACTAGGCCGATTTTGATTGAATTTTTCATGATTGTAATTGTTTATTTATATATAATTAAGATAATTTGACTAATTAATGTGTATGCCCTAAGCATGATATATTTGGCGTTTCCTTCCGTTAAAAACTGGATGGGCCTTTTAAGTGTGTACATTGTTCGCTCGCTTACTATTGATTCGAATATTTCTCTAAATGTTCCCATCTTTCTCTAGGTTGATTACTATTTTTTATTTGTTGCTCAAAACTATTAGCTCCCCAATAAATTTGGCTTAGCCAATCGGTGAAGTAGTATCAACTCTCGTTGAAATGGGAAAATCGACCTTTAATCAGCTAAACACGCTACTGCCAAATCCCCCCAGTTCACTTTGAACCAGAGACGGTTTTTTCTTCTACAGTATTCTGTTTTTAGGAACTAGAGGGGCAGGCCTACATTTTGTTTGTTCATTATTTGCTATAATTGTATTCTGATTTGTCTGGAAGGATCGCTCAGGAATGAATATGCTAGCTATACCAATAATGATTTAACCGAACTTTTACGAGGTGGGGACAGGTATGCCTTTGAAGAAATCTATAGCCGATATAAATTTATCCTACATAATCACGCCTGGAACAAGCTACGGAGTAAAGTGGAAGCCCAGGATCTGATCCATGAGGTGTTTTCTATGGTGTGGGAAAAGCGCTAATCACTTACTGTAAAAAGAAATGTATCGGGCTATCTTTTCAGCTGTATCGACGAATCATTCCTGAACATGTCGGCACTCAAGAATCAAAGGACAGGTACATCAGCTACATCAAGCACTTTACGACTAGATGAGGAAATTGTTAATGACGTTGAACTATTGCCAAAGTGTAAAAAATAGATTTTAACGGCTTGGGGAGATATTTTTATGGAATAGCAAACTTTGAAAGCAAGAAAAGGAATAGTCATCAGAATCAATCTGAGGGAAGGATATGGTGTTAAAGAAGGTGAGAACCAACAGGGATATGATTCAATTTGCAGGGTAGAATACTAGATATTTTCCTCAGACAATATGTTGTATTTGAAGTCATCTTCTCGCAAAAGGGGCTGATAGCAGTTAATGTTTTGCGAATGGCTGGATATTAGCACTGCTCGACTTTGCCCCTCATGAGTTCCATAAGTTGAACCTGTAGGCAAATCATCCATTGGCGAAAGATTGGTGAACGGCTGGTAAAATCACTTTATTTCGCAATATGTTTTTGCTTAATAAACAAATAAAAGTGCATTTCATTGCGGCATACGGCTAATATGCGATTGGTAGACTAATTGCTTTATGGCCAATGATCGAAAGCAGGTTTTTGGCCAAAAAATATAAGCATATGATTGAGATAGAAACCAAATATGCATTTCCCTGCAGAGAAAGCGTAAAAAATAGGATTGTAATGTCGCCCATGAATACTTGCCAGAGTAATGCCGATGGCCGCTTAAGCGATGAGGATATTGCGTGGTTTGAACGCAGGATTAACGGGTGTTGGAAGAGGTTGCAACCCTGGTTGCACTTGGAAACATGGCTGTTGCCAATCCAGACTGGCCACGTCAGATTTCCAATCCAGGATTTGTTCCAAAAAGCCTTCCCCTGGGCAGGTCGGAGTTGGATAGTGCCGATGCGTCCGAAACGTTCATTGGATATCTTCGTTCTTACAATATGGTTCTTCCTGGGCAATACGAGCCAAATGAAAGCCTTGGGCTAATCCAAGTGTAAGCTTTTAACATAGTCAACAAGTTATGATGGCGATTTTTATAAAATAGTTACGTAAATCGGCGAAATAAAGTGAATGAAATAAAGTGTTGTTTTTTTTAAATAATTGAAAATTAATGTTTTATATATTTGGTACTATTCTTGATTTCTCGCGATAAACCAAACAAATTCCCAAAGCGCTATGCCACAAAATGGACAAAAAATCAAATGTTTGATTGTTGATGATAACCTAATTGCAAGAGAAAGCTTATTGGCACTTACCTGTCACGTCGACGATCTATCAGTTGTAAAGGATTGTGAAAATGCTTTTCTGGCCTACAATTATCTTCAGAACAATGAGGTAGATCTAATTTTTCTGGATATTGAGATGCCTGGAATGACAGGTATCGAACTTACCAGAAATCTATCGGGAAGGAAAAACCTGATTATTTTTACTACTTCCAACAAAGACTATGCTACTGAGGCATTTGATCTCAATGTGGCTGATTATCTTGTAAAACCGTTTTCATCACAACGATTCCTGCAGGCTATAGATAAGGCAAGGGAAATTCTGTATAGCAAAACAGAAGAGGTGGAGCTTGAAAATGGCGAGTTTATTTTCGTTCGTGACAGCAACATCGTCCGTCGCCTAAGATTAGATGATATCCTTTATGCTGAGGCTATGGGCGATTATGTAAAGTTTTATACCTGTGATAAGCTATTTGCTATTCATACCAGATTGAAGTCCGTAGAAGAAAGGCTGCCGAAAAGCAAGTTTATAAGAGTACATAGGTCCTATATCGTTTCCATTCAGCATATCGATACCCTCCAAGAGGGAGGGATGGTGATTAAAGGAACCTTTCTACCCATAGCCGATAGCTACCGCAAACAACTGCACAGATTGATGAACATTATTTAGCAAAGAATAAAGATCAAATTGACAACTTATTGCCTTTTATGAAACAAGACAAATCCCTGATGCCCGATAGCAGCTTCAGCTATATTATTTTTTCTGCTTTTTTGGTTGGTATGACCCTACTTATTTTTGTCCAATATACCTCTTCGAGAAATATGAACACCCTCATAGAGGGAAATAAAGAGCTTTTGGATGAACTCAGAACAAGTAACCATTTAAGGGAAATAGATCGAGACATTTTAGGCGTGGAGAGTAGAATCAGGGCAGCTATAGCTACAGATGATACCACCCATCTCGAGGGAGTGGAAAGCAAGATCGATGCGGTGAATATGTATCTTGATTCCCTTGATGATGGGAGTGAAGGACCCGCTGTGAAAGGATACTTGGAGCGACTGAACTTTCTCGCTCAGCAAAAAATCAATACTACTAACCACTTATTGGACCTGTATCACCGAACTGGGCGAATGAATGACACTACATCCATAGGTAATCCTCAGGCAAGAATTACCTCTGATGAAATTACCAACACAACTCATAAGATCTACAATAGCAGGCAGCTAAGAATGCAGAGCCTGATAAAGAAAATAAACGAAAGTGGAACAAAAGCAAAGGCTTACGGAAATGCCCTGATAGCGCTTTTATTGCTTAGCGGATGTGTCTTATGCTGGTTTATCACACGTCAATTCAGAAATAGGACACTATTAATTAATCAGCTAGATGATTCGCAAAGAAAATCGAGGGAAGCTTTAGGGATCAAAGAAAATTTTCTAGCCAACATGAGCCATGAAATCAGAACTCCACTTAATTCAATTCTAGGTTTCACTACGCTTCTGCAAAGACAGGAAATGGATTCACAGGCCCAGCACTTTGTAACCTCAATACAACAAGCAGGCGAAAACCTGCTGGCCATTATCAATGATATTCTCGACATCTCAAAAATAGAGGCAGGTATGATGCGGATTGTAAATAAGCCCTTCAGTATCCGTGGCCTGCTCCACTCCGTAGAGATTCTCTTTTCTGAAAGGGTCAGATCCAAAAACCTTGGTTACGTTACCGAAATCGATGATAATGTGCCAGATACCTTGATTGGGGATGCGACCAGATTGACCCAGATCATGGTCAACCTGTTAGGAAATGCCTTAAAATTCAGTGAGAATGGCTCACTTAAAATCGACGTCTCCATCGCCTCGAGTAGTAATAATTCAATTACGCTCAAGTTTAGGGTCTCAGATCAAGGCATCGGCATAGAAGCAGAAAAGCTGGAAAAAATATTTGATCGTTTCAATCAGGCAGATGATTCCATTACGCGAAATTATGGCGGCACGGGTCTCGGACTTTCCATCGTCAAGGACTTGCTTGAAATTCAAAAAGGAACAATCGAGGTAAACAGCAAAGTTGGAGAGGGGACAAGTTTTACCTTTGAAATCCCGTATCTTATATCAGCTGAATCAATTACCGGAGAAACTGTACGCTATAGGGTCATTGAACCTGAATGGGCGGGCAAATCGATACATATTATGGTTGTAGACGATAATGTGATGAACCAGGATCTTATGGCAAATGTACTAGGGTATTGGGGCTTTTCTTTTTCTATTGCATCGAATGGCAGAGAGGCTATAGAACAGGTCAAAATCGGACATTTCGACCTAATTTTGATGGATATCCAGATGCCGGAAATGGATGGCTATTCTGCAACGGTTTACATCCGAACAGAACTACATTTGGACATTCCGATTATTGCCATGACGGCCCATGCCATGTCAGGAGAACGCGAGAAGTGTATCTCTCTGGGCATGAATGATTACATTTCTAAACCTGTAAATGAGCAGGAATTATTGGATCTTATTGAGAAGGTAACCGTTGCTCATCCATCTTCAGCAGGCGTCTCACCATCTTTTGTTCACCTTAATCTCGATTACCTGAAAGACATGGGCAAAGGAAACGTTGCATATGAAAAGAAAGTAGTTGACCATTTCATCAAGCGTATTCCTGAGGACATCTGCGCGCTGCGCAAGGCCTGTAAAAGTGAAAACTTTGAAAAGATTAAAGAAATCGCACACAGCCTCCGTACAACCCTTGCTATAATGGGCATATTGGAAAGAACTGTTAAAATCCTTGATGAACTGGAATTTCCGAAAGAGAAAAAGCAAAATCACGAGCAACTGGTTTCGGCTCTTGAAATGACCTGCCAAGGCGCAGTAAGAGAGGCTGAAATATATCTGAAGCGACTTGATGCCTAAATTTTTAGCCTGCTTTTGGCTGTTTTTTTTATCTCTTAGTGATTGTCTAAAGTAATTTCTATCAAACCGATGTCAATGATTTTAGTCATAAATACCAACTTCCAAATTTAGATCGTAAGATTCTAGTATGCTGGGAAAGATTTTTTGATCATAGACTACACTTTGGCCAGGTGTAGTCTCCCTTTCAACCAAGATAAAATAACTTTCAATACCCTGCAAATAAAAATATTGCTTCTGGTTCAGCCACTATCTAACTTGAATGTTCCCAACTTGTAAATCTTGCTTCCTACCGATAGTTTAGGCAGTTCCAACGATCGGGATATAGATAGCTATTCATAAGCGGGTAGTTTTATATCAGCAGACCAAAATAAACTCAATCTATTGGTCAATAAAAAAGCAAGGATATGAAAACAATAAACCTAAATCCAGATATCGACCGCAAGGCGGCAACTATCTTGAACAATACGAGCAAAACAAACCTGCCATCTATCCGGCAAGAAAAAACAAGGAGCAGATTCCGTGCCTTTCTTGGCTGGTTCAACCATGAAACCCCTGAAAACCTAACCTTTATCCAAGCAGGTTTAAGAGGGGGAGCGCTGATTCTAATGCCTCTAATTCTATTAATCTTCGATTCATCATTACACACAGATGTTCTGCCCTTTCTAGTTCCGGTGATGTTCTATCTCGAGGTTACCGCCTTTACCATGTATTGCCCGATAAAGGCCTTCATTTCAACAGAGAAACTCCCAGAGCAGTTTGATTAGTGTCAAGCTGAATTATCTAACAATCGAAGGATTTAATAAGACTAAAAACTATTTAGTAGATCAAATAGAAGATTTTTAAAAATATAAATATTAAACATATAAAATAACCGAAAACATGAAAACAAATATTGGAATCAGCGAGGAAAACAGAAGCGCCGTAGCAGCACAGCTAGGAAAACTATTGGCAGATGAGTTCGTTCTTTATACCAAAACCAGAAATGCACATTGGAACGTTGAGGGTGCTAACTTTCATTCCATGCATATCTTTTTTGAGAAACAATATGGAGCGCTTGACGAGCTAATGGATAGCGTTGCCGAGCGTATCAGAAAAATTGGACATTATGCTCCAGCAACCGTTGCACAGTTGTTACAGCTCACACATCTGACCGAGCAGACTGATAGAAAAAACGACAGCCTGGGCTTCCTGAAAGATCTTTTGGCTGACCATGATAGTATTATCGAATTTCTTAGAGGCAACATCGATCCATTTGCCAATGAATTCAAGGATGCCGGAACCAGCGATTACATTACCGGCCTAATGGAAAAACACGAGGAAATGGCATGGATGATCAGATCTTATATGAAATAATTTACCAAAGTATATAAGTAAATTTGTCTAGCCCAACTGCGATCTTAAAAGCCGCAGTTGGGCTAGACTGTTTATAATATGTTTGTTCTTACGCATAGTGTTCCGGGTAAGTTATTTTCTTTCAACAGATACAGATAATTCTTGCCTGCATTTTCATATTTTTGCGGCCATATAAAAGTTACGATTTAAAATTTTAGATATGATATCGGCAGCAGAATAGGAAGACTTTATGAGAAAAGCACTCGGTTGCGGTAGGGACCGGACCAAGGGCGCACATGAGGAGGTTTTCGAAAGTTTAGAATTCCGGGCTGCAGATTTTCCTGAAACAACTGAACAGATCAGGGAAATTATCGAAAAGAAAAGGGAAGCATCTGCTCAATTTTTAGCCTATAACTGTGAAGCTATAGAGGTTGCACAATATCTTTGAACAGCCTTAAGGGCTTCTGAGGCTACTTTAAACCTTAATGCAAAGCAAATTGCTGAATTAAGAAAAATTGAAGTAAAAGGTACGCTACAAAGCATAGAGTCCGCTGTCTCCAAAGGGAAGGATATCCTCGACTGCACTATCGTCTATACTATCCAGACAGATCCTCTTCTCTCTAACTTTAAAACCAACGTCCAGCAACTTCTAAACGATTATAAATACCATTTTAAGGGGTTAAATACTATCAATGTGATCCTTAATCTTATGGGACCTTTATCTGAAGAAGCGGGTACTTTTGAGGTTAAGCAGGAAGAAAGTACCCTGGAGATTACCGCATACGTTATAGCTTTTTATAATGACGAGGGAAATCTAACTGGTTTTCACAAATTTTATGAGTTTAGGGGAGATTTAGAGGGACTTATACAGCTTGCGGTGAGAAAGTACAAAGATAAGGTTTCCGCCTAAATACTATATAGATAAATGCATCATTCTTACTTCCAGTGATATTGTTTTGGGTGCAGGGTCATCTCCCCACAGCAAAGCAATTGATGGAAACAATGATAAAGTGTAAGTTATTAGTACCCTATTGAATAGGGATGGGGCTGACCTTAACATTATGTCTTTCCGGCAATCTTTTAGCGGGAAACAAAGCCATTGCGATAACAATTGCGGAAATAATGAATCCAGCCTTGAGCGCAAGATGTTCTGCCATTTCCGGTGCTCTGCCTTCGGTGGTGAAGTAATGGCTGATAGAGATATGGAGTACACCGCTAAGCGCAATGCCAACCGATCCCCCCACTTGTTGGAAAAGGCTATTTAGAGAAGTCGCTGTTGCCGTTTGTTCCAGGGTTACCGAATTGAGCATTGTTGTAGATACCGGCGCCACAAGGAAACTCATACCAGTACCCCTAACAATCATTCCCAAGATCACCCAAACGATTGAGCTTCCCGTATCCAACACAGAGAATTGTAACATGGATACTGATATCAACGCAATTCCTAGCAAAGAGGGATTTCTTACAATTCCCCTATCAGCCAGTCTGCCAGCATAGGGACGCAGTGCGAGCATAATCAGGGCATTGGGAAGCAGCAATAAACCCGTCTGTATCTCAGAATAGCCCATCAATCCCTGAAGCAGAAAGGGAATGAAGAACAAGCCTCCATATAGTGCCAATGAGCGGATCAGGATAATTATTGTACAGTCAACGAATATTCTCGATTTGAATACACTAAGATCGATCAGCGGCACTCCATATCTTGTCGTACGGTAAAAAAGAACTAGGGAAATTACGGATGCAATAAAGCCTATCCCGCATTTCCACAGGCCCGACCCTGAATCCGAAGCTGCCGTTAGACTGTATTGGAGGACAACTATAAAGATTGCAAAATAGGTATATCCCTTCACATCAAAGCTTGGCCTGGTCACCGGCCTGTTTTTAAGAAATCCCAGATGTCTTGTACTTAGGTAGATTGTAAGCAGTCCGATCGGAATGTTGATATAGAATATACATGGCCATCCAAAATAATGTGTCAAGACCCCACCCAGGGTTGGGCCGATTGCTGGCCCCATCACATTTCCGATTCCCCACCAGCCGATCGCGGATCCCTTTTCGTTTTGCGGGAACTCCTCGCTCAATATGGCAAGAGAAGTGGGGGAGATTGCCCCTCCGCCTATTGCCTGCAAGATCCTGGCGAAAACAAGAAAGCCAATTGTCGAAGACAGGCTGCAGAGTAGGGAGCCCAAAGTGAAGATCATTATACTAATCAAAAACAGGCGGTAATATCCGATGCGCCTTTTCATCCAACTTGTAAGGGGAATAAAAAGACAAAACGAAATCATATATCCCGTTATCACCCATTCAATGCCAGCTATGCTTATCCCGAATTGTTTTTGCATAACAGGAAGTGATACATTAACGATACTGCTGTCCAAAGAGGCCATAAAAGTACCCAGCATCAGCGTAATCATAACCATTTTTTTGTCTCTCATCTTTCTGTTATTCGTCGGATTTCAAAATCGGAGCAGCAAACCAGTATAAGGTTCTTGCGCTATGTGCGAAAAATCCTTATAGGTTGATTATTTTTCGGTGTCAAGTTCAAATGAAGCCTCGGAAGACTTGTCTGCCTGTTCGAGCAGATCACTATCATGCTCGACCTCCATCTCAGGAGACATAGGTACAGCAACATTAAAAGGATCTTCCATCGCCATAAGTTCATCATCTGGATCTTCTGAAAGATCCTCTTTTTCGTAATTTATCATATTGGTTATTTTTTAGTTTTCTTTAGTATTTAGGGATTGTAATTGTCAAGGGTATCCGGATCTCTAAAATCGGCTTTGCCTGGGTTTTTCCCGCTATCCCTAAGCGCCCTTCGTTGTCTTAGGAAATCCCAGTATTCATCAAGTTCGTGTTTGATATTGTCCAATCTCTTATTTTCATCCAGACCCAGATTTCCATTTTCATAAAGATTCTGTTCTTCTGAAATAAGGTTTTTGATGTGGCTTAGTACTTCGCTATCTTTCATGTTATTTAGTTTTTTAATTAATTTTTTTTGCTGTTCTATGCGCTGATCGCATCTTTAGTATCTTGTTATCTTCAGTGATTCCGGGTTGGATATACTGCCTTTGTTAATTTCTATCTTGATCCCATTTAGGTCCAATATCTCTGTCCCGAGCCTTTCGCATTCCCCGGTAAACATTTCTCCAATCTCAAGATAGCTTTGCTCATAATCCCTGATCCATGGCAGGGAGAGCGTGTTCCTGATTCTCTGGAGATGTATATGAGCATCTGCTATCCATGTATTTGCATCTATCGAGTAAAAATACGCTGCATAACTCTCTTTCTCCGGAAGATCGCCAAATATCCCTTCCATGATGTCCTGCATGGCTACAATTCCAATATATTGTTCACTCTTGTCTATCACTGTGCAAAAGGCAATTCTTTTGCTTTTAAAGATCTGGAACATTTCTTTTACCTTTAGCTCTGCCTTGACCTTGCATGGAGGTATGATTGCATCTTGCCAATCTTGCCCCTTGCCTGTAAGAAAAAGTTTTATATCGAGTGTTCCTATGATATTGCTACTCTCATTTTCATATATCGGGAAATAGGAATATGGCCGCTTCCCAACATATGAAAGTATCTGTCCTCTATTCCAGTTTCGATCGATTGACATTACAAATTTTGAGGATTTCATGATATTTTTGGCCTTAAGGCGGTTAAAGCCGAATACATTCTGGTGAAACCACAGATCAAGTTGCTCAAGGGTTCCTTGTTTATAGGCCGTTGCCAATATCTGCATTAGGTCTTTTTCGGAAAACATCTTGTTTTCCGTTCCCTTGATCTTTAGCGTCTTAAGTATTAGCCGTGTACTCACTGTAAGTAGCTTAATAAATGGATAGGCTATTTTTGAGAATACAAGAAGAGATGGAGCGATATTAAGGGAAATCCTCAGCGGCATCTTCAGTGCAATAGACTTGGGTACTAGTTCTCCAAAGACAATGGTGAGATATGTTATCATACCTATTCCAAAGATCAATGCTGTAAAATGTGCAATCGTAGGATCCATGCCAGTACGCAATATCATATGCTCTAGTTGGGCAGCAATAATTCCTCCTCCGTATATTCCCTCCAATAGTCCCAATAGGGTAGTACCCACCTGTACTGCACTCAGGAATTCCTCTGGATTTTTAATCAGCTTCAGGATCCTCACTGCATTCAGCTCATGCAATTCCTTCCTCTGTTCAAGTTCTTCCCTACTAACTGAGATCAGGGCAACTTCTGCTAGTGAAAAATAGCCGTTCAAAAAAATCAGTATTATTACAATTACAATCGACATCTCTATTTCATTTATCGGTTCATAGTGCTGGCTTATCCATCTTTTTGTTTAAAGTAGCCACTTCCGGCTTTTATCAATTCCAGTATTCGTCGGATAGGGGCCTTTTTTCCATAAGCGGGGTAAATCAATCGTTGGGCGAGAAAAATACCGAACTAAAAAAAATCTTTTCTGTTCGGTATTTCCTATTGATCAAACCTGAAAAAGATTAGCCTTCTGCCTCTTTTATGGCCGATCCATTATCTGCACCCAGTCTTGCATTTTCGAAAGCTTCAGTTTCGGGTAGTGCGATATATACTGAAGAAAAAGTATCAATGCGAACTATTCCCCTATTGATTTTAAAGTCGAGTACATGTCCACCTCTTTTTTGCTCATCATCGATAAAATGGAGATGGTACCCAGCGACGCTAATCCCTTGAGAATAATCTGGAGATCTAAATCCTGCGAGTGTTCCCCGAAGTTCAGAAAAACCAAATATTTTCTCTTCTTTCGCGACCTCGGTTAGGGGCTTAAAAGGAGCCGACTGGATCGATACTGTACGTGTTTCCACACAGTAAAATTCACCATCTATTCTTATTGCATAGAAAAGATTCTTTGACAGCACGAGGCTGTCGATTAGCCCTTTGAGCTGCCGGCTATCCATTGGGCTTGTAATCTCATGCTGTATTTCTCCTTTAAAATAGGTAACCATAGCGAAAGGCGTTTTCTGCGATGGGTCAACTTCAGTTGCCGATCCATTAGACCTAAGCTGAAAGAACTTGCCGTCTATCGCTACCATTTCGCCATCCAGGTCATTGAATGTCCCCAGCCCGAAATCGCCATGTAAGGATAATTCCCCATATGTAATATTGCCTTCGTATACCCCGTTGATCAAGGCGCTCATGACTGAGCTCTGAAAGATTTGGTGAGCATGCTCTTGGTCGTTGTGTAGCCCATTTGCGTTGTTGTAATGGGAAATTACGTGCTTTTTAAGGTTTTTGCAGCAGAAATCCATAATTGTTTCTCTTTAGTTAATGAAAAATTCCAGGGTGAAGTTTTTTTGCCAGCTCAAGATTTTCGCTGTAATCGATCGGAATTTCTACTACCACTGGTCCTGGTATCTCCAATGCCTTTTTGATAACATCTTCCAGTTCAATTGGGGAGGTAACTCTCAGACCGACCGCTCCATAGCTTTCTGCATGCTTGACCGTGTCAATAGGTCCGAAATCTGTTCCGGAGGTACGTCCATATTTCAATTGCTCCTGAAAAGCAACCATGTTATAGGTGCCATCTTTCCAAACAAAGTGTACCAGATTGGCCTTCAGTCTTACTGCCGTTTCAAGTTCCATCGCAGAAAAGAGGAAACCCCCGTCACCTGATATCGAGATTACCTTTTCATGTGGATTGACAAGACAGGCTCCGATTCCCCAAGGCAGTCCGACACCGAGCGTCTGCTGCCCATTGCTAACCAATAGCCTCCGGGGTTCAAAAGAAAGAAAGTGGCGCACCATATAAATATAATTGGATCCCATATCCACTGTTACGGTAACATCGTCTCCAATCAGCTTTCTAAGTGTCTGTACAAAATATACAGGATGTACCAATTGATTTCGATTTGACGGCGTATTGGATATCTGCAAGGCAAACTGCTCGATCAATGGCAAAGCGGTAGGCAGTTCCACGATGTTTCTAGGTGCCAGTTCGGATGCGATAAGATCTACACTATCGGCAATATCACCAAGCAATTCTATTTCTGGCTGATAATGGTTGTCTATATCAGAAATAATCTGGTTAAGGTGTATAATGGTCGCATTATTATCCGGATTCCAGAATTCTGGGTCATACTCTACAGGATCATAGCCAATAGTAAGAATAACGTCTGCCATACTAAGTAATATATCCCCTGGTTGATTTCTAAAAAGCCCAACCCTGCCAGCGAAGCAGTTTACCAAAGATCTTGGAATAACTCCTGCCGCCTGAAAAGTCCCTACTACAGGGAAATTCGTCTTTGATAACAGGTTGCGGATCGCCGCCGCAGCCCTAGGTTCCGATGCACCCTGGCCTATGAAGATCACTGGAAGCTTTGCTTGAGACAATTTTTTGATTGCTTTGTTGATGTCATCTCTACTAGCAGCGCCATATCTCGGCTGTTGTATGGCAAGTGGGGAATATTCTGTTTTATTAGCCTGTATGTCTTGCGGAATAGCGACAAATGTTGCTCCGGCACGAGGCTCACTTGCAATCCTAAATGCATTGTTGAGGATTTCGGCGACATTATCCACGCTCTGAACCTGGATGCTGTATTTGGTTATGGGTGTCATTAGCGCAACAGCCTGCATGGATTGATGCGTTCTTTTTGCCTCCTCGTTCAATGAGACTGCTCCTGCAATTGCAACGATTGGATCTCCCTCTGTGGTTGCGGTAATCAGTCCGGTTGCTAGGTTTGAAGTGCCTGGTCCAGAGGTTACCAATACAACGCCTGGCTTGCCCGTCAGCCTTCCGATTGCCGCCGCTGCAAAGGCTGCATTTTGCTCATGCCTGCATACGATCACCTCAGGGCCATCATCCACTAGTGCATTGAATACACCGTCAATTTTCGCTCCAGGGATTGCCAGTATATGTTTTACATTCTGTGCCTTTAGACATTCCACTGTCATTTGGGCTCCGTTTAATTCTTTCATCTTGTTTTACGATTAGGTTAAATTTTTATTCAATGAGATTATTTTTGGTTTTTTAGTTACGATTTAGGCCACTTCGTAGCTCCTGAGTTCGAAAAGCATATCCTTAAGCAGTTTTTTCGCCGTATGGATACGTGTCTTGATTGTTCCAATAGGAACAGCATACTCCTCGGCAAGCTCGCGGTAAGTATGGCCTTCGAAATGCATGATAAATGGTCCTGATAGTTTTCCTGGAATCTTTGAAAGTGCCCTGCGGATCTCATCATTAGCTATTTTTCCAATAGCAAGGTTCGAGGCAGACTCATTCTGATTTAGCAGGCTTAAATCCGAGTGATCAACAAACGTTACTTTTTTGCTGGTCATGCTGTTGCATTTGTTCAGGAAGGTATTTTTCATGATTGTAAATAACCACCCGCTGAGATTAGTACCCTCGGTATAGCTTGAGATAAACCTGAAAGCTTTTAGGAAAGTGTCCTGCACAAGATCGTTTGCATCATCGGCATTTCCTGTAAACTTGATTGCATGCGCCATAAGTACTGCAGAGTGGTTCTCTATGGCTAAACTGATTTTATTTGAGGTCATGTTTTATTTTGGCAATAATGGAGAGTTGTCTTTTATTTATGTCCAAATTTATTTCCTCTTGCATTCAAATATATTTTCCTTTCGATGAAAAAGGGTTTGCCATCGTCGAAATGGACAATCTTCTAGGTGGGGAATAAGTAAAAGCCCAGGCCATATTATGACCTGGGCTTTTACATTCCATTTGTACGATTTCAAAGTTTCACGGTTTTATTATTTGCGCTTCGGCTAAAGCGAACTGGCTAGCCTACATTGCTTATTTCAGTCAAGGGCTGTTAAATAGATTCTAAGTAATTCAAAAATGGTCCTAGTTCCCAATCTCCATCATATCGTTGCCCATTTACAAAAAACGTAGGTGTGCCATTTACTCCTGATCTTGCTCCGCTATCGAAGTCCGAAGCGATCCTGTTTTCTATCTCCTTTGAAGAGATATCCTTTTTAAACTCAGTCATATCAAGGCCTAGCTGGATTGCATAGCGCTCAAGGTCATCTTGGTAAAGCTGCTCTTGATTCTCATATAGGATATCGTGCATTTCCCAAAACTTTCCCTGCTTTCCTGCTGCCTCAGCGGCACTTGCCGCATTTAGGGCATTCTCGTGCACCTCAGATAGAGGAAAGTTTCTAAAGATAAGCCTAAGCTTTTTACCAAGCTTACTTTGTAGTTGCTTGATTATCGGGTAGGCCATACCGCAGTATGGACATTGGTAGTCACCATACTCTACTATTTCTATCGGAGCTCCCAAGTCTCCCAAAATATGATCTCTTTTTCCTGTAGGGATAATTAATTTTCCTTGCATAATCTTTATGATTTATAGATTCTTATAATTGTTTTTTTTACCTGTTTCCAGTGCCATTTTATTTAAGTGTTTTGTTTAAGAGATGCGGACAGAAACAGCTGAGGTAATTTATAGCGCACATGCTGTGGACTGCTAAACTCTTTACGTTTTTATCTTGACAAAACTATTCCTCCACTTTAAAATTTTGGATGCATATTCGGTGGATTGGCTATTTGAATAGGTGAAAGGGCTTAAACGATATTTATGTCTGTTTAGATAGAATTGCAGAGATGATTCTAATCAAGGATGCTCAAAGTTTTCCCGTCGGTATTACATAGCCAAAGGAAATTTAAACCCCATATTTTAATTAAGTCATCTCAACGAGGATATTGCCAGTTTCACCGATTAGCATTATTGTTTTTTTGTTTTCGGCATAATTTCGAACAAACAAATGAACACAGCCATGGAAAATGACTACTTAAACCCAGCAATTTCGATCAACAGCAATATTCGCTATGGAAATTTACCGCTAGCGATGAATAGAACTACTGCAAAATGGCAGGGTCAAAATCAAATTCATCCCATTGGATATAATGATCACCTAAATAGAGCAGGGGTCGGATTTTGGCGTTTTCATTGCTCAGGCAGCCAACTAGAACTTTGTGCCATTTCAGCAAGAATGCTACAACTCAAAACTCTTCAAGGGCTGTGCGCGCTCTCAAGGAGAATTCATCCGCTATCCAGAAAAGGCTTTTTAATGAATATTAGTGAACTGGCAGATACAGGTAATGGGTTTGAAGAGGATTTACACATAGTATTGAAAGGGGGGGAGTCACGCTGGTTTAAGGTATGTGGAATATTGGAACAGCAGGAAGATGGTCCGCGTATGGTCTCTGGAACCATACTTGATATCACAGCATTTAAACTAGAGGAAGTAAGGCGAATGGATATGATGGCCTTTATGAGTCATGAGCTCAAAACACCATTAACTACGCTCAGACTTTATCTTCAAGCAGCTTCGAAATTTAGAGACCTTAGAAATGAGGATTTTTTTGACCATCAATTAGGTAAAGCGGATTTGCAGATTTCGGCTATGAATAATTTGATAAATAGTTATTTAAATAGTTCAATTGAAGAGAATTCAGCCACTATTTTACATAAGGTAAAATTTGATTTTTCTCAATTGCTATACGATACTGTCTCACACTATGCGGAAATAAATCCTGACCATGTGTTTAAAGTTGAACTTACCGAATCATTATTTATTGATGGCGATATAAATAAGCTTACTCAGGTGATCAATAACTTCATAACAAATGCAGTTAAGTTCTCATCGATAAACTGTTTTATAAAAATCAATTGTGAGAGGGTAGCTCAAGGGATTAGGTTTTTGGTAATGGATCACGGCATGGGGATAGCAAGAGCCGATCAAGAAAAACTTTTTAAAAAACATTTCAGGGCATCCAACGCCAGGACTGGAAATGTCAGTGGACATGGTTTAGGACTTTACCTAAGTAAGCAGATTATAGAATTGCATAAGGGTTCAGTGTTTTTTGAAAGCGAACTTGGCGTTGGCTCAATTTTCGGCTTCATAATTCCATCTACAATTGGTGATTGAAGCTTGAATTATTAGTTTCCTTATCTGATTTGGAACACTTTAGGTATGAGAAATATTAGATAATATCTTAAAATTATAAATACAAAATATTATGAATCAAGAGAAATTAAGTTTCAAATTTGAGTTAGAAAAAAAGGTACCTAGACCAGCTCCGGGAGGAATTACAAGGGGAGCATCTGTTAAGGATTTTCCTGCATCTGTTGGTCTGGCGGGCGTCTCCATGCGTTTGGAGCCAGGTGGAATGAGAGAATTACATTGGCACGCAAATGCAGCCGAGTGGGGTTATGTAATTACCGGGAGCATGAGGAATACATTAGTACATCCAGACGGTACAAGTTACATAGATAATTTCGAGCCAGGAGATGTTTGGTATTTCCCAAAAGGATATGGACATACCTTGCAGGCAACAGGAAGCGAGGAGTGCCATTTTATTCTGATTTTTGATAACGGAAACTTTTCAGAAGACCATACATTTAGCGTTACCGATTTTATAGCCAACACACCCAATGATATAGTTGCCCAGAACTTAGGATTAACTTTAGATGAGGTGAGACTGTTGCCTCATAGCGAGGCATATTTTGCCTTAGGACAGGTTCCTGATGACAGTTCTTTGATAGCGCAAGCCAGAAACGAGCCCGCATTGATGACCATGCACAGATATCCATTCCATGCCCAAAATCCAAGGGTAGTGCCTGGGGGTGGAAAACAGAGGATCGTATCTCAAAAGGAGTTTCCAATAAGCGCTACCATCACCGGCTCATTGTTGGAACTTGAACCGGGTGCCTTGAGAGAAATGCACTGGCACCCAAATGCCGATGAATGGCAATATTACATTTCAGGACAGGCGGAAATGACCGTTTTTTTGGCTGAAGCTACCGCGGTTACCGAAGAGTTCAATTCTGGAGACGTTGGCTATGTTCCGATGGGTGCAGGTCATTATATAAAAAATACTGGGACTGAGGTTTGTAGGATTTTGATAGGATTCAACGCTGGGAATTATGAATCGATAGATTTGAGCCAGTGGCTTTCCTCAAATCCCCAGGATGTGCTCGTTACAAATTTCGGAGTCTCCAAGGAGCTTATAGATAAGATGCCAAAGAGTGAACTGTTTATAAGGGCTGCCGGCAGAACATAGATCCACTTCTATTCCTTTTGGTCAGAACTCTATTATAAGGCGTATAACCTACCAAAACTAATTTCAGCCAAATTGGAACTGGAGACCTCAACTTTTAAAATTAAATAAATGGAAGATAAAAAACAGACTTTATGGTTGATAACAGCCATATTGACCGTCACCGCAGGCTATTGCGATGCCATAACCTTTGTTGCAGCAGAAAGAACATTCTCTGCGCATATTACCGGAAACTTTATCGTTTTTGCCTACCAGATGATTCAGGGTGGCGGGGGAGATACATGGGTCAAACTGCTAACCTATCCGGTATTCATGCTATCGGTACTGACCGGCGGTGCAATCGCGGCACGTTCGCTAAACAATCACGCAATGCTGTTTTTCGAAGGGATAATACTTTTGATTGGTGCGGTCATTGCTTACGCGTTTAGCGACATACCGAATTCATCGACAACATGGCCCATGTATCTTGTGACTATGTTCATTATATTCGCAATGGGCATCCAGAATACTTTTGGCAAGTTGTTTAACAAAGAAACCTACGGAACTACAACCATGATGACCGGGAACTCGACCCAGTTGGGAATTGACATTATGGGTTATTTCAGGACCGGGGTCAGCAGATGGCAATCATTAAGCACCATCTTCAGGGATCTGATTTCCCTTGCAGGATTTTTGACTGGCTGTTTGCTGGGTGCCTGGGCAGGTAAAACCCTTGGGCTAGAAGGTATATTCATACCAGGCTTCGTCTTGGTCATATGTTATTATTGCAGAAGGATATTTACCTCAGAACAGACTTTTTAAGGGCTTGCATAACAGAACTACATTCCACACCACGAGCTTTAAAACATGGATTTGCTCCAAACATTAAACAATCGCTATCTTAGTCTATCAATCAATTAAACATTAAAAATTAATAACTTATTCCATGACAGACTATGCCAAACTTAAGGTACATATCCAAAAACGCCATTTTTTTTCCGATAGCGAAGCGGATGATTTTTGCCAGAATTTCAAGATGATCAGGGTGAAAAAGAGGCAGTTTATTGTTCAACCTGAATTTACAGCGAAAAATAGATTCTATGTAGTGCAAGGTAGTTTCCGGGCTTACGTAATCGGGGATGAAGGGCAGGAACATACCATCCAATTTGCGATTGAGGATTGGTGGATAACCGACTATAATAGCTACATATTTCAGCAGCCGGCCTCAATGTTTGTCATGGCTTTGGAAGACAGCATCGTCCTGCAAATCAATTACGAAACTGAGCAGGAACTAAAAAAACGTAAGCACCTCTATGAATCTTTCTTCCGGGTACTTGCCGAGCATACAGCCGCGCACATGGCCCGTCGTGTCATCCTAAATTTGACAAAAACTGCCGAACAGCGTTTTGAATTCGTTCAGGAAAGATATCCAGAGATTGTAAATAGGGTACCACAATATGCACTGGCGTCTTTTCTGGGCATAACTACAGAATACCTCTCAAAGCTTCGCAATAAGCGCGTTTCTCAAAAAAGTTAATCTACTTCAACTTTTTATGTTGAACCAGTTCGTGATCATTTCCTAAACCATTTCATCTTCAGAGAGATTAAGACTTGCCAACTTTGTATTGTAACTGAAAGACATTTTTTACAAGAAAAAAATAAGAATAAAAATGGCAAATCTAACGAAAACCCAAGTATTAATTATGGCAGCTACCGCAGGTATTGCAGTTGCCAATGTGTATTACAGCCAGCCTATTTTGCAGGCAATGGCAACACAGTTTCATATCAGCATTGAAAAGGCTGGAAACATTTCTGTTCTCTCGCAAATCGGCTACGGGTTGGGGTTGTTCCTACTAACACCAATAGGAGATATGATTGAACGCAAAAGGCTTATATTATACCTGCAGATTGGGTTAGTTATTTCTCTTCTGCTAATGGCTTTCTCGCCTAGCTTAATCCTCCTGTATCTTGGCAGTCTCCTTATCGGCGTATTCTCCGTAGTAGCGCAGGTGATTCTGCCCATGGCTGCAAGTCTGGTCAAGGAAAATCGAGGAAAGATTGTAGGGCAAATCTTTACCGGCATTCTGATTGGGATCCTGGTAGCAAGGGTTTATAGCGGGTTTATCACTAGTGTTTTTGGATGGCAGTATGTCTACATTATTTCTGCAATGATGGTGCTGATCACAGCAATATTGATGCAGCGGGACTTCCCTTCAATACAAGAACGTTTTATCGGTACCTACGCAGGCCTTCTGAAATCGACTTTTGCCCAACTGGGAAGATTTCCACTACTGAGGAGAACCGCACTGACTGGGATGTTAGCTTTCGGCACGCTCAGTGCTTTTTGGGTAAGCTTGACCTTTTATCTTAGTGGCGCACCATTTAATTATTCAGCCTCAAATATTGGTCTTTTTGGACTTCTTGCTGCTGCAGGTGCCTTGATTGCTCCGGTATTCGGCAAACTGGCAGACAAAGGTTCCCCTTCGAGATCATTGGTTTTTTCTACAGCAATAACTCTAATCAGTATACTTCTACTAAAACTTTTTCCCGGGTCAATCGCTGCAATATGGGTTACGGTCATGCTTCTAGATATCGGTGTTCAAGCAACTCAGGTGACAAATATAGCTGTCATTTACACGCTCGATCAAAAGGCTAATAGTCGGATAAATACGGTTTACATGACCAGTTATTTTATTGGAGGTGCTTTAGGATCTTTCATCGCTATCCAATTGTATCAAGCCGGAGGATGGGGCTTATCGACCTCTTTTATGGGCGCTTTGGCCCTAGTAGCCATTTTAAATGTAGTGCTCACAAAACGTTTGTCTAAATAATAAAGCCAAAATAAGAAAATGAAAATAATAGTTATAGGAGGCTCGATAGGAGGGCTATGTGCAGGAATTGCACTTCTGGAAAGAGGCTTCGAGGTCGAAATTTACGAACGCTCAGCTAAAGGACTGAAAGATAGGGGGGCAGGGCTGGTTATCCAGCCAGATATGATGGAATATCTGATAGAAGCTGGCGTTTCAACAAGGGAGGTTTTTGGGGTGCTTGCTGCCCAGCGCCAGGTTCTTGATGATAATGGGAATCCTTCGTTGATTTATCCCAATGATACTGTCTTTACCTCTTGGAACTATTTATGGAAACAGTTGAGGAATTCCTTTCCAACCTCGAGATATCATCAGGGGTATGAGCTAACAGGCATTAGCGATCAACAGGGAAATGTTCGGGCGACTTTTAAAAACGGTGAGATAATCCAGGCAGATCTTCTCATCGGTGCAGACGGGGTGAACTCCACAGTTCGAGAATACCTGTTTCCTGGAATCCATCCACGCTATGCTGGTTACATCGCCTATAGGGGACTTATTCCCGAAAGTGAGCTTAGCGACAAGGAAATCGCTTTCTTTTCAGATAAATTCTCTATTTATCCATATTCAAATTCACATTTGCTCTGTTATACTATTCCTGGTCCAGAGGGTGAACTTAAAGAAGGGAAACGTCTTTTAAATTGGGTATGGTTTCAAAATAAATCATTAGCAGAGCTCAAGGGAATCTTGACCGATAAGGATGGAAGACCACATGAATTTTCCATCCCAGCTGGTCACCTCAGCGAAGAAAATTTAAGCGAGCTTAGGGCAAGGGCAGCGGCAGAGCTCCCCGAAATTCTGAGAAAAAGAGTGTATCAGACAAAAAATCCATTTGTACAGGTGATACTGGATATGGAGGTGCCAAAAATGTTCCATGGGAATGTTGCGATACTTGGCGATGCAGCTTATCTAGTACGTCCTCATACGGCTTCGGGATCGGCCAAGGCATATCGCGATGCCATTACCTTAGCCATGGCTATACAAGATACTTATAATCTGCAGTCATCGCTCAAGATATGGAATGATCAGCAAATAGGGCATGCGAGAGCATTGGCTATTCACGGTCGACAACTTGCACTTAGAAGTCAGCTAGGGAAATAACTTCAAGAAGAAGGGCAATATGGTAACTATTCGCTGATGATTGGAACATGCTTTTTGATCTTTATTCGAACGAACTTTGAAGCGGGCATATTGCTTTCTCCAACAACATTGTTGACAGATACCAGTACATTGGTTTCCGGAAAATAGGTTACCGTATTGCCCCTAGGAATACTATAGGAGACTATCACAAATAATGGGGCAATTCGCTCTATGCCATCATCGTAATTGTAGAGATCTACTTTATCGCCATTTTTAAAGCCAGCCTTTTGTATATCTTCTTCATTCATAAAAATGACTCTGCGCTCGTTCTTTATCCCACGGTACCGGTCTTCCAATCCATAAACAACAGTGTTGAATTGGTCATGGGTTCTGGTTGTTGCCATTAGGTATTCTCCATCTTCAAGCTTATTGTTGGGAACTTGGCTGATTGTAAAGGGAGCTTTATCAATATATTTTTCGGTTATAAACTTACCGTCTCTGGCTGCATTTGGCAAATAAAAACCACCCTTTTCCCTCACTCTCTGATTATAGTTTTCAAATCCAGGTACACACTTTTCTATTATATCCCTCACCTCATCGTAGCTGTCATGGTATTTATCCCAATCTACTACTGATCTCTTACCAAGTGTAGCTTTGGCCATTCTGCACACGATCTGGGTCTCATTGATTAGCCTGTCGGATACCGGAACAAGGATCCCTTTTGATGACTGAACAACGCCCATAGAGTTTTCTGTGCTTATAAACTGGGCCTCCCCATTTACTATATCTTTATCGCTTCTGGAAAGGGTTGGAAGAATGAGCGCTTCTTTTCCGTGTACCAAATGGCTCCGGTTCATCTTAATGGATACATGGACACTCAGGTCAAGCTTTCTCATTCCCGCTGCTGTATAAGAGGTATCAGGTGTTGCGGAAATAAAGTTTCCACCCATTCCAAAGAATACCTTGAGCCTTCCATCATGCATCGCATGGATCGCATTTACAACATCAAAACCATGTTTTCTTGGCGGTTCAAATCCGAATACCTCTTTAATCCTGTCAAGTTGCGCTACAGTAGGCTTTTCGTTGATGAGCATAGTTCTGTTGCCT
Source organism: Pedobacter sp. 22163 (assembly GCF_052045595.1). NCBI lineage: Bacteria > Pseudomonadati > Bacteroidota > Sphingobacteriia > Sphingobacteriales > Sphingobacteriaceae > Pedobacter > Pedobacter sp. 22163. The sequence goes on along the minus strand of NZ_JBQEPM010000001.1, from coordinate 491,953 downwards.
TGGACATTGCTATGTCCTCTTACCGGACACAACCCAGCTCCAAGCTTTCCTATACTGCCTTTTAATAGTACAATGTTAACGATTTCCTTGAGCATCTCTACTCCGTTGGGCTGTTGGGTAAGTCCCATTCCCCAGCAGAAAATTATTCTTTTTTTGTATTTGAGCATTTCTACTGCCGACTCGATAAGCTCCAAAGAAACTCCAGCCGATTCAGCGAGCTTGCCAGCATCGTAGTTTTCGAACTGTGAAATATAATCCTGGAAACCCACAGTATTGTTTTCAATAAACTCTAAATCAAATATCCTTCCAGGCTCGGCCTTTTCAGCCTGATGAAGTAAAAGTTCTATGGCTTTCAGCAGAGCCATGTCACCGTTTATCTTTACTGGAAGGTAAAGATCTGCAAGCTGTACGCCACTTCCCAGCACCCCATTTAGCTGTTGGGGATTTCTAAACCCCATAAGACCTGCCTCAGGCAAGGGGTTAATGGCGATAATCTTTGCGCCATTAGCCTTTCCTTTCTCCAGCGCACTCATCATTCGAGGCGCATTCGTTCCTGGATTATGACCAATGATCACGATAACATCGGTGTCATAAAGATCACTCAGTTTTACTGTTCCCTTTCCAATGCCTATGGTCGATGCCAGTGCAGTTCCACTAGTCTCATGACACATATTCGAACAATCAGGCATATTGTTGGTGCCAAATTCCTTTGCAAAAAGCTGATAAAGGAAAGAAGTCTCATTACTTGTTCTGCCAGAAGTATAGAACGCTGCCTCATCTGGAGATTTAAGTCCGTTCAGGTGCGTTGCGATTTTCTTGAATGCATCATCCCAGCTTATTGGCTCATAATGTGTTCCTCCTTTAGGAAGGTACATCGGTTCGGTAAGACGCCCTTTTCTACCGATCTCAAAATCGGTGAGTTTTGCAAGGTCATACACCGAATTGGAGGCGAAGAAATCTGCTGTAACTTTTTTAGAAGTGGCCTCCTCAGCAAGTGCCTTTGCACCATTCTCACAATATTCTCCAACTACCGAACGCTCATCATCAGGATCCGGCCAGGCACAGCTTGAGCAGTCGAAGCCGCCTTTCTGGTTCATGGTCAATAGTGCCCGCATTCCGCGGAAGGGGATATCTTCTTCTACCAGATCTGCCATGGCCGCCAACACCGCAGGGATACCGGCAGCCCATTTTTTTGCGGGGACAACCTTTAGATTGAGAAGCTTATACGGGTTCTCCGCTGAAGGTACGCTATCTATTTTTTTATTTTCCATAACGATTCTTAAGCTAATAGCGGATTTGGATAATTATCACTCTGATCCTCCATTGTATTGTCAAGACAGGTGAAATCCTTTTCGATCAATAGCTTCAATGTTCCCGTATTTCCGGAAAAACCCACCCGATCCGTCGATTCGAGTTCATTGATCATCTCTCTTGGGATCTGAAGTGTAATCCTCCCATTTTCGAACGTTGCAGATAGGTTTCCAACCTCGGACTCCGCAATCGCATACGTAAATCTGCCGGTAAGAAAATCTGTATGCTCTTCCAGCTCCCCCTTTGCATGCAGGTTCCTGACATCGCTTTGTGTCAATCTAAATCTGATTGATTGTTCCTTGATTCTTATCTTCATTTTATTCAAAAATTATTCTCTCCGGCGAAGCGTATATATTAAAGCGATCCTCGCGGATAAATCCTATAAGTGTAATATTGAATTCTTTGGATAACTCGACCGCCAGGCTTGAGGGTGCACCTACAGCTACCACGATCTTAATTCCTGCCATAACCGCTTTTTGGATCAGCTCAAAACTTGCGCGCCCACTTAGCATAAGTATCCCATTATCCATTGGGACAGTTCCATTTTCCAATCCAGCACCGATTAGCTTATCAAGGGCGTTGTGCCTACCAACGTCTTCCCGGACCAGTAATAGCCTGCCATCTCTATCGAAAAAAGCACAAGCATGCAAACCTCCCGTCTTTCTGAATACCATTTGCTCTGCCCGAAGTCGCTCTGGCAATGCAATCAGTGTTCCGATGTCTATCTTGAATAATTCAACTTCTTCTGTTTTCGCATTGCCGACTGTTCTGATTGCCTCTATAGAGCCTTTTCCACAAACTCCGCAACTTGATGTCGTATAAAAAGACCGCTCTATTTCCGGTAATCTCGGGATGGCATTTTCACTTAGATCTACCAAAATGGTATTTTGTTTATTCTCTCTGCAGGCAATGAAAAGGTGTGCTACCTGTGAGATCTGTTCTCGGCCTGAAATTATGCCTTCAGTAAATAGGAAACCTATTGCTAGCTCTTCATCCGAGCCTGGGGTACGCATGGTTACCGAAATATTTGAAACATTGCGGTCGCCTACCGGGCCGTATGCTAATCTGATTTCCAAAGGTTCCTCGATTGCGAGAACATCTTCCATATCTGCAAAGTGCCCGTTATGGAATTTTTTGATCCCAATGTTAACAGTAGGGTGATTAGCTATACTTTCTGTGTTCATCATCTCCATGTTTTATTTCATAAGCAAATATTGTCGGCAAATACTCTATTTCCAATATTGTGCCACTCATTAATTTGCTGATGATTATGCTTTTGCAGTGTTTTTAGCTGTTGTCTATTCATGATATTTCGTCAATTTATGATCTTATCTCGCTACCTGCATACTAAGTTAAATTTAGCTAATTTTATCCCATAAAGTATATTATCCTTTCCGATCATTTTCGATTTCGGGCATGGCGAGATATATAGCCAGCATCAATTTATTCTCAGGAACATTTAAGTCGAGAGGCTGTTCTATGTCTTGCGCTTCAATACCCATTTTTTTTAATATGGCTATAGTCTGGTAGGCATCACTTGTATTTCTACTAAAGCGATCTCATCTGCTGAACAAGAGCAGGTCCGATTCATTTTTGTTCTTCTTTAGAAATTCGATTACTTGTTTCCATTCGGGACGGTTAAAAGTCTTCGCAGAAAAATCTTCAGTAAATATCTTTCTGATTTTAATGTTGTTAATTTGACAGTAGGTTTCAAGTATTTGTTTTTGACTATTTAGGGAGTATCCTTTTTCAGCTTGTTCATCGGTGCTTACTCTTAACTATAAATCTGCTATTTTCATATTCCTTAGTTTTTATTGAAAATTAGAAATCCTAATGAAATTAGTCATTTGACCCTTTTTCTGAATTTTCAAGTTTTACAAATAATGCTGCGATTTGAGCGATTTGGGCTATATCTGACGACGATATTAATTTGATTTGGGACCCCCAAAGGTGCTTCAATCAGTCATCATAGTGATTTAAAATAAACATTATTTAATCGAGTGCAAATCCTCAGAGGCGCTGCTCGATTTGCGCCTAGTACACCAATAGTCCAATCCCCCCAATATTGGATAATACCAGTAAAGTAATGCACAAAATTGCGGTAAATTAAATTTGCTATGGAACCATTTGGCTTTGAGAAACTTCCTGAAATTATCCGTCAGTTATTTGAAAAAGTGGAACGGATCGAAGAACTGGTATCAGATCTTAATCCAGTGGAAGACAGATCGAATGATCTTTTAACTGTAAAGGAAGCTGCTGACTACCTGAAGGTTTCCGTGCAATCCCTATACTCTAAAGTCAGTAGAATGGAAATACCGGTAAGCAAGCCGGGCAGGCGATTGTACTTTAGCCAATCGGAACTCAAAAATTGGGTTTCAGCTTCCAGACGTAAAACTGCATCTGAAATCATTCAGGAATCGCAAAGTAAAAGCAATTAATCTTGTACCATCAAATATTCCTATCGTGGAAAAAACATGAGGTGATTTAAGAGTCAAATAGCCAGCCAAGCTGATTTCCAGGCATCCAACCGGACCGTACTTTTTCCGGCTAGTGCAGATTAGCATTAATCGAAAGACTTAACACCCGAACAGTTATTTTGCGTAACCAGCACTCGCATTTACCTCCGGTGCTATTGCAAAACCACATTTGGATAAGCGACAGCATGCAAAAAACCGTCTTCTCAAATATTCACTCATCAAATATGAGGTGCTAAATGGTTCAATATCCAGCGAGTTATCAACATACGAGCGAGATAAACACCGCTGTTATTTTAGTTTTCGTATTGCAGATTTTTTGATGTAAAAATTTGATTTACAGGCAGATGTATTTTTTGTATTGGTAAATGATTGATAATCAAGTATTTGTGTGTGTTATCTATATTAAGATGATCTAAGTTTCAACTTTTCTTTGTGTCGTTAACTATATTTATTATCTAAATTTTCGGAGAGTTTTCAGCGTATAAATGTTGAGTCGTTATCGGAAAATCTCCTGCCGGGTAATGGCCCGAAATGAACTTCCTGCAACCCCTTGTCAGTCCGTACCAAACGGCCGTTCATTACCTTGACCAATGTTTTTTTGGATTTAAAATCTGTCTCTGAATAGCCAGGCAATTTTTAGAAGATAAGCGCAGATGATATTTAATCTCTCTTCCTCGTAAAAAAAATGTAAGCTAATCTTAACCACCAAATTTACGCACCCTATAGATGAGTGATAACATAAAATACCTTCCCAATCGGTTAACTTGCTTATCCACAATTACGTTATCGAACACATCTCTTGATATCCCTGAGTTTTGATCAAAAAGATCGAATCCTTCTACACGGATAGCGGCCATATCGTTCTTCATAAACTTATATTCCATTGATAAACGAAGCAATGTTGGATTGCGCACCGCAGTGTTATCAAAACCTGAGTTAATCTGTTTAGTGAAATCGTAGCCCAGAGTAAGGTCTTTAAAGAAATAATTGCGTCCTTCTATCCCACACTCGAAACGGTTAGATTGGCGGTCGGTAAACGTATCATTCGAATACTTGGTCAGGTTTTGCGAATAAGAGGTTTCTACCTCAAAATTTACGATATCTTTCAGGTCTACCCTAAACTCGAGTTCCTGGCGCCAGGCCATATTACGTGCTTCTATTCTGCTATTATCGGTAAAAGTAATGTTGTTGTTCAGTTGTCCCGAACCAGAATAGCCAATGGTAAACTTCCGCTCTGCCGAAAGTGGTTTACTAATGTCGTAATCGCCCTGTAAAGTATAGTATCCATCTGTATTAATGTAACTCGTAAGCTGATTAACAGTACCTGGTACACGCTCTTTAGTGGTTACAACCTTATCGTTAGTACGTTCGTACTTGAAATTGGCCATAATTACTTTTCCTGCACTCCAATCGGCTTGTTTGTAATGGGCATTGATACTGTGGATAAATTCGGGCTTTAGATTAGGGTTACCCGTAACCACGTTCTGGAGGTTCGAATTGTCGGATATAGGTTGCAATTGTAAGAATCCAGGTTGGTTATTTCTGCCCCAGTAATTCATATCCAGCGATTGTTGGTTAGAAAATTTATACGAGAACCGACCAGAAGGAATGAGGTTAAAAGTACGGTTAACGGTTTCAATATTATTACTTAAATTCTGCCCCTGAAGTAAGGCCGGCTGTGCGTTAATGCCCAGTGTATAGTTCAGCTTTTCGCCGATATATCTGTAATTTAACCCGACTTTATTGGTGATAAACTGATAATCGTAAATATTGCTAAGGTTTGGATTAAACACTTCATTGCCTTCAACTACGTTATAAGTATCTCTTGAATTATTTGTTGATGATCGGTTCCAGCTGTAGTTTACTTCTAAAAAGGTTTTTTTCCAAAGCGGCTCCATGTATGATGCCCCAATGTTAAGCCCTAAATTCCGGTTATTCTGGTTGTTCAGCAGGTTTTGTGCCGAATCGATTCCTTTACCCTCAAAATTGAAATACTTGTTATATACATTGCCATAATTTTCGCCGTTGGTGTAATTAATGTTACTCCAGGAACTCAGGTTCCGGCCTTTCTTCGAAAATTTATGGTTGTAAAATATGTTGGTACGGGCATTCAGGTTATTCGGATTACTGAAATTATTGCTTTCTCTTCGGGTAGACAAGGTATCCTGAGTAATAAGCGAGCTACCTGTATTATTGCCACTATTGGTATTATAGGAAAAATTCGGAGAAATTTTAAGGTAATTCATGGTATCTATTTTATACTCCAAATTACCGCCAAACCAATGGCTATAGTTATCGCTCTTACTGTTGTTTCGGGCATCTTCAAGTCTGCTCAGCGGATTTTGTCCTGCATCTTGTAAAACGGTTTGTGTATAGGTAGAACTAATGGTGTTGTTTTTATTGTTGTTAAAATTATATCCGGCATCTGCAGATAGTTTGGTGTTAAACTCATTTTTATAGTTAAGCCCGGCAACATTTCTGGTAGTAATACCATCGCCGCCACCACCACGCATATTGGCATTGGCCGAAGTGCCATCGAATGAAATCTGCCGTTCGCCCTTCATGCTATTTCCCCGTATATTGGTATTATAGCGACCGGCGTTGCCCAAACCTGCAGAGGCCCTGGCAAAATAACCTTTCTTTTTATCTTCTTCAATGGTCAGGTTCAGCACCTTTTCCGGCTCGCCTGTTTTAATGCCTGTAAGTTTGGCCTGGTCGCCATAATCGTCTATAAACTGAAGGTTTTTGATAATATCGGCAGGAAGATTTTTAATGGCTGTGGCTACATCTGTTCCGAAGAAATCTTTACCATTAACACGTATTTTGGTTACAGGCGATCCCTGACTGGTTACATTCCCATCCTTATCTACCTTAATACCGGGTAGTTTTTTCAGCACTTCGTCAACAGCATCGCCATCTCTAACAGGAAAGGCCTTGGCGCTAAAACTCACGGTATCTTCGGTTACTTTAACAGGAGGAACGCCCGAAATGACTACGCCCTCAAGTGTATTCGATGATGGTTTAAGCCTGATATCGGTGATGTTTAACATATTACCCTTTTCGATCTGATACTGTTTAATAAAAGTATCGAAGCCGATAAAAGCTGCTGATAAGGTAAACTGTTTAGATTTAATCTTATCCAACGCAAATGTGCCATCGGGATTGGCGGAGGTGCCTATACTGTCGGCACCGAATTTAATCCTGACTACTGCACCAGGTAATGGCAAACCTGCAGTATCTAACACTATACCCTTTATGGCATAATTTTGTGCGTTACTATTTATAAAAATACCCGCAAAGAGCAGGAATGGCAAAATCGATTTAGTAAAAACCCTCATGAATTTATTCGTGTGTGGCATAAAAGTACGGAGCAGCGCGTTAACCCTGTTCAGCGTAATCAACATGTTACTAATTTTGGCTATTTTAGCTATTGATGTGATGGCTTTCGATTCCTTTCCCTTGGCTATCAGGCCGAATGGAAGATCAAAGCTAATGATGGATGGTATTTAGGATTGGATTGCCATCTTAATTCAGGTATTTATTTAGTATGCGCTTTCAGTACTACATTCCGGCCAAGGGTTTTAAACTTTACAGTATTATCTTGTTCTACAGTAATAGTTATGTGGCCTGTTTTACTGGTGTTTATGTCGCTTACTTTGCCAAACTTACCGGAATGCTTTCCTTTAACCACAACGCAGTAGTCGCCATCTTTTAAATTTGTTGTTTCCATTTTAGTTTTTACAGGCCTGAGTTTGTTTCTGAACCCCGTAATTTTATTTCAGTATTTAATTGACTTAATTTAATTGCAACGGGTAACCAAGCGAGCATACAGCCCGGAATAACGGCTAGGAGCACAAAGTTTTGTTTTTTAATAATCAGATATAAAAGTGCACCAAACAGAAACAACATCAAAATAGCACCTCCAATTAACAGGCCGCTCAATTGTTTTTTCTGTTTGTTTAATTCGGTTAGGCTAAGTTCGGATAGTTTGTTGTTTTTCATAGCGGATCAGTTAGGCTTCTTAGTAAAATTATTAAATTTTTAATGTTTTTAAAACCCTGAAAGATTAAAGATGTAAAATGCTGGTTATTCAGTCTCATTTAAGTACAAATTCCATTATCTTGTAAACGTTCAGTTTAATAAATCCAAAACCATTATTTTTGGTTGAAAGCTGACGCTGTTTTAATGCTTATACCAAATATATCATGATCAAAAGATTAATACCTGTATTGTTGCTATTGATTTCTTTCGCGGGCTTTTCGCAGGAAACTACTAAAACCTATCTTTCAGGAACAGATAAAGACCATACCAAACAATGGGATTTTTATTGTACTGCAGGTCGTAAAAGTGGCATATGGACTAAAATACCGGTACCATCTAACTGGGAATTACAGGGCTTTGGAACTTACAACTATGGACACGATAAGGTTAAAGCCAGCGAACAGGGCATTTATCGTTATGAATTTCTGATTGGTAAAATAACAGGGAAAAAAGTATTCCTGGTTTTTGAAGGCGCCATGACCGATACTAAGGTTAGTATTAACGGAAAGCTGGCCGGAGACCTGCACAAGGGCGGATTTTATCGGTTTAAATATGATATTACCGCACTGTTAAAACCCGGACAGAAGAACCTATTGGAAGTTACGGTTGATAAAGTATCGGCAAATGCGTCGATTAATAAAGCCGAAAGAACGAGCGATTTTTGGATTTTTGGTGGCATTTTCCGCCCGGTTTACCTGGAAACTGTACCAAATAAATTTATAGAAAGAGTTGCGGTTAATGCTAAGGCCGATGGAACTTTTCAGCTTGATGTTTATGGGCAAAATTTGGCTGCAGATGATATTCTTGAAGCCCAGGTTAAAAAATTAACCGGCGAAAATGTGGGAAAAGCATTTACTGTAAAAGCGGATTTAGTGAATGGTATGCAGACCCTGAAGGCTACTTTCTCAAATCCTTTATTATGGAGTAGCGAATTCCCCAATTTATATCAGGTGGCTGTGCGGATCAAAAATAAACAGAAAATTATTCATCAGGTAAAACAAAAGTTCGGTTTTCGTACGCTTGAACTGCGTAATGGCGATGGTTTTTATGTGAATGGTTCGAAAATGGTTTTAAAAGGTGTTAATCGCCACAGCTTTTGGCCCGAAAGCGGACGTACATTAAGTCGCGAGGTACATTTAATGGATGTGAGGTTAATGAAAGAAATGAATATGAACGCCGTTCGCATGTCGCATTATCCACCCGATGCTGAGTTTTTGGATATCTGCGACTCGTTAGGACTGTATGTGATTAATGAATTAACGGGCTGGCAGGCAAAATACGATAATACAGTAGGGCACAGGTTAGTAAAAGAGCTTGTAATCAGAGATGTAAACCATCCATCTATTATTTTTTGGGCCAATGGCAACGAGGGAGGCTTTAATACCGATCTTGATAATGATTATGCATTATACGATCCACAGAAACGGACCGTAATTCACCCATGGGAGAAGTTTAACGGAACCGACACCAAACATTATCCGGATTATAATTATATGGTTAAGGCTGCTACATCAGGGAAGGAGGTTTTCTTTCCGACTGAATTTATGCATGCGCTTTATGATGGTGGTGCTGGTGCGGCTTTAGATGATTTCTGGAATCAAATGTTGATTCACCCGCATGGTGCCGGTGGTTTTATCTGGGCTTTGGTGGATGAAAACGTAATCCGTACAGATAAAAACGGCATTTATGATGGTGATGGAAACCATGCGCCTGACGGAATTATTGGCCCACATCGCGAAAAGGAAGCCAGTTTTTACACCATAAAAGAGATATGGTCTCCGGTTTTTGTCGATCTGCCAAAAATTGACAGTGATTTTAATGGTAAAATCGCAGTCGAGAACCGTTTCAATTTTACCAATCTTGATCAATGTACTTTTAAATGGAAATTGCTTAATTTCCCATCTGCTAACACAGCAGGAACAAAAGCTATCGTAAATGCCCGTGGCGCAACGGTTGCTAAGCTTAAGCCTGGCGCAAAGGGTATGCTCGATCTGGCTTTGCCAAAATCGTGGGCACAAAGTGATGCTTTATATCTAACTGCTTATGGGGCTGATAAGAAGGAAATATTTACCTGGAGCTGGCCGATAAAAACTGCCCGTTTGATTGCAGAGAAGCAAGAAACTACACTGTCCAGTTCAGGAGTAAAAGCCGAAGAAACTAACCAATCGCTCCTGATTAAACAGGATGGTGTTAGCTACTATTTTGAAAAAGCAACAGGTTATCTGGAGAAAGTTGTTAAGGGGAATACCATTATTTCTTTGTCAAAAGGTCCGGTGTTGGCTGGTGTAAATACCGAATTGAAAAATTTTAGTCATCAAGCAGAAGGCGCAAAGTATATCGTAGAGTCTGATTATCAGGGTGCTGGTGATTTGCAGGCGAAGTGGACATTTGAAACCGGAAAGCTGGTAAAACTCGAATATCAATTTAACCAGCATGGCGATGCTGATTTTATGGGTATTAGCTTTAATTATCCTGAGGATAAAATTACCGGAATGAAATACCTTGGCCGGGGCCCGTACCGGGTTTGGAAAAACAGGTTAAAAGGGCAGCAGTTCGGGGTTTGGCATAAGGATTATAATAATTCGATCACTGGCGAAACCTGGGGCTACCCTGAGTTTAAAGGTTATCATGCCGAAGTGAACTGGGTGACTGTAGAAAATAAGGAAGCCCCATTTACGGTTTATATACCCGATCAGGATACTTATCTGCAAATGTTAAGGCCTGCACGTGAAGCTGCGGCATTAAGCAACAACAATGTAGAGCCTGCCTTTCCAGAAGGGAGTATTGGTTTCTTAAAAGGGATAAGTGCCATCGGGACCAAGTTTCAGTCGGCTTTATTATTGGGACCTCAAAGCCAGAAAAACAAAACAGACGGAAAAACTTTCAAGGGGACGCTATTATTTGATTTTGGAAAGTAAGCGTTTTAATCCCTTAGGTTAAAACTGCACGGCAAAATCCTATTTAATCCGTATTTTTAACGATATGAAGATTGTATTTTTTTCTGCGAAGCCTTACGACCGTGAATTTTTTGAAAGCTGTAATAAACATTATGATTTTGAATTAGAATTTTGGGAAACTCATCTGGGGCCTCATATTGCTGACGCGATAAAAGTAGGTACTGATGCTGTTTGTGTATTTGTGAACGATAAATTAACGGCTGATGTTATAGCCATATTGGCGCAAAAAGGGGTGAAAATTATTGCTTTGCGTTGTGCAGGCTTTAACAATGTGGATCTGAATGCGGTCAAACAATACGGGATCCGTGTTTGCCGCGTTCCGGCTTATTCGCCACAAGCTGTTGCAGAACATGCAGTAGCCATGTTGCTTACCCTAAACCGTAAAACCCATAAGGCCTACAACCGCGTACGCGAACAGAATTTTTCGCTTTCAGGTTTAATGGGTTTCAATCTTTTTGACAAAACAGTAGGGGTAATCGGCACTGGGAAAATTGGCGCTGCTTTCTGTAAAATTATGCTTGGTTTTGGCTGTACTGTACTGGCTTCGGATCCTTTTGTGAATAAATCATTACAAAGTGGGGGAGTAAAGTATTTGCCTTTTCATGAAGTGATTAAAGAAGCCGATATTATTTCGCTGCATTGCCCGCTTACACCAGAGAACCATTATCTGATTGGATCAAATAGCTTATCCACAATGAAGAAAGGTGTTACGCTAATCAATACAAGCAGAGGTGGATTGATTAATACACGTGAAGTGATTGAGGCACTGAAAACAGGTCAACTTGCGGCGCTGGGAATTGATGTGTACGAACAGGAAGAACAGCTCTTTTTTAAAGATCTTTCAGGAAGTATTATTGGTGATGATGATATTCAGCGATTAATTAGTTTTCCGAATGTTTTGCTTACCGGGCATCAGGCTTTTTTTACGCAAGAGGCTTTAACGGAAATTGCGGAGTCTACCCTAAAAACGGTTAAAATATTATTAAACGATAATGCTGAAGAGATAGTTTCAGATGCAATATTGGTGTAATAAGACAGATGGTTACATGGAGTTTTTTGAGAAGCTGATCTCCCTAAAATCTCCATGCGCCCATTATATTGCTATTTAGTAATAAGACGTATTAAGATTGCTGTTCTGCTTTTCTGCAGCCTCAATAGGGGCATAATTAGAAAGAATAAGTGCTTCCCCTTTTTTCACGCATACATCATGCTCAAAATGTACAGATGGACTTCCATCAGCAGTTCTGATTGTCCAGCCGTCTTCATCTAGAAAAACGTCCTTTTTGCCCATATTTATCATAGGTTCTATGGCCACTACCAGGTTTTCTCTTAAGAGTAAACCATTGCCTTTTCGGCCATAATTTGGCACCTGTGGATCTTCGTGCATATCTTTACCTAAGCCATGGCCTACCAGATCTCTCACTACGCCGTAACCCTGCTTTTCGTTATGATTTTGGATAGCTGCACCAATATCGCCAATGCGTTTGCCCACAACAGCTTCTTTAATTCCAAGAAAGAGCGATTCTTTAGTTGTTTTTACCAGGTTCAGTATCGCTGGCGATACTTCGCCGATGATAAAAGTATAAGCATGATCGCCGTGAAAACCGTTTTTTATGGTACCCACATCTACTGAGATAATATCACCATCTCTGAGCTCATCTTTAGTTGGAAAGCCATGTACAACCACATCGTTTACCGAGGTAATAATATGAAATGGAAAACCATTATAGTTGTAAAAGGAAGGTATGGCGCCGTTATCAAGTATAAATTCGTTGGCTATCTTATCAATCTCAAGGGTTGTAACGCCTGGCTTTAATATCTTAGCTACTTCTGCAAGGGTATCGCTCACCAGTAGGGCACTGATCTGCATCAGTTCTACTTCTTCGTTGGTTTTATATAAAATCATTGCCGCAAATTTAGTAAAAGAAGCGGAAAGGAAAAAAGACAAAGAATTGAATGATAAAGGACTGAATATTTGTGCCTAAATTAAGAGCACAACCGGTAATCAAGTGTTAAAACTTTATTTCTGATTCTACTTAGGGTTTCTAAACGCATGCCAAGGTAGCTGGCCAGATAACGCTGCGGTATCCTGTTGATATCCAAATCGCTTTCCTGGAGTTTGCGGTACCTGCTCATTGCTTTTGGTATCCTGGCCAGGATTGATCTTTCTGATGCAGCATAATAATGAAGCGCCAATAGCTTTCTGCCGATTAGGTTGGCCTCTGGATAGTTTGCATACATCGAATCGATTAGGGTATATGGGATACAGATGAGTTGACATTCTTCCAGGGCCTGGAGATACTCTATCGAATGATCGGGCTGCTGATCGGGATGACGTATAGCGCCAATTAATTCATTTCCACAGCTAAACCAGGTGCTAATGTCTTTTTTACCATCTCGTACAAAGCCACGAACGAGTCCATGTACCAAAAAATATAGCGAAGCATTATTGTCTATTGGCGAAAGAATGTGTTTATTCTTTTTAACATGGATAAGTTTACAAGATCTTTCATGTTCGGCCTTAAAGGCTTCAGATAATGGATAGAATTGCTCAATATAATCGAAAAGCGGGCGTAAAAACGATGTTGAATAAGGCATAGTTAAGGCTTGTTTAGATTGCTGAGAAATGGATTAAAGCATACTCATTTGAAGTAACATACTCAGATGATGATCAGAAACCAAAGATATCTGGTATTTCAATGTTTAGAGAAATACAGCCTGGTTGTGGCCTCTAACGATACGATCGTTAGAGTAAAAAACGGGGTAATAACAGGTTAACGGCTTAATTCCTGTGCAAAATAGGTGGTTGGCATTAAGCCCGTTTCTTTTTTAAATGCATTATAAAATGTAGCCAGACTTTTAAAACCAGCTTCTGAAGCAATGGCTTCGATCGTTATTTTATCCGATTTGAGCGGATACTGTTTTAAAAAATGATCAACCCGGTAGCTGTTTATCCAGTCGCGGAAATTTTTGCCAATATGTTTGTTGATTACGAAAGAGCAATGGTGGATCGGGAGGTTAAGTTTTGCCGCCAGATCGATAATCTGAAAATCGTGCACCAGGTAAAGTTGTTCTCCTTCCATTATTTCTTTCATGGCAAGGGCGTAGTCAGACAGCTGCGCATTTAAAAGATTAATTTTTTTGACAGCTGTAGGTGTACGTTTTGGATCTTCTTCTGATAAAGGAGCTAATGGGGAATCAGTTTCAGTTTTCTTGGTTGCAATTTTTTTAGTCCAATCAACAGCCACCAGTAAGTAGCCATAAAAAATATAAGGCTTGTGAAGCGCATATAACAAAATGACTAATAAAGCCAAACAATTGAGCACAATAAAATAAGCATTAACATATGGGATGTGTAAGCTTCTTAAAATAATAGGCACTAAACTAAACAATTGGAAAAAGGTCGCAATCCGGAGAAAAAAGATGATCCATTTTCTGCCTTCACCTTCGAGTATCTGTTGTGGTTTGTTTTTTAAACGGAGTACTGCAATCCAGGTAAGGCACAAATAACCAAATACCAGTATTGGCCTAAATAAGTAATGGAAATATGGAGGAAACAGGCCACTTTTTGTTTTTAGCGAGAAGTAACCATTTTCAGCTAATTGGCTTCCTATCAATTCCCAATTGAGTGTTGCAGAGAAATGCCAGGGGATAACGTGGATAACAGCCAACAAAGCTGGTACAAAATGAAGCCATTCTATTTTTTGTAAACTTTTACGATCTTGAAGAAAGCCTGTTATATAAAGGTAAAAGCAAGCTGGGGCAGCATAATAAAACGGTGTAAAAGTTTGATGAAAAAAGGCTAAAGCATTAGGTTGGCCCGATTTAAAGAGCAGTGAGGTTAAAATCTGTCCAAACCGGGCAAAAAATATAACCGAAAGAAGAATGTTAAGCAGTTTATTCCCTTTTTTTGCGAAAAAAAGATGCATAGAGAATAAAAGTAAGAATAGACAACTGGTACTAACGAGCAGGTTTAAAGATTGCATATTTCCAACCAAGATAAAACATAATTGTTAAATTAAGTTACCTTCATTGTAAATTATGTTATCGTAAATGTTTGATGTACAAAATGCTAAGAATGAAATTTTTTGGCTAAAAATAGGCTGATATTGCTGCTATTACTGTTGCTTTTATACTATTCCGCAATAATGATTTAGCATAAACGTTTGTTTAATTTATAAAAAACAATAGTTTTGCGGCCCGTTTATTGCAAGCGGAAAGGAAATATATTTAATTAATGGATGTTTATCATCCCTATAAAAGAAAAATTATGGACAAATTTAAAAAAGTGCAAGATCTAATCTCTTCTGTTGAAGCAGATGTAACTAAATTTTATGATGGTGGTAATGCTGCAGCAGGTACACGTGTACGTAAAGCAATGCAAGAGCTAAAAGTTTTGGCCCAAGAGATTAGAGCTGAAGTAACTGATAAAAAAAATAGCGCTAAATAATTTGTTTTTCGCTTTTAAAAAGAAATCCCGCGTTTTACGTGGGATTTCTTTTTATGTGCCAGTCTAGGTCTTTGTCCTTTATCTATCCTAAAAGTTATTTATTCCGTTTACTCGTAATAAGTTTATCGGTGAAGAAATCACGAAAATCATTGTAGTAAAGGTCGCCAACAGTAAAGCTGGTGTGGTTTGAAAGTGTTACTCTTGTTCCCTCTACATGTAAAATATGATTGATGGAAATAATATAACCCCTATGCAGCTGGATGAAGCCCTTTTTAAGGTTCAGTTGTTCTTTAACGTCTTTCAAACTTAAATAAGCAATAATTATTTTCTCTTTTGTATGTATTTTGATATAGTTGTGAAAACTTTCAAAAGCAATTATATCGGCATAGTGAACTAAAACCGCTTTGTGGTCTTCTGATTTATTTTTGACCAAAAAATGAGTTTCCTGCCCTATATTTTCTATTTCTTTCTCAAAAACACGGTTTACCGTTAAGGCAAATTTAGCATAACCATAAGGTTTAAGTAAATATGCATCTGCTTCTGCTTCGAATGCTTCAAAGGCATATTCCTCATGAGAGGTGGTAAATATCAGTTTCCTGGTTTTCGAGCGGATTGCTTTAGAAAGTTCGAGGCCCGAAATCTGTGGCATTTGAATATCCATAAATATCACATCTACCTGGTCAATCTTTTTAAGTTCGTTCAGGGCCACTACTGGATCGGTGTAACTCGCCAGAAGTGTCATGTTTGGGGTATTCGCAATATATTTTTCAAGCCCTGAAATCGAGTTTTGCTGGTCATCAATGGCTATACACCTAATCATTTGTTAATCTTCATTGTATATATAACGAAATTACACCTTTTTATACCGAAAATAGAACGTTTTATCCTGTTTCGCTGTAAAGTTTCTTTCTGTTGGCTAATTTAAATTAAAAAAGTGCTTTATGATGTATACAGGAGTGATTAAATGGTATAATCCGATACGAGGTTTCGGATTTATTGCACCCGATGATGGAAAGGAAATGGTTTATGCAGATAACCAGAAATTGATAGGGATTTACCGTCGTTCTTTAGTTGTAGGAACCAAAGTCCGCTTTAATTTAGAACAAGGGCAGGTGGGATGCCAGGCTACTGATATTGTAGTTCTAAATATGGGCTTTGACTAACATTTGCACCGATCTGTAACGAAAACAGACCTATCTATGTAACCCGGTACTGAAAATAAGAACAGAATACGATCTTCGTTTACAATAAATGAAAATGTAGAATTTTAATTTAGACGGCGTTTGTTTGGGAGCAGTAAACATTAAAATTTTTTATTTAACATCTACCTATTAACTTTTCATATCTGGATTATCTCTCTTTCTTATCTAAATTGGCGCTCTTTTTTAGATGGGATTTATTTTTTTTCAGATAACGTTTTTGCTTAAATTCGTCACGCTCTTAAGAGTACGGATACATTTAAAGCAATTGTTTATGAATTTCAAAACCTTGGTTCTTTTGTTGAGTACAGTTTCTACTGCACTTATTGGTGGTCTTTTTTATGCGTACTCCTGTTCGGTTATTCCAGGCTTGGCGCGTCTTTCTGATGCTTCCTTTTTACAGGCTATGCAATCAATAAACCGGGCTATTTTAAATCCGTTATTTTTTATTTCTTTTATGGGTACGCTAGTTATATTACCCATAAGTGTTTGGTTTTTTAGAGAACAGCCTATGGTGTTTTACCTGCTTTTGGCGGCAACCTTATTATACTTTGGTGGTGTTTTTCTGGTTACCATAATTGGTAATGTACCCCTTAATAACCTTTTGGATGGGGCAGATCTTGGTAAACTTGATGCAACAGAACTAACTGCATTGCGCCAAAAATTCGAGCCAAGCTGGAATTTATTCCACCGGATCAGAACCATCGCCTCATTTATCTGTATTGTACTGGTAGCGTACGCAGCAATATTAAGCCGCAATGTTTAATGGGGGAACTGTTAGGAAACGGAGGTGAACAACAGTTTAGACTCCGAGGCTATTACGGTTTCGATAGCAGATATATAAAATTTATCGTTTTAATAAATTTGTTTATCCTGATCTGGTCGCTAGCTGTTATGTACTCCTCAATTTTAGCATGTAACCGGTATTTTGTCGTTTTATAAAATGGCCAGCATTTTTTTTGCCCTGTTGAAGGATATCGGCCAGGTATTGGCGCTATTGTTTGCGGCTATTCTATAATATTCTTTTGCCTTGTTTTGATCGCCCTGAAGGAGGTTAACATAAGCGCTTAACTCAAAAATAAAGTTCTTCAGCTTGGTGTCAATTCCTTTTTCGGCGCTTAAATTATCGAAAATTTCTGCCGCAGCTTTTAATCGTTTGTCATTAAAGCTTTCTATTTTAAAACCACCTGGCATTGCGAACCAATATTCCCATATCCCGCCATTAGCATGTTTGTTGTAACTATCTTTAATCAATTGAACGCCAACCTCCAGTAGTACACCATTGATGGTACTATCCCTTTTAACTGCATTTCTGCCTAAATCGAAGTAATGGTTGAGAGTAGGCTGTACTCCATTTTTGTTAATCTCATCCAAAATCATTTCCTTACGGTACATGGCCCGATCGCTCATTGAAAACTGCTCATAGGCAAAACCTGTAGCGAAATGATCGCTTATTTTTTCTAGCCTGTAGCCTTTGGCCAGTTCTTTCTTTAAATCGATTACATAAGGGTGTTCGAAATCGTGAAAGTGGTATATCGTAATGATTCCGCGTTTAAGATCATAGATATTGCTATAAATGGTAGATAGTTTTCCCTCCTGTCGGGTGCGGTTTAAGATATCGCGTAAAAAACGCACATTTATGGTTTTCGAATTTTTCAGGGCATCATCTGAGATATCATATCTTCTACATGAATAGTTTTTTGTTTTTAGGTTACCAATATCAAAATTTGTATTGATCTGGTAATGGTCGGATTTGATTAGTTTGGTCCCGGCATTGATGATGGCCGAATTTCCCAGTGCATCGGCAATTAATACTTGCGAGCTGATGGCGTAATCGTATTTTTCTAAGAAAACAAGAGCTTCTTTTACTGTTTTACATTTGCCAAGGATTTCAAAAAAAAGATCGCCTTTATAAATATTTTTAGGATGATATTTAGTAGGATCGATATTCTGAGCGGTAAAATCGTAAAACAGGCCATACTCATTCATAGCAGCTTGTGCCTGTAGGTCGGGAAGTCCAAAACACACCGAACCATATCTCTCGGCAGTTCTTGGATTAAACCAGATCCTTGCAAAACCCATATAATCATCCTCATTGGCTGCAGCATATGCCTCACCTTTTAGTGCGTATGAGATCACTGTACAGGCATAAATGTTTTGAAACAATATGGAACAAACCATAAGTGCAAATAGTAGTATTCTCTTCATTTTTAGTTTATTTTCCGTAGTTGCGAAGTCTGTGCCATTTATGGAGAGTATTGCTTTGAACTCATTTCGGATACTTCTTTTATAAAATCGAAACAAAACATGTCCATAATTGAACAGTTTTCGTTCGAAAACGAACAATACTAAAATCAATACTGGTTGAGGACTTAGCTAATCCCATCTTCCATTTATATCTTACTATAAAGAATGTAGATTAATTGCTCTTATTTAGAATTGATATAAATAATATTGTTATATTTGTTCTATCCCATGATTAAACATTAACCTAGACCGGAAATGATTGTAAAGGCAAGAATAGAGCATCAGAAAGATTTTCTGTTCATGGAAGAAATTCCAGATAAATATGTTCCCGATCACCGATTATCCGAAAAATCAATAACCATTAAAGATGCTCCGGTAGGCATTAAAAATTATCAGCTCTCTACCAATGGTCTTTTTTTGGTGCATTCTGAGATGAAATTTGATGGACCTGCCCGGATCCTTACCGAGGTAGAAGGAGAGGCCATTACCTGTCAGTTTATTTTTAGCAATAAAAACGGTGCGGGCGCTGCCGGTAAACAATCGGCGAAATACGGCCGGAGCAGGCATAACATCCGCTACATCCCCTCGGCAAAAGAAGCATATGATGTGAAGCCCGATGTAGAATTTGTATATTTTTTAATCGTACTCTCTAAAGATTATTATTTGCGTTTGGTTGATCTGTACTCTCCATTACATGAGCAATTTGTGCAGGAGATGGAAAAAGGGATTTCGACATCCTTTGCCGAACACGATCTTTTTATGACGCCAGAAATGCGCAGATCAATCGAAGCGATTATCACCTGCAGGCAGGATGGGGAATTGAAACGCCTGTTTACCGATGCCCGGATTACCGAACTGATTATGTACCAGCTGGAGCAGTTTAGTCAGCATATACAAGGCGGTAGAGAGTCGCTACTTGATCGCGATATCCCAAAACTTGAAGAAGCCAGGGAGATTCTGGAACGCGATTATATCGATCCACCAACCCATAAACAGCTTTCTAAAATGATCTTGCTTAATGAGTTTAAATTGAGAACAGGTTTTAAAAAATATTTTGGCAGTACCATTTACGATTTTGTAACCCGTTTAAGAATGGAAGAGGCCAAAAGATTAATTTTAGAAGAAGGAAAAAATATGTACGAGGTAGGCGTAAACGTTGGTTTTAAACATCAGGCCAGTTTTACCAATGCTTTCAAAAAATACTATGGCATTTTGCCTAGTGATGTGCGGCTCTGATCTTATACAAGATTAGTCTCGATCCTGCACTTTGAGCTTCGGCTATACCTGCTGCTTCCATTAGCTTTAGGTTCGTGTATACACAACCGATGCTGATGGGTGTTTTATCTTCCTTAAGCATTAGCCAAAGTGATTCGGGATGAATAAAATCGCTTACCTCCATCAGTTTAAACGCAATCCATAATCTTTTTTCGGAAAAGGACAGGCGTTTTAATCTACAGTACTCGTTTATTGCCTTTAAAAGTGTTTCTTTAAATGCGTCGGTACAGGCCGAATTAGGTAGCTGGCCAATAGTTTGTGCGGTATTGAATAGTTTTTGAATGTTTTCCATAGGTAGCGGAGATTTAAATCTTTACAGATTGGAGGTTGATTAATTCATCGGTTTCGATAGTTTTTAACTTATATATGGGTTGTTGTGTCGTTTTCAGATTGGTGTTAAATTTTCCGGCATCAAGTTTAATTTCCTTTGGTACAATAACCGTTTTTAGACTACTTTGGTCTGTATAGGCCTGTGCATGGATGCCAAATGCGGTATACATATGCTGAGGGGTAAGTACCTGTACAGGTGTTCCGTCCCACCATTTTCTACCATCTTTTAAAATAATAATGCGGCTGGCATACTGTGCGGCCAGGTTAACTTCGTGCAGTACCACTATAATCATGTACCCCCTTTTTGCCATGGCAGCGGCTATGGCCAGGGTTTGGTGCTGAAACTGAAGATCCATGTTATTAGTTGGTTCGTCCAAGAGTAATACAGAATCCTTATTGTCCCACAATTGGGCCATTACCCTTGCCAGGTGTACCCGCTGCTGTTCACCACCTGAAAGACTTAACATTGATCGGTCTGCAAGATCAGTTAATCCGCAGATTTCCATCGTTTCTGCAAGCGCAAGCTGATCATTTTTTGCCGATGATAAACTTTTAAAACCATAACGGCCCATCATGATGATTTCTTTCACGCTAAAGGCCATGGTAATGGGGTTGTGCTGCTGCAGATAAGCCCTTTTGGTGGCCAGTACTTTTCGGTTATAATGTTTAATATCTGCTCCGTATAACATGATTCGCCCGCTATCCGGCTTTCGTTCACCAGAAAGCAGGCGCATCAAGGTAGACTTTCCGGCACCGTTCGACCCTAAAAGCGCAACCATTTCGCCTGGCCTGATACTGAACGAGATATCTTTTAAAAGCGGCCTGTTGTTTAATTTATAGCTGATGGATTCTACTCTGAGCATAAACCGATATTTAATTAACTAATTTCTTTTTGTCTTTAATGAGGATATATAAAAATATGGGTGTGCCCATTAAAGCGGTAACCACGCCAATTGGCAATTCAATCGGCTGTACAATCAATCTCGAAACCATATCGGCCAATGTAAGTACCAATGCGCCCATTAATGCCGAAACAGGAAGCACAAAACGATGGTCCACTCCGCCCAACAAACGTGTAAGGTGGGGGATGAGCAAGCCAATAAAACCGATAATGCCCGAAACGGCAACAGAAGCACCAACAGCCATAGTAGCCAATACCACTACCATTATTTTGATACGGTTGGGGTTTAGGCCGATCAGTTCGACCTGATTTTCGCCAATTGCAAATAAATTTAAACCTTTTGCTAAAAATGGTAACCCGATTACAGGGATAATTACGAAAGGAAATAAACAGCTTACATTTTGCCAGGTTGCCCCGCCCAGGCTGCCCATCATCCAAAAGGTAATGCTCCTGAGTTTTTGTTCGTCGGCCAGATAAGTAACCAATCCGGTTAAAGCGCCAGCCATTGCATTGATGGCAATACCCGCGAGCAACATGGTCGAAACATTGGCCTGTCCATTGATTTTGGAAAGATTATATACCAACATGGCGGTAATGCCTGCACCGGCAAAAGCGCCAAAGGCCAAAAGGTAATACCCCAGCAGCTGACTCAAACTAGAAAATAACAGAGTTTCGAAAGCAATAATCAATACCGCCATTAACGATGCACCAGCCGATATACCAACCAAACTGGGTTCGGCCAGTGGGTTCCTGAATATTCCCTGTATGGCTGCACCAGAAATGCCCAGAGCAGCACCAACCAGTACACCCATTAGGGTGCGTGGCAGTCTGATCATCATAATTACCCCTTCGTTTATACCATGACCGGCGCTGCCAAAAATAGAAAACCCCATGGCTTGCGTTAGGGTGCCGATCACTTCTTTTATGGGAATGCGCATGGCACCCAGGGCTAAGGAAAAACAGATTGAAAGCAATAAACCTACACTCAGGCAGGTATAAATAACAGTTCTTTTCATTACAAAATACGGTTATTTAGTGCTTTAATGGCTTCGGGTAAACGATTACTGAAATTGATGAGCAGAGGTCCGTTCATTTCTATAATCTTTTTATTTTTTCCAGCATTGGTATAACTTACACCAGGGAGATCTAAAAAGGCTGCTCTTCCGCCTAAACTGCTTAATCCGAAATCGAACATTAAAATCACATCTGGGTTGCTTTTAATCAATGCTTCGGTGGTATAAGGTTTAAAATCGCTAAACTCCTGAATGGCATTTTTGCCTCCAGCCAATTTAATGATCTCATCTATGCTGCTGCCTTTGCCAGCTACATTCATGGTGCCAACGCCCCGTGCATAAATAAATAAAACCTTCGGGCTTTTGCTGCCCTTTTTTAGCTGACTTAATGTGGTATTGATGTTACTTTCTGTTTTTTGTGCGAGCTGTTCGCCACGCGCCTTATCGCCAATGGCAGCAGCGATTTGCCTGATAAATTTTGTTGCGCCCTTAACAGAAAATTCCTGGCGGATGGTAACCACCCGGATACCCAATGATTTAAACTGGTAAAGGTTTTCTTTAGAAAAATCTCCTTCAGGTACCAGAATAAGATCTGGACGGTAAGCGGTAATACTTTCAACAGAAAAGGAGCGGTTTCTGCTCACTTTAGGCAATCTGTTGATCTCTTCTGGCCATACACTGGTTACATCGGTAGCCAGAATATTCTTGCCATAACCCAATGCATTTACGGTTTCACTAATGGCACTGCTTAAGGTAATGATGCGCTTCGCTTGTGCAAGAACATATTGCGTAGCACTGAAATAAGAAACAATAATCAATACAATATAATACTTTTTAATCCTCATGTAGGCGATAGTTATAGGAACAAAAAAAGTGTTTAATTAATCTAAATACAAGTAATTAAGCAGGTAAGATATTTAACCCCAAATACAATTTTTAAAACCGATTTAGACCGAGGATTCTGTTATTTGTCTGTTTTTCAGTTTTTTATGGTTTTTTTTTTGAGACGGTAATCAATAAGATTTAGTTAAAACGAGTGATAAATAATACGCTTTGAACAAAAGAAAATACGGATTGAACAAATTAAAATACGGATTGAACAAACCATTTATGGAGGTTAATATGGATGTTTGCAGTGTTCTTATTTAGAATGATTAAAAATAATATCAGCGATGAAGTATATAAAACACAGTCGACCGATAAAGAGGAAAACAGTTTTAGCTGTTGGTTTTTTGTCATTGGTTCTCTCACTTGGTTCGTGCAAAAAAGATGATCCCGATCCTAACGAAGTTTTACAGGATGGTAAGAGTATTGTAGTTACCGATCTGGCTGGCGATACACAGGCCGCCATGGGAAATGGAACACCGGGCAAAGAAGTACGTGCATTTTATACTTTTCTTTTTCGCTTTAAAGATCAGAAACAGATCTGGATCCGTAATGCAGCTGATTCGGCACAATGGCTAAAGACAAAGGATTGGGACCTGGCCTTTACTGGCCCCTACAATAGCGAAGTTTATGTAAACGATAAAGATTATCAATATAACCCCGGTTATGGCGGAACGGCCAAAAGTGAGGTTATAATGCTTGAGCAAAGTTATGATACCGTTAATCAGGCTCCTTCTGATCAGGCTTTTAGTGCAAGCGAAGTAACTAAAATCGGCTGGGCATCGTCGGCAACCTCTAACGGATGGTTTTTCTATAGCCTCAGTTCGCACATTATGCAGGCTATACCCAACCGCACCTACGCCATTAGGTTACCTGATGGTAAATATGCCAAACTACAATTGATTAATGCCTATAAAGGCAATCCACCCAGTGTTACTGATTTAAACTGGCCTGCGCCTTATTATACTTTTAAATATTACGTACAGCAGGATGGAAGCAAAAATTTACAGACCAAATAATTTAAAGATGAACAATATTACTATAATAAATAAAGTGCTGTTTAAGTGGGCATCAACCTCTTTAATGCTGGCTGTGCTCTTTACGGGATGCAAAAAAGATGACATTATTTCTCCTGAACCTGGAAAAGAAATACCGACCAAAACCGAGGGTGGTACAGCATATTATAAATTACAGCGTATCGAAAACCTTGCTGTAGAAACGGATGATGCCAATCCAACCGTACCACCAACAGCTGTGCTGTTTAGCCTGGAAACAAAAGAAATAGTGCCCTTGCTATATGCCAAAACCAATCGCTGGGATGTTGGTTTTAATGGCCTTTACAATAGTTTTTTAAGTCCTAATAGCGGTCAGTCATCAGCAAGTTTAGGATCGGGAAGCACAGGTTTAGGTGCTATTACCATTTTGGAAAAATCATTTGACCAGGTAGTTGATGTGCCTGCAGATGCTACATTAAGCATCAGCAAATTTATTGGAACCGACAATGAAGGCGACTTTGGAGAAGGCATTGGTTGGTACCTGTACGATTTTGGGGGCACCAAGAGGGGAGACGGCAGTTACGATAAACAACATGTGGCTTATGCCATGCCCGAAAAACGCACCGTTATTGTCCGTACGGCCAAAGGCGATTATGCCAAGATTAAAATGATCAGCTGTTATAAAGATGCCTTTACTGCCGATAAATGGTTCAGAACCACCCCGCACATGTATTTCACCTTTGAATTCGTCATTGTGCCAAAAGGAAGCACAAAATTCGAGATTAAATAAACCCACGCATAAATCAATATCCATATTAAAATGAAGAATAAATTAACGCAGCTGCTTTGTATTATATTAACAGTTGCTACGCTTGCCGCCTGCAAAAAAACAATTGGTCTGAACCCACTTCCGGCAAATAAAATCACCGAATTTAAGGTTGCCGTATCCGATCAGAATCTATTTGCTGCGATAGATGAAACAGATAAAACGATTACACTCTATCTACCATATTATTACGAGTTAGACGTAATTGAACCTGTGATCAAACTCTCTGATGGTGCTAAATTGAGCGAGGCCATTCTGCCGGTAGAAGTATCGGATACAAAAAAGACCTATACGGTTATCGGTACCGATCAAACTACATCAACCTACAAACTGATCATCAAACAAAATCAGGAAGCACCATTGGTATTAACTGAACTGTCTACGGCGACCAGTACAGCTAATATAGCTATTGGTGGTGCGGATATTGCCCTACAGGGCAATTTTAATGTTTCAGATATAAAAAAGATCAAGGCATATCTCGTGGACCCCAATAATAAAGAATACGAATTTCTGGCATCTCCATCCTTTGGTGCCCCAGGTGTAACTGCATCTATGATAGGTACAACGAAAACCTATACTTATGGGAAATTAATGGCTCCTCAGATACTGGAACCTGGCGCATGCAAAATCAGGGTTAAAGTACAAGCTTTAACTGCAGAAATGAAGTTTCCGGTAAATGTAGTTTATGGCAGGCCAGGGATAAACTATGGTCCGGTTACGGCCAAGCAAGGCGGAACCTTTAAAATTCTGACCAGCACAACGGTATTTAACGATTTTAAAGAGTTTTATATCATGATAAACGGACAGAAAACCCTTTTGCCAATAGTTTCTTTTACCCGTACCGAGGCGATAATCCGCATTCCCGATACCGTTCCACCAGGGTTATATACACCAACTGCAGCATTTGGTACCTGGCCTTTGTTAACGCTAAACTGGGATGTTACCGTAACCGCAAAATAATACCTTTTACCATTTTATCATGAAAAACGATTCGGGAGATTATTCCCATTTACATAATAAAAAATCATAAATCTAAAAAAAATGAAAATGAAACTTTTAAAACTCACGTTTGCCATCGCAACTTTAGCCATATTAGGAACCGCCTGTAAAAAGGATGCTGTTCAACCAGATAACAAACTTGCTTTGCAAAATACAACTGCGTTAATCGCAGTTGGTGATACCGAAGCAGGTGTGGTAACCAATTCTTCTACTTCTCCAACCTCTTGGACTGCAGTAGGGTATGATCTGTTAAATAATGTTACAGCCACTACTGGCAATCAGGTAAACTTTGATAGTAACTTTAATGGGAATATCACCCCGGTATCTGGTTATAACCTGGGTTACTACGATTCTGCAACCATTACTGATGTAACTAACATTAATTTAACCGATGTTTCTTCAGTTACATTAGGTGCAATTAGCACTTTGGGTAGTAATACCACAACTGTAGTTGGATGGTATAATTATGACCGGGTTAACCGTACCATTACGCCTGTAGCAAAAAGATTTGCACTTGTAGGCGATGCTTCAACTGTAGCAGGTTCAACAGAACTTTATGCTGTTCAGCTTGATGGTGTAACCACTTCAGGTACATTTAACACTACAGTTAATTTCCACATTAAAAGGTTAAAATAAACAGGCCTTTAATCTGGCAGCATAAAAAAGGAGCGATACCACTAATATCGCTCCTGTAAATCATAAATACCCAATTGAGGGAATAATCCCCGAATCGTTTTTTAAATATAAGCCTTTGGTAAGACCATATTTGCGGGCCTAAAAATGCAAATCTAATAATTATTGATCATGAACACAATATACAAACGCTTCTTTACCAACTCATACTGGCCCTTATTTCTTTTATTATTTACGTTATTAGGCTCCTGTAAAAAGGAATATGAAAAATATCCGTATGCTGATATTATAAGCTTTACGGTAAAAGATGCTAATGGAGAGCCGCTTAAGGCAGTTGTTGATGCCAAAAACCTAACCTTATATTGGCCTCCAAATCAGGCTTTACCAGATAGTATTGCTCCTGTTATAACCATATCTGATCGCGCAAATGTAAGTCCGGCTTCTGGTAAAAAAGTAGCTTTTAAAGATAATGTAAAGTTTACGGTAACGGCACAAAATGGGAGTACAAAAGAATACCTGATTAAAAAGGTAATTAACCAACCGTTAATTAAAGTTTCGATGTTACAGGGGATTTTTACTTACAATGGAAAGGATTTTGCCAAAAGGGTGATTCCGGTTGTAATTATCGGAGATAACTTTATTACAGATCTTAACCAGACCAAAGTATTTTTGGTAAATACTGCCGATAATACAGAAAAAGAACAAGCAATAGCAAATATAAGTCCGATTTTGATCACCCTTAATCTGAATGCTTCTACTGTTAATGGTACCTATAAAATAAAAATTGTGTCAGGCTTAAGATCTTTTACGATAGATAGGTCCTTCGCAATTGCAAACGAAGCACCATTTTTCTCTGCAACTGAAATGTCTAAATTTCCTACTGCATTAAAACCAGGACAGGAATTTACCCTTGAAAGTACCAGCAGGATTGGGCTGGTCAACAAAATTTCATTCCGTTATCTCGAAACCAGAGCTTATTATGAATTTACAATCAAAGAAGCTAAAGATGGAAAATT
Organism: Pedobacter sp. 22163; assembly: GCF_052045595.1. NCBI lineage: Bacteria > Pseudomonadati > Bacteroidota > Sphingobacteriia > Sphingobacteriales > Sphingobacteriaceae > Pedobacter > Pedobacter sp. 22163. Next base: position 464,398 of record NZ_JBQEPM010000001.1, on the reverse strand, counting down.
AACTTTAAAAGTACCTGATAACATTCCTTTGGGTGAATATTATTTTTTTCAATTTACATATCCCGGTGATGAATATTATGCCGCCGGAACAGGTGGCAGTATTTTAGCCAACCGAATTTTTATTACAAACTGATAAAGTGAAGCATAGCTTAAATATATATATTACGCTCTTTACGCTGATTCTAATGGGAACCTCTGCCTGTAAAAAAGCGCAGGTTTCTGTTGATGATGCGGAAGACATTGTTTCGCCTACAACTGGTATGCGTAGCCAGTTTACGCTCGATTCTATTTTTCTATATGCCAAACAGGTATACTTATGGAACGAGATACTACCAAGTTATGTCGAATTTAATCCAAGGCAAAAATATGGGGCGATCAGTTCTGATATTACAGCTTTTCGGAAAGAATTGTTCGATATTTCGCAGCTTAAAATAAATGTTGCTACCGGTAGTCCTTACGAACTGCCTGTTTACTTCGAAAATCCAAAATACTCCTATCTTCAACCAGGAAGAAGTTTACCAGGCACTGGTGCCGGGGTGTTAAACTCAGGCACTGCTGTGTTAACTAGTAAGGTAATTACTCCAGGAAACACACCTGTTGCTTACCTGGCTTTGGCTTCCTTCCCTTCACTAAACAGTAGTAAAGCGGCCTTAGATCTGGCTTTTGCCGAATTCGCAGTTGCCAGTCCAAAAGCTATTGTAATCGATTTGCGGAGTAATGGAGGTGGTTATTTAGAAACTGCAGAATATATAGCCAATTTAATTGTTCCTGGTAGTTTAAACGGAAAGGTAATGTACAGCGAGGTATTCAATGCAGCCATGCAGAACGGTACCGTTCCGATATTAAAACATCAACCGTATTTAGATGCTAATGGGAAAACTACCATCTATAATGGTCGTAATGCGACCATGGCCGATGTAGATTATTCTGTTGCTGGTAATACCTATACATTCAGCAAAAAAGGGAATTTGCAAAGTATCCAGTCAATTTATGTAATTGTATCTGCAAAAACAGCCTCGGCCAGCGAAATGCTGATCAGTTGCCTAAAACCTTATTTTGATGTGAAACTGATCGGAGAGAAAACCTATGGCAAACCAGTGGGCTTTTTCGGGATCAATATCGATCAGTACAGTGTTTACCCCAGTAGTTTCCTTATTAAAAATGCCAATGGCTGGTCTGATTATTTTACAGGTATGCAGCCAGATGTAACGGTAAAAGGAGTAGATAATCCAGTTTTGGGAGACCCAGATGAGCTGTGCTTAAATGCCGCACTTTCGCTGATTAACGGAACTAAAAAACTTGCTGCAAGCAAGCTGGCCACAACAGATAAAATTACCAATGTTAAAGCTGACATTTTGCAGGTAAATAATATAGAAAGTGTGATGCTTGAAAACAGGTTACGATTAAGAAAATAAACAGGAAAGGCATAAACTTATCATAAAATATAATAGCACCAATTAAAAATGTTTAAACTATCCGCCATCATATTACTTCTTGTCACTTTCCATTTAACGGTTGCTGCACAAGATTATGGAAGTTTAAAAGGCACGGTTACCGATGAGTTTGATAAACCTTTGCGTGGTGCAACCATACGTTTGGAGCCTGACGGGCATAGCACCGAAACCGATGCCAAAGGAAATTTTAGCTTCAACAAGATATTTAGCGGTAATTACAATATTAAAGTAAGTCTGGTCGGCAAAATCAATCATCAAGCCAATATTAAAATTGGTTCTGTGGCTGCAAATAACCTGGTAATTAAATTATCAGGCGATGAACGCGAACTTAACGAGGTTGCCGTATCCGAAAACCGTGCTGCTCCAGATAACCTGTTAAAGTTAGAACGCAGCGCGATGCCTGTTACGGTAATTAGTAGGCGAACCATCGAATTAATGGGCAGTAGGAGGTTGGATGAGGTATTGAAAGAACAGACCGGGATTGCCATTGTAAACAACATTGGTGGTGGCGCAAGGTCAGTAGGTGTGCAGATGCAAGGTTTTAGCAGTGAATATATTATGATATTGATCGATGGTCAGCCAATGGTTGGCCGCAACAGTGGAAATTTTGATCTGTCCAGGATTAGTGTTTCCAATATCGAACGGATTGAAATTATTAAGGGTGCATCCTCCTGTCTCTTTGGAAGCGAGGCGCTCGGCGGGGCAATTAATATCGTAACCCGCTACGGCGCTTTACAGCCACAAGCATTGGTTGCAGCCAATTACGGAAGTTTGAATATTGCCGATATTACACTTGAGGGGGAAATACCTTTCGCTTCGCAAAGAGGATCGGCCAATATTTCTGCAAATTATTACCGGACAGATGGTTTTAATACTAACCCAAAATACATCCAGCAGGGTACCACTGCACCGCCTTATGATAATTATGCGTTGCAGGGAAGAGTCCGTTACCGCTTAACGCCAAAAAGTACCTTAGGTTTTAGTGGACGCTATGGGCTAAGGAAATCGTTTATGTCGAAAGATTTTGGTTTAGGCGTTATTTCAGAAGATAGCCAGGATGAGCAGGATTTAAACCTTTCCGCCACTTTCGATCATAACTTCAATTCGGGACTGCGCAGCATGAGCCGTTATTATTATACTAATTTCAGGTCAGATCAAAGTGTAGATTGGCAACAAACCAATAATAGCATTACCAAAGATGTTTTTGCGCAGAACCTGCACCGTTTCGAACAGCAGTTTGCCTATGGTGTAAGCAATGAACTTAAGTTTACAGGTGGTTTGGGTGGCAGTATCGAAAGTATGAATGATGTTTCGCTAACCAACCCTGGTTCTATAAGCACGGGTTTTGCTTTTCTTCAGGGCGATTGGCAGCTCACTAAACAATTGGGTATGGTTGCCGGGCTGCGTTACGATTTAACCAATGCCTACGGCAGTAAACTTAACCCCAGTTTAGGCCTGCAGTATAAAATTATCCCAACTTTAACCTTTAAGGCCGGTGCAGGTACAGGATTTAAAGCACCCGATTTTAAATCGAGGTACCTTGTTTTTTATAATCCGGCAGCAAATTACCTGGTTATTGGAAATGAAGTGTTGAGAAAAACGCTAAATCAGCTGCAGGCTCAGGGACAGATTAGTGAAATCAGACAATATCTATTAAACCAACTTGATCAAAATTTACAAGCTGAACGAAGCACTTCGTTAAATTTGAGTATGGAGTGGAAACCCAAAGAAAATATAAAAATAGAGGCAGGAGTTTTTCACCACACCTTACGCAACCAGATCAACAGCATTCAGGTAGCTACGGGCAGCGGAAACCGGAATATTTATACCTATCAAAACCTTCCGGAGGCCGTAAATAAAGGCATAGATGTTTCTTTTGCCATTAGTCCGGTTAAAAATTTAGAATTGAGCGCAGGTTATCAATACCTCATTGCGAAAGATTTAAGTGTAATTGATAGCATTAAAACGGGGCATTATCCTTATAACCAGAATATTCACGATCCTGCAACCGGAAACTCCTATGCGCCAAAACCTTCTGATTATTGGGGGATAGAGAACAGATCACGTCATATGGCCAATTTTAAGGTTTTTTATAATTATCGCCCTTGGGATGCCAGCCTAAATATACGGCTGAACTACAGAGGTAAATATCCCTTTGGCGACCGCAATGGAAACCAGTTTATCGATCGCTATGATACTTTCGTAAACGGTTTTTTTATGCTCAATACCGCTTTTGAAAAGAAATTAATGAAACAGCATTTGAGCATCAGACTTACGGCAGATAACATTTTAAATTATACCGACCGTTTAATGCCCGGACAGCCAGGGCGCATTTTGCTGGCCGGATTAACCTATCGTTTATATAAAGATTAAATTTCAAACACTATAAATTACAAAAGATGTTAAGTACAAATATTAAAGAGGCTACAAAAGCCGAACACCAAAATTTAGAGAAACAGGTTGTTTTAAAGCTAAAAGCAATCAGGAGCAATCAGGACTATGCAGATTTGTTGAAACATTTTTTTGCGTACTTCAGCCATATTGAAGAAACGATTAAACCTTTTATCACGGCATCGGTTCTACCGGATTATGCACAGCGTAGAAATTCGGGCTATATTAAAGCCGATATTTTAGAACTCGGCGCCGATATCACTGATCTTCCATTTACAACCGTACCAAAAATTGAAAATGCCTTACAGGCTTTAGGCGCATTATACGTATTAGAAGGTTCGATTATGGGCGGAAGTATTATCGTGAAGATGCTCGAAAAAGGAGGAGTAACCAATGGTATTTCTTTCTTTTCGGGTTATGGAGAAGCTACAGGCATGATGTGGGGCAATTTTATAGCTGTTTTAAATGCACAGGCAAAAACTGAGCAAGAAGAACAAGAGGCCGTTGTTGCAGCAAACGAAACCTTTAAACATTTTGCTTATGTTTTCGAAAAAGAACGGATGGGTACGGTTTAATACAACGTGATTAAGTTAACTCCTTTAGGCACTAGTAGAAATAATTTAACCACAAATAAAAAGGATGGACACAGAAATCAATCCGTGTTTATCTGCGTAAATTTGTGGTTAAAAACTAGTCCATCTGTCGACGACTCACCGGCTAAAAACCAAATATTCAACTTCATCTATTGGTTTTCGTGTTGAGGGATAAGCCTTGATTCTCCGTGCCATTTTTTGCATCAGGCTTATCCATTTTATGACTGTTTTTGTTTATAAAACCTTTCAAAATTGTTAAATTCCTTTTTTTGCAGGTAAAAAACACTTTTTCCATGCAAAAAATTACAAATATCAAGAGATAAGTAAGATAAGACCCGATACAAGACAATGAAACCGATTGTATTTATATTATCTTTGTGTTATCTCTATGCGTGTTTACGGTTCATATTCTGATAGCGAATTGGCATTCTTGTTAACTCAGGGTGATGAGCTGGCCTTTACCGAAATTTACAACCGATTTTATGGCTTACTTTTTATCCATGCCAATAAACGCTTAAATGATGATGAAGAAGCAAAGGATGTATTACACCAGTTGTTCGAGTCGCTTTGGGTTAAACGTTTACAGGTAGCACCTGATGGTAATTTATCAGCATATTTATATACAGCTGTGCGTAACCGTGTACTGGATGTGTTTGCGCATCAAAAAGTAGAAAGTAAATACATTGATTCTTTGCAGGATTATATAGATCAAGATCATGTGTCCACTGATTATATGGTGCGTGAAAAGCAAATGGCACTATTAATTGAGCGCGAAATTGATGCTTTGCCGCCAAAAATGCGTGAAATATTTGTTTTAAGCCGTAAAGAAAATAAATCTCATAAAGAAATTGCGCTCGAATTAGGACTTTCTGAGTTAACTGTTAAAACGCAGGTTAAAAAAGCACTTCGAATCCTTAAAACTCGGTTGGGGGTAGCAATTTATGTTGTTTTCTTGTTAAAGGCCTATAATTAACCGCTCTGGTTAAGATTAAAATTCGATTTTTTCCTTTAAATATGTGTTGAATGAAAATTTTTTAGAAAAAAAATAATTTTTCGATACCCCCAAGGCTATGTCTTCGCCGTATATATAACAATCAACCAAACTAGATTTCTTTTTAATGGAGAAAAATGCAAAAAAGCTTTTAGATAAATATCGTGCAGGCCATTGTACGCCAGAAGAAATTGCTATTGTAGAAGCATGGTATCTTCAGTTGCCTTTCGAAAAAGAGGCTCCTGATCACTTACTCATTGAAACCAGTAAACAAGAAGTATGGAACCGGTTAAGACCTCACGGAAGATCTGTAAAATTGGTCACGGTTAAACGCATTGCGATAGCTGCAGGTATTATTTTATGCTTTAGCGTAGGCCTCTATTTTATGGTAGGTCGTAATACTTTGCCATTAACAGCTAAAACGGAATTAAAAGATATTCTTCCGGGTGGGCATAAAGCAATATTAACGCTGGCTGATGGAACGGTGGTAAATCTGGATGATGCTAAAAACGGTCAGATTGCGAGTCAGAACGGTATCATCATCCGCAAGGCAAAAAACGGCCAGCTGGAATACATCATTAAAGAAATCCCGAATGCACCAGTTACGGGCTCCAATACTATTAGCACGCCCCGCGGCGGCCAATACCAGGTAAGCCTGCCCGATGGTACAAAAGTTTGGCTTAACGCAGCCACAACCTTAAAGTATCCTTATGCCTTTGCTAAAAACGAAAGGGTAGTAGAACTTAATGGAGAAGCCTATTTCGAAGTTTCGAAAGACCATATACGTCCTTTTAGGGTAAAAACAGACGCACAAACGGTAGAAGTATTAGGAACACACTTTAATATCAATGCGTACAACGATGAGCGTATCATTAAAACCACCCTGCTGGAAGGTGCCGTAAAAGTGAGCAATGCCTCTGGTAGTATGAACCTACAACCCGGGGAACAATCGAGGCTAAATATAAATACCGCTAAATTAATTATTGATAAGGAAATTGATATTGATAAAGAGATGGCCTGGAAGAATAATATTTTCTCATTTGATAATGATGATCTCCAGACGATTATGCGGCAGATTTCGCGCTGGTATGATGTAGATGTAGTTTATCAGGGCAAAATTACACCAGAAAAATATGTGGGAGAAATACCTAGGAGCAGCAACTTAGCAGAGGTTTTTAAAATATTAGAACTTAACCATGTACATATTGAGGTAAAGGGAAAAGTACTTACGGTATCAGGAAATTAAACAAGAATGGCTTTTCTTAAAAGAGCCGAGCAATCAACCAACCAATTCACAAACTAACTAAACTTTATGATGAAAAAACTACCAGAAATTTAGCACCCTACCTTTAAAAAAAACCGAAAGCGCGATAACGCTTCCGGTAGAAATTTGGACAAGCAGCTTGCTTCGAAACCCAGCTGCTATTTTTTAACCTCATTCATTACAAAGGTATGAAATTAACTACCCTTTACAACCCCGCGTGCGACATGCGGAGGGTAAAGATTAAATTTTTATTGGTCATGAAATTGACTACAATTTTACTATTGGTTGGTGCCTTACATGTTTCGGCAGCCACCTTTTCGCAAACCGTAACGCTCTCTCGAAGAAAAACTTCGCTTAAACAGGTTTTTAAGGAGATTAAAAAGCAAACTGGCTATTTTTTCTTTTATAAAGGTCAGTTGTTGCAGGATAAACCAGATGTGACAATAGAACTCGTTAAGGCTTCGCTAGTAGAGGCGCTGAATGTCGCTTTAAAGGATCAGAACCTCGGTTTTAGCATTGTTAATAAAACTGTCGTAATTAGTGGTAAAGCGGATTTACCGACACCAACGGCAGGTATTAACGCCAAAATTGAAGTTAAAGGTGTTGTCGCTGATAAAGCTACAGGAGAAACCATTCCGGGTGTTAATGTTTCCATCAAAAATGGTGCGAGTGTAGGCATTACCAACGAAAAAGGCGAATTCAAAGTCAATGTTGATGAAGGAAGCATTTTAGTTTTTAGTTATGTGGGCTACGACTTGTTTGAAACCAAGGTTACAGGAACTAAAACGTTAAACGTTAAGCTTACCTCTAAAATGACCCAAATGAACGATGTCGTGGTAACGGGTTATCAAACGATTAAAAAAGATAACTATACCGGTAACGCGATTACGATATCCGGAGATCAGCTGAGAAGGGTAAATCCACAGAGTTTGCTGCAAAGTATCGGAACGTTCGATCCTTCATTTAAACTGATAGACAATAACCTTGCAGGCTCCAATCCCAACAGAATTCCTTCTATCAATGTTAGAGGCGCTTCTGCACTGCCAAGCGGTGATGGGCAGGTATTGAGAAGAGATGATATTCAGGGCAGAGCGAACACGCCTGTTTTTATGCTTGACGGTTATGAAGTGAGCGTGGAGAAAGTATTTGATCTGGATGTGAATAGAATTGCATCGGTTACCTCTTTAAAAGATGCGGCCGCAACGGCAATTTATGGTTCGCGCGCGGCCAATGGTGTAATCGTGATTACCACTAAAACACCATTAGAGGGCAAATTAAGGATAGAATACAACTACGAATTGAATCTTACTGCTGCAGATCTAACTGATTATCAGGTGTTAAATGCAGCTGAAAAACTAGATTATGAAGTTTTAGCAGGATTATATAATTCTTCGAAGCAACAGGTATCTCAAGATCAGCTCGATGAAATCTATTACCATAAAAAAGCCAATGTTGTTGGTGGCGTAAACAGTTATTGGCTATCACAACCTCTTCGTAATACCTTCGGGCAAAAACATGCTGTAAATCTGGATGGAGGTTCACAGGCATTTCGGTACAATGTAAATCTTCGTTACCAAACCCGGCCAGGAGCAATGAAAGGGTCGGAAAGGGACCAATATTCGGGAGGAATGAGTTTCCAGTATAATGTGAAGAAAATTCAGTTTAGAAATGAATTGTCTATAACACAAATGGGTGCCACCGAATCTCCATATGGCGATTTTTCTAATTATGTACGGATGAATCCTTATTACCCGTTGCAAGACGCTAATGGCATGACGATGAGGATTTCTGATGTATATGAAAAACAAGATCGATCGAGAGAATATGTTTTTAATCCGCTGTTCGATGCTGGCTTAAGCAGTTTCAACAAATCGAAGTACACCGAAATTATTGACAACCTTTCTGCTGATGTAGAGGTTGCGAACAACCTTCGGTTAAGGGCGCAAATGAGTTTAACCAGCAAATCGAATTCTGATGACATATTCACCTCGCCACTGGCAAATAAATATTACCTGTACACAACAGATAAAATAGATGAAAAGGGCGAATACACGAACAGGGAAATGAAAGAAACCTATTGGGATAGTAACATCAGGTTAACCTGGCTAAAGCAGATAGGCGGTAGTTATTTTAACGCTTTAGTGGGTGTAAATGCCCGTACAGAGCTGCGCGATCAAAAAGAATTTACGGCTATTGGATTTGCTAATGATCGTTTTACCAGCATAGGCTTTGCCAAGGGTTATGCTGAAGATGGAAAACCGCAAAGCAGGCTTGAAAAAGCACGACTTTTTGGCTCTTTTTTTACGATGAACTACTCGTATAAAAACCGGTACCTGATGGATGGAACCGTTCGTATTGATGGTTCTTCTAAATTCGGAGTGAACAATAAACTGGCTCCTTTTTGGTCGTTCGGATTAGGATGGAATGTACATCAGGAGGAATTTCTGCAGGGTAATCCTGTAATTAGCCAACTTAGAATAAAAGCCTCGACGGGTCTCACAGGTTCGGTAGAATTTGATCCTTACTTATCAAAAACCATTTATAAGTATAATACCGGAAACTGGTATTCATCTGGTATTGGTGCCGGTGTAAACAGTTATGGAAATGATAACCTTGGGTGGCAAAAAACGAGGATGACGGATATTGGTATCGATATCGGGTTGTTTAAAGATCGTGTAATGATTACGCCGAGAATATATAAGAAGTTTACCAAAGATATTCTGGCCGATATTACCTTACCGCCATCTACAGGTTTTCTATCATATAAAGAAAACCTTGGCGATATGGAGAACAAAGGCGCTGAGCTGGGGCTAACTATAGATGCAGTAAGAAGCAAAGACTGGTCGGTAAACCTGAATGCAAGTATGGTTTCCAACAAAAACAAAGTGGTGAGAATCTCCAATGCATTAAAAAAATACAATGATAGGGCAGACGAGCTGCAGTCGGTAAAACCAGGAGATGGTGGTTATAGAGGCATTCCCTTACTTAGGTTTAGCGAAGGACAACCTTTTAATGCCATTTATGGTGTACGTTCGTTAGGCATAGATCCGGAAAACGGACGTGAATTATACCTCAAAAGAGATGGTACTCTTACATACGACTACGATAAGAGAGATTATGTTGTAATTGGCGATCCTAATCCTAAAGTGAGCGGTTACTTCGGTGGAACGGTTAACTACAAAAGATTTAGCTTGTATGTACAGTTTCAAACTTTTTTTGGAGGCGACAAATATAACCTGACACTGGTAGAGCGTGTTGAAAATGCTGATCCAAGATATAATGTTGATAAGCGTGTATTCGAAGAAAAGTGGAAGCAGTCTGGCGACCTCTCTTTTTATAAAAATATAGCAGATAATGGCGAGACGGATGTAAGTTCGAGATTTATACAGCCTGATAATCTGATCAACCTTCAATCAGTAAACCTTTCTTATGATATGAATAAAAAACTCGCATCTAAATTATCGATGTCGAGTCTCATGTTTCAGATAACGGCCAATGATGTAGTGCGCTGGTCATCAGTAAAAGAAGAAAGAGGCATTAATTATCCGTTTACCAGGAGTTTAACCTTTTCTGTCAGAGCAGCTTTTTAAGCTATTAATGAACAGATTTAAAATATAAAAACATGAAAATTAGATTTTTAATAGGCCTCATCTTCGTAACAGGGTTATTGAGTTCCTGCAAGAAATGGCTGGAAGTTGAGCCAGAATCAGAAATTGCTGCTCCAATTTTATTCAGTACAGAAAATGGCTTTATGGAAGCCATAAACGGCGTGTATAACCGCAGTACAGAATCAGATCTGTACGGTAAAGAACTCACATTTGGCACAACAGAGGTGCTGGCGCAAAATTTTTCGATGCGTGACGATGGACAGGATTATAGACAGACCTCATTATACAATTATAAACATGGCGAGTTTATCAAGCGTAAGGATAGGATTTGGACTGGTTTATACAATGCAATTGTAAACTGTAACCTGATCCTCGAAAACGTTGATGCAAAAAGAAACATTTTTAGCGGTGCCAATTATTCTATTGTCAAAGGCGAAGCACTTGCCTTAAGAGCATACTTGCATTTCGACCTGTTGCGTCTTTTTGCACCTTCTTATTTAAGAAACCCAACTGCAAAAGGAATTCCTTATGCTAATAAATACACAAAGGAGATTACTCCCGTTTCAAACGTATCAGAAACCCTTGATTTGATCATCAAAGATTTGGAAGAGTCGAAACAATTATTGATTGCAGATCCGATTCGGAGTGCCAACTATATTGTTAATTATCCCTTAGTTACCGATACACTGAAAAACACAGAAGAGAGAAATCCAAGTCTTTTCTTGCAGAACAGAAGGCATCGTTTAAATTATTATGCAGTATGTGGAACGCTTGCCAGGGTTTACCTTTATAAAAATGATAAGGTTAAGGCCTTACTTAATGCTAAGGAGGTGATTGACTCGAAAAAATTCCCGTGGACAGCAAAAAGTGATTTTGAGGCATTCGAAGATTCTAAGAAAGACCGTATCCTTTATAAGGAACTTGTTTTTGGCTGGTACATACCAGGTGCTGCAAAACAAATAAAAGACAATTGGTTTCAAAGTGGCACCCGTGGTTTTTATTTGATCGAGGATGCCGCAGATTATATTTACGAAAAGGCAACAGCCGGAGCGAGTGATTCCCGTTATAAATACTGGTTATCCGCTACCTCCAGCCAATCGTCAAGGTCTTACGATATCGTTAAATACCGCAGAAATCCATTAAGCACTGAGGCAGGTGCAAATTTACATTACCTGATGGCTCCTGCAATAAGGCTTAGTGAAATGTATTATATCGCTGCCGAGTGTTCCTATGCAAACAACTCCACAGTCGCAGTTAATTACCTTACACAGGTTCGTGAAGCAAGGCAAATAGGTGATCCTTTGACCATAAACAATGAAGAAGATTTATTAAAAGAGCTACTTAAAGATGCGCGTAAAGAATGGTTGGCCGAAGGCCAGTTGTTCTACATGTATAAACGGCTTAATAGAAGTATAATAGGGCAAACCGGGGTAACCATTCCTGCTTCTGATAACATTTTCGTACTTCCTCTTCCTAACGATGAGATTGTTTATGGTGGCAGATAAAACAATTTGAAATTCTATTAATAGCAAATTATGAAAATATATATATTAATATTCGCGATCATTTGCCTTGCCTCTTGCAAGAAAGCAGAAGAGATGCGTTTTGAACACAATGCTAATGTCTATTTCGATATTTATAACGGAGATAAAGACAGTATAGTAAGAACCTTTGCCTATAATCCTACATTGGCTCAGGATACCGTATGGCTACCTGTTCGTTTATCCGGAATCAGAACAGATGTAGAGCGGAAATTTAGTGCACGGGTAGATGCCGATTCTTCTACCGCCACGCCCGGAATTCATTACGAAGCTTTGAAAACCCAATATTCAATCCTTCCTAATAACGGATTAGGATACATTCCTGTGGTGATTTATAACAAGGATAAGGAACTTGAAAACAGGTCGGTTTCCATATTGATCAAATTAACCGGTACATCCGATCTAGGCATCGAAAACCCATATCTGATCAGGGCAAAAGTAGTGTTCTCTTCCAAATTGGAAAAACCAAATTGGTGGGATACCTGGCCGCTTCCCCCTTATTCGAGAACCAAACACGAATTGTTTATTCTGGTAACCGGGCAAACCTCCCTAACTACCGACGGACTGGACGCACCCAAAAACCTTTATTATATAGGTTTATTAACCACTATGCTAAATAATCCATTTAATTGGGTAACTAAAAATGAAGCAAAAGGTTATGTAATTGAAGAGGTAACTGCGGGTAATACCAATAGTTATTATTTCTACAATAAAAAAAATCCGGCCAAAAAAACGCTGTTGAGAAAAAACATGCAGAATGGTAAATATTATTTTATAGATGAAAACGGTAATGAGGTTATTTAAATATAAAAACATGGATATTAAAAAATTAATCTTGTTAATAATTGGTGTGGTTTCTCTTGCCGCATGTCATAAAGACCTTGGCAATTATGATATCGATATGCCTATTGAGCCTAAACTGGCTAACCTAGATTCTGTTTATACTGCAAGTGTAGGCGATAGTTTGATCATCAAACCAAAAATCGAAGGTGTTGATGCGGCCAATGTAGAACTTCAATGGAAAATCAGTGTAATGGAAGGGAATGACGTTCTTTATACCGGACCAGCTTTAAGGATCATATTCGGTTTACAGGCTAAAAGATACGCTGCCCGTCTTACCGTTTTCAACAAAGCAAACGGAATGAAATATTTCCATAACTTTTACGTAGACGGTGGAACCGAATTTGCCAGCGGTACAACGGTGTTGAGTGTCGAAAATGGAATAACACAGTTTTCATTTGTAAAACCAGATGGCAGTGTAAAGGCCCGTTTGTACAGGGCTATGCAGGGGAAAGATTTACCTGTAAACCCCACAAATTTATTTCTGCTAAAAAATACATTTACAAATGCCTTATTGGGATATTGGATTATTACAAAAAATGCTGGAATAAGGCTGGAGCCCAATACCATGCAGGAAGATCCAAAATACCCGAATACACTTAAGGATAACTTCTTTACACAACCAGATAATCTTGAGGTTGGTTCACTGATCTCGCATCCTCAAGGGGTAATGATGGGTGTTGTAAATGGTAAATTTTATGGTGGAACAACGAGTACATGGGATCAGGCAGCTACTTATGGAATGTTCGGCTTACCTGCTGATGGTGATTACGAATTGGCCCCGTCTTTTGTGATGAGCTTTACGCAATCGGCTACTTATTTTATTGGTTTCGACAAAAACAGAAAGCAATTTGTCAGGATCAATCTTTATGGAGCGCCTGTTTATTTTGGGACCCAATATGCGGTTACAACGACGAATGCTTTCGATCCTTTAAATGTGGGTATGGATCTTATTCATTTGGAGCAACTTAACAACGCAGATTGTTTTGCGTATTGTAAAGGAACCGATGGAAAGATTTATGAATTAAAGTTCAATGTGCAGTTTAACGGGCCGTTTACCTTTACGCCTCAACATAAACGTCTTTTTGCACGCCCGGAGTTAATTAACGAAAATACAAAATGGAGTGGTGCCAAGAATGGGGTCATCTATATTGCCAATGGTAGTAAAGTGTATCGGTATAATCCTGTAAATGAAGAACTCAGAGAACTGGCCACTAGCTTTAGTGGTAAATCGATTACGATGCTAAAACTTTCTGAAGATGAAGAAACCTTAATGGTAGGAACTGAAGAAACCGTTTCTTTTCTAAATATAGCCACCGGAATGAATGGTGTGCTCATTAAAAAGATCGAAGGCATCCCAGGCGCTCCTGTAGACATTGCAATTAGAAAATAACCTATTCCATGCTTAAGCCTTCAAAATCTTAGGCATGGAAATATTTAAATGATAAAGAAAAACATACAAATGAAAATTATAAAATTAGCAGTATTGAGCTTTTTGTTACCAGTTTTAAGCTGGGCACAAGCGCCAAATTTTAGTTTGACAGGTAAAATAGGCACACTGGGCAGTCCTGCCAAGGTTTATATCGATTATATGGACAATGGCGTAAGTCATGAAGATTCAGTAGCACTTGTTAACGGCAGTTTCAAGTTTACCGGAAATATTTCTGGCAATGCCTACGCCCGTATGGCACTCGATCATACTGGTGGCGGTAAAGGTAAGGCGGTTTATACCGGAGATGTGATTTACTTTTATTTTGGTAAGGAACAGGTAACGATCACTTCAAAGGATTCTTTAGAAAATGCAGTTTTCGCTGGTTCGAAGGTTTATCAGGAATATGATGCCTATAATAAAGCTATTGGTGGTACTATCATGGCGCTTACCAAAGCCGTTAATATCGATTTTAACCGTGGCACACCCGAGCAGCAAAAAGATACCGCTTACATGAAAGCAGTAGACCTGCGCTTCAGAAAAAACATTCAGAACAGAACCGACAAACAGTTTCTATTTGCTAAAGAACACCCAAATTCATACTTCGCTTTGGTAGCACTTTCAGAAGCTGCCGGAAGTAAGGTTGACGTGGCCAAAGTTGAACCGCTTTTTAATGCCTTGAACAAAGTTTATCGCGAAACAGACATGGGCAAAGAACTCGCGCAGCGTATTGCTGCAAGTGGCATTACCGCTGTTGGAAACGTTGCGCCGCTTTTTACACAGAACAATGTGGTAGGCAAGCCAGTTTCGTTAGCCAGTTTAAAAGGAAAAGTGGTACTGGTTGAGTTTTGGGCAAGCTGGTGCGGTCCCTGCAGGGCCGAAAATCCGAACCTGGTAAAACAATATCAGACCTATAAAGATAAAGGCTTCGAAATTATTTCAGTTTCATTGGATAATGTAAAAGAACGCTGGTTAGAAGCGATTGAAAAAGATGGTTTAGACTGGATTCATGTTTCTGACCTGAAAGGATGGAACAACGAAGTGGGCCGTTTATATGGCGTACGCGCAGTACCTGCAAGTTTTTTGGTAGATGCGCAGGGTAAAATTATCGGTAATGGCTTGCGTGGTGAACCTTTGAACAAAAAGCTTGCTGAAATATTCAATTAGTTATTGGCTGATAAAATATAGATGATGAAAAAGATGCTAACGGCATGCCTGATGCTGGTTTCGCTGCTCACTTTTGGAACGGCGAAATATCGGGAGAAAATTGCATTAAAGGTTTTGTATGTTGGGTATAATCCCGATAAGCCAATGCCGAAAAATGTAGTTTATTATTCAACTACTCCAAGTGTGGTCGAAAAAATATACAAAACCAGAATGGCAGATTTTAAAACCTTTTTGGAACAACGTTTTACCGAAGTTAAAGTGATAGATGTGGCTGATTATAAGGCAGAAATGTCTGATGAGGTTGATGTAACACTGATGGATGCCGGTCCGGTTAACATGCCTGCGAACTTTAGTCGCCCAATGGTTTTAATGCACGCCATGGCACCCAATGTGGGTTTACCTTTAGGTTTAAAATTCGACTGGTATTGCCAGTGTTTAGATGATGAAGCCCTGAACATCAAAACCGATCATCCCATTTTTAATACCCCGAACGCAGTAAAATTAAGCATGGTGAAAAAACCAACACCAGGTTCTTTTTTTAATGGTCATCAGGGAGTTGGTACACCAAAAGAAATGGATAGGTGGCAGGTGGTAAAACAGGGTTTTTCTTCCAAAGAACCTTATCTAATCGGCATGGTTTCGCATGGCGAAGGATTTAATGATTCGCCTGATGCTGAATCTATTTCAGGAGGCGTTTGCCTTAAAAATGCTGAAGCAGTGGCATTAGGTCGCCAGGGGAATTACTTTATGTGGGGTTTTGCAGGCTCTCCTGATTATATGACAGAGGAGGCCAAAGATGTTTTTGTAAACACGATCTGTTACATCAAAAAATTCGATCGTCTTTCGGCTATTGTTAAAAAAGTGCAGATCGAAACCCGTAGTGGTATAGATGAACTGATTTATCGGTTAAGCAAAGATCTTTATAATCAGGCCATTGTGTCAAGGCGTGAAGGGAACCTGCGTATGTTGAAAATGCAACAGGAATTAAAGGATAAAAAAGCAAAAGGAGAAGATATTGGCCATGGCAACGAAATGTTTTTGAAAATGCCGGTAACCAATGATACCCAGTCTTTTGGAGATTATGTAAAGGGTTATGTTGGAGATAGTTTATTTGCTGTTTATGGTACTAATATCAGTCTCTATCACAAGTATTACCGTCAAAATTATGAGTATTTCTATCCTTCTGGCGTGTATACCCTTCAGTTAGACCGCGATGCGCAAAAACTCGGTATTTCTAACCGAAAAGTGGCGCTTTTAGATAAATGTGTAGGTTTATTGGAAGCCAACAAAGAGGTAGCGATGGCCCAGCGCTTGCTTGAACGCTACACTACTCAAAAATTCGGCAAAGCAGCTGAATGGAGAAATTGGCTCAATCTAAACCGCAATAACCTGTTTTACACCGAATCTGGCGGTTTTAAATTCATGGTGAATACCTATGGAAAAAATGTTCCTGTTGGCCAACAACAAAGCTATCAATTGCCAAAAGCGATTGTAAGTGGTGAACCTACCACAGCCGATCCTGTAGCCGTTTCTGCAAGGTTTATTCCTGGTAATGGCAATAAAAAAGACAGTTTGCTTATCGAAGCCAAAATTTTAAAAGGCTGGCATATTTATGCTTATGTATCTAAAGATAATCCATTTGTGGTTACCGAAACCAGATTGGAACTTCCTGAGGGTGCAGTGGCCGATCAGGAATGGAAAACTACGGCAGCTATTCCATATCCCGGCAATGAGGGCATGTTTATTTTTGAAGGAAAGGCAAACTTTAGGATAATGGTCGATTACAGCAAGGCAAAAGCAGGCACTAAAATCAAATGTGGTTTATATTATCAGGTGTGTGACGAAACCAAATGTTACCCACCTAAAGAGAAGATATTGGAAATACTCATCTAATCCATCTATGCGCTCGGCATGGCCGGTAAAATGGCCTTGCCTTTTTTTTTAACCCCTTTAACCTAAAATATGAAATCTTTTTTAAGGCTTTGCCTCTTGGCTTCTTTGTGCCTGTTTGCACGTATTTCTGTATCAGCGCAAACTGCTGTAAACAAAGCTGATTCCTTGCAAAATAGGCTTTTATCAGAAATGATCGCCGTGCCTGCTCCCAATTTTACTTTAAAAGATCTCGATGGAAATGTAGTATCGTTAAAAGACCTAAAAGGAAAGGTAATTGTACTCGATTTCTGGTCGACATGGTGTGTGCCCTGCAAAAAATCTTTTCCTGCGATGCAGCTTGCCGTTAACACCTATAAAAATGATCCTTCTGTAAAGTTCTTATTTATCCATACCTGGGAAACCACCAAAACACCGGTTGAAGATGTAAAAAAATACATCGCACAATCGGGTTTTAATTTTCAGGTGCTGATGGACCTGAAAGATGAAGCTGGACGTAATGCTGCGGTTGAAGCTTACGACGTAACTGCCATCCCTGCAAAATTTATTATCGATAAAGCAGGCAACATTGTATTTAAACTAACCGGCTTCACCGGAACCGATGCCGCTGCGCTCCAGGAAATTTCTGAGCGAATTACATTGGCAAAAAATCATAAATAACAAATGAATAACTCCATAAAGGGAATAGCAGTAACGATAGTTATGCTCTTCAGCTTAAATGCTGTAGCCCAGAAAAAACAGGTTGCCAAATTTCAGAAAACCATTGCCGAAGCAGTTATAAAGGCCTACCCTGCAAGTGTACGGATGTGGGGCTTCGATGTACAGCAAAATCAAAGAACCAGTGCCCAGTTTAGTGGGGTGGTGGTTAGTGCCGATGGTTATATCCTAACCGCTGCACACACCATTTTGCCCGGTAAAAATTATAAGGTTTTTTTTACTGATGGCCGCGAATGCATCGCGCTGGCACTTGGTAAAATAGAAAATAAAGAGACGCCAGGCATTCCAGATGTGGGCATGATGAAAATTACCGATAAAGGCAACTATCCATTTGCAGAGATGGGTTATTCGGCAAGTTTGCTTAAAAACGAACCTTGTATCAGTATTTCATATCCCGAAACCTTAAATCAAACGCTGCCAACCTTAAGGTTAGGAAATATTGCAGAAGTGAAAAATGAATATGGTTTTATCCGCTCCACCTGCAAAATGGAACCGGGTGATTCTGGTGGCCCTTTATTTGATTATTATGGCCGCGTAATCGGATTGCACAGTGCCATTGATGTTTCAGAAGACATGAATTTCGAAATTCCTGTTGACCTTTACCGCCGTTATTGGACCGCTTTAAACAGCGAAAGACTTTATACCGCTTTCCCAGATAAGAAGGATAGTGTGAAAACAGATCCCTTGTTTTTGCAATTACAGAAAGATAGTAAACAAAAAGCTTTACATCCTGATTTTGATATGCCAACGCTTAAAAACACTTGCTTTTCCATCAAAAGTATGATAAAAGGAAAAAACCAGGATATTTATGCAATCTTATTGAATGTTAAAACTGCAAATGGCGCTAAAAAACAGTTTCTATTGAGTAAAAACACGATGGTTGGCGAACAAGCAAAAGGTGATATTAATGGAATTGTGGTGCCAATTAAACTAATTGGGAAAGATCAGGAGAACGACCTGGTTTTATTTGAACTTGACCAACGGATAGACGGTGGGATTGATTTAAATATCTCTGGTAGTGACAGCGTTAAAATCGAGATGGGTAAACTTCTTTACAGCATTGATCCTGCCGGCAAAGTGATGCACAGTGTTTTAGGCAGCACACTATTTAATTTGCCGAAAATTAATAGTCAACCTTATTTGGGCGCAATGGTGGTTTATAATTCCAGCCCCGTTCAGTTTTCGTTAATCAAAGCAGGCAGTCCGGCAGAAAAAGTAGGTATAAAAGTCGGCGATGAACTGATCAGTATGAATGGTAAACTGATAAAAAAAGCAAGTGAATTTGCACCTGAAATAATGAAATATTGGGCAGATGACGAAATTACTTTTGAATGGGAAAATGCTTCGGGTAAGATGAGTAAAACGCTAAAACTAGAGGGGCGGGGTCAATCGGTATTTAATCACCCGGCAGAGAAATTTGATGGAGGGAAGTCGGAGCGAAGAGATGGTTTTAATGCCATTTTTACTCACGATGCAGCCATTAAAGCCAATGCCTGCGGTTCTCCTGTTTTTGATTGGGAGGGTAATTTTTATGGGATTAATATCGCGAGGTTTAGCCGGACAACAACGGTAGTGGTTCCAAAGAAAACGATAATAGATTTTGTTTTGAAGACTATTCAATAAAGTATCTTCCTAATCTTGTCTAAAAATAAATGTCATTCTGAACGCAGTGAAGAATCTCAGGCTAAAGAGAGTCGGACCAAAACTTCTCTATTGGAATAAATCTATCTTAAAAAGATTCTTCACTGCGTTCAGAATGACAACAAAGGAATGAAATCATCAAGCTATTTCTTCAGCAACGTATCAATCTCTGTATTAAATTCTTTCACAAATTCATCATAAAATTTGCCGGTTGCCGGACCATTAAAACCGGTATGGATCTGTGCTACATTGCCCTGTTTATCAATGATTATTGTGGTTGGAAACGATAAAAAAGAATCGAGTGCAGGCAAGGATTCAGATACGACCTGTTTATCGGCAGTACCTGCAATAACCTGATCATATTCGATGCCAAAACGTTCACGGAAACGCGTCATCACCTTTTTTGCATATTCGGGTTCGGTTGAGCGTTCGTAATGCAAAGCAATAACTTCTACACCACGTTTCTTGTTTTCTTTATACCAGGGCGCTATAAAAGTAGCTTCGTCAACACAATTTGGGCACCAGCTTCCGGTTATGGTTAAAATCACCACCTTGTTTTTATATTTTTCATCCTTTAACGAAATCTTTTTGCCGTTTACATCAGGGAAACTAAAATCAAGCGTTTTGTATCCTTTTTTCAGGTAGGTAAGTTTATAAGGATCGGGCAGGGCAGCATCTTTATTTTTAGTTCCAGTAAAAGGCTGGCTTCCCCTTGCACCTAAAATTTCGCCGGTTAATGAGCCATCTGGCTGGAAAGTTCCTTTGTAATAGGAAGGAGAGGAGCCAATAAAGCTGGAAAGTTGAAATTCATTTCCTTCTACTACACCTTCCAGATAACGCGAATCGCCTGTTACACGTAGAAAAGTGCCCGTAAGTTTGTTACCCGTTTGCTTAAATAAACCTACGGTTTTCTCTTCCTTACCATTTGGCGATTTAAAAACCACATCATAACTGCCAGAATAGTCTGCCGCTGCAGGTCTATCTGTTGTTTTAAAACGGTAATTTTTCTTTTCAGCAACAATTACCAAAGGTTTACCAGCTTTATCCTGTTTTCTTAATGTACCCGTTAATTGATCACCATCTATCGCAAATGCGAGTTCATTATCAAATTGATCAAGTTTTACGAAAAGCGAATCGGCTACTTGTTTTACTAGGCCACCTTCGAAACTTTCTTCAGCATTGCGGAAATATAATTTTTGTTGACCGCTTTTTTCGCTGATTTCAAAGTTAAAAGGGATTTCTAATCCTTCCTTTACCTTGGCTATTCCACGCCAGTTACCAAGGGCAACAAAAGCATTTTGTTTTTTCTCTGTGCGCTTTGCTGCCTGATTATTTGTAAGTGCAATATGGTTCTGAGCGTATGTGAAAGTTATTAACATAGCCAATACGGCTGTTAAAAGGGATTTTAGTTTCATTGTGATGTGTATTTGACGACTAAATTAGTAGGCAAAGATATGGATGTAATTGGCAAAGAAAAAATATTTCAATAAAAATCTATAAAAACTATAGGATAAATGGAATAAGTTATACCTTTGCAGCAGTTATTTTAAAATACTTATCAAGAAAGGCGGAGGGAATGGCCCTGTGAAGCCTTAGCAACCATCTAATTTTTAGAAATGGTGCTAATTCCATCCCGGATGAATCTGGGATAGTTAAGTCAGTTGTTTGCGTTATCCTTTTAAGAATATATGGAGCACTTCTGATTTATGGGGTGCTTTTTTTTTGCCCTGAATGCGTTCTTGAAATTAAATTATGCATTAAATAAAATTATTCAAATGAAAAAAACAGACGAGCAAAAAGCCATTAATGCAAACCTTAATGCATACTTCCGAATGCGCATGCCCTGTTAAAATCGTTCTATTTTAACAGGCTTTTTTAGGCTTACCATTCCTTTATTCTCTTTAAAAACAAACATGGTTTTAGACGTGGCGGAATTGTTTTGCCAAAAAATATTATCCCTTTTAACTAATTATTAACTACACCTTATGTTTAAAAATTTAAAATCAATAACGTTTATCCTGCTGCTCTTCCTGGCGCAAAAGCTTTCTGCTCAGGATGTAACGGTTACCGGAACGGTAAAGTCGGCAGATGGCGAAACACTGCCTGGTGTTTCTGTATTAATAAAAGAAACTAAACAAGCCACCATTTCTGATGCAAAAGGAGCTTTTTCAATTAATGCACCCGATAAGGGCACATTGGTGTTTTCTTATATCGGCTTTAAGAGTCAGGAAATACAGATTAATAAAAATGCTGGCCCCATTTCGATTATTCTTCAGTCAAGCGATAATGCGCTGGATGAGGTAGTGGTTACAGCATTGGGTATTTCAAGGCAGAAGAAATCGCTTGGTTATGCTGTTCAGGAATTAAAAGGACAGGATTTGGCCGAAGCTAAAGAATCCAACCTGGTAAATGCACTTGCGGGAAAAATAGCTGGTGTTAGGGTAACCAATAGCCAGGGGAGCATGGGTTCCTCGCGTGTGGTCATCAGAGGGGAAACATCTATTGCGGGAAATAACCAGCCATTATTTGTGGTTGATGGGATTCCGGTAGATAATTCCCAGTTAAATTCGGCTGGGGCAAGAGATTACGCGAATACCATTTCGGATATTAATCCCGAAGATATAGAATCGATGAGTGTGTTAAAAGGACCAAATGCCGCTGCATTATACGGCTCGAGGGCTGCGGCAGGTGTCATCCTCATTAAAACCAAAACGGGTAAATCGAAAAAAGGATTAGGAATTGCCATCAATTCGAACGCGGTTTTAGAAACCTTGCTTACGCTACCCGTGTATCAAAATGCCTTCGGTCAGGGATCGGAGGGCAAATTTAGTTATGTAGATGGTGCGGGTAAAGGAATCAATGACGGGGTAGATGAAAGCTGGGGCCCTAAATTGGATGGTCGGCTAATCCCACAATTTTATTCGAAGGGAGTAGCCGTTCCATTTGTGGCGCATCCTGATAATGTACGTGATTTCTTCCAAACCGGATATTCATTAAATAATGGGGTATCTATTGCAGATGCGGGTGAAAAATACGACTTCCGATTATCGTACAACAACCTGAAACAGGTTGGTATAGTGCCTAACTCTGGTCAGGGCAAAAATTCGTTTGTGCTCAATACATCATTAAAAATAACACCGAAGTTAACGTTAACTGCCAATGCAAATTATAGCAAGCTTAATTCTGATAATTTACCTGGAACAGGCGGTTCAAGATCTACCAGTACCATGTTACAGTTTACTTGGTTCGGTCGTCAGGTTGATATCAACCAATTGAAAGATTATTTGGATGAAAATGGAAAAACGTTTAACTGGAACAATAGCTATTATAGCAATCCATATTGGGTAGCCTACGAAAATACAGTATCGCAAAACCGTAGCCGGATTATTGGAAGTTTAGCGCTTAATTATAAAATTATTGATGGACTTGATTTCAATTTCAGATCGGGAACGGATTATTATAATGATAGGCGCAAAGTTAGGATTGCCTATGGTACCAATGGAACACCTTTCGGTTCTTATACAGAGAGTGCCTTTACGGTAAGCGAAAATAATACTGATGCAACATTAAATTTTAACAAACAGTTAAATGATGATTTTAGTCTCGAATTGTTAGGTGGTGGTAACATCCGCAGGCAATATATCGAGCAGAATGATCAAAGTGCTCCTAAATTGGCCATCGCCGGACTTTATACCCTTAAAAACTCGCGTGATCCTCTAATTTCATCAAATAATTTATCAAGATTAAAATCGTACAGTGTTTATGCCTCTGGACAGCTTGGTTTCAGAAATTATCTGTTTGCCAACATCACGGCGCGTAACGATTGGTCGTCTACCTTGCCAGCGCAGAACAGGTCGTATTTTTACCCGTCATTTAACGGAAGTTTTGTAGCAACCGAAGCATTCGACATTAAAAGCGAAGCACTTAATTATTTGAAAATACGTGGAGGTTGGTCTAAAGTTGGTAAAGATGCCGATCCTTACCGTTTGATCAATACTTATGCATTTGGTGCGCCATTTAAAGGTAACCCACAGCTCACTACAGGAGCTATTGATCTTAAACCTGATCTTAAACCAGAAACCACTACTTCTACAGAACTGGGCATTGAAGCCGTTTTTTTTAACAAAAGGTTACGCTTAGATTTAAGTGCGTACAACACCAATAGTTACAACCAGATTTTGGCTGCTGATGTAAGTCAAAGTACCGGATTTACGTCAAAACTGCTTAACGCCGGGAAAATCAACAATAAAGGGATCGAGGCACAATTAGGCATTACTCCAGTTAAGAAAGCATTTACATGGGATATAGATTTCAATTTCGCAGCAAACAGAAGTAGGGTGATAGAGCTGGATGCTGAAAAATTCTTAACAAACTATGTTGTGGCTACCAACTCAGCACAGGTTATTGCCACAGTAGGGCAACCTTATGGATCATTGTTCGGAACAGCCTTTTTAAGAGATGGCAATGGAAATATTATTGTAAATGCTACAGGAGCACCAACTACAAACCCAACCAAACAAGTATTGGGAAAATATACACCAGATTGGATTGGCGGGGTATACAATACTTTTACCTATAAGGGCTTTAGTCTGGGTGTTTTGGTTGATGCAAGCATCGGCGGATCTATCTATAACGGCACTTACTCAACGGGTACCTATACCGGCGTATTGGCTTCTACATTACCAGGAAGAGCGGCAGAGTATGGCGGTATTTCTTACTATTACCCAGACAATGATAAAGCTAAAGGAACGGTAAGGGTAAACGGAACTGTCCCTGCGGGTGTTACCGTTTATGATGACGGGATAGTATTTGATGGCGTAACTGCCGATGGTAAACGCAATGAAAAAGTATTGCCTGCCCAACAATATTATAAATCATTCAGGAATATCGACGAATCGAGTATTTTCGACGCTTCCTATGTTAAACTTCGTGAGGTAAAGTTAAGCTATAATCTACCAGCCAAATGGCTTCGTCCGCTAAGCCTGCAAGGTGTTTCAGTATCATTAGTTGGCCGTAACTTATGGATTATCCACCGCAATACAGTAGATATTGATCCTGAAGTGGCTTTTAATACTGGCAACGGGCAGGGTTTAGAAAGTTTATCGAACCCAAGCACCCGCAGTTATGGCATTAACCTGAATGTTAAATTTTAAATCTTACCATCATGAAAAATAAAAAACTATACATACTGGCCATTTTGGCAATTGCGTTCGCATCTTGTAATAAAGAACTTGATGAGGTGAATATTAACCCGAATGCCCCTGAAATTCCAGTACCTGATTATTTACTTACCGGAACCACTAAGGCCACCGTTGATGCTTACTGGGGCGTAACCAACAACATGAACTCGAGTCTGCTCTTTGCCCAGCACTGGGCCAAAGTTCAATATACGGAAGAAGATCGTTTTATCTATTCGAATAGCAGTTTTACATCTTTATGGGCTACCGCTTATGCACAGAGTATTCCTGGATATAATAAGATTATAGAATTGGGCGATGCACAGGGAAATTCTGGTTATAGAGGAGTGGCCTTAATTCTAAGATCATGGGTATTTTTGTTACTTACTGATGCTTATGGCGACATTCCATATACACAGGCAGGGAAAATTAAACAGTTTATTACACCAGTTTATGATAAACAGAGAGATGTTTATTATGGTATTTTAGAAGATTTAAAGTCAGCACAAACCGCATTAAATTTAAAAACCGGAAATGCTTCTGGCGATATTATTTATTCTGGCAGTACTGAGGCTTGGAAAAAATTTGCCAATTCATTACGTCTTCGTATTGCGTTGCGCATAGCAGATAAAGAACCAACAAAAGCAAAACAGGTCATCGATGAGATTAAAACCGAAGGCGGACTTTATATTAGCTCTAATCTGGAAAATGCAAAACTTGATTATGATGTTTCCCCCCAGCAAAATCCTGTAGCAGCTTCATTCGAAACGAGAAACGATTACCGCATCAGTAAAACCATTGTTGATAAACTTGTTTCCTTAAGCGATCCTAGGCTTCCTGTTTATGCAAGTAGAACTGAAAATGAACCAAAAGGTTATGTAGGTATTCCAAACGGATCCACAAACTCTGAAGCGAGTGCAATTGGTTTAGCAAATTCTTCAAAACCGGGTACTTATTTTTTAGATCCCAAAGCTCCCGCAGTGATTTTTAGTTATGCTGAAGTGCTTTTTGACAGGGCAGAAGCTGCTGCCCGTGGTTTTACAACAGAAGATGCTGCAGATTTATATAAGCAAGCCATTACAGCCTCTTTACAGCAGTACGGAATAAATAATAATGATCAGATTGCTAACTATCTTAGTGGCGCTGCGGTACAATATGATGCAGGAAATTATAAAAAATCAATCGGTGAGCAAAAATGGATTGCTTTGTTTGGTCAGGGTTTAGAAGCCTGGGCTGAGCAGAGAAGGTTAGATTATCCGCAATTATCTGCATCTGTTAATACGGTGTTGAATGGCAAAATTCCGGTACGTTTTATTTATCCAGGTTCTGAACAATCTTTAAACGGACAGAATTATAAAAATGCCGTGAGCAGCCAGGGCGCAGATTTATTAACCACCAAACTTTGGTTTGATGCTTTTTAAGTGAATGCTATGGTTTTATCGTCGTGTCAGATGTTGCCACCTGACACTGATATCAAAAACGTCTCGATATAAATCGGGACGTTTTTGTTTTAAACCCTAAAGAAAGAGGTACCTCAGGTATGGATCTTCTTTAGTTCTTCCAGGTATTCATCTGGCTAAATCCTCAGCAGCATTGCTTGCCTTGGTTTTCAGGTCTTCAGTGTATCCTTTTGCTTTCTCTACCCATTCTGGAGCTTTATCTAGTAGTTCATCTACTATCGATTGTCCGGTAATTGGATCTTTTTTGGTGATATATTTTACGCCGGCATAAACTGCTGCGCCAATAATTGCTGTTTTTAAAATTCCCATGTTCTTTTTCTTTTTTTAGTTAAACATTTTGAGTTCGTTAAAAGTTTTAGACGATTTATATGTATGGTTGTTACAATTGCTGTTTTTAGTGGTAATTGCATCTGTCAGTTATTAAGGCAGGTTGGTTAGCAGTAAATTCATTATTATTGAATTAAAGATGCTTGTATTTAAAGCACTCAGGGTATTATTACTAATTGTAGGGGCTTTGTTGTTAATCTAGTGTTGACCCTTCGGCGAAATTTTTATACATAATCATTATTAAATTTATATATTTCGACCAAATTAACCTCCAGTAAATCGATTAAACCAAATATTGCTGCATGAATAAGGAAAAGCTGTTCAATGAAATTAAGGAGTTGAGCATCATAAATTCTTTCTCGAAACACGAACAGCTTGTACAGGGAATCATCAATGGCTTAAACCATAAATTGATTGCCAAGGGAGATATTCTACCTTCGGTGAACGAGATGATGAGAGAAACAGGCTTTGCTAAAGAAACGATAGGTAAAGCCTACAAAGAGTTAATTAGCAGGGGTATTTTAGAGTCAAAAAACCGCATGGGTTATTTTGTAGCAACCGATGATACCGAGCAACACCTTAAAGTTTGTCTGCTGATTTACGCTTTCGATACTTTTCAAGAAACCTTTTATCAGAATTTCCGAGATCATTTAGGCGAGAACATCCAGGTTGATGTATACTTCCACCACAATAATTTTAGTGTTTTCGAATCAATCATTAACAGCAACAAAGGGCAGTACGGCTTATATGTTGTTGCGCCTATAGAAAGTGAAGCTGCAAAAGAAGTATTGGAACAGTTACCCAAAGAAAAACTGCTCATTGTAGATCGGTATGTAGAACTTAAAGGCGATTATTCTTACATCGTTCAAGAATTTAAGAAAGCATCTTATAATGCTTTTTTACAACTGGCTCCCCGCATTAAAGAATTCTCCGAATTTGTTTTCTTTTTTAAACCTTCCTCTGCCGAACCAAATGAAGTACTGCTTTCGTTCAAACGTTTTATAAAGGAATTTAAAATAAATGGTGTAATTAAAAACAGTTACGAACCCGGAAGTATTGCACCCGATAAGGTTTATTTCACCATACACAACCTCGAACTTTGGGAAATGTTGAAGGATACCAAGGTAAAAGGTTTAAAAGTAGGTAAAGACCTGGGCATCCTTTCGCACAATGATGATAACGTTAAGGAAATCATTTTTGATGGTATTACTACATTTTCGATAGATTTTGCACACATGGGCCGTTTGGCTGCTGAGTTTGTATTGAGTTTAAAACCAGTTAAACATGTAATGGAAAATAAACTGATCAGAAGAAATTCACTTTAATACCATTGCGTGGGCACAACAGCAATCATCAGTTTTATTTTGTTTACGGTACTTGCCGCAACAATTTCTTATTTCAAAACCCGGAAAACACAAAGATCAACCATCAGTGGTTTTTTCTTTGCCAATAGAACCAATGGTTTTATTATTATTGGGGCTTCGTTGTTTTTTAGCAACATCAGCGCCAATCAGTTTATTGGCGAAAATGAATCGGTTTATATTAATAACATGTCGGTTATCGGGTGGGGGATCTCCTCTATCCTGGCCATGATCATTGTTTCCGAATTCTTTATCCCCATTTATTTTAAAACAGGTATCCGTACTATTCCCGATTTTTTGGAGAAACGTTATGATAAACAGACCAAAACCCTGGTATCGGTTGTTTTTCTTTTTAGTTATATCATCAATCTACTTCCATCGGTGCTGTATGGAGGGGCAGTTGCCTTTAGTAACCTGATCGATCTTTCAGGTTTCCATCTTTCTTATTGGGAGAGCATTTGGATATTTGTGTGGATTATGGGATTGATCGGCTCAGTTTACACCATTTTAGGTGGCTTTAAAGCGATTACAATTTCCGATACGGTATTAAGTGCAGGCATGTTGATCTTAATTATTGCATTACCTTATTACGGCTTACGTTATTTAGGTCATGGCGATTTCTTTAGCGGGCTCTCCACTGTACTTTCTACTAAAAAAGAACACTTAAATTCAATTGGCAACAGCCACGATGCTGTTCCTTTTTCTACCTTGTTTACCGGGATGCTTATTGTGAACCTGTACTATTGGGGAATGGAACAATACATCGTTCAGCAGGTGCTCGCTGCTAAAAGTTTGAAAGAAGGTCAAAAGGGAATTGCTTTAACTTGTTTTGCGAAATTGTTATGCCCATTGTTGATTAACATACCCGGTTTAATCGCAGTACACCTATATCCTGTATTAACCAATACCAATCAGGTATTTCCGTTGCTCATTAAAGATGTACTACCGCCGATTTTAATGGGTTTATCAGCTTGCGTACTTTTTGGCGCAGCAATTACAACCTTTAATGCAGGTCTTAACAGTTCGAGCACTTTATTTCTCCTTAATTTATACAAACCTTTTATGGAAAAGAAAGGGAAAGTATTGGCTGATAAAAGTTTATTGAGAACAGGACGGTTATTCCAGATTTCGGTATCACTGTTTGCCATGGCATTCGCACCCTTTATCATATTTTCGAAAAACGGATTTTATGAGTATCTGCAAAAAATCAGTGCGATATTTAGTCTCCCAATCTTTACTATTATTTTTCTCGGCTTTATTACCAAAAAAATGCCACCCATCGCTGCCAAAATCGGGATGATCTTTTTTATTTCCTGTTATGTACTTAGCGAATGGGTATTTACTATTCAGCTCCACTATCTGCATACGCTGGCCATTATTTTTTTTATTACCATTGTATTAATGCTTTTTATTTCGAAAATGCATCCCAATCAAACCCCATACACATTGGTGTTGGATAATAAAATAGAAATAATCCCCTGGCGCAGCAGACACTACTATCACGTGGTTCTGATCTCGCTGATGGCACTTGTCTTTTTTGTTTTTTCTACTTACATACTCGCTTAAGCGCACTTATTATTCTTAAACGTTTTATTTAAGAAACTTGGAATATTAATTTTTTTGTTTATCATTGTACCTGAAAATAATAGGATAGGATAGGATAGGTCAAAATACAATTGTTTGCTTGTGTTCCAGCGTTGTTTCTTTTAAAAAGGGCATAAGGTAATAGAGAAGCTAAGATCGTTTGTCCTCAATCCTGGATATATTTTCATTAACCAAATAACCCCAAATTATGAGAAATTTTACTACTTGTGCAGCAATGCAAACACCTCCTTCTATTGCTAAAGGATGGCTGGCAGATTTACAAAATCCAAAAAGAATTTAACACCTGTCGATTTACATCTATCTACAATTTTTTAATTCAATCATTTAAAAGCTAATGAGCAATGAAGCAATTATTTTTGTTTTGTGGGCACTTATCGGTGCCCAACAGGTTAAAAAATGCGATGATATCGGCAGGTACGATTCTTGTGTTTTTCCTGATTTTTATGCCCGCCACAGGTTTTTCTCAAACGGGAAAGAAAACCATTACGGGTAAGGTTACAGATACGGCAGGAGTTGCCATCCCCGGCGTTGTTGTTGCTACCGTTACTGGCACTAAGGCCGGTACCCAAACGGATAACAATGGTAGGTTTATTCTTGATGTGAATATCGGTGTTGAACTACGTTTCTCATTTGTGGGTTACATAGAAAAAAGGATAACAGTTACTGCAAACACAACTATCCTAAATGTTAAACTCGCAGAAAATGCTGTGCAGGCTGACGAGGTTGTGATTACAGCCTTGGGACAAAAACAGCGAAAGGAAGCCATCGTTGGTGCGGTAACATCTGTACGGCCTGGTGATTTAAAAGTGCCTGCCAGTAACCTTACCACCGCATTTGCAGGTAGGATAGCAGGTGTTGTTGCATTTCAGCCGAGTGGACAACCCGGTCAGGACAATGCTAATTTCTTTATTCGGGGAGTAACTACCTTTGGTTATAGAAGAGACCCGTTGATCTTGATTGATAATGTGGAAATGACGTCTTCTGATCTGGCGCGCCTCCAGGTGGATGACATTGAAAGTTTCTCAGTTTTAAAAGACGCAAGTGCAACGGCGCTATATGGTGCCAGAGGTGGAAACGGTGTAATTCTTGTTAAAACTAAAGAGGGGAAAGCCGGGAAAGCACAGATTAGCGTTCGCATGGAAGGGTCAACATCTTCGCCGATCAGCCCGCTGCAAATTGCAGACCCGGTTACCTATATGAAGCTTTATAATGAAGCCCTGAGCACAAGAAATTCGCCCGGAGCACCATACACTCCTAACAAAATATTAAACACACAGGCTTCATTGGCTGGCGCCCCTGGAAGTAATCCTTATGTTTATCCTGCGGTAAACTGGATGGATATGTTGTTTAAAAAAAATACATCAACACAAAGGGCCAATCTGAATATCTCTGGTGGTGGTGGTGTAGCCAGGTATTATGTGGCAGGATCTTTTTCGAATGATAATGGAATATTGAAAACGGATATCAGAAACAACAATAACAATAACGTTCGTTTTAAAAACTATCAGTTACGATCGAATGTAAATATTGATCTGACCAATACTACCGAACTGATTGTACGTTTATCGGGTAACTTTAATGAATATGTAGGCCCTATGACGAATGACCCCTCGTTTGCAACGGATCTATATAATATCGCAACACATACAAGCCCGGTCGATTTTCCTGCTTACTACGAACCAGACAAAGCCAATGCACGTGTTCAGCATATTCTTTTCGGTAACAATACCGAAGCTACAGTATTGCCCGATGGAAGCACACCGCCCACTTCTTCTACAGATGTAAAAAACATTAATCCATATGCTGCATTGTTGAGAGGAAACAGAAGATTTTCCGAATCGAGGATGCTTGCACAACTTGAGCTCAACCAAAAACTGGATTTCCTTACAAAAGGTCTGAATTTTAAAGGAATCTTCAGTACAAACAGATACGCAAGATTCGAATCAGAGCTGGCCTACGCACCTTATTTTTATAACGTTCAGTCATACGATAAAGCATCTAATCAATATACACTAAACTGGATCAATAATAAGCCCGATCAGGCCAGAGAATATCTAAACTACTACGCAGGAAAAAGTACACTTAATACCTTCCTATATCTACAGGGTGTACTTGATTATTCAGCAGATATTAATGAAAACCACAATGTAAGTGCTGCCTTGATCGGTACACAACAACAATTGCTCAATGCAAACGCCACTACATTATTTAATTCTTTACCATTTCGGAATCTCGGTCTTTCTGGACGTGCAACATACGCATATAAGAGTAAATATTTCTTAGAGTTCAACTTTGGCTACAATGGTTCGGAACGTTTCTCAGAAAACCACCGGTTTGGTTTCTTCCCAACTGTTGGTGCCTCCTGGATCGTATCTGGCGAGAAATTCTACGGAAACCTTTCCAATGTAATCAGCCGCATGAAAATCAGGGGCAGCTACGGTCTGGTTGGTAATGATGCGATTAGTGACAGGCGATTTTTTTACTTATCAGACGTTAACCTGAACGGAGGAAATCCGGCTTCATTCGGAACTAATCTTGGTTACTCGCATAACGGTGTTACGATCAACAATTATGAAAACAGGGATGTTACCTGGGAGGTATCTAGGCAGATCAATCTGGGATTGGAATTAACGCTCCTTAAGAACATAAGATTTACCACAGAGGTTTATAAAAACTTTAAGTCAGACATCCTCCAGGACAGAAAAGATATTCCGAGTACAACGGGATTGGAATCACAGATTTCAGCTAACATAGGGAAGGTAGAATCGCAGGGCATCGAATTCTCGCTTGATGGAAAACACAATTTCAGTAACGATTTATGGGTATCAGGGTTAGCCAATTTTACTTTGGCCAAAAACAAATATACACAATATGAAGAACCTGATTTTAGTGATAAGTACCGTCTGCACAATGGTGTTTCTCTTAACAGAAATTTTGGCTACATCGCAGAACGGTTATTTGTAGACGACAGTGAAGCCAGAAATTCCCCTAAACAGATATTCAGTACCAATGGTGTCGCGCCAATGGGTGGCGATATCAAATATCGCGATTTAAATAATGATGGTGTAATTGACGGTAAAGATCAAACATGGTTTGGAAACCCTACTGTACCCACAATTGTATATGGATTTGGTCTATCAACAGGTTTCAAAAACTTCGATCTTAATATGTTCTTCCAGGGACAGGCAGGTGTATCTTTTGTAATCGACCCGGGAAGAACGAGTCCGTTTATAAAAAGCCCCGACTCGTGGTTACCAGGTAATACCCAGGTGATTCAGCAGTTCGCTGATGACCACTGGTCTGAAGATAATCAGAATCTGTATGCATTGTATCCAAGGCTTGGAATAAACGGTGCGGTGATTGAAAACAACCGCCAGAATAGTTCGTGGTGGTTACGTGATGGCAGTTTCCTCAGAATGAAATCATTGGAAGTAGGTTATACCTTACCCCGAACGCTGGCAAGTAAGATTAGACTCAGGAATTTGAGGGTTTATTTCAGCGGACTTAACCTGGTAACGTGGAGCCCATTTAAGATGTGGGATCCGGAAATAGGTGGCAATGGATTTTCTTACCCGTTGCAGAAGGTGTACAACCTGGGCATAAATGTTAGTTTATAGTTTAAAACAAAGAATTAGGGTATGAAACCATTATATTCAAAAATTTTATACGCTGTTGTTATGGTATTGTCTATGGCATCATGCAAAAAGTACCTGAATGTTACGCCAGACAATGTAGGTACAATAGATTATGCTTTCAGAAACCGTAATGAGGCTGAAAATTATCTCTTTACCTGTTATAGCACGCTACAGCGGTTGCAGGAACCATGGATGGACGGAGGATTTTCTACATCGGGTGAAATTGTTTTCCCGGGGCAGAACGAATTGAACGATACGCAAGGCATTAATGCGGTTGGCTTTAACATGATGAGGGGGACGCAGACCAGCAACAACCCGGGGTTAAATTACTGGGATGGAAATGAGGGTGGGCAGGCGATGTTCAATGCCATCAGGCGCTGTAATACGATGCTGGAAAATATCGACAAGCCGATAGATCTTGGCGATACAGAAAAAAAGAGATGGATTGCTGAGGTAAAATTCCTAAAAGCCTATTATCACTTTTACCTGTTCAGGATGTACGGACCTATTCCAATCACCAATGTTAACCTACCGATTAACAGTTCGATAGAGGCTACAAGGGTGAAAAGGAAACCTGTAGATTC
Source organism: Pedobacter sp. 22163 (assembly GCF_052045595.1). Classification (NCBI taxonomy): domain Bacteria; kingdom Pseudomonadati; phylum Bacteroidota; class Sphingobacteriia; order Sphingobacteriales; family Sphingobacteriaceae; genus Pedobacter; species Pedobacter sp. 22163. The sequence goes on along the minus strand of NZ_JBQEPM010000001.1, from coordinate 430,723 downwards.
AGTGGTAAATTATATGGTTCAGCTATTAGATGAGGCTACGCCTGATTTGCCGACCCAGATCCAAAATCAGACACAAGAACTTGGAAGGGTTACCTCCCTTATTGCACGCGCAGTAAAAGCCCAGATTTTGGTAACTGCAGCAAGCCCATTGTTTAATGGCAACGCTGATTATGCCGGGCTCAGTAATAAAGATGGGCAACAGCTGTTCAACCCGCAAAAAGATCAACGAAAATGGGATCTTGCTGCCCAGGCCTGCGATGAAGCACTAAAAGCGTGTTTGGCAGCCGGACTGAGGTTACACACTTTTACTCCGACAGCAAATATGCCGGCAAACCTACCCCAGGAACTGATCAATGTACTTTCGTTTCAGACAGCAATTACCGACAAATGGGAGCAGAATACAGAATTGATTTGGGGCATGGCTCCGGTTTTCGGATTTGGAAAACAGGAAAGATGTATCCCTCGTCTTAACGCTGCCGCTGCCCTGAATATAGGTAGCGCCCAGGGTTTCTTCGCTGTTCCCATTGCGCAGCAAGAGTTGTTTTATACCAATAACGGCCTGCCTATTGATGAAGATAAAACCTGGGATTACAGAGACCGCTACACTTTAAAAACGGCAGGAACCGAAGATCAATACTACGTGCACAATGGATATGAAACTGTTAAAGCGCATTTTAAACGCGAACCAAGATTTTACGCATCTATTGGATTTGACGGCGGCGTTTGGTATGGCAACGGTCAACTGGGCGATCCGGCAAATGCAAACTATGTACAGGCACGTGGTACAACGAGTTTTGCAGGTCCGAAAGATGGGAGTCATACTAACATTTCAGGCTATTGGCCAAAAAAACTGGTCAATTATCTAACTGTTTATAATGATCGTCTATCTTACGAAGATTTCCATTTTCCATTAATGAGGCTTTCAGATCTTTATCTGCTCTATGCGGAGGCTTTGAATGAACAGGGAAAAAACTATTCTGAAGTATTGCCTTATATAGACGAGGTAAGAAAAAGAGCAAAAATTCCTACAGTTGCTGAAGCGTGGACGGCTCAGCTTTCTACAAGTCCTTTAAAATACAGCACGCAGGCAGGCCTTCGTCAAATCATTCATCAGGAAAGAAGGATTGAACTTGCTTTTGAGTGTATGCCAGGATGGGATTTACGCCGATGGAAAGAACTACAGACGGTAATGGCCAAACCGATGCAGGGATGGAGCATTTTCGACGATCAGGCGGTAAACTACTATCGTCCGCGTAATCTTTTTGTTCCGGTGTTTAATACAAAAGATTATTTATGGCCTATCAAGGCAGATAATCTGGCGGTTAATCCCAACTTAGTTCAAAACCCATTTTGGTAATATTTAAAGAAGATTTGATCATGAATATAAAAAAATATAGTTTTCCTTGTTTGATCATGCTGATTATTATTGGCATGGTGGCATGCAAGAAAAATAATGGCTTTAATACCATTATTTCTGAAGACACCACTAAGCCATTGGCCGTAAGCAATATTAAAGTCGACAATTTTAACGGAGGGGCAAACATTACCTATAACCTTCCCAATTCACAGAATATTCTTTACGTGCTTGCCAAGTACAAGATAAATGACAATGTAGACCGGGAGACAAAATCATCCTACTACCAGGACACGGTAGTGGTTGAAGGATTTGCAAAAGCAAAAGCATACCAGGTAACCCTTTATACTGTTTCGAGGGCAAATGTAATGTCTGATCCTGTTACCGTTACTGTTAATCCCTTAACTCCGGTTTATTCGGTTGTGCGTCCATCAGTAGATCTTTCCGCTGATTTTGGCGGGGTAAATATTAAAGCGGAGAACCCGCTAAAAAAACAGATCGGTATTGTGGTATTGAGTTATAATAACAATACTAAATCCCTGGAAATCGAGGATCAGCGTTTTACCAAAGATCCTAAAATAGATTATTCTGTTACGGGTTTTTCATCAACAGAACGTCGGTTTGGTGTATATGTTACAGACAGATGGGGCAATATTTCAGACACGCTTCAGAAAGCAATAATCCCCCTTGCCGAAGAAGCGGTTGACAAATCAAAATTCAGCGTATTAAACCTGAACACAGACAGCCCGATTGACTTTGGTTGGACGCTGCCGAATTTATGGGATGGAAAGCAGGATGGAAGTGGCTGGCATACGAGATATGGCGTTTCACTTCCCTATTCTTGTAGTTTTGGGATTGGAAAAACATATAAATTAAGTCGTTTTGTGCTCTACGAAAGAACAGGAGACCAGTATACCTACAAATTTGCAAATCCAAAACAATTTGCACTTTGGGGAACGAACTCATCTACGCCTACTGATGTTCAGCTTCCTGTAACAGCCGCAGAGGGTGCCGTTATCGGGAATTGGGTAAATCTTGGAAATTTCCGCTTTCCGGATCCGCCGTCGGGTAATCTCCCTACCGCAATCAATTCATCAGATAACGATTTTGTTAAAAACGGTGTGAGCTTTAAAGTACCAACTGCAGCCCCGCCAGTGAAATATCTCCGGATAGCCGTACAAACGGTGTGGGGTAACGAAGCGGCGGCTCACCTTATGGAATTTACTCCTTATGGAACTGCACAATAATATTAAAACCGAATCTGATATCAAATTTTAAAAAATGAAACTGCCACGATTTATTCACACAAAGAAATGGATAAACCGTGAAGGCTTCATCATCAGAAAAATAATTATATACGGATGAAAAATCTTATAATTTTAGCAGGCCTTTTTACATTGGCTATTACAATGGGCTGCAAAAAACAGCAAACAGATTTCAGGAACTTTTTTGATGGACATGAAATTATCTATACAGGTAGTCCCAAAGAAGTACTGAGCAGGCCCGGAAATCTTCGTGCACAGTTAAAGTGGAAATCGAGTTCCGACCCGAGTATTGTAAAGTATGTGATTTACTATAATAATAAAGTAGATTCTCAGGTAGTAGCGATCAATGGCAAAACAGATAGTGTTTTTGCGACGATACCGAACCTTCAGGAATTTGTTTATTCTTTTACGATATACTCTTATGATAAAAATGGGAACAAATCAATTCCAAAAGAAGTAAATAACGTAAAAGTATTTGGGCCAATTTACAAAAATGGCTTGCTGAACAGGGCTTACAATGCCGCTGAACCTTATGTTGTAAATGCTGACGGATCTGTTAAACTTAATTTTAATGCACCCGATACTATAAATACGGGTACGGTTATTAAATATACCAATGCATCAGGAATCGCTTCAGAACTTACGCTTTTACCTAAAGACAATTCTATTGTTCTTCCGAGCTACAAAACGGGGACTGAAATACAATACCTTTCTTCTTATATTCCGCAGAGAAATTCACTGGACATTTTTGCCGTAGGTGCCTATTCTGTTTTTCCAAGGGTTTATAATTATGTACTTTGCGATCGCTCGCTTTTTAGCGAAGTAAGCCTGCCTAATGATGCGCAGACATACGAATCGGGTACAAGCATCAGTAAACTTTGGGATGGAAGCGTAGGGCCACAGGGTTATCCGAATATCTTTCATAGTGCCGCTAATAGCGGAATGCCTCATGTAATCACATTCGATTTAGGTAAGACATATACCAATTTATCGCGCATTGAAGAAACAGGAAGGGATTGTTGCAATAATCCCGATCGTTTTGAGGTTTGGGGAATAGCCGATTTAACCAATGCCACAACTATTTTATCAGCCAGTAATAATGGCTGGCCAGCTGAAGCAACAAGTAAAGGATGGACCCTTTTAAAAGATGTAACCAGGACGGACGACGGCAAAAATGCAATAACAGCAGAACTGGATAATGCAGGGAAGCCAATTCGTTACATTCGCATTAGGATTAAACATGTAACCACCGGCGACGGTAATTATAGCAATATGAGCGAAATCAGGTTCTGGAATAAACAGTAATCTTTTATATAATTGAAATTTGATTAACTCAGTTGCGTCACCCTGAATTCATTTCAGGGTCTGTCATACAGGATAGATGCTGAAATAAATTCAGCATGACGATCGGGGTAGGCGGAGTCGCTAAAAAGATATGAATAGCGCTTCAAAAAATAATCCAATTAAATTCCAACACAAATGAAACCATGTATATTAAGCAATTAATCACTCTTATTCTATTTTCTTCCTTTTTTAGTATAAGTACCTCTGCCCAGCAGAAACCTTTAATGTTGTGGTACGATAAACCTGCCAAAATTTGGGAGGAAACCCTGCCCTTGGGTAATGGTAAATTGGGCATGACACCAGATGGGGGCATTAACAGGGAGAATATAGTGCTGAATGATATCACTTTATGGAGTGGCGGAAAACAAGATGCCAACAATTACGAAGCCTATAAAAGTTTGCCCAAAATTAGGCAGCTGATATTGGAGGGGAAAAACGATGAAGCACAGGAATTGGTTAACCGCGATTTTGTTTGTAAAGGGCAGGGATCCGGTGGCGCAACCTGGGGCAAATACCAAATATTGGGTAATTTGCAGCTTGATTATGAATATCCTGGTGTTAAAGATGCAAAACCTGAGATTTATAAAAGAACTTTATCGTTGGATAAAGCGTTGGCTACCACCGAATTTATGCTGAACGGTATAAAGTATAAGAGGGAATATTTTTGCAGTTTTGATGATGATGTAAATATCATCCGCCTCACCGCCGATCAACCTAATAAACTCAATTGTAATATTTCGATCAGCAGGCCAGAAAAAGCAACATTAGCTAGCCAGGGTAATGAACTGCTGATGTTTGGTCAACTGGATAATGGCACTGATGGTAAGGGGATGAAATACCTGAGCCGCGTAAGTACCACACTTAAAGACGGTACGGTAACAAGCGAAGGAAACATTCTTAAAATAAAAAATGCAACTGAACTGATTATTTACGTTGCGGCAGAAACCGATTTTAAACATGCAAATTTCGAAGCCAGGGTAAAACAGGCTTTACAAGCGGCTCAAAAGAAAGCTTATCGTTTAGAACTTGCAAATCATAGCGCAAATTTTGCTAAACTTTTTAACCGGTTAAAAATTAATTTAGGTGAAGGCGAAGCCACAAGCTTACCTACAGATGTAAGGTTAGACCGTTTTTATAAAGATTATAAAAATGATGTTTCACTGAGCGCTTTATTTTTCCAGTTTGGTCGGTATTTAAGCATCAGCAGTACAAGAGTTGGGCTTTTACCACCAAACCTTCAGGGTTTATGGGCAAACCAGATCAATACACCCTGGAATGGCGATTACCATTTAGATGTAAACGTACAGATGAACCATTGGGCTATTGAGCCTGGCAACCTTTCGGAGTTAAATCTTCCACTGGCAGAATTGGTAAGAAATTTAACAGGACCAGGTGCAAAAACAGCTAAAGCTTATTACAATGCCGATGGATGGATTGCCCATGTAATTACGAATGTTTGGGGCTTTACTGAGCCTGGCGAAAGTGTCTCATGGGGTGCATCAAATGCAGGTTCTGGCTGGTTGTGCAGTAACCTATGGGATCATTTTGCCTATAGTCGCGATTTAAAATACCTGAAAAGCATTTACCCGATCTTAAAAGGATCAGCTGCATTTTACCAAAGTGCGTTAGTTAAAGATCCAAAAACAGGTTGGTTGGTTACTTCACCATCGGTATCCCCAGAAAATACTTTTTACCTGCCCAATGGAAAAACGGCCAGTATTTCAATGGGACCAACCATCGACAACCAGATTGTAAGAGAACTTTTTAACAATGTAATTACGGCTGCTAAACTCCTTAAAACTGATGCAGCCTTTAGTGCTTCACTACAGGAAAAACTAAAATCTATTCCGCCAGTTGGCCTAATTAGCAAAGATGGCCGTATACAGGAATGGTTAGCAGATTATAAAGAAACCGATCCACAGCATCGCCACATTTCACATTTATATGGGGTATATCCTGCCGGATTAATTACGCCAACTGCTACTCCGGCATTGGCAGAGGCGGCAAAGAAAACACTCGAAGCGAGGGGTGATGACGGACCAAGTTGGTCAATTGCCTATAAACAGTTATTTTGGGCAAGATTGCAGGATGGCAACAGGGCTTTTAAACTGTTTAGAGAGATTTTAAAACCTACATTACGGACCGATATTAATTATGGAGCCGGCGGAGGCGTTTATCCGAACATGTTATCGGCCGGACCACCCTTTCAGATTGATGGTAATTTTGGCGCTACGGCGGCTATTGCAGAAATGCTGATCCAAAGTCATGATGGTTTTATCGAACTGCTCCCCGCAATTCCTGATGCCTGGAAAACTTTTGGTGAAATTAAAGGATTAAAGGCAAGGGGTAATTTTACGGTTGATATGGATTGGAAAGATGGTAAAATTACAAATTATAGAATCGCTTCGGCCGTACCTCAAAAGATAAAGCTAAAAATGAATGGTAAATTAACCGAAATAATGTCGAGCAAATTAAGTAAATAAATGGTTCTTAAATTTTTATTCAGGCATAAGTTATTCTTGATTTTACTGATCCTGCTGTTTTCTGAACGGTCTGCATCAGCGATTATGATCAATTATGGCCGGGCAGGAAAAATAGACTACAACCTTAAAACCGGCACTTTTAGGGTATCAGATGGAGCGGTGCAACTATTATTAAATGGTTTTTCGCAGGCAGCATATCAGAAAAAGATAATCAGTTCTAAAAATTACTCGCAGATTAGCTACACCAAAACAGTTATTATGGATGGTTTTGGGAAGGGTTTTAAACATGTTTTCTTGTTAAAGCAGCATGGTTTACCAACTATGCAACAGGTTTTTTATACCTATGCAGGTAAGAATTATTTTATGATCAGCCTTACTTTGCTAGGCACTGATCTATCCATCAACCATATGGTGCCTATAAATGGAAATTTAATCGATCAGGAAGCTTCGCAAGTACCAACCAGTTTATTTGTTCCTTTTGATAACGATACCTTTATTTCTTACAATGCTGTTCCGTTAAGGGCCAATACAAACAATCCAAGTGCAGAGGTTACGGCTTTATATCACGATCGATCCAGAAAAGGTTTTGTAATTGGCTCGATAGAACATAGCAACTGGAAAACAGGCATCATTACGGCTATGGATGGCGAAAAAAAAATAGATATACAGGCCGTTTGTGGTTATACAGCAGAAAGCATTACCCGCGATAAAATGGAACATGGTTATTTAAAAGGAAATATGATCAGTTCGTCGAAAGTATTTTTCAGTGCATTTGCCGATTGGCGTTCGGGTATGGAAACCTATGCACGAGCAAACCGGATAGCAGAACCGCCTATTATTTTCAAATGGAAAGCCGGAACTCCTGTGGGCTGGAACAGTTGGGGCGTAATGCAAGAGAAAATAACACTCGAAAAAGCCAATCAGGTGGTTGATTTTTTTGCTGATAGCCTAAAAACCTTTAGAAGCGATGGTGTAGCATATATCGATCTCGATTCTTATTGGGATAACCTGCTAAAAGGTGGCCTAACGGGCGACTATTCTAAACTAAAAGCCTTTGCCGATTATGCTAAATCAAAAGGACTAAAACCAGGAATTTATTGGGCACCCTTTGTAGATTGGGGCTTTGCAGGCGGCGGTAACCGCAAGGCGGAAGGAAGCGATTATACATTTGGAGAGATGTGGACCAAAACTGGCTCAGGCTACCATGACATTGATGGTGCAAGGGCATTAGATCCAACCCATCCGGGTACGAAACAACGCATTGTTACCGTAATTGAAAAGTTTAAAGAATGCGGTTTCAAAATGATAAAAATTGATTTTTTAGGTCACGCTGCAATAGAATCCAGTCATTTTTACAATTCAAAGGTTACCACTGGCATGCAGGCTTACAAAGAGGGCATGGAATTTTTGTTAAAACAGTTGGATAATAAAATGTTGGTTTACGCAGCCATATCGCCAAGTTTGGCTTCTGGTCGTTATGTACATGTACGCAGAATTGCCTGCGATGCCTTTAAATCGATAAAAGATACCGAATATACCTTAAACAGTGTAAGCAATGGCTGGTGGCAAACTTATCTTTACGATTATATAGATGCAGACCATGTGGTATTCTCCGATCAATCTGATCAGGAAAATACAGCCAGATTTTTATCAGCGATTGTTACGGGAACCTGCATTACCGGCGATGATTTTTCACGGCAAGGCAAATGGAACAATACAGCAAAGCGTTTATTGAACAATACTGAAATCATTAACGTATTAAAAGATGGAAAGGCATTTGTTCCGGTAGAAGGGAACAGAGGTAAATCAGCTTCACAACTCTTTGTAAAACAGGTAGGAAATGTAAAATACCTGGCCTTATTTAATTATAGCGATGAAGCAAAGCCTTTTATGCTTGACTTTCCTAAAATCGGTTTAAATATCGATGAAGTGTACAGCTATCAAAATTTGATCACTCAAAAAACTGAAAACTTTAAAAATAATCAGGCTTTAAGTGTGGCCGCAAAAGATGCCATTATCTTCAAAATCATACTTAAACAATAAAATAAATCAACTACTACCTATAAACATTACCCGATTAACATTGAAAACACAAATGAATAAGTCAGATCAGATTTCATATTACATCAAGCATGGCGCATTGGCCATTACCATTTCGCTTTTTACCGTTGGCAATGTTAAAGCACAAAGCATTATTCCTATTGAAACCGCACACAATGCATTGGTATTACAGGCCGATGTAAAGAAAGATGTAAACACCATTTTTTTTGGAAAGAAACTCAGTAGTAAACAAGAATATGCGCAGGTTGCCGGGCAATACAAACAAACTGAAGACTACACCGGGCAGCTAAATTCGGTTTATACACCTTCAGGATCGAGAAACCTGGTAGAACCAGCTATTAGCGTTACCCATGCCGATGGCAATAACTCACTCGATCTGAAATACGTTGATCATACCGTAACGGCTATTGATGATAACGTGAGTTTAATAAAGATCAGACTAAAAGATCCCGTTTATAATTTTGAGGTAACCTTATTTTATAAGTCTTTTTATAAACAGGATGTAATAGAACAATGGACGGAGATTAAACACAGTGAGAAAGGTACAGTGGTATTGCATAAATATGCATCGGCCAATCTGCACTTAAAATCACCACGTTTTTGGCTAAACCAATATCATGGCGATTGGGCTAAGGAAATGCAGCCTGAGCAAAGTGAAATTACCCACGGCATTAAAACTTTGGATAGTAAATTAGGAACAAGAGCCAATCTATTTCAACCTTCTGTTTTTATGATCTCTTTAGATAAACCTGCTGAAGAGAACGAGGGCAGTGTTTTGTATGGTACAATGGAATGGAGCGGTAATTTTAAGATCGATCTTGAACTGGATTATCAGGATAACCTCCGCATTATAGCCGGAATGAACAATTATGCTTCGCCATACAGCTTAAAATCAGGTGAAGTTTTTGCAACTCCTGCTTTTTTGTACACTTTTTCTGATCAGGGAAAAGGTGATGCCAGTAGAAAATTGCAAGATTGGGCACGTAATTATAAAATATTAGATGGAAAAGGCAGTAGATTAACCCTTTTGAATAACTGGGAGGCCACTTATTTCGATTTCAATGAGCAAAAATTGGCCGATTTATTAAAAGATACCAAAAAACTGGGTGTCGATTTCTTTCTGCTTGATGATGGTTGGTTCGGAAACAAATATCCACGTAACGATGATCATGCAGGGCTTGGCGATTGGCAGGAAAACAAGAAGAAATTGCCAAACGGAATAGCTTCTTTGGTAAAAGAGGCCGATAATGTAGGAACCAGATTTGGAATTTGGATAGAACCCGAAATGGTTAGCCCTAAAAGCGAACTTTATGAAAAACATCCGGATTGGGTGGTAAAACAACCGAACAGACCTGAATATTATTTTAGAAACCAATTAGAGCTCGATCTAAGTAACCCAAAAGTACAGGATTTTGTTTTTGGTGTGGTAGATGGCCTTTTTACTAAAAATCCTAAATTGGCCTATATTAAATGGGATTGTAATGCGGTAATTTACAATGCATACTCCGCACATTTAAAAAATCAATCTCATTTTTACATCGATTATGTAAGGGGATTGTATAGTGTACTGCAACGCATCCGTGCAAAATATCCAACAGTGCCAATGATGTTATGCTCTGGTGGAGGTGGAAGGGTAGATTATGCTGCCTTACAGTATTTTACAGAGTTTTGGCCTAGTGATAATACCGACCCCCTAGAGCGCATATTTATGCAATGGGAATACTCTTATTTTTATCCGGCCATCAGCAGCTCTAACCATGTAACCGATTGGGGAAAACAGCCAATAAAATTCCGTACCGATGTAGCCATGATGGGCAAACTGGGTTTTGATATTGTAGTGAGTAAATTACCTGAAAAAGAGCTTCAGTTCTGTCAAGAGGCTATTAAAAACTATAACGATGTAAAACAGACGATCTGGCAAGGTGAACAATACCGTTTGGCTAATCCACGTGCGGGCAGCATAGCATCGATGTTATATGTAAATGCGCAAAAAACAGAAGGCGTAATTTTTAATTACCTGGTCAATTATCGCTATGGTGAAAACAGTAAATATCCGATTAAATTGAACGGTTTAGATGCAATAAAGAAATACCATATTAAAGAAATCAACCTTTATCCAGGTACAAAATCATCAATAGATGCTACTAAAACCTATACCGGCGATTTCTTGATGAAAGTAGGCTTTAATCCTATTCTTAATACCACCAGAACCAGTGTGGTGTTAAAGCTGGAGGAGGCGAAGTAATAAAATTCGTCATTTCGACCGCAATGGAGAAATTTATTGAATGTTTTTAATGGTTTCTCCATTTTTTTACCTCAAAGAGCGCAAAGATGAGATTAATTAATATACATCCATCATCCTGAACTTGTTTCAGGATCTATTTGGGATAAAGACCCTGAAATAAATTCAGGGTGACGACTCTAGTGGGACGCTTCGTGGAATTAATCAATAGAAAGGGCCCTTAGGCTACGCTACCATTGACAGAGTCCAGAGAAAGCTCGTCGTCTCGACCGAAGCAACGCGGAGTGAAGATATCTTCGAACTATTTTATAGACAAAGTTTAAAGATTTCTCCATTTCGCTACCGATGGAAAATCGGTAAGCTTCATCTGATAGCTATCGGATCGAAATGACGATATTCTCTCTTAAATTCTCCTGTCATTTATATTGATTTTATAAAATAAATTACCCTTCAGGGTGACAAATCAAGGGGAGGAGAATCGACTCAAGACTCAAGACCACCGTTCATCACTTCCCGCGGACTTTTCCCAAACTGTTTTTTAAATTCCCTGCTAAAATATTTTGGATCGTTAAAACCGACCTGATAAGCCACTTCATAAATGGTAAACCTATTTTGTTTAAACAGCTCCATCGCTTTCTTTAAACGGATCGATTTAACAAAATCATTTACAGAAAGATTGGTGAGTTTCCTGATTTTTTTATACAGAATAGGCCTGCTCATACCCACCATCGAAGCCAGCTCAGATACTCCAAAATCTTCATCGGCGATATGTTCATCAATGTATTTTAAGAGTTTTAGCATAAAAGCTTCATCAATGGCATTAATGGTGAGCTCTTTCGGCTGTAAATGGATGTGTTTCAGGAATTTTTGACGCATTACCTGTCTCGATATCAGTAAATTACGAACGTTAAGTAAAAGCAGCTCCGGACTAAAAGGCTTGGTGATATAGGCATCGGCGCCGGTTTCCAAACCACTCACCTGGTGGATATGAGAAGAGCGGGCTGTAAGGATAATAACCGGGATGTGGCTGGTCCTTTCATCTTGCTTAAGTCTGCGGCAAAGTTCTATACCATCCATTATCGGCATCATAATGTCACAAATAATCAGATCAGGCAGTGTTTCAACAGCCGTTTCCCAACCCATTAATCCATTTTCACTTTCAGCAATCTGGTAGTTGTTGCCCACTAAAGAGGTAATTAATGATCTGATTTCGCTATTGTCTTCCACCACCAATATGGTTTCGGTTGAAATAGCAGTTTCTTTTTCGGGTTTTAAAATTGTTATCCCTTGTTCTGCTTGTTGCGTGTAGATATCAGGATGGTTTGGATAATCTTTTACGCCATCAAAAAGAGCCGTTTTAAAATGCGATTTTCCTTTCTTTAACCTTACGGTGAAATTTGTGAAACCACGTTCACCATTTTCAGCAGGTGTACTTTCTACGGCAATATGCCCTTTATGTTGCTCTACAATTGCTTTAGAAAGTGCAAGGCCGATACCTGAACCAATGTGGCTCTGCTGCTCGTCTACCTGAAAATAATCGCTGAACAGTTTTTTTAAACTTTCAGCAGGTATACCTAATCCATTATCAGAAATGCTAATGGCTACTTCATTATCCATTTCCAATAGAGAAACAGAAATTTTGCCACCTTTATCGCAGAATTTAAAGGCATTAGATAACAGGTTGAACAATACTTTTTCGAGCTGGCGTTTATCAAAAAACAAACTAATGTTTTCCTGCTCGTGTACAAACTCATACTGTATACCATTGGTTTGAGCAAGATGAGAGAAGGAGATGAAAATTTCGTTAGTAAAATCGACAATATTATCTTCTGTAACATGCAGGGTGAGATGCCCGGTTTCAGCTTTCCTGAAATCCATTAATTCGGTAATAAGCCGCATTAACCTGTTTGCATTATTTTTTATCGGAATAATCTGTCGATTTAGCTCATTATCAGTTTGATATTGCTTGGAAAGATTTTCTAAAGGGCCAAGAATTAAGGTAAGTGGTGTTCTGATTTCGTGTGCCACGTAGGTGAAGAAATTCAGTTTCATTTTCTGGATGTCTTCTGTGCGTTTAAGCAGCGCACGCACAAAAAGGTAACGTATAATTAAAAACAGCAGGCCCGAGAAGAAAGCCATATAAATAAGATAGGCCCACCAGGTAGCCCAAAAGGGTGGAAGCACCGTTATTTTAAGTGTTGCAGCTTTACCGCCAGGATTTCCATCATTATTATTTCCTGTTACCATAAAGGTATAATTGCCAGCAGGAAGATCGCTATAGGTAACACTGGGTACATCGGTTTTTACCCAATCTTTGCTATGGCCCTTAAGGATATAACGGTAAGTGTTTTTTTCTGGTTTAATGTAGTTTAGTAAAGCAAAACCGATGCTGAAATTGTTGTTACTGTGTTTAAAGGTAATTTGTTTGGTGCTTTTGATATCTTCCTTTAACAATCCATCTGGTGCATTTACCGCTACGGTTTGATCGAATAGTTTGAGTTCGGTAAAGGTGATTGGTGCAATATTCCTATTAATATCAATCTGGCTGGGATAAAAGGCTGTTAAACCATCGTAACCGCCAAAAAATAACTCACCACGGCCATCTTTTAAAAACGATCTGATATTAAAATCGTTACCTGCAAGCCCGTCGCTTTTAGTGTAGTTAATGAATTTTCCCGTTTTAGAAACTAATTTTGATAGCCCTTTATCGGTACTGATCCACAAGTTACTTTCCTCATCCTCAATTATTCCCAATACATTACCATTTGGCAGGCCATCTTTTTCGCTGTAGTTCTTGAATTTTCCGCTTTTATTATCGAAAATGCTCAAGCCTCCAAAAGAAGTTCCAACACAAATATTTCCATTTCGTATTTGAACAATGCAATTAATATGACCTGAATTTAAACTGCTTGTACTGTTTTTTTTATGATAATAGGCAGTAATTCTTTTAATGGATGGGTTGTAAGCATATAATCCGGCCATCGTTCCAATCCATAAATTTTTGGCTTTATCTTCAAAAATCACCTGAATGTATTTATTTCTCAGGTATTTCTCTAAAGGACTTTTAACCGTTGCATCAGCATATTTGTCATTTATTTTCTTCAATGTCGATAATCCATCTCTTGAGCCTACCCAAACCGTCCCATCACTACCTTCGGTTATCGCAATAACTTCATCGCCTCCAGGAGTGTTTTTCGTATCTTTAACATTGACTATTTTTTTGAAATTATGACCTAAAGGGTTAAATAAGTATAACCCACCGCGATGTGTGCCCACCAATAATTGACCTGTTTTATCAAGACAGAGTGTTTTGATTAGGTTCGAATTGAGCCCATTGTTGTTATTTGGTTCCGATTTATAGTAGGTAAAGGTGTTATTGCTCCTGTTTACATAATTTAAGCCGCCACCTTCGGTACCCACCCAGAGGTTATGGTATCGATCTTCGGCCATGGCACTTACAATGTTGCTGCTCAAACCTTGCTGTTTCTTCGAATTTCTAAAAACGGTAAATGGCGTTGCAGACGGGTAAACAACATTTGCCCCTTTGTAATAAGTACCCAAATAAACGGAGCCGTTAAGATCTTGAAAAATGCTGTGGATAGAATTCTGGCTCAAGCCACTTGTTTGCTCTGGGTCGTAACGGTAATTACTAAATTTCCGTGTATTTGGATCGAGGATACTTAATCCTTCCTGTGTACCGATCCAAATATTACCCGCTTTGTCGCAGGTAAGTTTTCTAATGTCATTATTAACAATCGAATTTTGATCTGTAGCACTGGTTTGGTATCGTTTAAAGGTTTTATGTTCGTAATCGAATAGGTTTAAGCCGTTGTAGGTACCTAACCAAAGCCGCTTTTGTTTATCGATTACAATACTTTTTACAGCATTAGAACTGATGCTGTTCTTGTTATTGGGGCTGTGCCTAAAAATCTCAAAGTAATATTTGCCTTTAACCTGGTAAATACGTACCAAGCCATTATAAGTACCTACCCAAAGGTTCTGTTTATCATCTTTAAAAATCGAGAAAATACAATTGAGTCTGGATTTATAATTGGGTTTTTCGAAAAGGAACTTCTTGAAAATCTGCTTTTCGGCATTTATAAGCAGGTTGAGGCCATTATCAGTACCTACCCAGATATTTTTTTGGGGATCTTCATATAAACATTCTACCGAATCGCAGCTAAAGGAATTTGCAGAACTCCGTTTATTGATGCGATAAAAGTGATCGGTTTTTTCATTGTAAATATTCAGTCCGTTTTCTGTACCTACCCATAATCTTCCCTTACTGTCACTCAATAGGGTGTTAACCACATTCTCCGAAATACTGTTGGGGTTATCTGAACTATTAGTGTAAACTTTAAAACGATAGCCATCATAGCGGTTTAACCCATGTCTGGTACCCATCCAAATAAACTGGTTTTTGTCTTGCGCAATGGCCATCACCGAATTTTGCGACAAACCATTTTCCATCCTGAGGTGGTTAAAAATAAGATGCTTCTGGGCGCACAAAGAGGTGCAAATAAAAAGCATTGACAAAAACCATAAAGCGTTTAAACGCAGATTCATAAAATTAAGCTAGTTTTTTGGCCATCTTATGGTTAGTAGAAGAACAGCCCTTGATGTATTTCCTTTAAATATAGCGCGAACTTATCAAAATATTAAAGGATTACAGTTTTTCTACCCTTTCATTTACAATTTTCGACCTTTTTGAATGAATAATACGCCAGTTTTGATTTAACAAAGTTGAGCAAACTATTCCACAATAACCAGTGGCACAAACTATTGATTAAATAAACTGACCAAACCAAAGGAAATGAAGAAAGCTAACCGAACAAACTAAACTATAGTCTATTCACGACTTTAAATTGACTAACCCAAATCAACTAATCAAAAAGATAACCAAAACAATGAAATTTAACCCAAACCAAGGGGGTACTATGCCGGTTTGCATATGTCCGCTGTTTCCGTTTACCATTTACAGCAATCGAATCAAAACTTCTGATGGCTATGCGAAGGCATAAATCCAATCTATTACACTAATAAATTAAATGTGAGTTGCTGCTTACAAATAATGAGGCATGCAGAAATAATTCTGGCTGTTAGGGCCAGATGAATAAAACCTACACTCAGCATTGGATTAGGCGCTTTCTGCATAACTAAAATTATAAACAAAATAAATTATTTTAAATGAAAGGAACTTATACTTCGATTATAAGACGGATGATACTGTTTGCAGTGCTATTATTTTTGGCAAACAGTGTTGATGTATTGGCATTCCCAAACCTTACAAATGCTTTAAAGAGCAAGAGATTTCAGGTACCGGCATCGGCCAAAAAAAACAATAAACAAATTCCCAACGATTCACTATCGAATTTGAGAGATTCTTTGAGAACCAAACTCAGGAATTCTGTAGCAGTAAATTTGCCAGTCAATGATGTTCCGGTTTTATTTGGAACGCAGAAAAATGTAAAAAGAATTCAATCTTCGGCTACCATAAGTGGAGAAGAACTGAAGAGTTTTCCTACGCCACAGGTGGGCTTAATGTTGTATGGGAAACTGCCAGGTTTATACGTAGTTCAAAATAATTTCCAGTTAGGTTCTGATGAACCTGCTATATCGTTAAGGGGAAGAACGCCATTAGTGGTAATTGATGGGGTACCACGCTCGTATCTAAGTATCGACCCCGAACAAATAGAAAGTATTTCAGTAATAAAGGATGCACTGGGAACTGCACTATATGGCATGAAGGCTGCCGATGGTATGTTGCTGATTACTACCAAACGAGGTGCAAATATGCCTAAGCAAATTACCTTTACCAGTCAGTATGGTATTCAGCAACAAATTGAACGCCCTGAATTTTTGGATGCTTTTAATTATGCCACCTTATTTAACGAGGCCCTGGCGAACGACGGGCGGCAGCCCATTTATACTGCAGCCGATTTGGATAAGTATAAAAATGGCACGAATCCGTTTACACACCCAAATGTAAACTGGACTGACGAAATTTTAAAAGCTACGGCACCTGTAAGCAGGCAAAACCTCAACTTGAGAGGTGGAAGCAATAAGGTTAGGTATTTTGTAGATCTCGACTACCTGAGCCAAAGTGGTTTTTTAGTTACCGATCCTTCCATCAATACTTATGAAACGAATAATAGTTTCAAACGGTATTCTTTCAGAAGTAACATAGATGTTGATTTAACAAAGAGTACAACGCTCAGTTTAAGCTTGTTTGGAAGAATAAGAAACAGCAATCAACCAGGGTCTACAGTGGCCAGTATTTACAGCACATTGTTAACTACGCCTAATAATGCCTATCCGAAATTTAACGAAAATGGCTCGCTTGGTGGAAACACAGAGTTTCAGAATAACCTGTATGGTATGTCCATAAAATCAGGGTACAGGCCATCGGTAAATAGAAATTTAGGGGCAGATATATCGTTAATGCAAAAGCTTGATACCTTTTTGCCTGGATTGTATGCTAGTGGCGCAATATCTTTCAATTCCTACTATAACGAGAATATCAATAGGAGTAAATCCTTTGCCGTGTATTCGCCGGTAGTAAACCCTGCCACCAACCAAACCAGCTATAAAACAATAGGTGGCGATGGTACCCAATCTAATAGTTCTTCTCCCACAGATTTAAACCAGCAGGTATTTTCCCGTTTCGATTTGGGTTATGATAAAACAATAAATAAAAATACTTTTAAAGCCCAATTGTTATTTATCAGAGACAGTTACGTTTTGGGTGGCGCTTTATCGCAGGTTAACCAATCGCTGGGTGGAAGGTTTAATTACGATTACGATAATAAGTATTTAGTGGAATTGGCCACTTCCTACATGGGGTACGACCGATATAAAGCCGGAGAACAGTGGGGCTTCTTTCCTTCAGTTGGTTTAGGCTGGAACATCGCCAATGAAAGTTTTTTTGCCAATTTGAAAAACACCATTAATTCGTTAAAACTGAGAACTTCTTATGGTTTAACAGCTACAAATGCCGCTGCAGGTTATTTCCAATACCTTCAAAACTTTGATAATGGCGATACCTTTTATAGCAGAAATCCGCTAACAACTTCAAATACCAAAGATGAAGGACCGCTAGCTAACCCAAATATTACCTGGGAGAAAGCAAAGAAATTTAATATCGGCCTCGATGCTTCAATATTAAAGGATAAAATATGGTTTACCGCCGACTATTATAAGAACAGTTACTATGATCTGTTGCAAAGCAGAAGAACAAATGCAAGTGCTGTAATCGGGGCTGTTTTACCGTCTGAGAATATTGGTAAAAACCAATATTCGGGTGTTGAGCTGGCACTTGGATATCAAAATCAAATAAACAGCTTTAAATATTTTATTTCTGCAAACGGCTCGTGGAGTGCAAGCAAAGTGATTTTTAACGACGAACCTTCTAGAAAAAATGCTTACGAATACAGAACCGGACAGCCTGTAGGGCAAAATTTTGGTTATATAGCAGATGGTTTTTATCACAACACTGCCGAGATTAACAACGGGCCAAAGGTTGACGGCTACCTCCCGGTTCCCGGCGATTTAAAATATAAAGATTTAAATAACGACGGTATCATAAACACTTATGATATGACCGCAATTGGTAGTACCAAGCCTGTTTTCTTTTACGGTGTAACCGGAGGGATAAATTATAAAGGATTAGACCTTTCATTCACCTTAAATGGTACAGCTAACAGAAATGTGTATTTCAACTTTATCAATTTTGCTTCGACCGGTGCAGCCGGTGGATATGGACAAGCTTTGGAAAGCAGCTTATTAAGGTGGACACCTGCTACCGCTTCCCAGGCAAAATATCCACGTTTAAGCGTTGGGAATAACCCAAATAATAGCCAGATTTCTTCTTTCTGGGTTAAAAACGGCAGTTATTTAAGATTAAGGAATGTAGAAATAGGTTATAGTTTACCCGGTAACCTGATTAAATCAATCGGTTTCACCAATATCAGGGTGTTTGCCAATGGCCTTAACCTATTAACCGCTACAACCTTAGATGGGGTAGATCCGGAAGTGTTGATTGGAAATGTACCCAATCAGCGGATATTCAATTTTGGTGTTAACCTTCAGTTTTAAATCTTGATTATGAATAATTATAAAAAATACTTCGCTATAATCTGCCTGTTATTTGCATTTGGCTGTTCGAAAAAATTTGAGGGAGAGCCCTTGGACCGTATAACCGGCGACTTAATTTTTGATCCTCTCGATAAGAATGCTGATTATGCAAAACAATTTTTAAACGGGACCTATTTGTTGTTGCCAGATTGGTACAACAGGATAGATGGTAGCTTTTTAGATGCTGGGACAGACGATGCAGTACCATCAAGAATAGGGACCCAGGCAGAATTTTACCGTGCCGGTAGAATATCATCCACAAGCCTTCCTGATGATGTTTGGAGCAAGAATTATATGGGGATCAGAAGAGCCAATCTCTTCTTAAGCAAAGTAGATGTAGTACCCACTACTGCAGTTTTAAAAACTCAGTTTAAAGCTGAAGCAAGATTTTTGAGGGCATACTTTTATTTCGAACTGGTTAAGCGCTGGGGCGGTGTGCCTCTAATTGGCGATAAGGTATTTACCATTAATGATGATATAAATATTCCTAGAAATACGCTCGACGAATGTTATGCTTATATCGTAGCTGAGCTGGATGCCATAAAAAGTTCATTACTGCCTTATGCCATTAGCGATGGAGATTGGGGTAGGGCGAATATCGGAGCCGCGATGGCACTAAAATCGAGAGTGTTGTTATATGCCGCCAGCCCCTTAAGCAACCCGACAAATAATATTCAGAAATGGACGCTAGCCGCACAGGCAGCAGCCGATGTTAAAGCATTGGGTTATACCCTGGTAACCGATTGGATTGCCAATTTTAATGCGACCAAAAACACCGAGTTTATTTTTATTAAACAGAACGCTTTAAATACAAATATCGAAATCAACAACGGTCCGATTGGATATTTGCAGGGTGTTGGCTTAACCAGCCCGTCGCAAAACCTGGTCGATGCATTTTTAATGCTTGATGGAAAAGCAATTTTCGATGCTGGATCAACTTATGATCCAAACAACCCATACGTAAACAGAGACCCGAGGCTAACAGCTACCATTATGCACAATGGCAAAAATTGGCTGGGAAGACCCATTGAAACATTTGAAGGTGGCCAGGATAGGCCAGGAGGAAATAGAACACAGACCAGAACCGGGTATTACCTGAGGAAATTCATGGGCAAATTTGAAACTTCTACTACCTACACCAATCAGGCCCATCACGTAATACTACTAAGGTATGCTGAAATTTTATTAAACCATGCCGAAGCGCTAAACGAATCGGGCGGAGCAGTTACCGATATCGTTAACAATTTGGTTTTAATCAGGAAAAGAGCAGGAATTCTTCCTGGATCAAATAATCTTTACGGCTTATCGCTTACGCTTAGTAAAGATGAATTGCGTAAAATAATTCAGAATGAACGCCGTATAGAACTGGCTTTTGAGGAGCACAGAACCTGGGATCTGAGAAGGTGGAAGCTGGCCGAAACTGAATTAAACAAACCAGTTAGAGGGGTGCAGGTTATCAAAAACGGAACAGCCTTCTCCTATACTTATTTCAATGTCGCAAATGCTGTTTTCGATACTAAGATGTATTGGTACCCCATACCACAGGCCGAAATATTAGCCAATAACAAAATGGTTCAAAACCCGGGATGGTCTAACTAATAAGGGCATAAATTTAAATAATGGATCATGCAGGTTTTCAGCTCATAGAAGTGAAATGGAAATCAGAATGGCTTCATGCCGATAAAAAAGAAACTATATACAGATGAAAAAAATACTGAATATAATATTGCTTGTGCTGATAACTAATTTAGTTTACGCCCAAACCAAAGTTGTACGGGGTGTTGTAGCAGATGATAAGGGTACAACGCTGATTGCTACAACTGTTACAGAACAAGAAAATCCAAAGAACATTGTGATCACAAACACCAGTGGCGCTTTTAGCATAAAAGTTGGTGCAAACAGTACCAAACTGATCATAAGCTCCGTTGGCTATATCACAAAAGTGGTAACCATTACCAGCCAACCTTTAAATATTGTTTTAAAAGAAGATAATTCAAATTTAAATGAAGTGGTGGTAGTAGGTTTTACCCCACAAAAGAAGATAACCAATGCTGGTGCAACCAGTACAGTATCTGGTAAAGAATTAAGACAGAGTCCTGCTGCAAGCTTCCAAAATGCACTTGCAGGAAGGCTTCCCGGCTTATTCCAACAACAAACCAGTGGCCAGCCAGGTGCCGATGCCGCTAATATTTACATTCGCGGGGTGAGTACCTATACAGGAGCATCTAACAGGCCATTGGTAATTGTAGATGATGTAGAGTACCCTTACGAGCAGTTAAGTCAATTAAATTCTAATGAAATTGAAACGGTTTCCATTTTAAAGGATGCTTCATCAACGGCTATATATGGTATAAAGGGCGCAAATGGTGTAATTGCCATTACTACCCGCAGAGGTACAATTTCTGCTCCTAAAATTACATTCAGAAGCGATTTTGGCTTTCAAACGCCAACCATTCGAAGAAAACCACTTGATTCTTATAATGCCTTAATCTTATTGAAAGAGATGGAGGTAAATGAGGGTAGAGACCCTAACCTGACTTTTCCGGGACTGGTTACCGAGGAAGCACTAAACCATTTTAAATTGGGAGATGATCCTTACCGCTACCCGAGTGTAAAATGGTACGATGAGGTGATGCGTAAAAATGCTTTGCAGCAGAGCAACAATATTGACATTGTTGGTGGTACTCAAAATTTAAAGTATTTCGTAGCACTAGGCAACGTTAATCAAAACGGTATTTTAAAAGAGGTACAAAAAGACGAAAATTTTAACAGCAATTATTATTTAAAAAGATACAATATCAGATCAAATGTTGATTTGAATGTAACCAAAACCTTAACCCTAAAGTTAGATCTTTCGGCCAGGTTTAATGAAATTAACCAGCCAAACCTGCCTGATGTACTGGCCGGTGGCGCAGTTTCTATTTGGCGGAGGTTAAGCAGCGGGCTTTTAAACCCATGGAATTACCCTGTAAAAAACGAAGACGGGAGTTACGGAGGCAGAAAATCTGCAACATTAAATCCTGTAGGTATTTTGCAGTATGCAGGTTACAACAGAAATTATAGTAATAACCTTAACTTAAACCTAAAGGCTAACCAAAATTTAGATTTTGTAACTAAGGGGCTTGCCGCAAGGGTAATTTTGGCCTACACCAATAATGTAGAGTTTAACCGATCGTTAACCAGAGGGCGTTTCCCTACTTATGCTTACCTACTGGGATCTGATGTCTTAGACCCTGTTTTTCCGGAGCTAAGTAGGTTGGATCCGCTTACGGCAGTTACTACATTTGATGCCAATACTTCCAATTATCCTGTTCGTAAGGTTAATGTACAAGGTATTTTAGATTATAACCGCCAGCTTGGAAACCACAATTTATACGGTCTAATCGTGTACAACCAGTTAACCGATATTTCTGGTGCTAATATTCCTGCGAATTTTAGAGGATATTCTGCGAGGGTAGGGTATAATTACAAATCGAGGTACATATTTGAACTGAATGGCGCGTATAATGGTACCGATAGGTTTAAAGCAAGTAAGCGGAATGGTTTATTTCCTGCAGTAAGTGCTGGCTGGAACATTAGTGAAGAATCCTTCTTTAAGAAAGCACTTCCTTTTATCAATTATATGAAAATCAGAGGTTCGCTAGGTACTGTTGGTTCTGATGATTTCCCGAATACTTACCGGTATATCTACGAAGAAATTTATAATGCCCCGGCAACGGCGGCAAACTCTTACTGGTTTGGCGATAATAACAGCTTACAGTATGGTATTACACCAGGTGCCCTTGCAAATGAAGATGTAAGATGGGAGCAGGAGCGTAAGTTGGATATTGGAACAGATATTAAATTGCTGAACAGTAAACTTGGGATAACCTTCGATTATTTTGATCATAAAAGGTACGATATTTTAACAGTTAGGGAAACTGTTCCTAATTTCTCAGGTATTACGTTGCCTCCGGTAAATTTGGGTATTGTAAATAATAAAGGTTTTGAACTCGACCTGTCATACCAGAATAAACTGTCAGAAAACTTATCCTATTTCGTTAAGGGAAACATTTCCATCTATAAGAATAAAATAATTTACCGTGATGAGCCCTATAATCAAGGTAATCCCTTGCTGATGCGCACAGGCCGGCCTATTGGTCAGATTTATGGATATACCAACATAGGTTTTTACAATGATGCAACCGATATTGCCAATAGTCCCACATCTGTTGGCCGGGCAGTTAAACCTGGCGACTTGAAGTATGCCGATATCAACAACGACGGAAAGATCGATCAGGGGGATATTGGCCCGATTGGCAATCCTAATATTCCTCAGATAAACTACGGCTTTTCTCTTGGTACAAGTTACAGGGGCTTCGATGTTTCAGTGCTATTTCAGGGGGCTGCAAAAGGAAGTTTAAGTGCGTCTACTATGTTTCAGATAGGAACTACCAATGGTACGCCTTCCGAAATACACCTAAAAAGGTGGACGCCGGAAACTAAGGAAACAGCTGAATTACCACGCTTAGGTGGTGCCAATTTTGATCAGTCTACCTTTTGGTTACGCCCAACAGATTATATCCGGCTCAAGAATGTAGAACTAGGCTATAACTTTAATAACAAACTGGTCAATAAAATCGGATTATCAAATGCCCGTATTTATGCAAATGCTGCAAATCTGATTACCTGGTTTAGCCTGAAAATTTACGATGTAGACCCTGAGTCTATAAATTCTACAGGAACGGTAGAGGCCTATTCATCCTATCCTCAACAAAAAATTGTAAACCTTGGCTTACAGGTAACATTCTAATATTATAAACAGATGAAAAATATAAATTATATAAAAACTTTAGCGTTGGTTGGCTTATTAGCGCTAGGTGCTGTTGCCTGCAAAAAAACTGATAGCAATAGTTTTTTGGATAAAACAGATGTGGGGCAGCTCAATGAAGCTACCGTATTTGCAGATAGTTTGTTAACATTTAGGTTTTTGACGGGTATTTATACCGGTTTGGCCGGAACATATTACCTAGACAATGGCTTAACAGGCGGTGGTCTGTGGTCGTACAGTGATGCATCAGATGATTCGGATATTGTATGGAGTGGTGCTACCGCACAAATAGCACCCGCCTTTAATTCGGCAACATTTCAAAATCAGGCCGATTTTAGCCGATTTAAGAACCACTGGAACAATTGCTACAATAACATCAGGCGTGTAAATGTTTTTTTGGCAAACGTAGACAGATCTCCAATTTCGGCCGGCAGAAGAGCAACTTTAAAATTAGAAGCCAGGTTTTTAAGGGCCTATTATTACTGGCATTTACTGCGTAATTATAGTGGCGTGCCAGTTATTGGCGATAAAGTATACGCCATAACCGATGATTTTGGTTTAGCCAGATCTACATTTGCCGAAACTGTAAATTATGTTGTTAGCGAATTAGATGCCTGCGCAGCTTTGCCTGTAACCACACAAATTGAAGATTTCGGACGGCCCACAAAAGGTGCCGCATTGGGCTTAAAATCAAAAGTTTTACTCTTGGCTGCCAGTCCGCTTTTTAACGGGCAAAACCCTGGTACAGGTGCCAATAAAAATTTGGCAGGTTACGATAATTTAGATAACAACAGATGGAAGCTGGCCGCTGATGCAGCAAAGGTAGTGATGGATATGGGCATATACAGTTTAGTGAAAGATAATACAACTGCCCCTGGTTATGGGTATTATCAGATGATGATTACAAGAAATACCCCCGAACATATTTTTCAGGTAATGAAATCGACAAACAGGTGGTACGAAGGTTTTCTGCTTCCGGTTTCCCGTGGCGGGCAGGCTTACTCTTATCCAACTCAGGAACTGGTAGATACCTATCCGATGAAAAATGGTAAGAATATTAAAGAAGCGGGCTCTGGTTACGTAGAAGCAGATATGTATAAAGATAGAGACCCCCGTTTTTATTATTCTATATTATATGATGGGAGCTTATGGTTAAACAACACCACAAATACCAAAACGGTAGTTAATTTGTACGCCAATGCGCCAGGCGATGGTTTAGGTACCTCCGGTTCCACTAAAACGGGGTATTTATACCGCAAATTTTGTCACGAAGGTGCTGGTGGCAATTTTGGCATATCCAATAATATTGGTTTGGTAGCTATCAGATATGCCGAAATATTACTGAATTACGCAGAAGCACTTAATGAATTTAGTGGGCCTGGCACAGAAGTGTATCAGGCTGTTGAGCAAATCAGGGAAAGAGCTGGTTTAGTGCCATTTCAATTGCCATTGCAGTTAACCAAAGAGCAAATGAGAGAAGTAATCCGCAATGAGAGAAGGGTAGAGTTAACCTATGAAGAAGCGACTAGATTCTTTGATATCAAAAGATGGAAACTGGCAGAAAATTTAATAAACGGTCCGGCCAATGGAATGCGTTGGACACGTAGCGGATCAACCGTTACCGGAGCTCGCTTTTCTTTTGAAACAAGGAGATTTACAAATCCTCAAATGTATTATTTCCCTGTCCCACAATCAGAAATTAACAAGAGTGCAGTACTGATTCAAAATCCTGGATGGTAAGTTAGTAGCTGGGGAGTTGTATGTTTCTTTACGACCAACCCGATAGGGAATCTTAAGCGATAAGCGTTAAGATTCCCAATTGGGCTGCAATCACAGCCGATTTTAAAGATTACTTCCGGATCTAATTTCCCCGCTTCATCATGATAAACGCAGTTATAAACCATTACACTATGCCTCATTAACTAATGAACTATTGACCAATGAACCAATGACTAGTAAACCAATGAACAATAGCAAATCAGTTAACAATTTTGAAAATTAACCGATTAACCAATACACAATGAATCCAATAACAAAAATCAGAACAATTGAGCCCATTATGTTTTATTCGGGGAAGGATGATGAACTAAAGGTTTTTTTAAACGAAACCGAATTTGGCGAACTGATTATCATTTCACTTTCTAATGATCATGTTTTAGTGAAAGAGGTACTGTTAGAAGAAACAAATGAAAAACTCGAGTGGAAACAGGATCATAAAGGACTGCGGATTTCGGTACCTGAGGAATTACAAAAAAGTGAAGGGGATATAGGGCGTGTGCTGAAGGTTATGTTCTAGTCGTAAATCCAAGTCGGCATCCAGATTTAATTGCCGCGTAGTGCCACCCTGAGTGATAATTTATTTATAAAAATCAATATTAATGGCAGGAGAATTTAAAAGATTAAATCTCCTCAGATTATCGTCATTACGAGAAGGTTTTTTCAGACGGCGAAGCAATCTTTATGGCAAGGATCACTAGCATGAAAGATTGCTTCGTTGTTCCTCCTCGCAATGACTACCTTTCTTTTGAATCTGTCAATGGTAGCATAGTCGAGGGATATTTTAATTGAGATTTAGCTGTTCGGCGCTTGGAGTCAGTTAACCAATTTTTATATTCTGACCATTAAGTAGTTAAGAAAATTAAGATTTAAACGATCGCTATGGGCTATCAACCATTAAACTAATGACTAGTGAACTAATAAACTAATGACCAATGAACTAATAATCAATTAACCATAAACCTTTAACCATTAAACATGAAAAACAAAAAACAACTTTGCTTTGCACTGCTTTTGATGATTTCAAGTGGTCTTTTAATGACTGCTTGTAAAAAAGCACCTGTTTCAGAACCAGAAACGCTTAGCACAAAACCAACTACATTGGCACTAAACTCGGGAACCACTCCGCCGAGTTTTGTTACCAATACCAAAAACCTGAATATTGTAATGTTTGTGCCAACCGATAATCCGGCGCTTTCTGATTACAAAACCCGCTTAACCTCTTTATTAGTGCATTTTCAGGGCTGGTTCCATACAGAAATGTTAAGGTATGGCTATGATAAATACATGGGATTGCCCAAAGTCGATTCAACCGGATTGGTGCGTTTTATCGAAATACCAGCTCAGTTTGCACAATCGGCCTATCCTTACGATGCCAGTATTTCTGCAACTAAAATCCTGAACGAAATTGCGGCTTACAA
Organism: Pedobacter sp. 22163; assembly: GCF_052045595.1. Taxonomy (NCBI): domain Bacteria; kingdom Pseudomonadati; phylum Bacteroidota; class Sphingobacteriia; order Sphingobacteriales; family Sphingobacteriaceae; genus Pedobacter; species Pedobacter sp. 22163. The sequence goes on along the minus strand of NZ_JBQEPM010000001.1, from coordinate 403,834 downwards.
AGCTACACATGCTTCAGCGTTTTCAAATTCGAGCCATACCCTCATTTTATTGCCACAACGTACCGATGGCAGTTTTGATCAGCCTTTTTACGGTTATGGTAAAAATTGTTTCGCTACTGACAATTCAAACATGGCGGTTGATAAAATCCCTAATGCAACATCAAATTTACTTGGTGGCATGCTGCACGAGCTGGGACATGGTTTAAATTTACCACACAATCATGCCAAATATGCTTCAGAACAACCAACCTTAGGTACTTCTTTAATGGGATCAGGAAATGTAACTTTCAGTAAAGGACAGCCAACATTTTTAACCGAGGTTGATGCTGCCATTCTAAACCGTAACGAAGTGTTCCAGAATCCTTTGCCCACAGAAATACCTTATGAATCGGCAACCACCACTATTAATACACAATTTGCCTATAATGCAACAACCCAGGCTTTCAATGTTACAGGTTCATTCACAAGTAATAAAGAAGTAAATGATATCCTAATTTACATGGACCCCGATTTGGGCGGTAGCGATGCTGATTATAATGCCGTGGCATGGAGATCGAACCCAAGTACCGGAAATACAATTTCGGCAACCATTCCCTTTAGCGAGCTTTATTATAAAAACAACGAAGCTTACAACATCAAGGTAAAATTGCTATTAAAAAATGGCGGTAACGTAAGTAAAACCTATTCATTCTCATTTTTAAATGGTGTGCCACAAATTGGTGCAAATGGTTCTGCTAAATTTCATCAGAATGCCAGTTATGGTGGCTATGGCGTATCATTACCTGTTGGCCAGTATACCACAGCTGATTTAATTAGTCGTGGTATTAGTAATAACGATGTGTCATCTGTTAATTTAGGACTTGGTGTTAAGGTAATTATGTATGATGGAGATAACTTTACCGGAAGTAGTATCGAATTAACTTCTTCAAGTACTTATGTTTCTACCTTTAATGATAAGGCATCGTCTATAAAAGTAATTGCTGTAAACTAAACAGCTATGAAAAATCTATATCAAATAGGCTTATTTAGCCTCGCTTTTTCAATCTCTGTTTTAGCTTGTAAAAAGGCTAATAAACAGGCTGACAGTACGGATAATTTTAGTTTAAAAAATAAGCTAACCTCAACAGGTCCTGTATCTGCTTTGGTTGCTCCGGTTACTCAAACCTATACCGAAAACGTAGGAAGCCAGGCTGTAGCCAACAGACTAATTCAATCCAATCATAACGAAATGTTACCTACCGGATATTATGTGGCTGCAAATGATTCTATTTATGTTACGGTTGCCCAAACAAGCGGAAGCCGTTTGCCTCAGCTAGTATTAGGTACGCCTTTTAGAGATAATATTAGGCCAATACGTACATATTATACTTTACAGGTAGGTTTAAATAAGATTAAAGCCGATCAATATGGCGGAATGGCCTGGGTAAAATATGTAAGCAGTGCTACCCCGGCAGCTTCTGCAAGTCTTAGCTTTGGTAAAGGTTTTAAACCTGTGCCTTATTTTAAGAAAAATGTTACTTCAAATGCGGATTGGATAACCATGCTCGATAGCTTAAGTAATGTGCCTGATGTTATAATCGAAACCAGTAGGGCCATTGTGGTTGCCCGGAGAGATGATGCAATTACTTATAAAAGCGACGATCAGCAAGCTGTAAGTACTAAGATTGATCAGATTATTGATGCAGAAGATGCTTTTAGTGGCATTGACGGGTCTACATCCCTGCATACCGCCGGACCATACAAATATCTGATTACCGTTAAAGATCCTGCAAATTCAGGTGATTATATGGCTGCGGGGATTGGTATTTTTTATGTCCGCTCCTTAACCTATCGTATTCTGCAAAATGCAAATATTAGTGGGGTTTCGGGTTGGGGCTTATGGCACGAGGTTGGGCATATCCATCAACAAGGGCCGTGGACCTGGACAGGTTTAACAGAGGTTACTGTAAATTTATATTCTATGGCTGCAGAACGGTATTTTGGTGTTACACCTTCTCGCATGAACCGGGATGGGAAATGGACCTCGGTGGATAATTATTTTAGTATTGCTCAAGCCAACCGTAATTTTAACGGTACTGTTGCCAATGCAAATGACACCAGATTGGGTATGTTTTATCAGTTATGGCTTAAATATGGCGATGCCTTCTATATCACATTGCATAAACAGACCCGTACTGAAAAGCCTTCATTAGCTAACGATGCGGCTAAAATGCGTTATTTTATGCTAAAGGCCTGCACGATTAGCGGAAACGATTTAAGTGATTTTTTTAAAAAATGGGGCTTGCCTGTTACACAATCAGTTTATGATGAAATTACAGCTTTGGCTTTGCCAGCGCCCGCAGTTGATTTGACAACATTGAGAGATTAAATTAAAAATACACTCCGGAAAATTGGTTCCGGAGTGTAAAATATAAGTTAATGAAAAAAAAATACTTGTTTGCCTTATTTGCGATAGGTCTGGTAGCCAACCTGTTTGCACAATCGGCTCCGATAGATCAATTTAAATGAAACATGGGAACTCAAATTCCTGCTTACGTATTAAAAATAACAGCCAATTAATGAGGTTACTATATACATTATCTGTACTAATTATTTATTCAACTGCATTTGCACAACAACAACAACAACAACAAGGGGTTATTCCTATGCCAGTGCAATTTGTAAAAGGTAGTGGCTACTTTACACTTAGCAATTACAGTAGTATTGGTTACAGTAATGAACAGCTAAAAACAATAGCCTATTATTTTCAGAACGAATTATTAGGTCAAAAAGGAATTACCATTCAGCAGAAAGCAAAATCGGCAAATATTATGCTGGTACTAAAAGCAGAAAGGAAACATGCAGATTCATGTGCTTATCAGATCAGTATCAAGCCGGAGCGGATTATCGTTTCTGGCACACATCCGAATGGCATTTTTTATGGCGTGGTTTCGCTGTTGCAACTGGCACTAACCAATAAAAACAACCAGCTTCCTGCTGCTGAAATAAGTGATGCACCTGCTTATGGCTGGCGTGGCTTTATGCTTGACGAATCGCGTCATTTTTTTGGCAAGCAAAAAGTAAAGTCCATTTTAAACTGGATGGCCTTTTATAAACTGAATACCTTTCACTGGCATTTAACCGATGAACCTGCCTGGCGCTTGGAAATCAAAAAATATCCAAATTTGGCCCTTATTGGTGGCATTGGAGATTATTTAAACCCCAATTTGCCAGCACAGTTTTATACACAGGCCGATATTAGGGAAATTGTGGCCTACGCTGCCGAACGCTACATTAAAGTTATACCGGAAATTGATATGCCCGGACATGCTACTGCGGCCAATAAAGCCTATCCAGAATACTCAGGAGGCGGTTCAATAGGGCATCCAGCGTTTACGTTTAACCCTGGCCTGGAAAAAACCTACAGTTATTTAACCGATATTCTAAAAGAAACCAATGTGCTTTTCCCTTCGGGATTAATCCATTTGGGAGGGGATGAAGTGAGTTACGGAAATGAAAAATGGAAAAGCAATCCAGATATTTTAAAACTCCGCGAACGCGAAAAGCTTAAGGATGATGCTGCGGTAGAACACTATTTTATGAAACGTATGGCCGATTCGCTTTACCAATTAAATGCTAAAGCTATCTTTTGGGATGAAATGGCTGAAGCCGATCTGCCTAAAGAGAAAACCATTATGTTTTGGTGGCGCCAGGAAAAACCTGCTCAGCTTCGCACTGCTTTAAGTAAAGGTTATCCAACGGTTTTATGCCCACGCTTGCCATTGTATTTCGATTTTGTTCAGGATAGTACCCATCAATATGGTAGAAAATGGAACAAATTATATAGTCCGATTGAGCAGGTATACCAGTTTGATGCGCAGTCTTTTGCTGAAAATAAAAAAGAAAAACAACTTATTTTAGGTATTCAGGCAAACCTTTGGACAGAAACAGTAGATAATAGCACCCGTTTGGATTATTTGCTTTTTCCGCGGATTGCTGCCCCTGGCAGAAGCTGCATGGACACCGCAAAACCATAAAGATTTTAAAACTTTCAGTAATAATTTAACCAAACACTTGGCACTTTACAGCAAAGCAGGACTTTATTATTATCATCCCTTAAAACCTTTACAAAACCCAGAAATACCAGTTAAGAGAAAGAAACCATTAAATTATAAAGATTAACACACACACACACACACACGAATAAAATTTGATTATGAAGAAGATATTAAAGTTTGCCTTGGTTACCCTTGCTGCTTTAGTTGTAGAACACCCTGTAGATGCACAATGGACAGGGCCGAAGAGCAAACCTACAAAAGAAGTTGAAGTTAAATACGGAACCCTAACACCACCACACCGTACCGATGCCGATATGGAAGCCTTTCGCAGTTATGGTTTAGGGCAGTTTATCCATTGGGGAATTTATTCTATAGCGGGTAACGAATGGAATGGGGTAAGTGCAAGGGGAGGTGCGGCAGCATCAGAATGGATCCGCTCATGGGGCGGGCCTACAGCACCAAAAGATTGGATCAAAACTTATGATAACCTGTACAAGCAGTTTAACCCGAAAAACTTCGATGCCAAACGCTGGGCTAAACAAGCTAAGGATATGGGTGCGAAATATGTGATTTTTACCACCAAACATCATGATGGCTTTGCACTCTGGCCAACAAAATATTCTGATTATAATGTTTCGGCATCGCCGTATAAAAAAGATATTGTAAAACAGATTGTAGATGCCTACACCGCAGAAGGTATTGATGTATATCTCTATTTCTCGGTTTTAGAATGGAATAACCCAAATTATATGGGTAAAGCCCCAAAAACGGACGAAGAGAAAGAAAAATTCGGTAAATTTTTAGCTTATACCCGAAACCAGCTTCTAGAGCAATTGGATAACTATCCGAAAATTAAAGGTTTCTGGTTTGATGGTACCTGGGATGCCTCTTGGAAAAGTGCCTACGAATTTACCTACAATTTAGAAAAAGAACTCCGGGAAAAACATCCTGGATTAATTATCGGCTCGCGTTTCCGTAACGATGAACATGGCTCAAGACACTTCGATTCGAATGGCAATATTTTAGGAGATTACGAACAAGGCTGGGAGCGTAAGTTACCTGTAGAATTTGAGTGGTTAAACGGTAACGATTGGGATGCGGTAATGACTATCCCACCAAACGGTTGGGGATATATGAAAGATTGGTCGGGGATTTATACCAAAACCACCGACGATTTATTGGATATGTTGATGCGGTCGGTATCAATGAATGGCAATTTTGTACTAAACTTTGGGCCCGATGGCAATGGAAATATGCATCCTGAAGAGGATAAAATTGCAAAGGAAATTGGCGAATGGATAAAAATAAATGCCGAGGCGGTATATGGAGTGCGTCATGCAGCATTAACCCCTTCTAAATTAGGCTACTTTACTCAAAAGGCCGATAATCTTTATTTAACTGTTTTTAACCAACCCGTAAATGGTATTGTGCGCATTGCGGTGCCTAAAAATGCCAAACAGGTTCCAGGTATAGCTGCACTTTTAGTAAACAGCACGAATTTAACTTTAAAACAAGCAGACCTTGGTTTGGATCTGGATAAAAATACCTATTACGATATAATACTGCCAAAAGATTTTCAACCCAACAAAGCATTTGTAATTAAAATGAAACTGGTGGCGCCAAAAGCAAAAGCAGCAAAGTTAATGGATGCTAAAATGTAGTCAAAGTGGGTCTTTAAATTTTTACTCCAAAGATTTAAAGCAAACCATACTGTTATTATCGATCAAACCGGACTTCCCGATAAAAGGAGGCATTGGCCGAAAGGCTATAACCAGTTTTGATTTAAGATTTAAATGTAAACGACATGGTAATGAATAGGTTGATTAGTGCCCGAATTTTACCGTCTATACTAAGCGTACTTTAGACTGGTTATCTGATGTTACGCCTGGTAAATACATTTATTTGGTTAGTTAACGATTGCGTAGCGATGGATGTTTCTACGCAATCTTAATCCTGACCTCGTGGGTATACATCCATATCATAATTATCAAATCAAAAATCTTTGAGTCCGATATCTTAATATAAATCACAGGTGCAATAATGTAAGTCGCGGGTGCAGTAAAATAAATCACGGGTACGATAATATAAGTCTCGGGTGCGGTAATATAAATCTCGGGTGCGGTAATATAAATCGTGGGTGCGGTAATATAAAACGTGATTGCAGTAATATAAATCGCGCTATTGGCCTGATACATTTAATATTGAATTAAAACTGCACCATAACTTTAATAATTTCATAACGCTAGCTAACTATTTTACTAATAACATTGGTTCATCTTTGTTCAAAGACCTTAACCAAATAATAGGATAATTTAAGCACATTGATATGAGACTGATTTCTTGCGTAGCGCTTTTAATGGTTATACCAGCAGTTGGGCTTTTAACCAAAGCGAGTAAATTTACTGATGATAAAAGGCTTGAAGCCCCAGTACATGAGCATATTGTAAATGATTCAGCTTCATTAAAATTGTTTAATCACGTTGATACTGCTGCTAAATTTGAGGGTGCACCCGTTATATTTGCAAATGATTATCGGTTGAGTTTTTTTAAGCCTATATATATCCATTCAGCTACTTTATTTACAATTAATAAAACAAAGTAGCTCAATCAGTTACGGGTCTGTTATCAACCTCCGTTGTCTTTGAAAATTCTAACCTCTACCATTGACAGACTCCAATAGAAAGGTTCGTTATTGCGAGGAGGAACGATGAAGCAATATTTCATGCCCGTGATTCTTTTATAAATTTGTTTGATCCTTTATTCCAGTTTCTAAATGGTTCTCACTGCCAGATGGTAACACCTGGCAGCACGTTTAAGTTAGAAAATCAAACTACTTACCTTCCCACCAGGTCAAAGGAAACTTTATTTCATCAACAGAACTTGCAATCATATCGGGTTTAAAAGCATAATGCCCTAAAGTATCCTTGCTTGAGATGCCCGAAAGCACCAGAATGGTTTTATATCCCATTTGAACACCTCCCTGTATATCCGTTTCCATGGTATCGCCAATAACCGTAGTTTCACTGGTTTCTAATCCTAAAAATTTACGTGCCGAGCGCATCATCACCGGACTTGGTTTGCCTGTAACAAACGCTTTTCTACCTGTTGCTTCCTCAATCATAGCAGTGGTTGCGGCAATACCTAAATTATTCCAGCCTGGTTTTTTGGGCGATGGATCTCTGTTAGTGGTAATAAATTTAGCTCCCGCAAGAATCATATCAACAGCACGCTGCACCATTTCGAGTGTAAAGTTTCTACCTTCTCCCAGTACCACAAATTCTGGATCGGTGTTTACCAAAGTAATACCATGGTCGTGCAAACTGCTTAATAAACCACCTTCTCCCAATACATAAGCGGTACCACTTGGGCTTTGATCGGAAAGGAATTTTCCTGTAGCCATCGCACTGGTGTATACATGGCTTTCATCTACCTTTATACCTAACCCTTTAAGTTTGCGTACTACTTCCAAAGCAGTTCTCTGACTATTGTTTGTCATAAATGCAAAAGGAATATCTTCATCAATTAAGTTTTTAATGAATTTATCAGCACCAAATATCAATTCTTCCCCGCTATAAATCACCCCATCCATATCTATTAATAATCCTTGTTTCATGTTTTTGTAGATTTAATCTGTTTACCTGCAAACTTAATATTTTCTTGTTCAACCAATGTTAAAATAAAGTCTTTTGAACAGTCAGTTTTTTACTCAAATTAATCCCGTTGTGTTTAAATAGTATTTCTTTCTTGTTCATTTATTTAATAAAAAATTAATGTTCGAATTGTAGCATATCCTCAATTTCTGCCGTATTCATAGAAAATTAAATTATGAGAAACGCTTTTAAATTAACAGCCGCCTTTTTGATTGTATTAACCATTTTGAGTGCATGCAAAAAGAAAACCGATAACCCAATGGATTTTACCATTGATGCACAGAATCTAACGCCTTGTACTGAAGGAAGCTGCCTGTTTGAGTATGTTAATTATGCGGCAATGCCCGATCAGCAGATTGCACTTAACACCGGGCAATACCGGATTTTTTTGGCTACGAAGAGTAATAACTTTAGCACCACGCGGATATATATGCAAGCACCAATGCAGGGTGATAAATTTTTATTAAAGGATGCTGATATTATGGCTGGAAAGGTAAAACATCTGTTTTCTTGCGCTTCATGCGATTATTTCAACTTAACTCCAATTGCAGGTACAGTTAAAGGAATTAAAGTGGCCAATACTAATAATTCAGGCGAAAAATGGCTGCTGGATGCTCATATTGTTGTAGCAGCCGAAAAATCTAAAATACCTTTAGATACCATCCACATTAAACAATATTTTAATTTAGCCGTAAAATAGGATGAGGCGTTTATGTAATAATTAAATATACATAGGTGCCATTTTTCGCCAATAATGGGGGCGGTGTGCGTTGCTCTCCCAGGTATGAAACTGATTGGGTATACCTTTCTCCCATAACAGGCTGCTTAGGTGCTGGTTTCCAATTAGAAATGGATCCGTTTCACCTACGGCAAGAATAATTTCCATGTTTCTAACTGCTGATAGCAATCGATCGTCGTTTAGGTTGGCAATATATTGCGCCGGCATATTAAAATAAACCTGTTCATCGTGAAATCCGTTCAGCAGGTCTCTAAAATCGCCAATATTATCTGTAAGGTCATATCTTCCACTTATGCCAACGGCTTTTTTAAATAACCAGGGATATTTCATGGCCAGGTTTATGGCATGGTAAGCGCCCATACTACAGCCTGCGGTTTCTACATAATCGCCATTATTTTTCTGATAGATAAGCGAAAGTACCTCTTCGAGGAGGTATCTTTCGTATTGTAAATGCCGGTCTATCCGTACTGATGGAAATACCTCATCGTTATAAAAGCTTTCTCCATCTATGCTATCCACACAGAAAATTTGAAGTTCACCATTTTCAATCCGCTCACTTAAAGATGCTATAATTCCCCAATTTTCGTAATCATAAAACCTGGCCATCCGGGTAGGGAAAAAGATAACTGCTCTTCCGGCATAACCGAAAACCAATAGTTCCATATCCCGTTGAAGATTATGGCTGAACCATTTATGATATTCCCTGTTCATTGGCTTCAATTCTTTTATGGAAAATTAAGGCATGTATGTTATCGGGATATTAATTGCGCGTAAAGATTAACCTAATTTCGCTTTAACAGTAGTTGCCCACAAACGATAACCTTCTTCGCTCAGGTGCAATCCATCGTGATCGTAAAGTGCAGGGTTTGGGTTGCCTTCTTTGTTGAGCATTTTCTTGAATACATCAATAAATTTCCAGTTACTATTGAGTTTAATAATTTCGCTTTCGATGAGGTTATTGGTATATCTAAACTGATCGGCCATTTGCCAGCGGGTAAGGCTGGGTTTTAAGGAAATAAAATAACATGGCAATATGCCAAACCGCTGGTTAACTTTAACCATTAACTGCTGGAAAAAGATAAATATCTCCTCAGGGTTTCTACCGTCGCCAAGGTCGTTATCACCTGCATAAACCACAAGTGCTTTTGGCCTGTAGTCTATCATAATCCGCTCAAAAAACCAGACACATGCTGCTAATGTAGAGCCGCCAAAGCCTAAATTGGTTACTTTCATGTAATCAAAATCATCTTCGAGACTATTCCACAACCGGATAGATGAACTGCCATAGAAAATAACACCAGGATGCTCCCGATCTAAGCGATGCGCTCTTTCCAATTGTTTAACTTCTTCTTCATACCAGTACATATGGTTAAAGATAAAAAGATCTGCCTCTTGAAGAAATGTATTGTATGTTAAGTTTATGTTATTAGGTGTTGGTTTATTGGTTCATTAGTCATTGGTTAATTGGTCATTTGATTATGCATATTCCCAATTTTACTGGAGTTAAAACTTAATGTCCTGAACTTCTTAATGATGAAATAAATAAAATTTAAGGGCTTTATCATTAAGAGAATAAGAACATTAAGTTTGAATTATCGCCCTTAAATTAATAAAATCACTAAATTATTTCGGGCCGTCCCATTTTTTTTAGGATGCGGTAATGGGAGCGAAGTGCCGATAAGAAGGTGCTGTTTTCATGATAAGGCAGTCCAAATTCCAGAGCGGTTTGTTTTACAATGATAGAGATCCGCCCATAATGCACATGGCATATTTTTGGGAAAAGGTGGTGCTCTATTTGTCGGTTCAATCCACCAAGAAAGAATGCTGACATTGGCGATTGGGTTGCAAAATTAGCTGTAGTACGCATTTGGTGTTCGGCCCAGGCTTCTTCCATATTGCCTTCTGCATTGGTTATTGGAAAAGTTGTTCCTTCTACTACATGAGCCAGTTGGAAAACCAGACCCATGGTTAGGCCCTGAGCCATATGTAACACCACAAAACCGATTGCAATCTGCCACCAGGCAAGCGGCATAATCAGTATCGGTAAACCAATAAAAATAAAGTAGTACAGAAACTTATAGAAAAAGAGGTTAAAGTATTCAACTTTCGGGTGCTTGTTCTGGCAGGCACCGACACTTTTTTGAAAAAACTTTTTATAATCTTTACGAAATACCCAGGAAAGCGATGCAAGGCTATATAAAGGAAAAGCGTACCATTGTTGGAACCGCTGATGTGGTTTTAATTCATCTTCTGTACAGATGCGTATAAGGCCCGGTGCTACTTCGATATCTTCATCATGGCCAGGTATATTGGTATAGGTATGGTGTACCACATTGTGGGTAATGTTCCACACATACGGATTGGCACCAACCATATTAAAAAGAAAACTGAAAAAAGAGTTGATGCGTTTAGAACTCGAAAACGAACCATGAATGGCATCGTGGCAGATATTAAAACCAATAAATGCGCAAGTTGCACCGAGTAAAATGGTAAGTCCCAAAAGTATAGTGCTATGCACGTTTAAAAGGAGTATGGAAAAGTAAAGTGCCAGAAATATAGTAAGGAAAAGAAAGGCTTTAAACCACATCAGCACGTTGGCATTGATACTTCTATTGTTTTCTTTGAAGTCGTTGTTTACTCTGCGGCGAACTTCCGAGTAAAATGTATTCCCCGCTAAACATGGGAATTTTGCTTTTGATTTCATGATCTTGTGCGCTAATCTACCCCATGTACGAGGTCGATAACTCCAAGTTCATTAAGCTTTATGTATAACCTGGCTAATTGGCCAAGCGTAGTTATAAACGTAAACTATTTTGTTTTAGTTTTCGGCGAAGATAATAAATTAACCGTTGATGCACCCGGCAATCGTATTAAATAATTACAACTTTCTTAACCAGAAAGTAAATTAATTTACTTTACAGGCAATGGCTGTATTAAACAAATGAGATGAAAGCAAAACTAAGGCTAAAATATTACCCATTAATATTTTAGCTCCAGATTATATTCAATAGGAGAATTCAATTTAATTAAGACAGACTACTCGCTGTAGTTCCTCTTACTAGCAGCATAAATATGGTACCAAATGTAAAAAATCCATATTAATACTACTGTGCTATATACCAATTCGGGTTCAAAAGAATCCCTGGTAATTAACAGTGCAATGGAGGAGATCAGGGCAGTCAGGAAGAAATAAAGAATATTTTTCATAACGTACTGATTTAATGAATGTTGGATTTAGTAAATATAATAAAATATCTCTTTTGGAACAAGTGTTTTATGAAATAATTTACCTGATTCTGATGAAAGCGGTTTTTTATCCTGTTTATAAGGTGTTTTTTCGTCATTTAATTTGTGTTTTACTTGTTGTTGTGCATAATTATAGCAGTTTGAAGCTTATTTAGTTGCCTATAGTAATTAGTTTGAATTGTTGCTTTGAATTAGTGTGGATCTTTATCAGGATAACGTTTGTGAAGTTGTTTTACTTTAAAATGAAGTGAATAAGTTTGGAGGTCAATAAGTAAAAGTGTCAAATGGTTAAGAATTAACTTAAAATGCACAAAATTGTGGCACAAGAGAATTTATATTTTTTTGTAAGTTTACCCGGCAACCAACCAGAAACAATAACACACACAAATGATTAAATTTTCTTTAAGCTTAATTTCTTTTACATTAGTTTTTTTCGGATTAAAAAACTTTTTTAGCGAACCAAAAATACAACGCGTATCACCCCCTGAATTAACAATAACCAATTTTGCTGGACCTGATGTTACACCCAGTCCAGCTTGTTTAGCCGTAGCGCCAACTGGAGAAGTATATGTTGGTGTTGATATGATCGGCTCTTTAGGTAAAGATCCTGGTAAAGGTCATATTCTTAAATTGATAGATAAGGATAACGATGGTAAAATGGACGAACATGTAGATTTTGCCGAAGTGGATAATCCACGCGGTATTATTGTTCAAGGCAGCCAGGTATATGTATTACATACCACTTTTTCTAAAGAAACAAAACAGGCTACGGGTATGAATTTAGTTGTTTTCGAAGATAAAGATGGCGATGGAAAGGCCGATGGACCTGAAAAACCGCTTATAGAGCATATCAGTAATGCCAAATATATCCGTGAACGTGGTACCGACCATGCTACTAACGGCATCAGGATGGGAATTGATGGATGGATTTACATTTCTGTTGGAGATTTTGGATTCCATGATGCGGTAGATCGTTCAGGTAAAAAACTAACCATGTTAGGTGGTGGAATTATGCGTGTTCGTCCTGATGGAACTGAAATGGAAGTATATACCCATGGTACACGTAATGTTTATGATGTTGCTATCGATCCTTACATGAACGTTTTTACCAGAGAAAATACCAATGATGGCGGTGGATGGAACGTTCGTTTCTCGCACCACATACAATCCGGTGAATATGGTTACCCAGTGTTATTTCAGAATTTTACCGACGAAATTATTCCTGCACTTGCAGATTTAGGTGGAGGATCGGGTACCGGTGCATTATTTATGGACGAGCCGAACTGGCCTGAACAATATAACCATGTACCAATGATGGCTGATTGGGGCAGAAGCATGTTGTATATTCATAGAGTGACTGCTGATGGGCCAACCTTTACGCAGAAAGATGAAGAGTTTATTAAACTTCCTCAGATTACCGACCTTGATGTAGACGGTTCAGGGAGACTCTATCTATCGGCTTGGGATGGCGCTGGTTATTCTGGCAGCCCTAATAAAGGCTATATTGTTCGTGCAGTACCAAACAACTGGACATACAAAGCTTTTCCTGATGTTAAAAAAGCTTCAATTAAAAAACTAACCGAACTGCTTAAATCGAATAGCGCAGTAGGCCGTTTAACCGCTTCGCAGGAATTGGTTTTACGTAACAACAAACAAGCTATTGCAGCGGCCTTAAAAGTTGCTTCCGATCAAAGTTTAGCGCTTGATGTTCGTATAGCTGGTATTTATACCTATGCACAGCTCACCAAAGAAAACGGTATTGCAACTTTAGTTGAATTTACTAAAGATACAGCAGTTAAGGAATTTGCCTTAAAAGCACTTGCAGATCGTAAAGCCAATATAGACAAAGTACCAGTTGAGCCATTCTTAGAAGGTTTAAAGGATCCTTCTCTTCGTGTTCAGGCTGCTTCGATAATTGGTTTAAACCGTTTGGGCAGGGCGGAGGTTGCCAATGTGCTTTTACAAACCAAGGTACCTGCTTCATTTACTGCACCTGCAAAAGGTACTGAAGGTCCTCATGCAACACCAAATTCAGCCATTATTTTGCCTCACTTAGCTGTTAGGGCCCTGGTTGATCTTCAGGCGGTAGACGCTTTGCTTGCTGCAGTTAAAACTGAAAATTCTACCCTTGCGCTTTGGGCATTACGTTATATACATACCGAAAAAGCGGTTAACGGACTGATTGGAAACTACAAACAATCGACAGATGAAAAATTGAAACAACAGATTCTGGTTACTTTAGGTCGTTTGTATAAAAAAGAGATTGCTTACGATGCTACCTGGTGGTGGGGTACACGTCCTGACTCTCATGGACCATACTTTAAGGCTGTTTCATGGGAAGGTTCTCCTATTATCGAGAAATTTCTGAAAGAAGAGGCTACAAAAGCCGGAGCACAGGGAAAACAATTTTACGTTGATTTAAATGCGCGTCAAAGGATGGATATTCCTGAATTTGCCGAAGAAGAAAAAGTCGCGGCAGCTGAAGAACCAAAAATTGATCTGGATAAAATCAAAAACAAAAAGGGTCAGGTAGGTAAATCATCTATCGAAGATGTATTGTTGGCTATCAATAAGTTACAGGGCGATCCGTTGAAAGGAAAAAATATTTTCAATAGTCAGGGTTGTGTAGCCTGCCATAGTTTAAGTAAAAGTGAGAAAATGAAAGGTCCTTTTATGGGACAGATTGGCTCTATTATGAACCGTGAGCAGATTGCAGAATCGATATTAAAACCTAATGCTTCCATTTCTCAGGGATTTGCTTCGGTAATGATTACCGCCAAAGGCGACCGTACTTATATGGGCTTTATTACAGAAGAAACAGCAGCCAAAGTGGTGGTTCGTAATATTGCGGGAGAGGTTTTTACCATTAAAGCGGGCGATATTCTATCGAGAAAAGAAATAGAAACTTCGATGATGCCAGAAGGTTTGGCCAATTCATTATCATATGAAGAACTGGCTTCGTTAGTTTCTTTTTTATCTGAACAAAAGAAATAGTTTCTCACTATAAAATTTGAGAATGGTGATCCATAGCCCATGAGAAAAAATCAGCTTATCACAATCATAAGTACCATCATAACCTTGTTTTGCTCAACGTTTGCAGTAGGGCAAAACAAGGAAATTGATTCGACTTTTAAGATGCCTTCGCATCCAAGGTTATTGATAAGCCATGAGCTTGAAGAACAGATATTAGAAAATGTAAAGCGTGATGCGAAGTTTAAACAAATCCATCAAGCCATACTATCAGAGGCAGATCATGTTTTAAATAAACCCGTATTAGCGCGGGTGATGATCGGAAAACGTTTGCTTGATGTATCTAGAGAAGCACTTAAAAGGATTTATTATCTCTCTTATGCTTTTAGGCTTAACCATGATAAAAAGTACATAGCCAGAGCAGAAAAAGAAATGCTGGCAATTTCTGATTTTAAAGATTGGAACCCAAGTCATTTCCTTGATGTGGGTGAAATGACAATGGCTTTATCAATAGGTTACGATTGGTTATATCAGGATTTACCCCAATCAACCAGAAGTATAGTTGCCCTTGCCATTCTCGAAAAGGGAATACAGCCCTCAACAAACAATAAGTATAATAACTGGTTAAATATTACCAATAACTGGAATCAGGTATGTAATGCAGGCATATCATTTGGTGCAATAGCTACTTTTGAAGAACACCCGGCCTTATCTGCGAAACTCATTAACCGGGCAATAAAAAGTGTAATTCTACCCATGCAACAATATGCTCCCGATGGTGCTTATCCTGAAGGTTATGGATATTGGGAATACGGCACTTCCTTTAATGTGATGTTTATCAGTGCTTTGGAAGGCGTTTTTCATCAGAATTTTAATTTAAGTGGTCAGCCAGGTTTCCTTAAAACAGCTGATTATCTAGTTAATATGACAGCTCCTTCGGGCAAACCTTTTAATTATTCAGATAGCAGGGCGGTGGCAGAATTTAATCCCGCACTTTTTTGGTTTGCATCAAAACTGAACGATCCTGGTTTACTTTGGGTAACTAAAAAACAGCTCGATGAGCAAATGCCACTACAGAATAGGTTATTGCCATCGGCAATGTTGTGGGGTGCAAAACTATCGCTTAATAACATTCAGCCTAAAACTGCACATTTTTGGATCGGAAATGGCCCTAACCCCGTTGCTTTGATGCGGAGTTCGTGGAAAGATCCGCTGGCCACTTTTGTGGGCTTTAAAGGTGGCTCACCCGGCGTTAGCCACGGCCATATGGATGTAGGTTCTTTTATAATGGAATCGCAAGGGCTGCGTTGGGCCATGGATTTTGGGATGCAGGAATACGAATCGCTCGAATCGAAGGGTATTGATCTTTGGGGCAGTAAACAAAATGCAGAACGCTGGAAAATATTCCGCTATAATAATCTCGCACACAATACCCTTTCAATTGATAGTGCTTTTCAGCTTGTTAAGGGCAATGCTGCTTTCATCAATAGCGCTGATAATGGCCTGTTTATGAATGCCGTTGCCGATCTGAGTAGCTTATATGCTGATAAACTAAAAAAATCAATTAGAGGGGTGGCCTTGATCAATAAAAAAACCGTGCTGATCCGTGATGAAATAACCGTAGGAAACAACGATGTAACCCTTCGGTGGTCGATGGTTACACCTGCTACAGTACACATTATTGATAAGCATACCATAGAATTAAGTTATAAAAGCAAAAAATGTTATCTCTTTGTAGATACCAAAAGCGAAGTTAAAATGAAAACCTGGTCAACAGATCCGGGAACCGATTATGATGCTAAAAATCCGGGAACTTCTATTGTAGGATTCGAAGTAAGGCTCAAAGCTGATAGCGAAGCGGCCATATCAGTTTTTTTAGATGCCGGTAAACCATTACCAAGGAGCTTTTCTGCTAAACCGATAGCCAACTGGCCTAAAAATAAATAAGCTTGGTAGCTGATGTGTTTCCAGCTTTAACTTCTAAGGCTTGATTTTACTGATAATTCTTTCTAAAAGTTATATTCATGGATTTTATTGTTATTGTGGAGCAATTTTTATCATAAAATTGCATCAGTTGTTTTGGTTTAAAAAAACAAAACTTACATTAGCGATTAAATCTATATACCTAGTCGATGAGCAGATCGGGCAGGTATAACCACCAGTTATGGAAGACCATTTTTTTGAACAAATTATTAAGAACCCTCTTGAACAACCAAATATTCCACCCAATGAAGTGATATCCCTTTGGGCAGAAAAGCTAATTCAAGTGCTTTTTCCAGAAAATTCTCCTAAAGTATTTTCTACAATTATAGATGTAAAGGAATATATTGCTGTTTTGGAACTTGAACTTTATGATATCATATCGGCCAGTTGTAAGCTTAAAAATAGCGAGTGTAAAAATGCAGCAGGTCAGTTTTTTGAAGAGCTGCCAGAACTTTACCGTGTATTGAACACCGATATAGTAGCGATTTATGAAGGCGATCCGGCTGCACAGAGCAGGTTTGAGGTAATCAGAACCTATCCTGGTTTTTATGCCATTTGTTTCTACAGAATTGCCCATATGCTTTATAATTTCGGTATACCGCTGGTTCCGAGAATTCTTACCGAATATGCTCATTCTAAAACAGGTATCGATATCCATCCTGCAGCCAGTATTGGCGAATACTTCCATATCGATCATGGAACCGGGATAGTTATTGGCGAAACCAGTACAATAGGCCGTTATGTGAAACTTTATCAAGGGGTAACACTTGGCGCTTTGAGTGTTAAAAAAACATTAGCGGGCAGCAAACGTCACCCAACGGTAGAAGATAGGGTAGTAATCTATTCTGGGGCAACTATACTTGGCGGCGAAACCATCATTGGGCACGATAGTATCATCGGGGGGAACGTATGGCTTACTGAAAGTATCCCAGCTTTTTCTACGGCTTATCATTCTCCAATAATTACCATTAGAAACCATAAAGAAACCAATTAATATATTAAATATGGCAGGAATAATCGATCTGATCGGAAATACGCCAATGGCTGAACTTCAAAAGCTGAATATTAACCCAGCTGTAAGGGTATTTGCCAAATTAGAGGGAAACAATCCAGGCGGTAGTGTTAAAGATAGAGCGTCGCTTAATATGATCAGAAGTGCGATAGAACGTGGGGATATAGCTCCCGGAACTAAACTGGTAGAGGCCACAAGTGGCAATACCGGAATTGCATTGGCTATGATTGCAAGTTTATATAACTTAGAAATCGAACTGGTTATGCCAGCCAATTCTACGCGCGAACGTAAGGTAACGATGGAGGCCTTTGGTGCAAAAGTAACCTTATTAGAAAGTATAGAAGAATGCAGGGATTATGCAGAAGAAAAAGGTGTTTCGAAGGGATATTTTTTATTAAATCAATTTGCAAACCCTGATAATTACCTGGCTCATTATAAAACAACCGGACCAGAAATATGGCGAGATACAGAGGGGCAGATTACACATTTTGTAAGCTCAATGGGAACAACGGGTACCATTATGGGCTGCTCCCGGTTTTTTAAGGAAAAAGATAATAATATTCAGATTGTAGGCTGTCAACCTACCGAGGGTTCTTCTATTCCGGGTATCAGGCGTTGGCCTGAAGAATATCTGCCAAAAATATTCGATCCACAACGGGTAGACCGGGTAATGGATATTGCGCAGGAAGAAGCGACCTTAATGTCGAGAAGAATGGCTAAAGAAGAAGGTTTATTTGCCGGCATGAGCTCGGGCGGTGCCTGTGCAGCTGCTTTGAAGCTTGCCAGTGAACTAGATAAAGGAACCATTGTTTTTATCGCCTGCGATCGGGGAGACCGCTACCTGAGTAGCGATCTTTTTGGTTGAGCGTAAATCACTAATCTTGTTGGGCTTTTTTTGATAAAAGCATGCGAACCCTTTGAATAATGACCTCCATTTCGAAGGGTTTTTCTATGTAATCGTCCCAATGGGTTTTATAAAAAGCGCTATTATGGATGTTATTTCGCGATGACATGAGCAGGATGGGAATGGAACCATGTGCTGATAACTTTAATTCCGTGCATATGGCCCGTCCGTCGGTCATACCTAACAAAATATCGATCAAAATGATATCGGGTTTGAAAGCAGCAACCTTGGTGTGTAAATCAATTGCGTTTGAAAGATTCATCGTAATGTATCCTTCAAATTCGAAGATCATCTTTATGGCATCAAGTGTTGCAAGGTGATCTTCAATAATCAATATTTTTGGTTGGGATAAAGAGAACATTTCTTGTGTTATTAATTAAGGAAAGCTAAGATTACCAGTGCCTCGCTTTTTAAGCAACAACTCAAATATTTTCGAGTCCGTTCTGGTGAGGCTATCGAGAGAATTGCGCAGGCTTTGGTTTACCAGACTTAAATTGGTAAACATCGTTCTCAGGTTATCGTTTTCGTCTTTCAGCTCTAAAAGCTCATTGGCAATACCCCCAAAATCTCTAATCCAGCTTTCAAAACAGTTTTTATCAATTTCTAATGCGTTATAAATTTCTTCAGGATCTCGGCCGTTGTAAAATTCCTGGATGCTCTCGATTATTTTGGCGGGAGTGTTATTCGGTTTCATGGTTGGTTTCCAGATGCTGTTTGCGCAGAAGGCTAAACCGTCCCCTGTTTAGATCTCCTGCGGTACAGCAATGTTTTAAAAGTTTTCGTTTAAGGATAGAGACAAAGAAATAGAGGGTTTAAATAATATCAAAATTTTTATCTACGCAGTAATACGCACCAATTTTAAAGGTTTGGATTTCAGGTAGTAAAATAAAATGTAATTGGTATTCGGTTCAATATATATAGTTTTTGATGGATCAGCGTTTTAAATAAACCATGCCGCCAGGCGTGTAACAAATCATCCCGGAAAAGACCGTTTCTGTCGACATGGCTAAAAATATGAGTACAATCCAGACAAAATGCATTAAGCCTGTTTGTAAAAAAACGGTATCGCACCGCGTGCACTCTGTACAGCTATATGCAAAGAGGGTGCGGCAGGTGGATCTTAGCGGTACGCATTTCTACGCACAGGTATTCAAGTTGTTGTAGTAAAGCACGTTAAATGATTATTGCTAATTTATTGTTCAGATAAACGCAAAGAAAAAGTGATCTATTTTTGTATATTATTTAGGACGATTTGGTTAGGTCTAACATCCAGGCGTGCATATTCGTTTCGCCATCTATCCCCAGTTTTTTACGAATTCTATATTTGCGGCTTTCTACAGCACGTACACTAAGTTTGCAGGTTCTGGCAATTTCTTTGGTATCAAAATTTAGCCTGATGTAAGCACAAAGCGTTAACTCTGCAGGTAGTAATTGTGGTGAAATCTGAAGTAATCTTTCGATAAAGCTGGATTCAGCCTCGCTAAACCGATTCATAAATGAAGGGTCTCTGGCGTGAGCAAGTTCGATAAGTGCTTTTAAAGAAAAATGTTCAACAGGTTTTTCTGTTTTTGCATCGAGCTGTTTACGGTAACCTTCAACCTGTTCTTGAAGCAGAATACGTTGCCTCCGAAAATGCGCATTATGTCGCGTCAATAACCTTAACCGTTGGCCATAAAGACCGAGGCTGATGAGTATTCCTTCAATTATTCCAGCCAAAGTGAGTAAATTATAACTGTAAGATTGAAAGGGTATTAACTCAGATAAACAAAAAACAAGGTAAATAGAAGCCAAGGCCACGGGGATCCATCCCAGTACGTAACACCAGATAAGAGGATTTTTTTTAGCATAGCCGCGGATGATAATCACTTTAATGCTACTGAACAGAAAAAGCAATGAGGTTAATAAAAATAAAACATGTGTAAGGATATTGGTGATACTTCGGGCATCCCATAAAGAACAGATTAAGATTAAACCCCACCCAAACATTAATACCTTAAAGAATTTATTGAGCTGCGGAAGTTGGCGTTTAAGTTTTAAAAAATAGCTGTTAAACAGAATCGTAGCAATGTAACCAACTGCAATAAAAAAATGAGCATGTACTAATATAAACGGGGCTATTGGTGGACCTAGCAATAAACCATAGCCTTGAAGATAACAGACCATTACAATGAAATAAAGCAAAATGATCCGCGCTATATAAAGCGCAAAGAGTTTACTCCGTGTAACAACCAACATAAAAACATGAAAAATGAGGATCATCAATGCAATACCCATATAAATAGGTTGCACGCTATGTGCTTTAAATAAAGCATGGTTTAATACCGATTCGGTAACAAGCTTAACCGGTACAAGTAACGTATTCATCGCCCGCATTCTTACATACACTTCGCCAATTGGTGTTTTTACCTGCTTTAAGGGAAATACATAGCCGGTACCGAGAATGTTATCATTTTGTTTCAGGCTGAACATGCCGGCGCTTATCTGGTTTATCATCCCGCGTTCATCGCGATAAAATACAGTAATAGAATCGATGTTTGCATAATCGATAAACAGATAGGGAGTGGTTTGATTGTTATTTTTAAAACGGAGCTTCATCCACCATACTTTTCCGCTGGTGCCACCATTAAAAATTGCCGACTTGCCTTTTAAAAAACGTTCTGGCTTAAATTGCGCTACCTTTTCGAAAGATGTTGTTTCGAGCGTATCCTGCCAAAAGTATCCTGCTTTGCCAATGTTAATAAAAGTTTGTTTCTCCACCTGGATCACAGGTTGAGCTATGCAAAGGCTGCTTTCTATCAAAAAAGCAATGAGAATAAAAATGGTCTTCATTAATTAAACCAATGTAAAAAAGTTGGGATGACTTATTACAGGGGAGAAATTATAGCTTTATAATAGAAAATCCAAATTTTATCTGAAAAAAGAACATCATGTTAATGGTTTGGCATTCGCTTCAAATTTGTATTTTAGACCAAGCTCCAAATTATATGCACCAACTGATTATACAATACGCTTTCTTGCTTGCAATTATTCTGTTTGTGGTAATGCTCGCACAAAAAATCCGTGTGGCATATCCCATTTTATTGGTAATTGCAGGTTTAGCCTTAAGTTTTTTACCAGTGCTTCGTAATATTGAGATTGAACCAGAGCTCATTTTTGTAATCTTTTTACCTCCATTGTTGTATGAAGCTGCCTGGAACACTTCATGGAAAGATTTCTGGAAGTGGCGTAGGGTAATCAGCAGTTTTGCTTTTCCAATTGTTATTCTTACCTCTAGTATTGTTGCGCTAATTTCTCAAAGCCTAATTCCGGGTTTTACATGGGCCCTGGGATTTTTGTTGGGTGGTATTATTTCTCCGCCAGATGCGGTATCGGCATCAGCCATACTTAAAAATGTTAAAGTGCCTAAAAGACTCACCACAATATTGGAAGGCGAAAGTTTATTAAACGATGCATCCAGTTTAGTGGTGTTCCGCTTTGCTTTAGCCGCAGTAATGACCGGAAGTTTCGTGTTTAGTAAGGCTGCTGGTAATTTTGTGATTGTTATTGTAATGGGAATTTTGGTCGGAATTGTCGTAGCCTTAGTTTTTTATGCTTTGCACCGATGGTTGCCAACTACTACAAATATTGATATTATCCTTACTTTTTTAACGCCATATGTAATGTACATAACCGCAGAGGAGTTTGGATGTTCTGGTGTATTAGCTGTAGTGAGCGGTGGTTTGTTTCTTTCGGCCCGAAGAGACCAGATTCTTACCCACCGAAGCAGGTTGCAGGGTATAAATGTTTGGGAAGCGGTAGCTTTTGTGCTGAATGGCTTTGTTTTCTTGTTAATTGGTTTAGAGTTTCCGGTAATTATTCGTGGTTTGGGCAACGATGGACTTTTACCGGCCATCCGTTACAGTGCCATTATTTGCGCGGTTTTAATTGTTACGAGGTTCGCCAGTACCTATGGTGCTTTATATTTTACACGTTTCATTAGTCGTTATATTACCACTGCCGATCCCAATCCAAGTATGAAGGCACCCTTACTTTTTGGCTGGGCAGGAATGAGAGGAGTGGTTTCTTTGGCTGCAGCGCTTTCTATTCCGGTGGCATTAAAATCAGGCGAAGCTTTTCCTCAGCGAAACTTAATCTTGTTTATCACTTTTAGTGTAATATTGGTTACTTTAGTTTTGCAAGGTTTAACGTTACCCGCATTGATAAAATGGGTAGATATGCCCGATCCGGATTATACTGTTCCTTTCGAGCAACAAAAACAAATGGTGAGAAAGAAATTATCCATGTTATCGCTTAAAATCCTGGATGAAAAGTATCACGATGCCTTATTGCATAACGATATGATCAGATCGATAAAAATTCGGATTGAGGCAGAAATGGAATTGTTGAGAGATTGGGAAAAAGAAGAAAACATTTCAAGGTCTGACGGCTTTTATCACGACTATCGCATTGCACTTGAAGATATTATGGGTGAGCAGCGTATTTTATTGAAAGGACTAAATAAAAAAGAGCAGATTAATGATGAGCTGATTAAAGAACAACTAGAGCTGCTTGATCTGGAAGAAGAAAAACTTCGCAGGCATTTTAGTCATCGGGATATATAACCATCAGACTTCTTTTACTATACAATTGCTCAGTTTATGCAATTAAATGTATAATAATAATGGAGCAATGTATCCACATTGTGCGGTGCTATACATACATGTTTACACTACATAGCTGTAATTTCGGAGGTCGTTTACCTGATGAAATAAAGCTATGAAAACAAACTACTTTTTAAAAAGAATCATTTTATTGATGTTCTGGGGCCTGGCAATGGTTTCGTGCAAGAAAAATATCAATGAGCATCCGGAAGATGGCGGTAAAAAACAAACCGTAAAATTTATGGTTAAGGGAGCTAATGATGACCTTGGTGCATTGGGTGCTGAGGCAAATGTGCCGCTTAAGAATTTGATTAAGCAGTTAACCATTGTAGTCTATCAATCTTTTACCGGACAAGAGTATACCCGGGTTACCCAACTCGCTACCGATCCTAATTTTGGTGAGCTTAGTTTAGATCTCCCGCTCAATACCTATAATTTTGTAGCAATCGGTTCACGGTCGTTATTTGGTATCAACCAGTTTTATCAAGGTGCTACCAATACCGTTGTTTTGCCCTTTAATGATGGAAATATGCAATATTGGCAACCCAATCAGTCCCCATCCGAGAAATTGTATAAAACAGATGATACTTTTGTGGCAACCATTATGAATACTATAAATGCCAACCAGACTATTAATTTAAACATGGATAGGATTGTAGGTAAATTGGAAGTAATTGTAGAAGATGTGGCCAATTACGAAGTTGATGTAAATAACGAAGCAACAGGTTATCTATTTGCTGCAAAAACGTCATTTGGCAGTATTGAAAATGATTTCGGTTATATCGTAAATAACACAAAAGGTCCTATTAGTATTTATATTCTCCGCACAGATAAGCCTTTAGAAATTGAAGTAAGCGGAGGTGGAAAAAGGCGATCGCTTTCTGTTCCCGTTTATAAAAATAAAAGGACAGTAGTAAAAGGCAAATTATTAGAACCTATCGGTAAAGTTGGGTTTAGCTTTGTAATTAATGATAAATGGCTGGCTGATACTACACTCGTAACATTTTAACACAACTTATTTGATGTTGCATGTGTATAAATGCAATGTTTAATAGCTGCAATGATTAAAATATAATCATATATTTGCTAATTAATTTAGTAGGTATGTCGGTAAGAGTTAATATTACTTCGAAGGGAATACAAAAGGTTCTTAAAAATTATAATGAGAGGCAGGCCATTGCGGAGTACATTTGGAATGGTTTTGATGCCAATGCGAACACCATACGGGTAGATTATGTTGCCAATTCGCTTGGCCTTTTAGAGCAGTTAACCATTGCTGATAACGGTTATGGAATTAATTTTGATCGCTTACAACAAAAATTCGATCCTTTCTTCGAATCTGAAAAATCCATTCAGATTGTAGCGCCAAAGCATACCTCAAAAATGCATGGCCGTAATGGAGTAGGGAGGCTTACTTTTTTTACTTTTGCGCATGATGCCGTTTGGCACACCACTTATCAATCAGAACAAGGGTTTCGTTATGGCGAAATACACATTAGTACTGGTGGTTTAAATAGTTATAGTCACGATTTTACTACCGCTCCAAGCAATTCTGGTGAAACTGGAACAACTGTTTCATTTACTAATTTGAAGATCAGCCAGCAAGATGTAGAAGAAACGGTACTTCCTTTCCTGATAAACGAATTCTGTTGGTTTATTGAATTGAACAGGCATAAAAACTATTCGGTCATTGTAAATGGCAAAACATTGGATTTTAGCAGCAATGTTAAAACTTTAGAAGAGTTTAATCTTTTTTACCCCGATACAGCCGTTACTTTTAAGATTAAATACGTTCATTGGAAAGAAAACCTGCATAAAGAACTGTCTAAATATTATTTTTTGGCCGGTGGTGAAGAAATTTATAAAGATTACACCACTCTAAATAAAAAGAGCGACGATTATTTCCACAGTGTTTACATCGATAGCGATTTTTTTCGCGATTTCGATTTTAAGAGTTTTGAAAATGAAGGACAGGTGGCCATATTTGGAGCCGCTAAATCTTCCGCAGAGTACCGGTTTTTAATTAAAGCGTTAACAGAATATCTTAAAAGTAAACGTAAACCTTTTTTAAAAGAATATGCGAACCGCCTGATTGAAAGTTACGAGCAGGATGATATATTTCCCGTTTATGCTACCGAAAGAGAAAAAGAATTAAGGAAACCAGCGCTGGTTAATTTAATTAAGGGATTATATGAAGCAGAACCTAAATTGTTTAGTAGTTTAAATACCGATCAGAAGAAAACTTTAGTGCGATTGATGGATCTTTTAATGCGCGCTAACCTGCGTGATGAGATTTTTGAAATGTTCAATGGCATGATTGAATTAGAGGCCGAAGAGCAGGATGAGCTATTGCAATTGATAAAAGGCCTTGAAACGATGAAAAATTATTGATATTAATTAGTAATTTGTTGCCGACAAAAATAGCTAATCATTGTTTATAGCAGTAGTTTAGTTGTTAGGCCCGTTTTATGAAGATTACTTATTATTAAATCTTACTGTTTTTGTATGAATGAGCAGGTAGGATATTTTGGAACAGACATTCCCATAAAAATTTATGGATTGAGCGAAAAATCGGTTACAATAACATTCGGAACGGCAATAGATAAAGATTTGTTATGCCTGATCACCGATTTTAATCAATTGTTGTTGCAAAACCCTTTTTCTGGTTTAATAACCACAGTTCCGGCTTATACTACATTAACTGTTTTTTTTGATCCCTTAAATGTGATGTTATCAGATCTTCCAGGTCAGGTTTGTTTCGAAAAGGTATCAGCGCATTTAAATAAAATTGCACAGATAAAAAGAGAAAAATCAAGCACAATACCTGATAAACTGATTATTCCTGTACATTATGGTGGCGATTTCGGACAGGATCTTTCAACGGTAGCCCGCACAAATAAGCTTAGCGAAACTGAGGTAATTGATATACATACTGCCGGGCAATATATTGTTTTCATGATCGGCTTTGTGCCAGGTTTCGCCTATATGGGCGGAATGGATCCCAGGTTATCAACCCCCAGAAAAGAGGTTCCCAATGCTAGGATACCCACCGGATCTGTAGGTATTGCAGGCAATCAGACCGGCATTTATCCCATGGAAACACCTGGCGGGTGGCAGATTATTGGAAGAACACCATTAAAAATGTTTGATGTAAACCGCTTACAGCCATCCCTTTTAAAGGGAGGCGACCTGGTTACTTTTAAAGCCATTGGTATAGATGAATTTAATGCGTATGCTGAAATATGAGTATGAAAATCAGCATCATTAAGCCGGGTTTATTAAGCACCATTCAAGATATGGGACGATACCGATATCTTTCGCAAGCGGTACCTATATCGGGCGCAATGGATGAGCTGGCCCACCGATTAGCGAATAGAGCTGTTGGTAACGATGATAATAATGCGACCATTGAGTTTACCTATGCCGATGCTTCATTTAAAGCTGAAACACCTGTTCTAATTTCTTATTCTGGCGATGGTGGAACCTTAGTTTACAATAATGAAATAATGCCTGCAGAAAAGCCGTTGTTTTTTCAGGCTGGCTCCGTGATAAAGCTGATCCATAATGCAATTGGCGTGCGTACCTATTTGTCTATTGCCGGTGGATGGGATGTGCCTGATGTAATGGAAAGTAAAAGTACTTATCTTACTGCTGCTTTTGGGGGCTTTAAAGGGAGGGGGTTGCAAAAGGCAGATGTTTTGATCGGCGGTGCTTTACTTAGCGAAGTATCAGATCGAATATTGAATCATTTGATTGAAAGATCGTTAACCTATCCAAATTGGCGCATTTCGCGCGAAAGCTTACTGCCAGAGAATAGAAAAGCCATTAGAGTTGTACTTGCCAATGAAATCAGCTGGTTTGACGCAACATCCATTATTTCATTTTTAACCAGTTCTTATACCATTGATAGAAAGAGTAATCGTATGGGTTATCATTTATCTGGAAAGCCATTGGTGAGGAAAGTTAAAAAAGAATTGCTCAGCACAGCAGTAACACCTGGGGTTATCCAGGTAACCGGAAGTGGCGATTTGGTGATACTCATGGCAGATTGCCAAACAACAGGGGGGTACCCACGTATCGCCCATGTTGCAGCGGTTGATTTATCTTTATGTGCCCAGTTAAAACCGGGCGATACTATTCATTTTTCTGAAATTTCGAGAGATGAGGCAGAAGCGCTTTACCTTGAACGTGAACACGATTTATCGTTGATTACCATGGCAATAGGCCTTAAATATATTAAAACATGAAAATGATCGATCTTAATTGCGACATGGGAGAAGCATTTGGGAATTATACCATGCCCAATGATGAAAAACTGATGGATTATATTTCATCGGCAAATATTGCCTGCGGTTTCCATGCCGGCGATCCAGCTGTAATGCAGCAAACTGTAGCTTTAGCCTTAAAAAAAGGAGTGGCCATTGGTGCGCACCCTGGTTTACCCGATCTGCAGGGCTTTGGTCGTAGAGAAATGAAGATTACTCCAAATGAGGCTTATCAGCTTACTTTATATCAAATGGGTGCGTTAAGTGGTTTTGTCAAAGCTGCAGGTAGTAAATTGCATCATGTTAAAGCACATGGCGCATTGTATAATATGGCTGCAAAGGATATCGCTTTGGCAAAAGCCATTGTACATGCCGTTTACGATTTCGACCCTGGTCTGATCTTATATGCTTTAGCAGGAAGTAAGATGATTGATGAAGCTGAAGAAAAGGGGATTGTAACCGCATCAGAAGTTTTTGCCGATCGTAGTTATCAGGATGATGGTTTACTTACCCCTCGGTCAGCAGACAATGCTTTAATTACCAATGAAGAAGATGCCATCAATCAGGTATTGGGATTTGCTTTAAACCAGGAAGTAAATAGTATAAATGGAAATCGCATTGTGGTTAAGGCAGAAACGGTTTGTTTGCATGGCGATGGGGAACACGCTGTTGCTTTTGCTAAATTAATAGCCGAAAGGCTAAAAAAAGAAGGTATAGCTATTAAAGCCCCGACTATATGAAGCCAAAATACAATTGGAGTGTACTTTTAGGGGCAGCTTTTTT
Organism: Pedobacter sp. 22163; assembly: GCF_052045595.1. Taxonomy (NCBI): domain Bacteria; kingdom Pseudomonadati; phylum Bacteroidota; class Sphingobacteriia; order Sphingobacteriales; family Sphingobacteriaceae; genus Pedobacter; species Pedobacter sp. 22163. The sequence continues at coordinate 375,605 of NZ_JBQEPM010000001.1, read as the reverse complement.
AATGGCTTCATCAGCTATTGGCCCTGGATTTTTAACACAAACCGCAGTTTTTACCCAGCAATTAGGGGCAAGTTTTGCATTTGTTATATTACTATCCATCATATTAGATGCCATTGCACAATTAAACATCTGGCGGATTATTGCTGTTGCCGATAAACCCGCTCAAGATATAGCCAATAAGGTATTTCCTGGCCTGGGGTACTTTATTTCTTTCCTGGTTTTTTTAGGTGGTTTGGCTTTTAATATTGGTAATATTGCCGGCGCTGGTTTAGGACTCAATGTATTATTCGGCATTAGTGTAGGGCAGGGTGCTGTAATAAGCGCAATTATGGCAATAGGCATCTTTATTTACAAAGAAGCTGGCAAGGCAATGGATGTTTTTGCTAAAACCATGGGGTTAATTAAAATTGTACTCGCCTTAATTATCGCTTACACCAGTTCGCCACCATTGGCAGAAGCTGCATTAAGGGCTGTTAACCCTACACAGTTTAGTTTTACGGCAGTATTAACCATAGTTGGTGGAACAGTGGGTGGTTATATCACCTTTTCGGGCGCTCACCGTTTATTGGATGCCAGACAAACCGGGATCCATAATTTAGGTGCTGTAAATAAAGGTGCGTTAAGTGCTATTGGATTGGCCTCTATTATGCGCTTATTGTTGTTTATTGCCGCTTTAGGGGTGGTAAGCAAAGGTTTTACCTTAGACCCATCCAATCCAGCTGCTTCAGTTTTTAAATTGGCCAGCGGCGAAATCGGTTATAAGATTTTTGGTGTAGTGATATGGGCTGCAGGGATTTCTTCGGTTGTGGGCTCAGCCTATACCTCCATTTCATTTATTAAGAGCTTTCACCCGCTGATCTTAAAGTTTAACAGAGAGATTATCATTGCCTTTATATCCATCTCATGCATTATTTTTATCCTCATTGGTAAACCCGTTAAAATACTGCTAACCGTAGGCGCCATTAATGGTTTTATTTTACCTATTGCATTAGGTATTATGCTTATTGCTGCCTATAAAACCAAAATTATTGCAAATTACAAACAACCTTTTTGGTTAACCTTAACAGGTTTAGCTGTGGTATTAACCATGGTTTGGATGAGTTATGGTACCATTATACAAATGATAAAAGGAGAATAAATCTTTATACAATGAATACGATTATCAAATATTTTTGCTTTTTCTTCCTATTAAGTGCTACCGGCTTTGCGCAACAAGGTGCAAATCCTGTAGCCGTTGAGCCTGGAGTTTCTCTTGCACTTGCAAGTTCCAGAAGTGCAGCAATAAGTAATATTCAATATAAACTTCATTTTACCATTCCAGCAGAACAAACAGCACCAATTAAATCAACTGAAAGTATTGATTTTAAGCTAAGTAAGCTGATTTATCTACAGATCGACTTTAGGAAGAACGCAGATCATATAAAACGGGTATTGGTTAATGGCAAAACCATATCGATTGATTTTCAAGCAGAACATATTTTAGTAAAGCAGGAGTATTTAAAAGTAGGTGCTAACCATATCGAGATTGGATTTATTGCGGGTAACGAATCATTAAACCGAAACAAAGACTTTTTGTATGCGCTTTTTGTTCCTGATCATGCCAGAACGGTATTCCCGTGTTTTGATCAACCCGATTTAAAAGCTAAATTCTTACTTTCGTTAACCGTTCCAACTGATTGGCAGGTAATGGCTAATGCTGTTAAAAAAGACTCATTTGAGCACGGGAGTTCTACTACCTATCATTTCGATAATTCAGATAAATTACCCACTTATTTATTTTCCTTCACTGCGGGTAAATACACCTTGATAAATAGGGAAATGAAAAATAATAAAATGGAATTTTTGCACCGCGAAACCGATTCAGCCAAAATTAAGCTCAGTGTAGATTCTGTTTTTGTAGCACATCGCGATGCCATCGATTTTTTGGAAGACTGGACAGCGATAAAATATCCTTTTCAAAAAGTGGGTTTTGTTAGTATTCCAGATTTCCAGTTTGGCGGTATGGAACATCCTGGGGAGGTACAATATAAAGCATCGGCATTGTTTTTAGATCAAGGTGCAACCAAAGATCAGTTCATTTCGCGTTCTAACCTGATTTCGCATGAAACCGCACACATGTGGTTTGGCGATCTGGTAACCATGAAATGGTTTAACGATGTTTGGATGAAAGAGGTTTTTGCCAATTTTATGGCCGATAAGGTAACCGAAAAATTAATGGGCAAAAGTACTTTCGACCTTAAGTTTTTACAAGATCATTATCCCGCAGCTTATGGTGTAGATAGAACACTAGGCGCTAATCCCATTCGCCAGCAATTGGATAACTTACAAGAAGCAGGGTCGATGTATGGAAATATAATTTACCATAAAGCACCAATTATGATGCGTCAATTGGAATTATTGATGGGAAAACAGAATTTTCAACAGGGTATAAGGGAGTATCTGAAAAAATACAGTTACAGCAACGCTACATGGAATGATTTGATTGCCATTTTAAGTAAATATAGCAAAAGTGATCTCCACAGTTGGAACAAAGTTTGGGTAAATGAACCTGGTAGGCCGGTTTTTAGTTATGATATTAAATACAACGGAGATAAAATTAGCGATTTAAGCTTAAACCAAAGCAGTGAGATGGGACAGCCACGGGTATGGCCGCAATCTTTTACAGTTAAGCTGGTTTACCCAACAGCGAGCAAGATTTTAGTTGTAGATGCTAAGCTTGCTAAGACAGATTTAATTGAAGCAATAGGTCTTCCAAAACCAAAGTATATTTTATTTAACGCAAACGGTGCTGGCTATGGTCTTTTTCCGATTGATAAAGAGATGATGGCAAATCTTTATGATCTTGCTGACCCCTTAGAACGGGCATCGGCCTATATCAATGCCTACGAAAATATGCTTTCGGGAAAAAGCACTAAGCCTAAAGAACTTTTGGCCGTATTTTTACAAGGATTGTCGGTTGAGAAAAACGAGATGAACCTCAGACTGATTACGGGATACCTAACCAATATTTACTGGACTTTTCTTACTGCTGAAGCACGGAATGCGATGTATGAAAGTATGGAGAAAACAATATGGAATGCAATGGAGCAACAGCAAACGCAAAATAATAAGAAGATTCTGTTCAATGCTTATCAGAATGTATATCTAAGTGCGGATGCCGGAAAACGCATGTATAATATCTGGCTCAAACAAACCGCACCAAATGGAATTAAATTGTTAGAAGATGATTATAGCGCGTTAGCCTTAACGCTAGCCCTTAAAACAGATACTGCAAATGCGATCTTAAAAGATCAGTTGGCACGGACCAAAAATGAAGACCGTAAAAACCGGCTGATTTATTTAATGCCCGCATTATCTTTAGATGTTAGGGAAAGAAATAATTTTTTCAACGGTTTAAAAGACCGGAAAAACCGCCAGAAAGAAGCTTGGGTAACTACGGCTTTATCTTATTTACATCACCCCATTAGACAAAAAACATCTATTCATTATCTTAAAGAAAGCTTAGATTTATTATTAGAAATACAGAAAACGGGGGATATATTTTTTCCGCAATCGTGGCTAGCTGCTATATTTTCGAGTTACAACAATAAAGAAGCAAATGCTGTTGTACAGGATTTCTTAAAATCACATCCTAACTACAATCCAAAACTAAAGGATAAAATTTTGCAGACTACAGATAACCTTCGCCGGGCACAGGTCATCGTGCATTAACTTTGATGCAAATAAATTTGTTACATACAGGTTTAAGAAGAATTTATACTTTTGTCGCGAGAGCGTTAATTTAGATTGAAAAGGGTAAGCATTAATTTGTTTGCCCTTTTCTTTTTTAGTCTGGGGCTGAAGTCATTGCCTTATTTCTTCGTTCAACATTCTCACGTCTTTTACTCAATGAAATCATTTTACCCAGTCAAATATGAGATAAACAACTAGTTATTTCATTAATTGTGAAATAAATTTATTTATATCATTTTTTGTGAAATAGAGTTGATTGTTTCTGTTACAGTTTCTCTATTTTATGTTTACATATGGAATCATGCGGGAGATATCGAAAATGGTGTAAATCGGGTCCTAAATAAATGAGTATTATTATGGAATAAAAGTAATCCAATGCGCCCAAAATAATTCTTTTACTTGGCCTAGATTTCATTTTCAGTTGCTTTTAACATAGGTGTTCCCTAACCTTGTTATACAAGTCTTAATTTCTAATTAAAAGACTCTGTTTGATTATTCAGATCGTCTAACAAGCTGTTTAATAAAATATCTCTTTTATCTTCAATTGAAGAATCATCCTGGATAAAAACGGTAAGGTTCGTGTTTTCTGTTGTTTGAGGCTGCATAAGGCTGCGGTTTATGTTTGTCAATTAAATGTCTACAATTATCTAACGTCGATTTTAAAATATAGTTTGTAACTTTTTTATTCGAACTTGTAATGTCTCAATTGGACATAGTATAAATTAATATAGACCAAACATTGGGCTAGTATTTAGGTTATATCTTTCAGAACAAAACAAATTCTATTAATCTGGAAATCGATGAAACACTACGACGCAATAATTATAGGTGCAGGACAGGCAGGAACGCCTTTGGCCAAAAAGCTTGCCGAAGCAGGCAAAAAAACAGCGATTATAGAAAAAAGGTTTGTTGGAGGTACGTGTATTAATGACGGTTGTACGCCAACAAAAGCAATGATCGCTTCTGCCAGAGCAATATATCAAGCCAGAAAAGCAACTGAACTGGGGGTAGAAGTTGGAGCGATCAAAATTGATTTTAAAAGGATAAAGCAAAGGAAGGACGATATCGTAAACCAGTTCAGGTCGTCATCTGAAAAGGGCCTTAAAAACACAAAGGGACTTGAACTGATATTTGGAACGGCCAGATTCAGTGGTGAAAAAGAACTGACCATTGCACTCAACGACGGCGGCGAAGAAAAAGTAACTGCAGAATGGATTTTCATCAACACTGGTGCAAAAACTACCATACCGGATATTGAAGGATTAGATGAAATTAATTATCTTACATCGACAACAATTTTAGATCTTAAAACAATTCCAGAGCACCTAGTGATCATTGGCGGAAATTACATCGGGCTTGAGTTTGGACAAATGTTTAATCGATTTGGGAGTAAAGTAAGCATTTTGGAAAAATCATCAGGCATATTGGCTAGAGAAGATCAGGATATCTCATCAGCACTTACTGAAATTTTAACCGACGAAAATATCGAACTGATCACTGATGTTAAAATCAAGAAAATAGCACAGGATAAAAAACAGATTAGCATAATGCTGGAGTCTGGGAAAATCAAAAAAGAAATAACAGCGAGTCATGTATTGGTAGCCGCAGGCCGTACTGCTCAGACTACAAATTTAACCCTTGAAAACTGTGGCGTAAAATTGGATGACAAAGGGCATATTCTTGTTAATGAAAAACTCGAAACCAATATTAAAGGAATTTATGCACTCGGTGATGTAAAAGGCGGCCCTTCATTTACACATATTGCTTATAACGATTATACCATTGTTTACCGGAACTTAATGGAGGGCACAAATTATTCTATTCACGATCGGCCGGTGCCATATTGCATGTTTACCGACCCTCAGCTTGGGCGGATAGGTATTTCTGAAAAAGAAGCAAAAGAAAAGAAATTGAATTATAAAGTTGCCGTTTTGCCAATGTCGAATGTTGCACGTGGTATTGAAACAAACGAAACTTTAGGGCTGATGAAAGCAATTGTAGATGCTGATAGTAAAAAGATACTGGGAGCTGCTATCCTGGCTTCAGAAGGTGGAGAAATCATGTCTGTTCTTCAAATGGCGATGGAAGGTGATATTACTTACGATAGGATCAGATATTGTGTATTTGCGCACCCTACTTATTCCGAATCGTTAAATAATCTATTTATGAAAATCGATAGCTAAATATGATCGAATTAAAAGGCATAAGTAAGAAATTTGGTGATACCCTAGCGGTAAATCAGGTCTCTTTTAAAGTAGAAGAAAAGGAAACGCTGGTATTGTTGGGCACAAGTGGCTGTGGCAAAACCACTACGCTGAAAATGATCAACCGGTTAATTGAGCCGGATGCAGGCCAGGTTTTTATCAATGGCGAAAATATAACCAATCAAGATCCTGATATTTTACGAACAGGAATTGGGTATGTGATGCAGAATATTGGGCTTTTTCCACACTATACCGTCGCTGAGAATATTGCCGTTGTACCGAAACTTTTAAAATGGGATAAAGAAAAAATTAAAGTCCGAACGCAGGAACTGATTGAAAAACTCCATCTTCCTGAAAATAGTCTGTCGATGTTTCCAAATGAGTTAAGTGGTGGCCAACAGCAGCGTGTAGGCCTGGCCCGTGCTTTGGTTACCGATCCTCCAATATTGTTAATGGACGAACCGTTTGGTGCTTTGGATAATGTTACCCGAACCAGTATCCAAAAAGAATTTAAGGGATTAGAAGAACTAAAAAGGAAAACCATTGTAATGGTTACCCACGATGTTCAGGAGGCTTTTGAATTGGCAGATCGCATTTGTTTAATGGATAAGGGGAAAATTATCCAGATTGGAACACGAAAAGAATTACTTTATCACCCGGTAAATGATTTTGCAAGAAAATTTTTAGCCGGACAAAGGTTAGCTCTCGAATTTAAAGTAGTTAAAATACAGGATATTTGGCCTTATTTACCTAAAGGAATACTACAAGATGGGAAAAGCCTGTCTGCTGATTTGAATGTATGGGATGCGATGGAATTGTTGCGAAGTTCTGATCGGAGCGAACTTCTGGTTTCTGGTGCCAATAAAGAAAGCAAAGCCATTAATTTCGAACAGTTAACCAAAGGATTTAATCAATTTCAAAACGCGCAGGTACATGAATGAGCATCAGCAAACTTTATGGCAATTTATGCATGAGCAATCTGATAAATTGTTTGCCCAAACCCTGCAACATGTTGGTTTAACGTTTATTTCCTTACTTTTTGCCATTGCCATTGGCTTACCACTGGGTATATTGATTGCCAGAAAAAGGAAACTTTCCGGAACAGTTTTAGGTATTGCCGGCGTATTGCAAACGGTTCCGAGTATTGCCTTATTGGGTTTTATGATTCCCGTTTTAGGGATTGGTGCAAAACCTGCAATTGTGGCGCTGCTGATTTATGCCTTATTACCAATCATCCGCAATACCTATACAGGCATTATTGGCATCGATCAGCATGTTAAAGAAGCGGCAATGGCAATGGGCATGAGCAAGAGCCAGATACTGTTAAAAGTAGAATTACCTTTAGCTATGCCCGTTATTTTGGCAGGTATCCGTACTGCAACGGTAATTAATGTAGGCGTGGCCACATTAGCCTCTTTTATTGCGGCGGGTGGATTAGGAGAGTTTATTTTTGGGGGCATTTCACTCAACAATACCAACATGATCTTAGCTGGGGCTATCCCTGCTGCTTTATTGGCCATTATTCTCGATGCCTTGCTTTCTCTGGTTCAGAAAATGAATTTTAAAAAGCTGAGAAAAGCATTATACATTTTGCCAGTTGTGATTTTAATTTTAGGTGGCTTTTATGCACTTCCGTCGGCTTATGGTTCTACCTTAACCGCTGGATTTACCCCTGAATTTATGGGTAGGCAAGACGGTGATCTTGGATTGAAATCTATCTACGGCTTAAAAATCCATACCATTGTAATCAGCGATGCGGTAATGTACAAAGCCGCTTTTTCAAAAGAACTGGATATAATTAGCGGTTACTCTACCGATGGCCGTTTGAAAGCCTTTGATCTAAAGATTTTAAAAGACGATAGAAGTATTTTTCCACCCTACTATGCTGCGCCAATTGTTCGGGATGAAGCCTTTAAACAATTTCCACAGTTAGAAGAAACATTAAATCTTTTAGCAGGCAAAATTACTGATTCGGTAATGACCGATCTCAATTACAGAACCGATTACCTTCACCAAACACCAGAACGGGTAGCAAAGGATTTCCTCATCAGTGCTGGTTTGTACAAAACACCAAAAAACGGACATAACGGTGTAGTTAGGATAGGCTCAAAGATTTTTGGTGAGCAATATATTCTGGCTGAAATGTACAGCATGCTGATTAGAGGGAATACTGATTATGAAGTTTCTACCAAAACAGGACTTGGTGGAACAAAAATCTGTTTTGATGCACTGATGAATAATCAGATCGATTTTTATCCCGAATATACTGGGACAGGTTTATTGGTTTTATTGCAACCGGATCCAAAAATTGCCAGGGAAATGGCGCACGATAAAGACAAAACTTATGATTATGTCTCCACCGAATTTGAGAAAAAGTTTAAGATCAAATGGCTTAAACCTATAGGTTTCAATAATTCTTATGCTTTAATGATGCGGCAAAAACAATCAAAAGATCTGAATGTTAATACCATCACAGATCTTAAAAACTATTTAGATAAAAATTAATGACACTGGTAGAAGAATACTTGCAGATCAGGAAATACTCAGAACAAATTTGCGAACCCCTGCAAACAGAAGATTATGTGGTACAGCCAATTGTGGATGTTAGTCCACCGAAGTGGCATTTAGGACATACTACATGGTTCTTCGAAACTTTTATATTAAGTCCATATTCTGTTAATTATCAGGTGTATAACGATGAATATAATTTCGTTTTCAATAGTTATTATGAAACGGTTGGCAATCGGGTAATCCGGACAGATCGTGGTAATTTAAGTAGACCGAGCGTAAATGAGATTTACCAATACAGGGCTTATGTAGATGAAGCCATGGTGAAATTCCTGGCCACTACACTAATAGATGAAGTAAAGGAGCTGTTGATTTTAGGTTTTAACCACGAGCAGCAGCACCAGGAACTTTTACTTACCGATATTAAATACATTTTAGGAAACAACCCGCTTTTTCCAACGTATTCAAAAAACCAAAAAGAAGTTTTAACCGTAGGTGGTATAGAACCGGGCTTTATCAATATTTCAGAAGGAGTTTATGAGATCGGTTATGCTGGAGCAGATTTCAGCTTTGATAATGAATTAAACAGACATAAAGTTTATCTGCACGATTTTTCAATCAGTAAAACATTGGTGAGTAATGCAGAATTTATCGAATTCATTAGTGCAGGCGGTTATGAAAATTTTAATTTCTGGCATGCCGAAGGATGGGATTGGGTGAAAAACAACAGCATTAGTGCACCTATGTACTGGCACTTAATAGACGGGAAATGGTTTAATTATACTTTAGCTGGTCTTTTACCAATCGATTTGACCGCACCGGTAAGCCACATCAGCTATTACGAGGCTTATGCTTTTGCAAGCTGGAAAGGCATGCGTTTACCAACTGAATTTGAATGGGAGATAGCCGCCGAACACTTTAACTGGGGCGAACGATGGGAATGGACCGAAAGTGCCTATTTGCCTTATCCAGGTTTTAGTAAAGCACCAGGCGCCATTGGCGAGTACAATGGGAAGTTTATGGTTAACCAGAAAGTGCTTCGCGGTGCATCAATTGCCACGCCCGAAAATCATTCACGCATTACTTATAGAAATTTCTTCCACCCACATTTAAGGTGGCAATATACAGGCATCCGATTAGTAAAATAGTATAGATATGACCACCACCACTATCGAAACAGCAACAGACAACAAAACACAGTTCCTTCAGGAAACCATAGCAGGCCTAAACTCCGAACCAAAATTTATGCGCTCTAAGTATTTTTACGATGCTACCGGAGACCGTATTTTTCAGCAGATTATGGAAATGGAGGAATATTATTTAACCAAAGCAGAAATGGAAATTCTGCAATACCAGGCCGATCAGATTTCTCAGGCGATAACCGCCGATGGGAGCGCTTTTGATTTAATCGAACTTGGTGCTGGCGATGCCACAAAATCCATTCACCTGCTCAAATCATTGCTGCATAATCAGCTGGAATTTAGTTATTTTCCGATTGACATTTCCGCACATGTAATTTCAGATCTGGAAGAAAGTTTGCCTAAAAAACTTCCCGGACTGAATATGAAAGGATTAAATGGTGATTATTTTGATATGCTCAAAAGTGCTACAGAACAATCTGGGCGCAGAAAAGTAGTGCTTTTTATGGGGGCAAATATCGGAAACATGAGTATCTCCGATGCCGGAAAATTCTGCTCGTCATTAAAAAAACTGCTTTCCCCTAAGGATTTGTTGATCATTGGATTCGACCTGAAAAAAAATCCCCAGCAGATTCTTTCTGCGTATAATGATAAAGGTGGAATTACCAGGTCATTTAACCTTAATCTGCTTCAGCGGATCAACAGAGAGTTGGATGGTAATTTCGACTTGAAAAATTTTGAGCACTACGCCTGTTATGATCCGGCATCGGGTGCCTGTAAAAGTTACGTCATCAGTTTAAAAAAACATATTGTTAATATTGGTCAAAATGCTATTCACTTTGCAGAAAACGAGCATATTTTTATGGAAATATCACAAAAATATTCGCTTAATGATATCGATCAGCTTGCAGAAAAAACCGGATTTAAACCACTTCAGCGTTTCTTCGATCAACATCAATATTTTGTGGATGCCATTTGGAGGGTAGGCTAGCTGCGGTTATCCAGAACCTGGAGCAGTTGATTTAAATCCTCTTCTGTATTATAATAGTGAAACGAAATCCTTGTGCCTGTTCCTCGTGGTGAGCAAAGGATTTTGGCTGCAGCGATTTTGTCAACTGTTTTTTGATCAAGCGGCATGCTCATAATGTTAGATTGATGTTTGCGCTCCAATGCCCAATCTGGAATTAAGCCTCTCGAATTTAATGCTAACCTGGCTTTGTTGGAAATTGCCTGTGCCGTTTTTTCAATCCAATCGAAACCGATTGTGCCAAGCTCATTTAAGCTTTCGTTTAGTGTGCCAAAATTTAAAGTGTCTAAATGCCCGGGCTCGAAACACATAGATAGGTGGTCTTTACCTTTTAAAAATGGGGCTGTAGGCAATTCGGCCAGTTTGTTTTTGCTGTAAATCGCATCTTTCATTTGATCGGAAAGAAATGCATAACCGTTTCCGTATCCAGCCAAAAGCCATTTGTAACCGCTTCCGATTAAAGCATCCAGGCCTGATTTTTCAAAGTTAAAATTTGTTGTACCTAAAAATTGAGTGCCATCACCGATCAATAAAAGATCTGGATATGTAGCTTTTAATTTCTGGATAAATTCATCATCCATTCTTAATCCATTAATGTATTGTACCATGCTAAATGCCAGCACGGTAGGCTTAAATTTTTCAATGGCAATGATGATGTTTTCTTCTAACTTTTCATCAATGGCTATGCTATGGTATTTAAAACCCATACTGATTACAGGATAACTTACAGATGGATATTCCTCTTCCAATAATAGAAAACGATGGTTTTTGTCCAAGCCACTCAATAAAGTATTAAAACCTACTGAAAAATTCTGAACCAGATAGGTGTTCTCGGATTTTGAACTGAAAAGTTTAGCTATGTTATTTCTGAGGCCGGTAATGATGGGCAGATTTTCCATTCTGAAAATACTTCCACCGGCAATGAAGTCTTGATCATGTTTAGTTCTCCATTCTGCCAGATTGGTAGATAAAATGCCGGAATTAGCAGTGTTGAGATAGGTATATGTTGTGAGGATCGGAAAAGATAGGTTCATGCCCAAATTTAAAAGAATTGTGCGTTAAAAAAATAGATGCTGCAACCGAAATTGATTTTTATACAAACCTATGAGAATCATGTTTGTTAGGTTAATACAATCTGCTAATGTTATTATGGAAAATCAAACATCGATACTGGTTACGGAACTTAAAAAATTATTAAATGGGGGTGGAGCGCATGTAGGGTTTAAAGATGCAGTTGCCAATTTGCCTTTCAATCTCTTAGGCGAAAAGCCTTACAACTTACCTTACAGCATTTGGCAATTGGCCGAACACATTAAAATCGCGCAGTGGGATATGCTCGAATTTAGTAAAGACGGATCGCATCTATCGCCTAAATGGCCAGATGAATATTGGCCTAAAGAACTGGCGCCTAAAGATGAAAATGCCTGGAACAATACACTAAAACAGATTGATGCTGATTTGAAAGAATTTATCGCTTTGTTAGATTCTTCAGATTTATATGGGCCAATTCCGCATGGCGATGGACAAAGTGTATTACGCGAAGCTTTGCAGATTGCCGATCATAATGCTTACCACATTGCCGAAATTGTTGTCATTAGGCGTTTATTGGGTGCCTGGAAAAGCTAAAAGAAGTTGTCTCGTTTGGGCCTGTACTTTGCCGCTTATGCAGCCTGTTACTATTGTTTTAATCCCTAAATTTAACTGTTCGTTCTTATGAAAAATTTGATTAAAAAAAAAGATATATGTTAAAAAACTCAAAAGCATTCAGCTCATTTTCTGTAGACGACGTACAGAAAGCAAAAGATTTTTATCAAGGCGTATTGGGTATCGAAGTTAAAGATAATCCAATGGGCGTAATTGAACTGGTTATTTCAGGATCAGCAAATGTATTACTTTATCCAAAGCCAAATCATGTTCCGGCAACTTTCACGGTACTTAATTTTCCTGTTGAAAATATAGATCAAGCAGCCGACGAACTTATTGCCAAGGGAATAAAATTCGAGATTTACAATGAAGAATATTTCAAAACGGATAGTAAAGGCATCTCACGGGGAAACGGAGGACCAAACATTGCCTGGTTTAGAGATCCTGCCGGCAATATTTTGTCCATTTTGGAAACCGATTAGGGCCTGCCTAGACTTCCGAAGTTGGCAAAGCGAAAAGGGCATAGCCAAACTTCGGAAGTCTTGCTATTAACCTAAAAGCTCAAAACATTGGTGGGCTATCTCATATTCTTCGTTGGTTGGAATAACCAGGATTTTTACTTTAGCGCTTGCCTTGTTAATTTCTTTCAATTCTCCATTATAAGCTGTATTTTGAGCTGAATCTAAATCAATACCCAGGTAATTCAGCTCCGAGCATACAGACTCACGCATGTTACTGTCGTTTTCGCCTACACCAGCGGTAAATACTATTGCATCTATGCCATTTAAAATAGCTGCATAAGCACCAATAAATTTCTTGATCCTATAGGCATACAGTTTTAGCGCCAAAATTGCAGCTGCATTGCCTTCACTAACCATTTTTCTAATGTCGCGCATATCGCTCGAGCCACCTACACCTAACAGTCCCGATTGTTTGTTAACCAGGGTACTCAACTGCTCTAAAGTATATCCCGAATGTTCCATTAAATGAAAAATAACCGATGGATCGATGTCTCCAGAGCGCGTGCCCATCATTAAACCGCTTAATGGGCCAAATCCCATACTGGTATCTATCGATTTACCATTTCTAATGGCCGTAATGCTGCAACCGTTGCCCAAGTGGATGCTTATAATTTTTGTATCAACTTTGTTTAGCCATTTATTGGCCTGCTCACTTACATATTTGTGGCTGGTACCATGAAATCCATACACCCGAATGCCATGTTCTTTGTAATACCATTCTGGAATGGCATAACGATAGGCCTGTTCTGGTATGGTTTGATGAAATGCCGTATCGAACACGGCAATTTGTTTCGCGTTAACAAAAGTCTGTTCGGCTACTTCAATACATTTATAATTAACGGGGTTATGCAGCGGCGCAAGGGAGAACAGCTTTTTGATGTGATGTTTTACCTCATCTGTAATAAGGGTTGCGCCTGCAAAATGCTCACCTCCATGCACTACTCTATGGCCAACAGCTGCAATATCATCAGGGCTCGCTATTACCGCATATTTTCCCTCAGTGAGCAAAGCTAAAACCTGTTTTAAGCCTTCGCCGTGGTTAGCAATAAAACCTGACTGTTCTATGCTATACTTTTCGTTGTTGCGATAAACTGTATGTTTAATAAACGAGCCTTCAATGCCAATACGCTCTACCAGACCGCTACAAACTGGCGCTTTTTCTGGCATGTTAAAAAGCTGGTATTTTAAGGAACTGCTTCCGGAGTTGATTACTAAAATGTTCATATTAAATATCTTGGCATTGGATCGCTGTAATTACAACGGTATTAAAAATATCATCTACCGTACAGCCACGGCTTAAATCATTTATTGGTTTGTTTAGGCCCTGCAGCATTGGGCCAATGGCAAGTGCGCCTGTTTCGCGCTGTACCGCTTTATAGGTGTTGTTGCCGGTATTTAAATCGGGGAAGATCAGTACACTTGCTCTACCTGCTACCTCAGAGCCTGGTAATTTTTGTTTACCTACAAGTGGATCTACAGCCGCATCATATTGTATCGGACCTTCAATTTTTAATTCCGGATGCCTTATTTTAACTATGGCAGTAGCTTCTCTTACACGTTCTACATCTTCGCCTTCGCCTGATGTACCAGAAGAATAAGATAACATGGCAATGCGTGGCTCAATGCCGAATTTGGCACTGCTCTCTGCTGATGAAATTGCTATTTCTGCCAGCTGTTGGGCAGTAGGATTGGGGTTAACCGCACAATCTCCAAATATCGCCACCCTTTCTGGCAGGCACATAAAGAAAATGGATGAAACCACTGATACACCTGGCTTGGTTTTAACAAACTGCAAAGCAGGCCTGATGGTGTGCTGAGTAGTATGAACTGCACCTGAAACCATCCCATCGGCATCACCTTTGTAAACCATCATGGTTCCAAAATAAGAAACATCAGTCATCATATCCCTGGCCATTTCGAGGTTTACATTTTTTGCTTTACGTAGTTCGTGCAAAGTATCTACATAATCGTTATAATGAGGCGATTGGACTGGGTTATGTATTTTTATAGTATTGGTATCCAGGTTTAATCCAAGTCTTTTAATCGTGTTGGTAATTTCGGTCGGATCGCCCAAGAGTGTAATGTCTACAATATCCTGTGTAATGAGTTTCTCTACTGCTTTTAAAATGCGTTCATCATTTCCTTCTGGTAAAACAATATGTTTTTTATCGCGTTTGGCCCATTTAACCAGTTGGTATTGAAACATGTGCGGGGTAATTCCCTGATAGCTGAATGTGATAATTTTATCATCAAGCGCTTTAATATCTACATATTTTTCGAAAAGCTCTATGGCGACTGCAATTTTCTTCTTGTTTTCAATTGTAATTTTGGAATGGATACTACCAATGGTTGTAGTGGTTTCGAAAGTTCCTTTTTTAACAGCTATTATTGGAATAATGGTTTGTAAACCTTCAATCAATTTAATAATCGGCTCATCTGGTAAACTGCCTGCGGTTAAAACAATGCCTGCAATTTTTGGGTAATTGGCTGATAAGTTGGCCTGAAGTGCGCCAATAATGATATCACCACGATCGCCAGGAGTAACAATAAGCAGGTTGTCTTTTATGTGCCTTAAAAAATTAGGCAACATCATGGCACCGGTCACAAAATTATCAACCTGGTTATCCAATAGTTCAGCTCCAAAAAGTACCTCACCACCCAGTGCCAATGTAATTTCTTTCATTGTTGGACTTTGCAGGCCAGTTTCAGTTGGAATAACGGCGATAAGTAACTCGGTGGGTAATTGATTGGTTAAAGCTTGTTTAATGCGGTCTGCCTCCTCTGGATTCACCATATTAGCCACTACGCCTAATACCTGTACATCTCGCAGCAGGAAGTTACGGTAAATGTTGATGGCCGATTTAAAAAGCTGACTTGCTGTTTTGTTCTTTCCCGATACCACTATTAAAACAGGTGCGCCTAAGTTTTTGGCCATTAAGGCATTCGATTCGAACTCAAATGCCATGCCTTCGCCTAAAAAATCGCTGCCTTCAATTACCGTGAAATCGTAATTATCTTCCAGTTTTTTATATTTACTGATAATGGTATTAATAATTGCTCCACTATCTTCTGCCTGGTGTAACATCTCTTGCCGGGTAAACGCAAAAGCATCCTCATATTTAACAGGGAGTGAGAAATAATCCAACATGGCTTCTACATGTTCATCTTTTTTATTCTGATCGTCTTGCGCAATAATGGGTTTAAAATAACCTACTTTTTGGGTTTTTGCCAATAACATATTGATCATTCCGAAAGCAATTACTGATTTTCCGGTATAGGGTTCGGCCGAAGCAATGAATATATTTTTAGTCATAAATAAGGGTCAATGTATAGGAATAACCAATCACGCCCAATATAGTTGGAAATATCTATTTTAAAAACTAAAAGAGGTTAAGTTTTTAATTGCATGATTAGAAAACGGGAGTCAATATTTCGATAGCCATAAATAGGAAAGGCATAAATTGGATGTATGACAAATACGATTTATCATCCGGAGAGGTAATTTATTGCATAAAAATCAATATAGATGACAGAGAATTTTTGTGCAGTATAAGCTGCGAGGTATCGTCATTGCGAGAAGGCTTTTTCAGCCGACGAAGCAATCTTACAACGATCGCTACTTGCGTGCGCTTTAAGATTGTTTCGTTCCTCACAATTATGAGCTTTCAATGGTAGAGGTTAGAATTTTTCAAATACATCGGCGTATCGGTGACAGCTTCATAAACTATTAAGCCTGATGCTTCTGTTAGGTAATGTTGTAAGGAGTTCGTTATCAATGATTTATAAATGAATCATTTTATGACTGAAACAGAGACTTTGTTATATGTTGGGAAGTGTCGTCATCTCGACCGTAGTGGAGTGATCTTTTAACATAGTTCAAAGATTTCTCCATTCCACTGTGTTCCAGTCGAAATGACGACCGTTCTTTGCAATCTGTCAATGATAGCCTGTTGAAAGGCCAGTTTAATAGATAGTGATGTTTCGATTACTTGTGTTCCGATTGAAATTGGCCCCTTTTTACCAATTGTGGGGCTGTAACAGCTAAATTGATTCGTTTTTATGCATTTGATTCAATCAATAACTTTAACATTTTTAGCCTGTGTATTAGTGGTAGGTTCACTTTTGCATCAGGATTAAGCTTTAAAGGCATTAAATGACTTTCAAGAAAATGGGCATAATCGGTAATTACGGTAGCCTGATTCAGATAAATTGGAACCTCTTGCTTTCCTGCCTGGGTAAAAAAATCTTCTAGCTGCTGTATTTCTTGGATGGTCATACTGCAAAGTTATCATTCTATTTTGAGCAGATGGAATTATTTTTTTTTGACAGGTGGTATCTGCCTAATGCTCAATCATAATTATTTTTAAATATTATATGTACTAAAAATTTTAGTTTAAATTTGTTTTCCCTAATTAATTGTTTTAGTGTTCTAATCACATTGAAAGAGAATGAACAATAGTGAAATGAAAAAAGATATCCTCCGTTCAGATATGATTCAGGATATTTCATCACTTAAAAAAGAATATTGCCGGAAGGAGACCGCATGGCACCGAGATTGGAAATTGGCTTTCCCGCCATCATTTAGAGAAATTGCTTTTTATGATGCAGCCAATGCCGATATACACCGTGCTGATGTATTTACCCCATCCGGTTATACTATCGAATTTCAAAATTCTCCGATTACATTGGCCGAGCTTAATAGCAGAGAGGCATTTTATCCAAATTTAATATGGATATTGAATGGTAAAAAATTTAAGGGATTTAAAATATTGAAACATTTGCCTGATGTGGATGATCCAAAGCTAAAGGATTACGAGTTTTGCCATTCCGATCACCTTTCGATGGTTAGAAAATCAGAGGTAATGCAGGGACTGCCCAATCCAAAAATACTTAATTTTTATCATCCCGAACTTCAGGGTATTAAACTCACCTCAAACCTGTATTCTTTTTGTTGGAAACAGCCACATAGTGTATGGTATTTAGCCACCGCAAAAATTATTGTAGATTTAGGTGGGCATTTTTTATATGAGCTAAAACAGCGTAAACAATTAAATGGAAATTATCCATACCTGAAAATGTTAAGTAGGAAAGCCTTTATCGATTGGCATACCCCGCCAGAGCTTTAATTATAACCTTCGAACAAATAAATCCAGTAATTAGGGATAAGATTAGAAGTGGCAAAAAATATAGCGTATTAAATTCCTTCATCTAAGAAATTTAATACGCTAAACCTCATTATTTCATGCTGTCATTTATTTTATTGATCATCACCAAATGGCTTTGAACAATTGGTGCAGTTTTCGTTGCAAAAGCTTTAAGATCTGCATCTTTCC
Source organism: Pedobacter sp. 22163 (assembly GCF_052045595.1). Taxonomy (NCBI): domain Bacteria; kingdom Pseudomonadati; phylum Bacteroidota; class Sphingobacteriia; order Sphingobacteriales; family Sphingobacteriaceae; genus Pedobacter; species Pedobacter sp. 22163. Next base: position 357,497 of record NZ_JBQEPM010000001.1, on the reverse strand, counting down.
CATCTCTTGATTCATCTTCCATTAATTTTAAGGTAGATTTATGGCCACTCACCATGGCATCAACATAAGCTTTATCAAAATCTGCGCCTGATTTTTTACTTAGGTCATCCATTTTTTTCTTGTGCTCATCGTCTACGGTGCTTGGCAGTGTAATGTTTTTTTGTTTCGCAATGGCCATTAATTCGGTATTTGCCATGCCGTGGTCTTTTACCATCATGGTTGCAAATTCTTTAACCTGCGGATTACTGCTTTTTTCGAGTGCCAGTTTTCCTAATTCTACTTCAGCCATACCGCCAACAGCTGCCTGTGTTGTAAACTTCGCGTCAGCTTCATCTACTGCAATCCCTCCAGTGGCAACTGTATTGGTTGAGCTGTCTTTAGCCATGTTTAAACTATCGGCACTTTCTTTGGCATCCTTGTTTCCTCCATTGCAGGCCTGAAATGCTAATGCAGAAATGGCCAATAAATAAATTAACTTTTTCATATACTTCGTTTTTTGTTGTATCTACATAAACATGTTTTAAACTAAAAGGGTTTTAAGCTTTTAAAATTATTGGGTGTAGGTAAATGTCAGGTGCTCAGCTGAGTAAGCCGGTTTTTGTAATAGGAGTAGTGGAGAAAGCCTAATATTTAACAATTCTTATTTGGACTTGATCTAAATAGAGGCTATATTTGCCGAAAACAAAAATGCCACACGGTTCAGACCCGTGTGGCTAAACCGGAAATCCGGCTCACCTTTAATCTCCATTAAAAGCCATGCAAATTAAGAAAATTTTGCTATTGGGCATGTTATGTGCCTGTGTAATTTTTACTTCTGCCCAAAACCGATTGTCGAGCATTTCAGGGCAAATCAAATCCAATGATGGAAATCCACTTCCCGGGGCTACCGTTAAAATCCACAAAACCAGTTATGGTACATTAACAGACCAAAGCGGAAATTTTAAACTCTTAAATATTCCTGTGGGTAAATACACCATACAGGTATCTGCAATTGGTTTTAAAACACAGAAAAAAGAGATCAATGTGGCTGACGGTCAGCCCGGTACTTTCAGTTTTAGCTTATCAGAATCTACCGAACAAATGGAAACGCTAAACGTTATCGGCCGAACAGCCAATCAGCAGGTTAACCGTCAGGCTTTCAATGTAACCTCTATTGATGCAAAGAAACTGCATAACAGTACACTTGATATTTCTCATGCTTTAGACCGTGTTTCAGGAGTGAGGGTTAGAGAGGCCGGGGGCTTGGGTTCAAGAATGGATTTTTCTTTGAACGGTTTTACAGGCAGGCAGGTTAAGTTTTTTATTGATGGGGTACCCATGGATAATTTTGGTTCATCATTCCAGATTAACAATATACCCATTAACCTTGCCCAGCGCGTAGAGGTATATAAAGGAGTAGTTCCTGTTTGGTTAGGATCGGATGCATTAGGTGGTGCAGTTAATATTGTAACCGATAATACAACGAAGAGTTATATGGATGCTTCTTATTCATATGGTTCCTTCAATACGCATAAAACAGCTGTAAATGTAGGATATACTGCGCCATCGGGATTTAAAATCCAGATTAATGCTTTTCAAAATTATTCAGATAACGACTATAAGGTTACTACAGATGTTGCAGATATTAATGGCCGTTATTTCAGAAACCAGGTGGTTAAACGCTTTAACGATACCTATCATAACGAGACTTTAATAGCCAGTGCAGGTGTAGTTAATAAATCATTTGCCGACCAGTTAATGTTCGGGTTAACCGTTGGACAAAACTATTCTGAAATACAAACAGGGGCCAGGATGGTAAGTGTTTTTGGAGACTGGCATAGAAAGGGCAGTATTTTAATGCCTACTGTTAAATATGCCAAAAAAGATCTGTTTGTTAAAGGATTGGATCTTCGTGTAAACGGAAATTTTAATTTCGGTACAGAACAAAATATAGATACGGTTTACCGTCGCTACAACTGGTTCCAGGATTATAAAGAATACCCTGGGGCAGGTAGCGAACGTGAACGTTCGATGTATAAATTCCGTAATAACAACGGATTGGCTACTGCAAACTTAAGTTATACTATTGATGAGCATCATTCCTTGTCGCTAAATAATGTATACAATAGCTTTAACAGAACAGGTTCTGATGAATTATATCCTGATGCCGAGAAATATGAGCAACCACGTATAAACAATAAAAATGTATTGGGTTTAGGTTATAAATTCAGTGCGTCTGAGAAGTGGAACACTTCGGTATTTGCAAAACAATTTTATCAATCAAATAAATATTCGCAAAGCTATAATCCAAGCGGTAACTGGGGCGATATTGCTTATTTAACACAAAAAAACAGCTATAGTAAAACCGGTTATGGTATTGCATCTACTTACTTTATTGTGCCAAATCTCCAGGTTAAAGCATCATACGAAAAAAGTTATCGTTTACCAGAAACCGACGAACTTTTCGGCGATTTATTAAATCTCGAAGGGAATATTGATTTAAAGCCCGAACAGAGCAGCAACTATAATTTAGGTTTTAGTTATCAGGCACAGTTAAACAAAATCCACCGTTTTAGTTTCGATGGAAATTTAATGTACCGCGATGCGAAAGACTTTATCAGACCAAGTTTAAATGCAAACCAAACTAAACAGGTGATGGGCAATGTAGCTAACGTAACCAATTTTGGGTTTGAATCGGAGGTTAGATATTCATTTAAGCAACTATTTACGGCAGGAGTAAACGTAACCTATCAGAATTTAAGAAATAATACCCGTTTTGAGCCAGGTCAAACCATGCAGAGCCCTTTATTTAGAGATAGGATTCCAAATATGCCTTATCTATTTGGTAATGCAGATGCCTCACTTTTCTTTAACAACGTGGGTAAAAAAGGCAATACCCTTACCCTTGGTTATAACGTGCTTTACGTTCATGCTTATTATTTATCGTGGCCGAGCCAGGGTACTTCAGAAACCAAATACGATATTCCCAGACAATGGATGCAGGATGTAAATGCTGTTTATACACTTGGCGGCGGTAAATATAATATTGGTTTAGAATGTAAAAATCTATTGGATAACCGCATTTACGATAATTTTTCTCTACAAAAGCCGGGCAGGGCATTTTATGCCAAGGTTAGATACTTTTTTAGCAACAACAGATAATTCCTAATCCTAAAATATTTTAATATGAAAACTAAATATATACTTCCTTTTTTAAGTTTATCCTTTCTGATCATCTTTTCGGGTTGCGACAAAGAACTGGATTCTTCAGAAGTTATAGATGTAGAAACCGAACTTACAGGGGCAACCAAATTTGTAATTTCTGCAACACCAATTGGTACTTCGGGCATTGCCGATTATTTATTGACGGCAAATTCTTTAGAATCGGGCATGGTAACCACTCAGGGAAACGGGATAGAACAAGATGGATCATACCGTTATTACCTTACACACAAAAACCGTTTTTTTAGTTTACTATACGGACAGGGAAATCCAGGTGCTGTTACATCTTACCGTTTAGATAGTGATGGAAAGTTAAATAAACTTTCAAATTTTCAAAGTGAAACCGTACATCTTTTTGCACCTGTGAAGGACGATGTTTTTACCATTAAAGTTCCTAGATCTGGAAATGAATTTGCAACCATGTTTAGGATAGATGCACGCAAATATCAGATTGTTGGTGAACAGCAGGTAAATATTGTAAAGCTTGCGGGCAATGGCGAAAGGGCCCACTTTACCTGGGCAACACAGGTTGGGGAAAAACTATTTATACCTTATATGAGTATTAAAGGCGCTGCGCCGGACGTATTTGGTACTTCATATCCCGACAGTTCATGGGTGGCCGTTTATAGTTATCCTGATTTAAAACTGGAGAAAATTATCCGTGATAACCGTACCAGTTATATCGGCGCCTATTTTGTAAATGGTTTGGTTGAAACCGATAATGGAGATGCCTATGCTTTTTCATTTGCAGCGGCAACAAACGCGGGCATTCCGACCTCCAAAAATCCATCGGCTGTTATCAGGATCAATAAAGGAACTACCGAGTTTGATAAAAGTTATTTCTTTAACGTACAGGAGATTTCTGGCGGACACCATATTGCGGGGCAAACTTATTTAGGGAAGGGTGTTTTTATTCTCCAAATGTATGCGCAACCCAATTCGCTTTTAGGTACGGCAAGAAAATTTGCCGTTGTTGATGTAATCAGCAAAAGCTTCAAATGGATAAGCGGTATCCCTGCCGATATCACCAGAACAACAACCATTAACAATTATGCGCCAAAAGATGGTAAAACCGGATACATAGGCATCACTACCGCGAGCGAAGGAAGTTATGTGTATGTATTCGATGCAGAAATTGCAGCCGCAAAAAAAGGCTTAAAGGTTGAAGGCGGAACAATCACGGCAATTAATGCCCTTCAATATTAAAATAAAACTTATAGGCTTAACTAAACAGAACAATGGCAACGGTAAACAAAACTATTCCAGCAAAGAAAAAAAATAAAGATTCGCTATTTAACAGAATCAATAAATGGCTTCACCTCTGGCTTGGCTTAATATCCGGCGTCATTGTTCTTATTGTTTGTATAACAGGCTGTATCTGGGTTTTTAATGAAGAAATTACAGGTTTATTGGAACCTGAAACCAAAATTGAAAAGCAGGATAAACCTGTGATTACACCCTCACAACTGAGTGCCATTGCGTTTAAGCTTTACCCTGAAAAGATTCCTTCGTATGCACAATATCAACAGGGAAGGGCGATCAGTTTAAATTTAAGGGGAAAAAAGGATGAAGGACGGCGCGGAGGAGGAACCAGTTTAAAAATTAATCCTTATACAGGAGAAGTAATCAGCAAAGTGGTACATAAAAAAGGAGAAGTCGATTTCTTTAGGTTTATCCTCAACGGTCACCGTTTCTTGTGGTTACCTTATGCCATCGGGAGACCAATTGTAAACTACGGAACCATGATATTTGTAGTTTTGTTAATTACCGGATTAATCTGGTGGTATCCTAAAAAATGGAATAAATCAACCCGTGATAAGAGCTTCAAAATTAAGTGGGGCGCTTCATTCAAAAGGGTAAACCTCGATTTACACAATGTGCTTGGCTTTTATTCTTTAATCTTTTTGCTTTTTATCGCTTTAACCGGAATGGTTTATGGCATTAAATGGTACAGCGAAGGCTTGTATTGGGTAACCTCTGGTGGCGATAAATTAGGCGATTTCCAACGTCTGGAATCAGATTCATTAGCCGTTGGGAAATTTTACACGCCTCAAAAAGCGATGGATCTGGCCTGGCAAAAAGTAATTCGCCGCCATCCAAAATCGCAGGGTTTTTATTATAATTTTCCCGATACTTCAAAAGCAAAAGCCACGATCAATATTACGGTTTATCCTAATACAGGTCAGTTTTACAATAACCAAGGGTATACCTTCGATCAGCATACTTTAAAAGAATTTAAACGCGAAGGTGTTTATGCTATTGCTTACGAAGAGGCTGGTTTTGGTGGGAAACTTCGCAAAATGAATTACGATATCCATGTGGGGAGTATTTTGGGTTTCCCAGGCAAAGTGATGGCTTTTTTAGCGTCACTAATAGGAGCAAGTTTACCTATAACTGGCTTTCTAATCTGGTATGGTAGGAAATTCAAGAAGAAAGATGCAAAGAAAGCGCCCGTTTTAACCGAAGGCGATAATAAGCCTGCTGGTTTTAAGCCGAGAGCTAAAATTCCGGTAAAAGTGGAAGAAGTTATAGAACAGGATTAATATTCAGGATATGATTAATTGAAAACCCGGACATTGTCCGGGTTTTCTTGTTTAAATGCCTTACAATTTTACCTTTTTAGCTTTTGGTTCTGGTTTTTCAGGTAATTGTATCGATAAAATCAAATCAATGCTTTCCGAGTTGGTTTCATAATCGGCTGCAATTTTTTCCCATCTTTTTAGTTCTGCTTGTAAGCTTTCGATTTCCTTACCCAATGATTCGATCTTATTCTGGATTGATTTTCTAACGTTTGTATTTGCCATAACACAAAATTATGATTTGATGGCATATCTTTAAACTTCTTTGAGATAAGAATGCCTGTAAAAAATGCTAAGTGTTCTCTTTCAATGAGTTTTATTCTTATAAAATTTTCAACAATAGTGAAGAATCACCGAATTTGTTTACGATACCAAATAATTGTGCAATGATTTGCTATTTTTACCCAACATCCCCAATAAAATATGAAGAAAAATAATAACTGCGATCTTAAAACCTGTTTTATGTGCCAGCTCACTTTAAAAGAGTGGCATCCTGCTATCGAGAGCCATAAACGAAATTTTATCGCTAAAAAAGGGGAAGTAATTATCAAAGAGGGCGATCCGGTGAGTGGTGTTTATTTTGTTACTTCGGGTAATGTAAAAGTGCATAAACAATGGGGCGATAAAGAACTGATTTTACGTTTTGCAAACGATGGAGCCATAATAGGACATAGAGGAATCAGCAGCAGTATTTCTACCTATCCAATATCTGCAACTGCTTTAGAAACCACCAAACTTTGTTTTGTAGATATCGATTTTTTTAAAACTACCATAAAAGTAAACCAGGAATTTGCCTACGGTTTGTTGATGTTTTATGCCGACGAGTTGCATGCCTCAGAAAAGAAAATGCGTAATTTAGCTTTAATGTCGGTTAAAGGAAGGCTTGCCGTAGCTATTTTAGGATTGAGAGATCAATTTGGATTAGATGCCGAAGGGTTTTTAAATTTGGCACTAAGCCGTCAGGATTTGGCTGCTTTTACCGGTGCAACCTACGAAACGGTTTTCAGGACGATGAATGAACTGTTAGCAGAAAAGTTAATCGTGGTTAGCGGAAAACAAATTGGCATTTTAAACGAAGCTGGACTAATAGATTTGAGCAGTAAGTAATCCTTTATGGATAATTTATTGTATAAAATATAAATGACGGAGAATTTAAAAGATTAAATCTCCTCAGATTATCGTCATTGCGAGAAGGCTTTTTCAGCCGACGAAGCAATCTTTATGGCAAAAATCACTAGCATGAAAGATTGCTTCGTCGTTCCTCCTCGCAATGACGACCTTTCTTTTGAATCTGTCATTGATGGCGATGTTGTCTTTTTAAGACATCTATTCGCTCGACTTAACTGATAATAGTTTTTTAATTATAGATATTATATGTTAGGAGTAGTTTTATGTGGCGGGCAGAGTTTACGGATGGGTACTGATAAAGGTTTGCTCAATCATCAGGATAGATTATGGGCACAGGTCGCAGCTGATAAATTAAGTGCGCTTGATCTCCCGGTAAAATTTTCAGTTAATCCATCGCAACAAGAAACCTATGAAGGTTATTTTGGGAATGAACAGTTGATTGTAGACGATCCTTCGCTTGATATTAGGGGCCCTTTATTGGGTGTACTTTCTGCTTACTTATTAAATTCCGAGGAAAATCTGTTCTTATTGGCCTGCGATATGTTGTTGATGGAAATCAGGTTGTTGGAAAAGCTAATCCATTCGTTTAAAGCTGATGATTCTTTTGAGGCTTATATTTTTACCAAAGATGGTCAGCAAGAACCCTTATGCGGGATTTATAAAGTTGACGGTTTGAAACAAATTGTACACCTGCTTCAAACCAATGGTTTGGCCAAACACAGCATGAAATACGTTTTAAGCAATTTGCGAGTTTGCGAAATTGCTATTGAGGACCAGGATTATCGTTATTTCAGTAATTTTAACTCACATGCCGAAATTAACGGCTTATAACAATTGCAAGGCCGATTGATCAATCTTAGTAAAATTCTCTTTCTCTCCTTCACAAAGCACACAACAGTAACCTTCGGGTAAATCTTTAAATGCCGTACCTGGGTTAATGTTGTTTTCAATTTCGCCAATGCGTTCGTTATATACTGTTAAACAATTATTACACTGGTATAAAAACTCGCCGTCTTTTTTTATCGCTTCTTCAGTTTGAAAGCTCTGTTTTTGATTACCTGTTTTAAGCGCATTTAAACGGTATTTGTAAAATTTAAATATCGAACGTCTTATTTGTTCCGGTAATAAAAAGCTAGGATTACTCCTGCTAAAAATTTCGCCGGTACGCTCGTTGGGATTAAAATCCTTAGCACACAAAATATCATAAACGGGGAGTAGTTTTAAACCCAATACATTAATCAAGTGGCGTTTTTGGATCAGGATGCTACTAAAAACCTCACTTTTTTTGCGTGTTTTAATGCCAAAGCAGATTCCAAACGTCCTGGTATCATCAATGCTTAAATGTTTAACAAGGAAACTTTTTAATGCCAAGCCTTCGTTACAATTGTCTTCCACCTGAAAGTTAAGTTCATTGGCCGCATGCCGCATATTGATCTCAAATTCTTCGAGCAAGCCATTCCAAAGGTTTTTATCTTTTTCATCAATTCCTTTTATAATAATGGTTTTCCAGGAGGTACAGCACAACTGACCGAGTTTGGTATCTAAACAAAGCTGGCAGAGTTTCTTTAAAAATGGAATGCTGAACAATTCATCTCGCCTGTAGATACCCAACCAATATTTATTGTTATACCGGTTTAAGCCCTCGTAATAAGGCAGGTTAAATGAAGATAGTGATACGGTTTTTTCGACTTGTTTAAGAATGAAATTTTCCTGATCTAAAAGTGCAAAGAGCGCTTCACCATTGGCTTGTGGATTATCTACAAACTGCGACTGGTTGTTTTTGATAATACCCTCCAGCGCTTTGGTAACCTGTGCAATATGGTTGGTGTAACAAAGCTGATTCCATTCATAAGTTACATTTGTTTTTGGAAACCGGATAATCAAATGCCAATAATGTTCGGATTGTGAAGACGCAATCCAGTTGATATTACCCGTTAACATGGGGGTAAAGCTTTGGTCGCTATCGCAGATATTAACCTTGACGGAAGGTTTAAAGTCGATGTCGTCTAAAACATCTTTGTATACCCCTTCAGTAAGCCAGGTTTTGCGGATAAAAATCTCTTCAGCAGGATAAGAACTGATAATATTCGGGAAATTATTGGAGTCTACTTCATAATCAATCCCAAGTTTATCCATTTCGCCTGTAAATATGGCAATATTGTAGGTTGTAGTATCAATCAATAACTGCTGGCGGAGGCCAAAACGAACATATTGGATCCGCGCTTTTGTTGCCGCAACCAGGATGTTATACAGGTTGCCTGGTGATATGATTCCGCCTGGAAAGTTAATGATGATGGTTTGATACATGGTTAGCTATTTAGAAGTCCAAATTCTACTACTGCCTTGGGAAAATTTTTGTTTTCATGCCCTGGTCTGCATAATTTTAAAAGCGCAAACCTTTGGATATTAGTGAGTTTTCGCCACTGGTTTATGGATAGCTGTAAAGCTAATTCTGTTGCCTTTTCTTTTAGCATCACAGGGATCTGATGTAGGTTTCCCCAATCGGGTAGCGGATCGATAGTTAGCGTGGTGGCTTGATTTCCAGTATATTTGGTAATCAGGCCAATCAAAAATTGATGATACTTATCTGTTTGTTCTTGAGTGGAAACCGGTAGTAAGGCCAGTTGGATCCGTTCCGATGGATGAAATTTGCTCCATTCAGCTAATTTTAGTTTTATTCCTGCGGCATCCATTTTAAAACGCACGATCATCGGGATACAACGCACATTTTCTTCAATAAAATCTTCTTCGAACTTAAAATATTCAATCCCTTTTAGGTTTTTAAATTCTGAAGGACCAAGTTTTACTTTCATCACTTTGTTTAATTTTAAATATTCTTTAGCAATCTATCGTCATTCCCGCGCAGGGGGGAATCTTAAAGCTTATTGTTTTACTATTTCCAATCGTTTTCTAATGAAGGGTTTGAAAAATCTGTCGTCATTTCGACCGCAGTGGAGAAATCTTTGAACTATCCATTAAACATACTTCAAAGATTTCTCCATTTCGCTGCGCTCCAGTCGAAATGACGATTTATCTTAGCCTATCATTCAAACTTCTTTGTTTGTTTTTTTTTAAAAAAACTGACCGCTAGGACTAACAAACGGCCAAAGTTTTTTATGTTCCTGCCAAAGCAGGTTTAGCTTCCGTTTTTAATACATTTACAAAAGAATCTAATATGGCTTTTACCTCGGGCCTGCAACTGCCACAGCCCATTCCGGCGCCAGTTAACTGGCAAAGCTGCAAATGATCTTTACAGCCATCTTTAATTTTGTTGATCAGGTTACCTTCGCCAACATTGTTGCAGCTGCATACGGTTTTGCCGATAATAGGTTCGGTTGTTTTGCCACTCCTTAATAATTGAAGCCGCTTTTCGCTCAACTCCATTTTATTTTCGATCAGGTTCCTGAATTCTAAAAACTCACTTTTATCGCCAATTAATATGGCTCCAACCAATTTATCGTTGTGTACAATACATTTTTTATAGTAACGTTTGGCTTTATCGATAAAAACAATTTCCTCATAAGTAGGGTCGTTGTTCGGTATTTCGGCCAAACCTAATGAACAGAGTTCTAAACTATGCATTTTTAGGATATTCATGAGCAGGCTGCCCTGGTAAAATTTAGCAATATCTCCACATAGAAATCGTGCTACTATTTCGGCCTGTTGTTCTGCCGCTGCGGTAATGCCGTACATCTGACCTTTAAACTCGGCAATTTCGCCAATGGCATAAATGTCTTTTTCGTTGGTTCTCAGGTACTCATCAACCACAACACCTCTTTTGCATTCTATACCTGCTTCTTTAATCAGTTCGGTATTCGGAACAGTGCCTATGGCAATTACTAAAGATTCACAATCGATCAATAAACCACTTTTTAAACGGATGCCCGAAATACTTTTTTCTCCGATAATCCGGTCTACTTCATCATTGTAAAAAACCTCAATGCCTTTGCTGATCAGTTCTTCATGTAATAATTGACTGCCCAAAGCATCCAACTGGCGACCCATTAATCTCGATATCCGTTGGATAATCGTCACTTTTGATCCTGTTTCAGCCAAAGATGTGGCCAATTCGATTCCCAATAAACCGCCACCAACAATTACTACTTTTCCATTTGTGCTATCCACATGTTTTTTAAAACTGTCGGCATCGTTACGGCTGCGCATGGTAAATATGCCGTTTAGTTTCGGGATATCTTTAAGCACAAAAGCCCTGCTTCCGGTGGCCAGGAGCAGAACATCATAATGGTGGGTTTCTCCATTACTATCGATAATGGTTTTATTTTCTTTGTTGATTTTTTCGATACCTAACCCACGGTGCAGCTTAATTCTATAATCGGTTTCCTCGCTATCGCTCATTTTAATGAGGTTATGCCAGGGTAAAGTGCCAATAATATAATCGGGGAGAAGTACCCTGTTGTAAAAAGGGAAATTTTCTTTGCTAAAGATCTCAATATCATCTTCGGTATTTAAAGCCCTGTAACTTTTAACAAAACCACAGGCACCAGCGCCCGCACCAATAACAATGATCTTTTGCCGGGCTTTTTGATATAATTTTACTTCTACAGCACTAAATTTAAAATCAGGTTCTTTGCTTAGTGGATCAACCAGGTTATTGGTGAGGTTATTCACCCGGTTAAGGTCACTTTTTAAGATTTTTCCCCAGTGCATGGGCATAAAAACCACTCCTGGTTTAATATCTTCCGAAAATTTTGCTTTTACACGAACATTTCCACGTAAACTGGAAATTTCGATAATATCATTGTCTTTAATGTTCCGAACTTCGGCATCAATTGGGTTGATCTCTAAAAAAGATTCGCTAATATGCTGGTTCAGTTTATTTACCTTGCCTGTTTTGCTTCGGGTATGCCATTGATCTCTGATCCTTCCGGTGGTTAAAATCAATGGATGTTCCGGTGTTAAAGCTTCCGATTGGTTTTGGTCATCAAATGATAAAATATTGGCTTTTTTATCGGGTGTGTAAAACTGGTGATCGGTAAATAACCTGGCTGTTCCGAAGGCCTTTTCTTGCTTCGGGTAAGGCCATTGAACGGCTCTTTTTTCCCTTAAAATCTCATAATTAAGGCCGCTGATATCAATGTTGGTTCCTTCCGTAAGGGCTGCGTGCTCGTTATATATTTCGGAAGCACTTTTGAAATCGAAGCCATGATAGCCCATTTTTTTTGCAAACCGGCAGATAATTTCCGAATCTGGTAAGGCTTCTCCAGGTGCTTCGGTTACTTTACTGAGATAAGAGATATAGCGGCCCGCATTGGTCATGGTACCCTCTTTTTCTACCCAGGCAGCTGCAGGTAAAACCACATCAGCGTATTTTAAGGTTTCTATTTTGTTGCTAATGTCCTGAACAACTACAAATTTCGCTTTTTTTAATCCTTCTTCGGCTATTCGAACATCAGGGAGGCTGATCAGCGGATTGGTGCATAAAATCCATACCGCTTTGAGCTTTCCGGTATTCAGTTCATCGAACATCTCTGTTGCAGTTAGGCCAGGTTTAGATTGTATGGTGCCTAGGGGGATCTGCCAAAACTTTTCGACCTCATTGCGGTGACTTTCGTTGGCTAAAACCCGATGTGCCGGCAATAAATTGCTTAAACCACCAACTTCTCTTCCGCCCATGGCATTTGGTTGCCCTGTGAGTGAAAAAGGTCCGCTTCCAGGTTTACCAATATGGCCGGTAATCAGATTTAGGTTGATTAAAGAGAGGTTTTTATTGGTGCCTACTACACTTTGGTTAAGCCCCATGGTCCACATGCTGATAAAACCTTTTGCATTGCCGATGTAAGATGCAGCCAAGCGGATATCACTTTCTTTGATGCCACAAATAACTGCTGCTTCGGCCAGTGAGGTTTCGAAAACGGTATTATGGTATTTTTCATAACCGTTGGTGCTGTTGATGATAAAATCAGCGTCGATTCTTCCGTCTTCAATTAAACATCTGCCAATCGCGTGGTGCAGGGTAATATCGGTACCTGGATTGAGTTGCAGATGGACATCGGCAAGTGAGCAGGTCTGCGTTTTTCGCGGATCACTGACAATAATCTTTAGGTCTGGTTTTTTTTGCCTTGCGGCTTCAACACGGCGCCAAAGGATAGGATGGCACCATGCTGGATTTGCGCCCGCAACAAAAATGCAATCGGCAATTTCAATATCATCGTAACTAATGGGCACAGTATCTTCACCTAAGCTCATTTTATAACCAACAACCGCACTGCTCATACATAAGCGGCTGTTGGTATCGATATTATTGCTGCCGATAAAACCTTTAATCAATTTGTTAACTACATAATACTCTTCCGTTAAACATTGTCCGCTTGCATAAAAAGCCACACTATCGGGACCATGTTTTTTAATCAGTGCTTTAAAAACGGCTGCTGTTCTTTCTAGTGCGGTATCCCAGCTTACCCTTTGGAGGGGCATGTTTTTGTTGTAACGCATTTCGGGATAAAGCAGCCTGTCGCTTTTGTCATTCGCCGTGTAATGAAGATTCATGCCTTTACTGCACAACATGCCTTTGTTTACAGGGTGGTTTTTGTCTCCTTCAACTGTTATCCGCTCATGGATATCTTTATTTACTACAATACCACAGCCCACTCCGCAATAGCAGCATGTTGTTGTATTATTTAGCGATATATTCTTTTCTTCTTTCAAATGATCAACGGTATTGTAGGTAGATTTTTACTTTTGGTATGACTATTTGCTCGGTGTAAGTACAAGATCTTCTATTTCCGCGCTTTTCTGTGCCATAACGGTTCTGAAAATAAATACAGCAATGCCAATTCCGAGAATGATAAAGCCTAGAAAAGTAAATGCACTGGTATAATCGATCAGGTCTTTTTGAATAGTATGCCCGTTTTCGATTACATTTTTAGTGGCATGACCAGCTTTGGCTTTAAACATAAATGCAATAAGCATGGCGCCGATATTTCCACCAGCACCTACAATACCTGCTACACTACCAACTGCAAGTGGATTAATGAAAGGAACAAGGCTATAGGTTGCTCCGTTGGCCATTTTTAAACTTAGACCGAAAACGAACATCATAAAAATAGCCATTCCAATATTGCCCGATTTTGCGAACCAGATCAGGCCGATTCCTTCTATCAGAAGCAATAGCGCAAGTAAAAGTGTTTTGCCATCAAACCCCCAGGTTTTACCAATTTTATCAGCAACAATTCCACCCAATGGTCTGGCAAAAACATTGATCCAGCCAAAAATACCTGCAACCATTCCGGCTATGGCAATTGTTGCGCCGAATGAATCAGTAAAAAAGATCGGTGCGAAGTTATCAACCGTTATTTCTACACCAAAACAGGCAGCGTAGGCAATGGTTAAAATCCAGGTACGGTAATCCTTTGCCGCGATTAAAAATGTGTTTTTGGTGCTTTTTATGTTTTCGTCTTTTAAATCCTTAAAATCTCCCTGTGGGGTATCTAAAGTATAACGGTGATATAAAAATGCACATACTAAAAGCATTACACCAGGGAAAATCATGGCATAACGCCAGCTGTCTTCAGTGCTGCAAAAGCCCAGAGCGGTAATGCCAGATGCGATTAATGGCATAAATAAATTGGCAGCACCGCCACCTGCATTACCAAAGCCGCCTGCTGTTGCATTTGCGGTTCCTTTAATGTTCGGAGCAAACATAATGGAGGTGTGAAATTGGGTAATTACAAATGAAGCGCCGATTACGCCAATGGCCAGGCGGAAAAGCAAAAAGGAAGTATAAGAATGACTGGTTCCGATTAATAAAACGGGAATGGCACACAGTACCAAAAGCCAGGTGTAAATGAGTTTGGGGCCAAATTTATCAATTAGCCGTCCGATCAGTAAACGGGCAATAATCGTAGCTGATACTGAAGCAATCTGAATGTTGCCCACCTGATCTTTGGTAAGGTGTAATTGCTCTCTTGCAATTTTCATTAAGGGTGCCATGCCGAACCAGGCGAAAAAACAAAAGAAGAAAGTTAGCCAGGTGATGTGAAAGGTTTTCATCTGAACACCTTTGAGCGAAAATATATTTAATTTATCTAGCGGTTTAGTAATGGAATTTAGTGTCATAACACTCTGTTTAAGCGTAAATAAATAAATGGGTTCTTTTAAAATTTATAGCCTAAGCCTACGCCAACGTTCCATTCGCCATTTTTAACTGCGGTTTTTGGGTTATAGTATAGCGGTACCTGTAAGGCTACATGGCGAAAGGCCGTTGTTAAACCAAAACCAAGGTTAGGGGTGAGGGCTGCATTTTTTGGTGCTCCGGCAGCAACTTTATCTTCTTTGATTCTTAAACTGGGTAACAACCCCAATAAAACGGTGTAAGGTTTTTTGCTGAATTTGATGCTCGGGCCTGTACAGTTTATAAAAGCACCATGATCGACATATCCGGCAACGATAGTACCATCGAATAAAACGGCTTTAGTTTGCGATTTAGCTGAAAAAAAGAACAAGGTAAGTGCAAGGCAGCCTGTTGCGGCTACATAATTAGAAATCTTCATGTCGGTTTGGTTTGGGTTAAATTTTTTAATCAGAAAAGTTTAAATCTTACTGGGTCAGGTTAAGATTTTGGCGTTGTACCAATGTAAACAGTTCCGTTTTCTATCTTTACAGGATAGGTTTTTATTGCGCATTCATCGCCGCTTAAACATTCGCCAGTGCTCAATGAGAATGTTTTTTTGTGGAAAGGGCAGGCTACCTTAGGCTCATCGGTAGTAGATCCAATCATTCCACGGCTTAATGCCATCTGTTTTTTGTGCGGGCATTCATTTTGTGTGGCGTACCACTCATTTCTTCTGGTGAAATAGAAAAGTGCAATCTGATCTTCACCATGTTTTACACAAACGCCACCGTTCTCAATGGCATCCTCGACTCGGCAGGCTGCTAGCCAATTTGATTGTTCATTCATGATTTTGGGTTTTCTAAGGTTTGTAAAGATTATTATTAAACTGTTTTCCATTCGGCGGTTCTTTTTTGTCCGCGCATCTCAACAAATTCTATAGTTGGATCTTTGTCTTCTGGTGCATTTACAAAATGAGAGAAGCGTTTTCTGATCGCAGGATTTTCTACTGCTTCCTTCCATTCGCATTTGTAAGAGGCAATTAAGTTTTCAATTTCGTTTTCCCATTGGGCCGCCATCCCTAAACTATCGTTAATGATTACATTTCGCAGGTAATCTATTCCCCCTTCCATTTTGTTCAGCCAGGTTGCTGTTCTGGTAAGTGGATCGGCGGTGCGGATGTAAAACATCAAAAATCTATCGATGTACTTAATACAGGTTTCACTATCTAAGTCTGTTGCCAGTAAAAGGGCATGTTGCGGTTTACTACCTCCATTGCCACATACATATAAGTTCCAGCCTTTTTCGGTAGCAATAATGCCGAAGTCTTTACTCTGTGCTTCTGCACATTCTCTGATACAGCCACTTACAGCTGATTTAAATTTATGTGGTGCACGGATGCCTCTGTATCTTTCTTCAATTTGGATAGCGAAACTTACACTGTCATGCAGGCCGAATCTGCACCAGGTACTGCCCACGCAGCTTTTAACCGTTCTTAAGCCTTTTCCATAAGCATGTCCGCTTTCAAAACCTGCAGCAATTAATTCCTCCCAGATAATAGGAAGATCGTTAAGGTGTGCGCCAAACATATCTATACGCTGACCTCCGGTAATTTTGGTGTAGAGGTTATATTTTTTAGCTACTTCGCCAATTACGATCAATTTATCGGGTGTAATTTCGCCGCCCGGAACCCTTGGTACCACTGAGTATGAGCCGCCTTTTTGGATGTTGGCCAGAAAACGATCGTTACTATCTTGGGCCACATCGTTTCCTTTTTTAAGGATCATTTCATTCCAAAGGCTGGCCAGGAGCGACGATACTAATGGTTTACATACCTCACAGCCATCATTTTTGCCTAAAGCATCCAATACTTCATCGTAACTTTTTAGTTCGTGGATATGAATAAGGTCAAAAAGTTCCTGTCGGCTATAGTTAAAGTGTTCGCAAATTACATTTTTGATATACTTACCTTGCGATTTTAAGGTATAAGTCATTAAGTCTTTAACCATTGGCAAGCAGCCGCCACAACCTGTACCTGCTTTGGTACATTTTTTCAGGTCGTCTATGTTTTCGCAAGAGCCGTCAGCAACTGCCGAGCAGATGTCGCCTTTGCTAACGCCTTCACAGCTACAGATCAACGCCCCGTCTGGTAAACCAGTAATTCCGGCTCCGCCAGCAGGTTCGCTTCCACCACGTGCACCCAGAATCAGTTCTTCGGGGTTTTCTGGTAATACAATCCGGTTATTAGAGGTCTGCAACAGCAGGTTGTAAGCTGTTGCATCTCCAATTAATATACCTCCTAAAAGGTATTGCCCGTCATTACTAACATTTATTCTTTTATAAACGCCTTTGTGTTTGTTTTCGAAGATGATGGTGCGGCAATCGGGTTCGGTAATAAAATTATCACCAAAGCTGGCTACATCGATACCGATCAGTTTCAGTTTGGTACTCATATCAAACCCTGTGAACGTTTTGTCACCTTCGCAAAGGTTTGCAGCCAGCACTTCGGCCATTTCGTAACCAGGAGCAATTAATCCATAAATCATTCCATCGTACAAAGCGCATTCTCCAATGGCAAAAATAGCCGGATCGTTGGTCTGCATTTTTTGATCAACAACAATTCCACCGCGTGGACCAACCTCGATACCGCATGCCTTTGCCAGTTCGTCACGTGGTTTTATACCAGCAGAGATGACAAGCATATCTACATCTAAAGCAGTATCATCGCTAAACTTTAGTGCGGTAATACGGCCATCGCCTTCAATACTTGTTGTGTTTTTATTTAAGTGGATCTGTAAACCAAGATCTGCGAGTTTAGACTTAAGCATATTGCTACCTGCAGCATCAATTTGTCTTGGCATTAAACGCGGTGCAAATTCGATAATGCTCGTTTTTTCGATACCCAAGTCTATCAATGCTTTAGCAGCTTCCAATCCTAATAAGCCACCGCCGATTACCGAAGCTGTTTTGGCTTTTTTGGCATAACCGCTAATCAGGTCAAGATCTTCAATGGTACGGTAAACAAAAACACCTTCTTTCTCAATACCAGGGATATTGGGAACGAAAGCACCTGAACCAGTTGCAAAAACAAGAATATCGTAATGATAATCAAGGCCACTGGCGGTGTAAACTTTTTGAAGTTCGCGATCTATTTTAACAATTGGATTATTTAAAAAAAGGGTAATATTTTGCTCTTGATACCAGTTTTCAGTAGAAAGAGAAAGATCATCAGCAGTTTTTCCGTTAAAATATTCACTTAAATGAACACGGTCATAAGCTCTGCGGGGTTCTTCGCCAAAAACGATAAGATTAAAAGAAGAGGTTTTTGATCTTAGCTTTTCGCAGAATTTATATCCCACCATTCCATTTCCTATTACGATTATTTGTGGTTCTTTCATAAATCTTAAAGGTATTTTGTGTTTTGTTGGTTTCTGTTGGTTGTTTTTTGTTTCGAATTATTTGTTTTGTTGTTTTTTATTGATAATAATCGATTCAAAAATACCTGTTTTGATATTTATATGATTTTTGATATTCAAATATAGGTTATAATTCAATAAAAAGTTGTTTTAGTGTGATTTTTATCATAAAAATTTAATTTTTTAATAAATTTTCATCACTTTTATGTTTAAATAGTTAAATCATTAAAATTATGAATCAAAAAACTAACGATTTTGGACTTTTTATAATGGGTGGAGGTCCTGGCGATCCTGAATTGATCACTATGAAAGCTTTTAATGTGCTAAAAAGAGCAGAAGTTATTCTGTATGATAACTTAAGTAATGAAAAATTGCTAGAAATTGCACCGAAAAGTTGCAAAATGATCTATGTTGGCAAGCAACCTTATGGAAAATACACGCCACAAGAGAAAATAAATGAATTAATTGTCGAAAATGCCCAGAATTACCAAGTAGTCGTGCGTTTAAAGGGTGGAGACCCCTTTATTTTTGGCAGAGGATTCGAAGAATTGATTTATGCAGAGGCTAGAGGCATCAAATGTCATTACATTCCAGGTATAAGTAGTATGCAGGGCGCAGGTTTTATTGATGTTCCTTTAACACACCGTGGCATTAGTGAAAGTGTTTGGATCCTTACCGGAACCAAGAAGGATGGAAGTTTAACCAACGATTTAAAGTGTGCCATGAAAAGTTCGGCTACAGTTGTTATATATATGGGTATGAAAAAAGTTGGCGAAATCTCTAAAGCTTATTGTGATGCGGGCTTGGGTGATATGCCTGCGGCAGTTATTCAGCATGCTACCTTGCCCAACCAAAAACAAGTAGTATGTTCAGTTCAAAATTTACAGGAATCTGCTGAACAGGCAGGCTTAACTTATCCTGCTATTATTATTATAGGTAATGTGGTGCAGGCAAAAGCTTATGCAAACTTAAATCAGGCAGAGTTGTTGTCAGCATAGATAGGTTCATTAGTTCACTGGTCATTGGTTTAATTTGTTAATTGCTCCATTTAAATAGTCCTCCGACTTTATAAAAAAAAGAATTATAATACTCCTGGTTTTGTTTAGAAAGCAATTGTTGTAGCTGTTTTTAATGTTCGTCCTGCTTTCTGCTTCAATCTTTTTTGCCCCTCACCTCAACTGGGCTCAGTACAAGCTCGCTCAGGTGACAAAAAAGGATTTCCGCGTCATACTCTATTGAAAGAACCCATAGAAAGATCGTCATCTCGACCGAAGAGCCGCGGAGTGGAGAGATCTTTGGACTATGATATTGAGATCAAATTTCGGACTCCAGACTAATCTAAAAATATTTATCGAGCGTTAAGCCATAAGTAAGGTTTAGGTTTTCGCTACTGGTAATGTTCAGTTTGTTATAGTTTAATGCTGTAGTTAAACTGATCCATTTGCGAAGTTTTAATCCAAGGGTTGCTGATGAACGGATAATGTAATCACCTTTTCTAGAGAAGGAATTCTGCAAAAAATGATTTCCATCAATAGTAATCAGGTTTTTGATTATAAAATGATATTGTAACCGTAACGAATTTCTATAAGTATGGTAACTATCGCCCACAATTAAACTGCTTTGATCGAAAAGCACCCCATTGCTGATGTTTATGTATGCATTTTCTTTATCTAATATGCTATAGGCAATTCCACCACCAGCAAGCAGCTGATTTTTTAATTTTAAGGAATAACTGGTATTATAATTCACCAAACCCCAATAATAAAAATGAGGAAAGGTTTTATACAGGTTAAAATTTAACGTGGTAGAAAAATCGTTATTGGTTAAATTGTTGTTCTGTTTGCCGTAAAGCCAGGCAGAAGTAGAATTTAACACGAAACTTTTCTTTTTAAGGCCAAAATTGAACGCATTATTCAACAAATAGGCACGGTCTTCATTTGTTCGGTTAATTGATCCTGTTGAAGTGAGTAATATATGGTAATTGGTGCTATCGCTATATTGAGCAAAGGATCTAGCATAACAAGAACAGAGTAAAAGTAATGGCACAAAAAGCTTCATAGCTATTTTAACATCGGCTGCCCCTAATATGTTTAGTCTGATTTAATTCAGATCGTACCATTTGGGTACAGGAATATATTCATGGTTCCAGATTACTTCATCCTTTTCATTTTTATAACCTGCAGAGATCAGTTTGATCCCGGGTTCTTCCTGCACAATCTCTTTTTTAAACCGATAAGCGTCTACCGTTAAATAATGGTAAAGTTTCTCCTGATCAATTTTATTTTCTGCTAGCAAGATTAACGCATTTTCGCCCGTTTTAAGGGTGTAAATAAAGCTGCCTTTTATTCTCATTTCTCTTGTTTAAGTTTTATACAAATGAGCATCGGAATATGTTTTATTCGTCTTTAAACACTCATCATTTATTCCACAAAAAAAGCCCGCAAGGTTTAACTTGCAGGCCAATAATTAATATGGGTAGATTAATTTACGGTCAATTCGATTACCGGAATTTCGAAATCGGGTTTTTTCTTTGGTAGTTTTAATACCAAGGTATTCCCGGTCGATTTTTCAGTGTCAATCTGTATTTCAGAGTTGTCATGTAAAAACTGTGCATATTTTGTTTTGTCTTTATATCCATCCAGCGTAATGTAACCCGTATTTGGGTATTCGAACAAATGCACATACAGTTTTTTTGTGTCGTTATTGTAAGTGAGTTTTACGCCTTCAGGCGCTTTAAATTCGATAGGGGCGAAAGTACAATGGTAAATAGATTTCGAATTGGCGTGCATCCAAAGACCCAGGCTATCTAATGCAATGTTTGCTCTGTTATCAAACTCACCACGCGCAGTAGGCCCAACATTTAACAATAAATTTCCTCCATTGGCTACTGAAGTAATCAACAGATCTAATAACTTCCTGTTACTTTTCCAGGTGTTTTCATCTCTGTGGTAACCCCACGAGCCTGAAAAGGTTTGGCAGGTTTCCCAAACTTTGCCGCGATATTTTTCCAATTCCTTTGGACTAACCTGTTCTGGTGTTTCGAAATCTGTACCATCTTCATAATCATTAAGATCCAGGCGGTTATCTACAATAATTTGTGGCTGCAGTTTTCTAATCTGCTTAAGTAGTGCTACCGAACCCCAATCATCACGACCTTTACCGTCTTTGCCCGGATAAGAGAAATCTGCCCAAAGAATGTCGATTTTGCCGTACTTAGTAAGTAGCTCGGTTACCTGATCGTACAGGTACTTGCGGTATTTGGCTATATCCCTGTTTTTATTTAATACCGCATATTGATCTTCATGATCTTTATCAGGCCTTAAAGGATGGTACTTATCAACAGGGAAATCGGGGTGGTGCCAATCAATCAGCGAATAATAAAAGCCTACTTTTATACCCTCGGCACGGAAAGCCTCAACAAATTCTTTAACCAAATCTCTTTTGGCTTGTGTATTGGTTGCCTTATAATCGGTGAATTTACTATCAAATAAAGTAAAGCCTTCATGGTGTTTGGTAGTTAACACGGCATATTTCATGCCTGCTTCTTTAGCTTCTCTGGCCCATTTTTTAGGGTTAAATAAATCAGGATTAAACTGATCGAAGTATTTCTGATAGTTTTCGTTGGTAATATGTTCGTAATTTCTTACCCACTCATGACGGGCTGGCAATGCATACAGGCCCCAGTGGATAAACATGCCAAAGCGTGCATCGGTCCACCATTCCATTCTTTTGGTTTTTTGGGCAGCGGTTTCATTGCCTAATCGTTTTTGAGCAAAGCCAGGTAAGGCTAAGCCCAGTATGAACAAGGCTGATAAAATTGTTTTTCTCATTTTCGGTTTCTTTTGGTTAGTATTTAAAGGACTAATTTACTGAGGTATATCCTTTCAAAATGATGGAATATGAGCAAAATATTAAGTTAAATTGGTTTAAGTTTTAACGGAGGTGGTTGAATTTCTTAAAACTTTGAAGATGCCATTCTTGTTTAATTGGCAGTATTGTGGAACTTAATTTGACAAAAGAAACGATGAAAACTCAAAAAACAGCGGCCAAACAAAACAAACAACCAGGGATAGAGGCAAAGATGGATCCAAGACCTGAAGTAATTAAAGCAAATTATAAGGGAGCAGGAAAACTGAATGATAAGGTTGCCCTGATTACCGGTGGAGATAGTGGCATTGGTCGTTCGGTGGCAGTCCATTTTGCAAGGGAAGGTGCCAACATTGCTATTGTTTATCTGGACGAAGATGTTGATGCAATAGAAACCCAGAAAATGGTCGAAGCTGAAGGTAAAAGTTGTTTATTGATTAAAGGAGATGTTAAAAATCCTTCATTTTGTAGAAAAGCAGTAGAAACAACGGTTAAAGAGTTTGGAAAGATCAATATTTTGGTAAATAATGCTGGTATGCAGGTTCCGCAGAAAGATCCCAAAAAAATTGACGATAAACAGTTGGAAGATACCTTCCGTACTAACATATTTGGCTATTTTTACTTTGCGCACGAGGTATTGGAATATTTTCAGGCAGGTGATACCATTATCAATACCACCTCGGTAACGGCTTATCGTTCTTCGCCAAATCTGATCGATTACTCTTCAACAAAAGGCGCAATAACTTCTTTTACACGTTCGCTAGCAACTAATTTAGCCAAAGCAGGTATTCGGGTGAACGCTGTGGCGCCGGGACCTGTGTGGACACCACTCATTGTGTCTACTTTTGATGAAGAAAAGATCAAGTCATTTGGATCTGAAACAGCCATGGAAAGGGCTGGTCAACCCTCAGAACTTGGACCATCTTATGTATTCCTGGCATCAGACGATGCATCATTTATCACCGGACAGGTAATTCATGTAAATGGTGGAGAAGTGGTAAACGGTTAATTTCTTTACCTTTAATGAAATTTAAACCATTTCCATGGCATCAGATCCACCTAAAGATTGGCGTTTTAAGCTTCATGAAGTTATTTACGAATCGAACACACCTGCAGGTAAAGCATTTGATGTAGGTTTATTGATTGCCATATTTTCGAGTATCATTGTGGTAATGCTAGACAGCGTTATTGGTATCCATCAGCAATACGGCAAACTGTTTAATATTATGGAATGGATTTTCGCTGCGCTTTTCACAGTCGAATACATTTTGAGATTGGTGAGTATAAGAAAACCTGTCAGTTATGTGATTAGTCCATTAGGCATTATCGATCTTATTGCATTGTTACCGTCTTATTTGAGTATCTTTTTTATTGGTGCACAATCTTTACTGGTTTTTAGGGCACTAAGGCTACTTCGTGTTTTCAGGATATTCAAACTCGGACATTTTTTAACGGAGATTAATTTTTTAACCCAGGCACTGAAAAACAGTGTGAGGAAAATCAGCATATTCCTGCTCACCGTTTTAACCATCACCGTAATTCTGGGCTCCATTATGTATTTGGTAGAAAAGCGTGAAAATGGATTTTCAAATATTCCCGAGAGTATTTATTGGGCCATCGTTACCATAACAACCGTTGGTTATGGCGATATTTCGCCCATCACGCCACTGGGTAAGTTTGTAGCCTCTGTAGTGATGCTGATCGGTTATGCCATTATTGCTGTACCCACCGGGATCATTACCCATGATATTGCTGTTGCCGCCAGACAGAAAAAAGAATTACCCGAATCTTGTCCGAGCTGTAGTAGGGAAGGGCATGATAACGATGCCTTGTTTTGCAAATATTGTGGCTCTTCTTTGTTTAAATAAAAATGCCAGATAATACTAACCTGGCATCTTTTATAACAGAAATAAATTAGCTTATAACATTTCGCTGTCTTCATCATCGTATGCATTCGGATCTTTATCCAGTTCTTCTATATCCGATTCGTTATAGTCATCCGTTTCTGTTTCGTCATCCTCATCTTCTTCGTCTTCCGGACCTTCAATTTCTTCATTTAATTGTGTGCCTTCGCCATCAGCATATTGCACTTCATCATCTGTATATCCCTCGTCTTCAGATAACTCTGGAGTAGCATGACCATCTGCTGCATTTCCTTCCGAACGGTTGATCTGGAACTGTTCGATGTTTTGAATTTCTTCTTCTGGTTGATTGTTTTCTAGATTTTCCATAGTAAAAGTCTTTTATAGTAGAACAGATTCAGATCAGATTAAGTTTAGAGAAAATTTAAAATCTTAAACCACTGGTGTTGTAAGATTTTTAAAGAATTGATCTGATTTGCTCAAACTTTTTAAATGTTAATGGGGTTTTATTTATGCATTTACCTTAATTACTTAACCATGAAAAACCATTTCAATACCAGAAAAATAGCAGTAGTGGGAATGATCATTTCAGCTACTTCATTTAATGCTGTTGCAAAAGCTGACTGGCATTATGCAAGATCATCTGATTACATTAATCAACAAGATAGTTTAACCACTGCACAATTTCTGCAACAGACAGCTATTGCCGGAATGAAAGAGGTATCGACCGGGAAACTTGCAGCAGAGAAAGCAACTGATCAAAAGATAAAGGCATTTGGCCAGATGATGGTTGATGATCATAGCAAGGCCAATGAAGAATTAAGGTCATTGGCGAAATTTAAGAAAGTAAATTTGCCAATGAGTAGGCCAGAAGGTGAATTACGACCAGATGGCAGGGTGGATTCATCACCTGAAAACATGAAAGACACCTCGAGGACTAAAAATGCCGGAGGTGAGGCAGGTAATACCGGTCTGGCGAAAAAAATCGTAAATGGTGCTACTGAAGCTGATGTGGCCAATGCGATTGAAAAATTAAATAAGTTAAGCGGGGCTTCATTTGATAAAGCTTATGTTGAGATGATGATCACCGATCATCAAAATGCGGTTGCATTATTTGAGAAAGCATCGAAATCTACCGATAATGATGTCAAAGCATATGCAAATAAATATTTACCAGTATTGAAAAAACATCTAAAACATATTCAGGCTCTGGCTAAATAATGACTTTAAGTTATTTAGCATTGTAACCTTGCTCTTACATTCTTCTAAAACGATTTATTGGCCTTGTAAGTTTAAATAATTAATATATTTGTTTAAACCTGGCCAATATATGTTTCCAATAAAACATTTTTCAGAGGAAGGATTTTTCATCCTTTCACAGCAAGAAAGTGAAACCCAATATGCAGAAATTTGTAGTAAATGCTGTAGGTTTTATTTGCAGACACTCCTCATACCAAGCAAGAAAATTTTCGTATGCTTTTTAGCCTTGAGCGCAATCTTTTTTACGGTTTATGCTAAGCCAAAAGCGGAACAGCATCAGGCAGATATTGTAATTTATGGCGGGACATCCGCTGCTATAATTGCTGCCGTACAAGCTACCAAAATGGGTAAAAGTGTTATCGTGGTTTCACCCGACCGCCATCTTGGTGGTTTATCATCTTCAGGGCTGGGTTTTACCGATACGGGAGATAAATCCGTAATTGGTGGCCTCGCCAGAACATTTTATCAAAAGGTTTATCAGCATTACCAGCAAGCTAGTGCCTGGAAATGGCAGAAAAAAGAAGCGTACGGTAACAAAGGACAAGGTACACCTGCTATTGATGGAACGGACCGAACTATGTGGATTTTCGAACCTCATGTTGCTGAGCAGATTATGGAAGATTTTGTTAAAGAAAATAAATTAAAAATTTACCGAAATGAATGGTTAGAGCGAAAACAGGGTGTAAAGATGAAAGATGGTAAGATTGTCAGTATCAAAACCTTATCTGGCAAAATTTTTAATGCAAAAATGTATATCGATGCTACTTATGAAGGCGATTTAATGGCTGCAGCTAAAGTAAGCTACCATGTGGGCAGGGAAGCGAACCATACCTATAACGAAAAGTGGAATGGGGTACAGGCCTTGGTCTTTCAGCATGCACATTATTTTAAAAATAATATCGATCCCTATAAAATTCCCAGAGATAAAACAAGCGGCCTGTTGAAGGGTATTTCTACTGATCAACCTGGGCCAAATGGAACCGCTGACGATAAGCTTCAGGCGTATTGTTATAGGATGTGCCTGACCAATAAAGCCGAAAACAAAATAGAGTTTCCAAAACCGGAACGCTACAATGCCGTGGATTACGAATTGCTGTTAAGGGTGTTTTATGCTGGTTGGGACGAGCTTTTTAATAAATACGATCCTATTCCGAACCATAAAACAGATACCAATAACCACGGACCATTTAGTACCGATTTTATTGGAATGAATTATGCCTATCCTGAAGCAGATTACATAAAACGGAAAGAAATTATCAAAGCTCACGAAAATTATCAAAAAGGATTAATGTACTTTATGGCCAACGATCCAAGGATGCCCGAAAAAATTCAGCAGCAGGTTAAAAAATGGGGTTTGGCGAAAGATGAATTTAAGGATAACGGAAACTGGCCCTATCAGCTTTATGTACGGGAGGCGAGGAGAATGATAGGAGATTTTGTGATGACGGAGAACGAAGTTTTGAGCAAAAAAGAAGTGCCAAATCCGATAGGGATGGGGTCTTACGCCTTAGATTCTCATAATGTG
Source organism: Pedobacter sp. 22163 (assembly GCF_052045595.1). Taxonomy (NCBI): domain Bacteria; kingdom Pseudomonadati; phylum Bacteroidota; class Sphingobacteriia; order Sphingobacteriales; family Sphingobacteriaceae; genus Pedobacter; species Pedobacter sp. 22163. The sequence continues at coordinate 330,591 of NZ_JBQEPM010000001.1, read as the reverse complement.
CAACGTTATGTTACGCCCGAAGGTTACGTGCAAAATGAAGGTGATATCGGCGTTAAAGCTCCAAGGCCTTACAGCATTTCCTATCAGGCTATCGTGCCCAAGAAAACCGAATGCAAAAATTTACTGGTTCCCGTTTGTTTGTCATCTTCTCATATTGCTTACGGATCTGTTCGGATGGAGCCTGTATTTATGATCCTGGGCGAATCAGCGGCCACAGCTGCGTCTTTAGCTATCGATCATAAAATCAACATTCAGGATGTAAACTACAATGAATTAAAAAACTTGTTGTTAAATCAAAAACAGTGTTTAACTTTAACTAACTAAAACGATTTATTAAGTTAGTAGGAATTAAACTGACCAAATAAATCTTCACAGAAAGAAACCCAATTAAATATGAAAAAACACCTATCACTGTTCATTTTTTTGCTGTTGTTCACCGTAAAACTTTTTAGCGCACCAATAGTTTTATTATCCCCCGATAAACGGATCAAAATATCGGTAGCCATTAAAGATAAAATTGGCTATGCGGTTACCTTTAATGGCGATCCTTTTTTGGCCAGTTCGTACTTACAGCTAAACCTGGATCAGGCGAAACTTGGTGCAAATCCCAAATTGTTGAAGAAAATATTTTCTTCGGTTAATACCAGTTCAAATCCAATTGTTCCGCTTAAAAATAGTACTGTACTAAATCAGTATAATTTATTGCGATTGGATTTTAAGGGCGATTTCAGTGTGGAGTTCAGGGCTTATAACGACGGAATTGCTTATCGTTTCATCACCAATAAAAAAGACTCTATCATTGTAAACAGTGAAGATGTACATCTTAATTTTAACGATCCGGTTAAAGCAGCTTATTTAGAAACAGGTGGTTTTAAAACTTCCTATGAGATTTTATACCGTCAAAACGAGCTGGGAAAAGTGAATAAAGAGAAGATGAGTGTATTGCCAATATTGTTTAATACAGGAAAATATAAAGCACTTTTATCTGAAGCAGATCTATATGATTATCCTTGTTTGTTCGTAAAAGCGACTGATGATAAAACAGTTGATGCCATTTTTCCAAAGGTGCCATTGGCTTTTGGAGAAGATGGAGACAGAAGTCAGAAAATTTTAAAAGAAGCTGATTATATTGCAAAAACAGCTGGCAAAAGATCATTTCCATGGCGTTTTTTGGTCATTACCGATAAGGATACCCAGTTAGCTGCGAACCAAATGGTTTATAAATTAAGTACACCCAACCAGTTGCAGGATACCAAATGGATAAAACCTGGCCAGGTTACGTGGGAGTGGTGGCACAATGCGTACGTTTATGGAGTAGATTTTAAATCGGGTTATAACCAGGATACCTATAAATATTATATCGATTTCGCTTCAAAGTTTGGTATTCCATATATTATTATGGATGAAGGCTGGGCAAAAACAACACTTAATCCTTTCGAACCTAATCCAACCATTAACCTGCAAGAGTTAATTGCGTATGGTAAACGAAAAAATGTAAAAATTGTACTTTGGTTTACCTGGCTGGCAGTCGAAAATAACTTCAATATTTTCGAAACCCTGGAGAAATGGGGAATTGCAGGAGTGAAAATCGATTTCATGGACAGGAGCGATCAATGGATGGTAAATTACTATACCCGCGTGGCTAAAGAGGCGGCTAAACACCATATATTGGTCGATTTTCATGGTGCATTTAAACCAGCTGGTTTAGAGGTAGCTTATCCCAATGTGCTCTCTTATGAAGGCGTTATAGGTATGGAACAAAATATTGGAGGCGGTTTGGCCACGCCGAACAACAACTTATTCCTTCCATTTTTGCGTAATGCTGTGGGGCCGATGGATTATACGCCTGGGGCCATGCGTTCGGCACATAAAGAGGATTATAAACCTAGCTGGGTAAATACCATGAGCATTGGTACCAGGGCGCATCAGCTGGCCATGTATATTGTTTTTGAAAGTGGTTTTCAAATGTTGGCCGATAATCCTTTTAACTATTTAAGAGAGCCCGAAACCACTTCGTTTATTACCAGCGTTCCCGTAACCTGGGATGAAACTAAAATTCTGGATGCAAGCGTTGGCGAATATATCGTTACAGCCAAACGTAAAGGTGAAAAATGGTTTATTGGTGCTATGGGCAACGATCAAAAACACGACTTGAAAATTGAAACCGGTTTTTTGAAACCAAATACAAATTACCAGATCACCCTGATCAAAGATGGCATCAATGCCGATTTTCAGGCAATGGATTTTAAACGTATCGTAAAACCAATTAAAGCAGGAGAAACAATCGATATCAATATGGTAAAAGACGGTGGTTTTGTTGCTGTAATCGAGCAAGTTAAATAACAAAATTAATGTTTTTGTTGAAGGAGCTTATCAGTTAAATAAGCTCCTTTTTTATTGGGATGAAGTAGCAACTATACCAAAGGATAGCGCTATCCTCTGGTATAGTAATAGCTTTTTGATACTTCGTATCTATAATTTTGCCAGACATAAAAAGGCAAAAAAATGAAAATATTACATCTTATATCAAGCCCAAGGGGCGAAGCATCTTTCAGTATTAAATTGGGAAATGCGATTGTTGAAAAATTACAGGCTGCAAATCCGGGAAGCACTTTAACTACACATGATCTTACCAATACCCCATTTCCACATTTGGAAGAGGTACACATCAATTCTTTTTTTACACCGCAAGAAAATCACACGGCAGAATTTTCGGAAGCGATAAAACATTCAAATGAGGCCATTGCCGAACTTAAAGATGCTGATGTGATTGTAATTGGTGCGCCGTTGTATAATTTCGGTATTCCTTCTACTTTAAAAGCATGGATCGATCATATTGCACGTGCCGGTCAAACCTTCAGCTACTCAGAAAAAGGCCCCGAAGGTTTGGTAAAAAACAAAAAAGTATATCTGGCGATTTCTTCCGGAGGTGTGTATTCAGAAGGACCGATGAAACCTTATGATTTTACAGAATCTTATCTAAGATCGGTTCTTGGTTTTATGGGTATGACTGATATTACTGCATATCGAGCAGAAGGCCTAAGCATCCCAGATTTAAAGGATGTGGCTTTGGATAAAGCAATCGAAAGTATAGCCATTTAAGTGGTTTATTAGCTCATTGGTCATTAGTTCTTTGGCAAATTGGTTGATTGTTCAAATCGACTAAGGACTGGGAACTAATGACTTTGGACTAAAAAATTATGCTACTAAATATTTCTCAACCCTACTTGCAAAATCATTCAGATCGAATGGTTTGTTGATGAAATCTTCCGCATCACATTTGGCCTTAACTGTGTTCAAGTGGTTATTAGCCGACATCATCATGACCGGAATATCATGTGTTTTAATATTTCGCTTTAGGGTATTGCAGATATCCAGGCCATTTCCATCAGGCAACATAATATCAAGAATTACCATATCTGGCAGGTGTTTGCTCATTTGAAACCAAAAATCGTTGGTGTTAGGGCAGGTCTTTACCTCGTAAAGTTCTTCGATCAATAAAAATTCGATGATTTCCCTGATACTTGGATTGTCTTCCACTACATAGATGCACTTTTTCATAAGCTCAACTTTTGTTATATAGATAACTAGTCTAGCTATCAGATGTTTAAGATAGTTATGCACAATACTGGAGTTATTAACCTTTTGATACGCCGTGTCATGCGTTTCTATAATTTTTGTGCTGACTAAAAAAAATATAAAAATAAATTTTGATACTAATTTTTTTAGTATAGATTTGCTTTTGAAGAGACAGGATACATCATAAGTAATCTGATGTATTTAATTGATGATTTTAAACAAAAAGCTTCTTGCTTGGTTTGCTGATATATTTATTTTTTTCTATGACCGTTACCGTTTTAGCCATATTCGAAACAGATTTTAGACCAGATCTTTCATTAGGTAAAATCATGAATGAAAGACTGAGGATTGCTGCTGCAGATCTGCAGGATATTCATTTACAACATTTACAGGCCATTGGGCAACGTAGTGATGATTTAGTGGTATATATAAGTTATAACCCCAAATATAAAATAAGATGGCGTGTTGTTAACGATGTGCCAGAGGATGTAGAAAATTTTGTAGCCCAAACCTGCGGTAATTTAGGTTATATCCATTGGAAAACAGCTTCTATTAATGTTTTTAAAGGGAGTGAATAAAAAAAGACTTCTATCGTGTATTTTATTGCGGTCGTCATTCTCGCGTAAGTGGGAATCTTAATTCGATAAACTTACTTTTATGATGGATCTATTATAAAAGTTTAAAATAAGTAGATGGTATGAAGATGCTGAACTAAATCCGATAGCTATCGGATCAGCATAATGAATCGTCTAGTTATAACCTGATAATCAAATAAAAAAACGAGTTACCATTGGCAACTCGTTTTTTATTAGAAGGTAGGGGACGTTAAACTAAAAATCCTCCGCCCAATAAATCATTTCCTTCGTAAAATACCGCCGATTGTCCTGGTGCAATTGCTGAAACATTATGGTCGAATACCACACGCATTTTATCTTTTTCCTGAACAATTGTACTTAACATACCTGCATCTTTGTAGCGGATTTTGGTAATCACATCATTCATTGGTTCTTCAATGCTTGCATATTTTATCAGGTTAATGTTGCGTACCATGGCTTCGCGGCGTTCAAGCTCATCAGCTTTACCCAAAACTACAGTATTGCTTTCTGGCAGAATCTGCGTTACAAACATGGGCTCGCCAAAGGCAACGCCTAAACCTTTACGTTGGCCAATCGTATAAAAAGGATAACCTTTATGTTGCCCAACAACCATTCCATTACTTAAAATGAAATTTCCGCCGGCTACTCTGTCTTCTAAATCTTCTACTTTATGTTTTAAGAAAGCCCTGTAATCGTTATCAGGTACGAAACAGATTTCGTAACTCTCCGATTTTTTGGCCAGTTCCTCTTGCCCCATATCTAAAGCCATCTGTCTGATATCAGATTTTGCAAAGCTGCCCAACGGAAATTTAGTTCGCGAAAGGTTTTCTTGCGAAACGCCCCAAAGTACATAAGATTGATCTTTATTTTCGTCTTTTCCTTTCGAAATTACATAACGGCCGCTGTCTTGCTGACGGATGTTAGCATAATGACCGGTTGCAATAAATTCGCAATCGAGTTTATTGGCACGTTTTAAAAGCGCTTCCCATTTAATGTGTGTATTGCATAATACACATGGGTTGGGAGTTCTTCCGGCAAGGTATTCATCAACAAAATTATCGATTACATAATCGCCAAATTCATCCCTGATATCAAGGATATAATGGGGGAAGCCATAGTTTACGGCAAGCGTACGGGCATCATTGATACTATCTAATGAGCAACAGCCGGTTTCCTTACTGCTACCACCAGAAGTAGCATAATCCCAGGTCTTCATGGTTAAGCCAATAACCTCATAACCCTGCTCATGCAACATTACAGCCGCTACCGAACTATCAACCCCGCCACTCATGGCAACCAGAATTCTACCGTGTTTACTCATCTTAAAAATATTGGATGCAAAAATAAGGTTTATTTAGCTGAAATTATTTAAAGCAAGTCAGTTACTTGTAAAAAGCGGTTGTTAAATTGCTACCGCTTGTTATTTAGGGCGCTAAGGTGATTCAGGTGGCCCAGTAATATCATCTGTGGTCTTTGGCAATAAAAAAGAACTCGCACAAATCTCGTAGGTTTTTAAAACCTACGAGGTTTGAATCATAATAAATTATATCTTCAAGCTTATAAAATGTATTTTTTGTTTTACTTAAACGTTTTAGTGTTATGTTTTATGCATATTTGAAGATAAATTAATACCTTAGAATTTTCAACAAAACAAGCTAAATTTTAAAACTGATATGATTAAAAAAATTATCCTGCCTTGTCTTTTGCTATCGGCCCTGGTTGCATCGGCACAGCAGAATCTGGTGCAGTATGTTAAGCCCATTATTGGTACATCTAAAATGGGGCATACCTATCCTGGCGCAACAGTCCCATTTGGCTCGGTACAGCTAAGTCCCGAAACGGATACTTTATCTTACGAAGTAAACGGAAAATATAATGGCGATGTATATAAATACTGTGCGGGTTATAAATATGAAGATAAAACCATTACCGGCTTTAGTCATACCCATTTTAGCGGTACTGGTCACTCCGATCTGGGTGATTTTCTCATTATGCCTACACAAGGTAAATTACAATTGAATCCTGGTACTGCATCAGATCCGAAAAGTGGTTACCGTTCGGCATTTTCGCATACCAATGAAGTTGCAGAGGCAGGTTATTATAAAGTAAAATTAGATGATGATAACATTACCGCCGAATTAACCTCAACAACGAGGGTGGGAATGCACCAGTATACTTTTCCTAAATCAGATCAATCGCACATTATTCTCGATCTGATGGCAGGTATTTATAATTATGAAGAAAAAACTGTGTGGACTTACGTTCGGGTGGTGAACGATACCCTGATTACCGGTTACCGCCAAACCAACGGATGGGCCAGAACCAGAACCGTTTATTTTGCGATGAGCTTTTCAAAAGCTTTTAAAAGCTATGGACGTAAAAGCTATGATGCCAAACAGGCTTATAGAGGCTTTTGGGGCAAGTTTAACCAGGAGCAGAACTTTCCTGAAATTGCTGGCAAAAAGTTAAAAATGTACTTCGATTTCGATACCCAGGAAGGAGAGAAGATTAAAATTAAATTTGCGCTATCGCCGGTTAGCCAGGAAAATGCTTTGCAAAATATGCGTGCAGAAATTTCGGGCTGGGATTTCGAAAAAGTGAAGGCTCAGGCACAGGCTACCTGGAATAAAGAATTGAATAAAATACAGGTAACTACTTCTAACGATAATAAAATCAATTTTTACACCGCTTTATATCATGCTTTTATCAATCCAACAACCTATACCGATATTAATGGCGAGTATAAAGGTTTAGATCAAGGGATACATAAAGCCGAAGGCTTTACCAATTACACCACATTTTCGCTTTGGGATACTTACCGGGCCCTACATCCATTCTTTAATATTATGCAGCCAAGCCGCAGTAATGATATGGTGAAATCGATGATGGCACATTACGATCAGAGTAGTTTGCACATGTTGCCGATCTGGTCGCATTATGCCAACGATAACTGGTGTATGAGCGGCTACCATAGTGTTTCTGTAATCTCTGATGCGATTATTAAGGGCACTTATAATGGCGACGCGAACAAAGCGTTGGATGCCTGCATTGCAACAGCAAAACACCGCGATTACGAGGGAATTGGCTATTATATGGATAAAGGTTATATCCCGGCAGAAAAATCGGGCATTTCGGTTTCCAATAATTTAGAATATTCTTACGATGACTGGTCTATTGCGCAACTGGCCAAGAAATTAAACCGTATGGATGTTTACGACGAATTTATCAAACGTTCTAACAACTGGAAAAACAACTACGATAGTGCTACTGGTTTCATGAGGCCTAAATTGGCAGATGGTTCTTTTAAAAAGCAATTCGATCCGAAAGATACCGAAGGACAGGGTTTTATTGAAGGAAATAGCTGGAACTACAGTTTCTTTGTTCCGCAGGATCCGGCTTCGCTGATTGAAATGATGGGCGGCAAAAAGAAATTTGCAACCCGTTTAGATACTTTGTTTACCATGCATTTACCCGACGAGTTTTTTGCGCATACTGAAGATATTACCCGCGAAGGTATTATTGGCGGATATGTACATGGTAACGAACCTGCACACCATATCGCTTACCTTTACAACTGGACCGATCAGCCATGGAAAACTCAGGCGCAGATCCGTCACATCTTAAACATGCAATACAAGCCTACTGCTGATGGTTTGGGTGGAAATGATGACTGTGGACAGATGAGCGCCTGGTATATGTTCTCTTCGTTAGGTTTTTATCCGGTAGCACCAGGTTCTGATGTATATTCGTTAGGTAGTCCGTTGGTTAATAATGCTGTAATTAACTTAGAAAACGGTAAAACATTTACTGTTGAAGCCATTAAACAAAGCGATAAAAATGTTTATGTAGAGAAAGTTTTATTGAACGGCAAAGAAATTACCGATCATAAAATCAAACATGCCGATATTACCAACGGCGGAAAGCTTACTTTTTACATGAGCGCAAAACCTAAGAAATAATTTTTCTCATCCCTGTACAAATTAAACCGTTGACTAATTTTAGTTAACGGTTTTTTATTTTAAATGAAAGCTATGTTTAATGCCTGTGGAATTTAAGATCTTTTAACATCTATAATCTAACCGATTAACTATTTTTATTTATTTTAATAGCATGACAAGAATAACGCTCACATTCGCATTTCTTTTATTACTAGGTATACCTACTTTTAGCCAGTTTTCAACCTCTCGTGTTCCAATCACAGAAGTTTTTTCTTCCAACGGAAAATTCTCGGTTAAATCTTATTCGTACGATGATGAATGTCCAACTACCAGAGGCAGATCTATAGTATACAAGGCCGATAAAGTAATGTATGAAATCAACCGTTCATTTGATGTATATACTTTTGACCGGTATTTCTTAACCATTTCGAATGATGGCTCCACAATAGCTTATCTGGCAAATGCGACTTATCATGATGATGGTTTTAAGAATGTTATTATCTATAAGGATGGAAAAAGGGCAGAAACTTATAGTACAAAGGAATTTTCAAGCTGTAATTCTGATGTAGAGAAATGTAATCTGTTTTACGATAATTCGAGTATGGTAATCGATTATCAAAAAAGCAAGCCAGAGCTTGTCGTATTTAAAGAAGGCACAAGTGATGAGGAGAAGTTTTTAAACGAGCAGTATGTGCTTAATTATAATGATGTTGTTTACTGTGTAGATACAAAAAAGATGGTAACGCTATATGATCTTAAAAAGCGTGAAATTATAAAAAAAGTTCCTTTCCGATCAGTTTATGAAAAGCTCAAAAAACTTAAACGCGAGATGCCAAAAACCGATTTTTTCGAATATGCCTATAAATACATTCCAGATTTTGTTATCAAGAAAACCAATAAAAAACTTGCAGTAGAGATAGAAAATAAGACTGGATTAAAGTATGTGGGGACAAACACCAGCGACTTTTATAATTATAAAATATATCGGATCGTTTTAGCGGGCTACCTTACAAAAAGCGGTAATTTTGAAATTGACACACTAAGCTGTGCCAAAGAAATTGATGAAAATAAAATTAGGGCAATAATGACGACCAATACTTTTGATGCCAGTTTTTTGTCGGAAAAAACAGAAAAACAATATTTCAAATTCTTTCTGGGCGGTTTCAGAAACCCTGTTGATTCTTTAGCTAAACAAGAACTTTTGATAGAGAAAGAAGAGCAAAAGAAGGAACGTGCCAAGCGTTTAACATTAGATTCTATTAATCATGTTTATATCCCCGTTAATCTTAACGATTGTTTTCTACAGTTAAATAAAATTTTAAAACCAATTGACAGGGAGATGATTAAAAACTTTAAAGAAAGAAGCGATGTATTGAGCTTACATCATGGATTGGGCATGTGGATCAGGAATAATTGGGGATTATGGGGTGGTTCAAGGTTACAAACTTACTTTGTGCAAAGGGGTTTTTCTGAGCCAGATGGAATGTCCAGTATCATTTTAGGCGAATATTACGGCTGGCTTAAGGGGAATCAGGAAGCTGGGCCCAAATTTGAATTAAAGCATCCCTTAAAGAACTAATGAATAAATAATGCAGTCGCGAGATATGACTAAAGTAAAATCAACAAACTCCCTGCAACAATCAAACCTCCATAAATAAGGTGTTTTCGTATCGATTGGTTCTTTTAAAATCAAAAAGGCCAATAAACTATCCAATTTTGTAGATAATCTGTTTCTGATGAAAATAGAAAATTAAAATAAATTTTGATATCTAAATTATCTATCGTAATATTGCGATATAAAATTATGGGACTTACCAAAACAGAAATTTTCACCGAAGAGCAGAATCAAATGGCAGCGTTATTAAAAGCAATGGCTCATCCTGCGCGGATTGCGATTCTTCAGCGTATCCTTAAATCGAATACTTGTATCTGTGGCGATTTGGTTGAGGAACTTGGCTTAGCTCAGGCTACTATTTCTCAGCATTTAAAAGAACTTAAAAATGCAGGTATTATACAAGGCACTATCGAGGGGGTGAGTATTTGCTATTGTATAGAACCTAAAACCTGGAAGTTATTACAAACACAGCTAGGCAATTTCTTTGCCTCATATAAAGGCGGACAGAACTGCTGTTAAAAATTTTTTACTTAAATCAATCGTTAAATTGCAATATTATGATCAATACATCTTATACAGAATGGAGCAGCTTTAAGGCCGAGCTTCAGCAACATCCAGAATTGGTATTACAGTTTCAATATTCACCAGGTAAATGGGTAAATGCCAATTATCACATCACCGAAATTAAACAGGCACCGATTGTTTCGGTAGACTGTGGAGGTGTGATGAACGCCTGGACCGAAATTATTGTACAGTTATGGGAACCTACTGAAGAAGAAAAGGGTAGGGCCATGCAGGTAAAAAAAGCATTATCCATTATAAATCTGGTAGAAAGCAAACTGCCGTTAAACCCTAATGGAATTGTGAAAATTGAATTTGGCAATTCTGCGTTCGATACGAGGCAGATGTTTCCAGGTGAATTTAAAATTGATGGGGAAAACCTGGTTTTGGATCTTACACCCGATGCTACCCAATGCAAAGCGATTAACCGTGGCGGAAGCTGTGGTACCACCGAAGCCGGCGAAGAATGTTGTGCGCCTGCTCAGCCGATAAAACAAAAAGTCGAACTGGTTAATCTAGTAGCTGATCAAAATAGTTGTTCTCCAGGAAGTGGATGTTGTTAATGATTCAAAATTTATAGGCATGAAAAATGTATTGGTGCTTTGCACCGGAAATAGTTGCAGAAGTCAACTGGCAGAAGGTTATTTGAAACATTTTGCCCAAAACACCGCCAAAATCTACAGTGCTGGCATCGAAGTTCATGGTGTTAACCCAAGAGCAATGAAAGTAATGGCCGAAGATGGAATTGACATTTCAGGCCAAACCTCTAACAATATCGAGGAGTATTTTGATGTGCCTTTTGATTATGTGATTACCGTTTGCGATCATGCGAAAGAAAGCTGCCCGTATTTCCCAACGCAGGCTATAAAACTGCACCATAACTTTCCCGATCCTGCAAAAGCCGTAGGTACCGATGAAGAAATCATGGCCGAGTTTAGAAATACAAGAGATCTGGTGAAGGTTTACATGAAAGATTTTGTAAACAAAAACCTAAAACGCTAATATGTCAGCAAATATTTGTGCACCGGCAGCTCAAAGAAAAAACCTCAGTTTTTTAGATCGTTATTTAACGCTGTGGATTTTTTTAGCCATGTTATTGGGGGTGGGCTTAGGCTTTTTATTCCCTTCATCAGCGGTCTTGATCAATTCATTTTCGAGCGGGAGTACAAACATTCCTTTGGCCATCGGATTGATCCTGATGATGTATCCGCCTTTGGCAAAAGTTAAATACCAGAATTTAGGCGAAGTATTTAAAAATGTAAAAATATTGAGCGCTTCGCTCTTTTTAAACTGGATAATCGGCCCGATTTTGATGTTTTTTCTGGCCATTGCATTTTTACATGACTATCCCGAATACATGGTTGGCTTAATTATGATCGGCCTTGCCAGGTGTATAGCCATGGTGGTGGTATGGAATGAACTTGCCGATGGGAACCGAGAGTATGCCGCTGGTTTGATTGCGCTGAACAGTATTTTTCAGGTATTGCTTTACAGTGTATTTGCCTATTTTTTTATTACGGTTTTACCACCCGTTTTTGGTTTAAAAGGCCTTTCTGTATCAATTTCCATTGCAGAAATTGCAAAGAGTGTAGGGATTTATCTTGGGATTCCGTTTGTACTCGGTATTATAAGTCAAAAAGTACTGATCAATTGGAAAGGCGAAGAGTGGTTTTATTCTGCTTTTGTACCGATGATTTCGCCTATAACCTTAATTGCCTTGTTATTTACCATTGTAGTGATGTTTAGTTTGAAAGGAGAATTAATTGTACAGATTCCGTTTGATGTACTGCGAATTGCATTACCCTTGGTGATTTATTTCGTGATCATGTTTGTAATCAGTTTTTTTGCGGGCAGGTATTTTGGAGCCGATTATGGCAAAAGTACCGCTATTGCGTTTACGGCAACTGGTAATAACTTCGAATTGGCTATCGCTGTGGCAATAGGTGTTTTCGGTATCCATTCAGGACAGGCATTTGCCGGTGTAATCGGTCCGTTGGTTGAGGTGCCAGCATTAATTGCACTGGTTAACCTGGCGCAATGGTTTAGAAGGCGATATTTTAGAACATAAGATCAACCTTTACTATTGCGAGGCACGAAGCAATCTTGAAGCTCACGCTACTAGCGGTCGTTGTAAGATTGCTTCGTCGGCTGAAAAGCCTTCTCGCAATGACGATTTCTTGCAGCAATAAATCCCTGCTAAAAACCTTTTGTCATTTATATTGAGCTTTATGTAATAAATTAAAACTCGAAATGACGATTGCTCTAGATACTACGCGCCAACCTCATCAAAATTAGTGGCGGTTGCTAAATATTTCCAATTGGCCATATCTCTTTGTACATCTGCAATTTTTGCATCAGCTACCTGATAAGCATCAGGGCCTAAAAATAAATGAAGCGGTGGGTTTTCACTTTTTGAAGCTTCAATAATCACCTCAACTGCTTTGGCCGGATCGCCTGGCTGTTGGTTATTGATGTCGTTTTGGTGTGCCGCTTGCGAGTCGCGTACCTCTTTGTAGGCATCAATTGGTTTATTCGGTACCGCTAATGATCCTTCAGTTAGGAATGCCGTTCTGAAATAACCTGGCTCTACAATTGTTGCTTTGATTCCCATCGATTTTACTTCAGCCGCTAACGATTCGGTAAAACCAACCACCGCAAATTTTGTAGCGCAATATATTCCGAAGCCAGGGAAGTTACCTGAAAAGCCACCGATTGAAGAAATATTGAAAATATGACCTGATTGTTGTTTCCGTAATTGAGGAAGTACTTTTCTGATGACGTTTAACGAACCAAAAACGTTCACATCGAAATTTTGGCGTGATTCTTTATCGCTTAACTCTTCTAAAGCACCCAGCATGCCATAGCCTGCATTGTTTACCACCACATCTATCTGACCAAATTTGCTGATCGTTTGGCTAACTGCGGTCTCTACACTGCTTTCATCGATTAAATCAACAGCTAGTGGCAAAAAGTTTTCGTGTTCACCAACTGCGTTTATTAAATCGCTCAGGCTTCTTGAAGTTGCAGCAACGCTAAGGCCATTGCTTAATAATGTTTTTACTAATGTAAGTCCCAGGCCTTTTGATGCGCCTGTTACAAACCATACTTTCTGATTTTCCATAATGTTTTTGTTATTGAGTTAATTTTTGTCGAAATCTGTTGAAATTGTAATGGCTTTCCAGTCTCTAAATTCCTTCTGTAGTGATTCTAACTTGTTGTTTGCTCTTTGAAAAGCGTCGTTTCCTAAAAGTAAATGAAGGGGTGGATTAGGCATACTTGCCAATGAGATCATTGCAGCAGCAGCTTTCTCGGGGTCGCCGATCTGCTGACCATCCATTTTTAGGTATTTGCTGTGTATTGCCCGCACTTCTTCGTATTCGGCAATTGGATTGGCAGCCAAAATCAACGAATCAGTAGTTAAAAAACTGGTCCTGAATGCACCAGGAGCCACGACAGTCACTTTTATGCCAAATTCTTTTAGATCTTCTGCCGATACTTCTGATAATGCAATTACAGCCGATTTTGCTGCTGCATATACCGCCCAGCCTGTTGCGCCTGCAATACCTGCAATTGATGCAATGTTGATGATATGTCCGGCTCGTTGTGCCCTTAAATAAGGTGAAGCTTTTCTGATGACATTCAGTGTTCCGAAAACGTTAACATCAAAACTGTTGCGTGTTTCTGCATCGCTAAGCTCTTCAATACTACCTCCGATTCCGTAACCTGCATTATTGAAGACTACATCGATTCTTTCGAATTTTGTAATAGTTGTCCTTATCGCATCCTCGACGCTTTGTTCATCGGCCAGGTTAACGGCTAAAGCAAGGAATTTTCCGCTATCATTATTTACTGCTTTTTTAAGTTCTCTGATATTCCTTGATGTGGCCGCAACATATTGGCCGGCATTTAGCAACTGATGAACCAAACTTAATCCTAAGCCCTTTGAAGCTCCGGTAATAAACCAAACTTTTTTCTTGCCCATAGTTTTTTCCTTTTTGTTAAGACAAAATTACAGTGCAAATGAATTCGTTTTATTACGTTAATCAAACTTATGATTACGAAATTCAAACAATTCGGTAAGAAGTAGGGGTGTGGTTAGTTAGTTTTTTGAAAAAGTTATTAAAATGTGTAGGCTCTTCAAAACCGAGGCAATAACCTATTTCTGATATATTCCAGTCGGTATGCTTGAGTAAGGCTTTAGCTTCACTTAATAAACGCTCAGTAATATAATGTGTAGTGGTTTTGCCAGTGGTTTCTTTAATTGCACGGTTTAAGTGGTTTACATGCACCGAAAGTTGCGAAGCATAATCTTTTGCTGAGCGCATGGTAAGCCTTTGCGTAGTCGTTTCGATGGGGAATTGACGCTCTAATAACTCCGTAAAAACAGAAGTGATCCTTGTATTGGCATCAGTATGTTTAAATAGTGTTTCAGATGGTTGTGTTTTTAGCGCAAAGTGTGTAATTTCAGTAATATAGTTTCTGAGCAAATCATATTTATAGATGTAATCCGTATTGATTTCCTCGAACATTTTATCGAAAATGCTTTCTATTTGAGCGTCTTGTTTTTCATTTAAAATATACGCTGGTTTCCCGCCGGGTACAAACATGGGTAAATCACCTATGTTTCCACGGATCTTTTCAGTAAAAAAAGCTTCGGTAAAAATGCAGAAATAACCTGTCACCTCGCTTTGTTTACCACTGGCCAGTTCCCAGGTATAAGGTACAAGCGGATTGAAGAAGATTAAAGCGGTTCCATTAATCTCAATGCTTTTGTCGGCATAGTGGTAAACGTTATGTCCGCGGGTAAGGCAGATTTTGTAATAATCCCTTCGGTTATAACTCATTGGCTTATGATCATCCCTTAAACAATCTTCTAACTTGAAAACGTTAAAATGCCCTACGCCGTTCCGTAGGTTGTCTGGTAAGAAACTAAATTTGTTCTGGTAAAAATCTTCAATGGTTTCTGGCTTATTCATAAAATCAAAGTTACAAAATTCAAACCTAAAATAAATTGATGTAATTAAAAGGAGATTTCGATGATAAAAATATTTGGATTAAATATACCGATTGGTATATATTTGCATCATCAATTTAAAAGAACATGACCAAGGCCGAAAAAACGAGAAATTTCATTGTAGAGAAAACGGCGCCTATTTTTAATATGAAAGGTTATGCAGGCACTTCTTTAAATGATATTACTGCTGCCACAGGCTTAACCAAAGGCAGTATTTACGGTAACTTCGCTAATAAGGATGAAGTAGCGCTGGCGGCTTTTGATTATAACCTTAAAAATGTTTCATCAAGGATAGATGCTGACATGAACAAACAGGTCAGCGTAAAGGATAAGCTTTTGGTATACATTAATATTTACCAAAAATTTATCGATGGTACAGTGTCAGAAGGAGGTTGTCCTGTTTTAAATACTGCAGTTGACGCTGATGATACCCATCCCGAATTGCGGGAAAAAGTTTTGAAAGCAGTTTTAGGCTGGAAAAATAAAATTGCTAAACTGGTTGAATCAGGTATTTCTACTAAAGAAATCAATGCAGATCACAATCCAGAGCAAGTTGCGTTAACAATTATTGCTATAATAGAAGGTGGCATCATGATTTCGAGGTTGACCGCAAAACCTGCACATTGGAATTTAATTATGGATTCGTTAAAAAAATATATCAATAGCCTCAGCTAAAAATTTTTAAACTAAAATATACCGATTGGTATTTTATTATGAAAAGAACCAGAACAATAACTTGGGAAGACCCAATGAAAGGAGCGAAGGAAGCTATGCAGATGGATGGTGTTGATTATCTGCAGGCCATGAGCGATCATAAATTTCCGCTGCCGCCATTATTACATACCTTGGATTTTAGTGTAAGCCTGATCGAAAAAGGCAATATTGTTTTCGAATTTACACCTCAGGAGTTTCATTACAACCCAATTGGCACTGTACATGGCGGGGTAATCACTGCTATTTTAGATTCGGCCATGGGCTGTTCGGTCCATTCGCTTTTACCTGCCGGAAAAGGATATACCACTTTAGAGCTGAAGGTAAATTTCCTGAAAGCCGTTACCATCCAAACCGGGAAACTCAAAACCGTAGGGAAGGTGATCAACCTTGGTGGACGTACCGCCTTGGTAGAAGCGCAATTAATTGATGAAAATAATAGCGTTTATGCTCACGCGGTGAGCACTTGTTTAATCTTAAAATTTTAAAAAAAACATATAATGAAAACTTCACAAAATACCGTTTTATTGATCGGCGGAACAGCTGGTATCGGTCTAGAAATTGCAAAACAGTTAACTGCTTTAGATAATCATGTAATTATTACTGGTAGAAACCAGGAACGACTAGATGCAGCTGCTGCATCATTACAAAATGTAACCACCATTCTTTCTGATGTGAGCAAGGCTGAGGATGTAGATCAATTGGTAGCCCGCATCAAAGCCGATTTTCCTCATTTAAATATCGTGATCAATAATGCAGGGAGAGCAATCCTGTATAATTTAGCTGACCCCAATCAGGATGCTTTTGCCAATGCAGAAGATGAAATGTTGACCAATTATTTATCGATTATCAGGATCAATCAAAAATTGCTGCCTGTTTTAAAAGCACAGCGCGAATCAGCTATCGTAAACGTTTCATCTATTGTGGCTTATGTTCCTGGAGTTACATTGCCAACTTATGCAGCCAGTAAAGCTGCACTACATTCTTACAGCACTTCGTTAAGGTTAAGTTTAGAAGAGACTGCTGTTAAGGTTTTTGAATTGATGCCACCACTGGTGGATACCGAATTCTCAAAAGAAATTGGCGGTCATAACGGCATTAAACCATCTGTTGTTGCAGAAGACCTTTTAGCTGCTTTGGCCAATGATGAATTTGAAATCAGGGTGGGCGATACCGCTAAAATTTACGAATTGTTCAGACAGTCGCCGGTTGATGCCCTGGATGTGATGAATGCCAACAGAAAATCCTGGGTTGATTCAGTACAGAATTAAAAAATATAGCAGGGATGAAAAAGAAGCTAGCATTTGCATTTATTATGGCGGTTTTTACTACAGGAATAGTTACTTTCGCGGCCATAAGTGTTAATCTTGGATTTACAGCGATCTTTATGAAAGTTTGGTTAAAATCATGGGGTATTTCTTACATTGTAGCCATCCCTGCTATATTAATTATTGCCCCACGCGTACAATCATTGGTCGATTATTTATTCAAGAATATTGACTAAAAATTATTAAAATGAAAAGAGTAGTAGTAACAGGTTTAGGTGCTATAACGCCACTTGGTAATACCGTTGAGCAATTCTGGCAACAGATATTGGCCGGAAAAAGCGGCATCGGTCCCATTACAAAATTTGATGCCAGTAAATTCAAAACCCGCTTTGCGGGCGAAGTAAAGGATTTTAATCCTGAAGAATACCTGGAGAAGAAAGAAATTAAAAAGTACGACCTTTTTACCCAATATGCAATCGGCTCGAGCGATCAGGCGATAAAGGATGCAGGATTAGATTTTACTGCAATGACCGATGATCAATTGGCCGAAGTTGGTGTAATCTGGGCAACGGGAAATGGTGGGATCGGTACTTTTGAAGCGCAGTTGGAAGAATTTCATGCAGGTGATGGAACACCAAGGTTTAATCCTTATTTCATTCCAAAAATGATTGTCGATATTGCCGCAGGAGCAATTTCCATCCGCCATAAATTGCGAGGACCAAATTATTGTACCGTGTCTGCTTGTGCATCATCTAATACTGCCATTATCAATGCTTTTGATACCATTCGTTTAGGGAAAGCAAGTGTAATGATTGCTGGTGGTTCTGAAGCGGCGTTAACCAAGTCTTCTGTAGGTGGCTTTAATGCCGCTCAGGCTTTATCTAAAAACAACGAGGATCCACAAGGGGCTTCTAAACCCTTTGATGCCGACAGAGATGGTTTTGTGATGAGCGAAGGTGCAGGGGCATTGGTGTTGGAAGATTTAGAACACGCTTTACAACGTGGTGCCCACATTTATGCCGAAATTATTGGTGGTGGAATGGCCGCTGATGCATATCACTTAACGGGAACTCCTCCTGATGGGATTGGTGCGGCTTTGGGTATGACAAAAGCTTTAAAAGATGCTGGAATTAGTGCAAATAAAATCGATTATATTAATGCACATGCCACTTCAACTGGGTTGGGTGATTTAAGTGAATTACAGGCGATTAACACTTTATTCAATGGTTTGCCAGTCGTAATTGGTGCAACTAAATCAATGACGGGTCATTTACTTGGTGCTGCAGGAGCGGTAGAAAGTGTAATCAGTATTTTATCGATCAGAGATAATGTGGTGCCGCCTACTATTAATACCAAAAATCTTGACGAAAACATTCCAAAAGGATTGAATTTTGTGTTGGGAGAAAGTATTAAAAAGGAGATCAATTATGTTTTAAATAATACATTTGGTTTCGGTGGCCACACCGCGAGTACTATTTTTAAAAAGTATGAGGCTTAGTCAGATTTTATAGATTTATTACAAAGTGCCTGGTTAATCGCCTGGCACTTTTTTTGTTTCATGTAGGCTTAAATCGTGTGTCATCTCGACTGGAGTGCAACGAAATGGAGAGATCTGTTATGTGAGATCTTACAATGGTCTTAGCGTCTCGCTAAGGCCTAATAATTTTCTGCCACGGAAACATAGAAGCACGGAAAATGTAATAAACGGTCTTCGATTACGCTCAGACCGACAATCGCTTTTGGTTATGCCAATGGGTTAGAAACCAATGAACCAATGCCTAATGAACTAATGAACCAATTACTTATCCATCAATAAATTAACAAGCTCTTTCAATTCTTCAATTTCCAGTTCTAGTTTCTCTATTCTGTTTTCCAGTTCAGTAGGATCAAATTGTGGGGTGCTTATTGTTTCGGTTTCAGGTTCTGAAGTGGTTTCGGCCTGTTCGCCTAAAAGATGAACAAAACGGGCCTCTTTTTGACCAGCTTTTTTTGCCAGTTGTTTTACAAATGCAGGTTCTTCATCAGATAGTTTCTGAAGCTGTTCTAAAACTTCTTCTATGCTTTCAAATTCATATAATCTTCCCGAATTGCTATTGATTTCACCAGGTGTTAATGGTCCGCGTAAAAGTAAAAGGCAGAGAATGGCCAACTCTGAAGGCACTAGCGGATAAACAATAGCAAGGTTATGTTTGTATTTAGTTGCCCGGCTTGACCCTCCTGTGGCAGTGGAGATTAAACCTTTTATTTTAAGTTGATTTAGTGTTAACGTTATGGTTTCCTCATCGTAATTTACCACCGGATTTCTTGAGCTTTTCTGGTTGCACGCGGCAGTTAAACTGTTCAAAGTCATTGGGTAATAATCGGGGGTGGTGCGGCTTTTTTCTATTAATGCGCCTAAAACGCGTTGTTCTTCTGCTGATAAATCGGGTAGTGGTTTTACGTTGTCCATGTTATAAAAGTATAAATTGGTTGAACATTTTGAAAATTATTTTGTTAATGATTTATTTCTAGTGAGTTATACAAAAATATTACTCGATAGAATAATTCTAAATTTCTGAATTACTATATTCTGAACTTTAGAATTACGAACTTAGGACTACATCCCAATATCCAAATATCCAATTATGAAATCTTCCGATCAGAAACCAAATCAGGGTGATAGCAGGCGCGATTTCCTCAAAAAAAGTTCGGTAATTACAGCCATTGCACTAACGCCGGGTGTTGCGGTTAAAGCAGCTGAAAGCAATGCCGATGAACGTTTCGCTCAACTTTTCGAGAAAATCCCATTAAAACTCACAGTAAATGATAAAGCATATCAAACTACGGTTGAGCCCAGGGTAACGCTTTTAGATTATTTGCGTGAAGAATTACACCTAACAGGCACTAAAAAAGGATGCGACCATGGCCAGTGTGGCGCTTGCACTGTTCATGTTGATGGACAGCGGGTAAATTCTTGCCTGAGTTTAGCCGTGATGAATGAAGGAAAGAAAATTACCACGATTGAAGGGTTGGCCAACGGCGATACTTTGCATCCTATGCAGGCTGCATTTATCAAACATGATGGTTTCCAATGTGGTTATTGTACGCCTGGTCAGATTATGTCGGCCGTGGCCTGTGTACGCGAAGGGCATACCAGTTCGAGAGCAGAAATAAGTGAATATATGAGTGGAAATATCTGTAGATGTGGTGCTTATCCTAATATAGTTGATGCGATTATTGAAGTTAAGGAAGGAGGCGAGAAGGTATGATCAATTTTCAATACTTAAGAACAACCACGGCAAAATCAGCAATTGCCTTATTGGTAAAAGATAAAAACGCAAAATTTCTGGCGGGTGGAACAAACCTGATCGATCTGATGAAAAGAGGTGTTACGGCACCCGAAAAACTCATCGATATCAATCATGTTCCGCTAAAACACATCGAACAGATTGGAAATAAAATCCATATTGGTGCTTTGGCTTCTAATTCGGCAGTTGCAGACAATGCGATGATCAAAGAGAAACTACCATTACTTTCCTGGGCTTTACAGGCGGGCGCATCTGCCCAATTGAGAAATGTAGCTACAGTTGGTGGTAATATGATGCAGCGAACCCGTTGTGGTTATTTTTACGATACCGAAATGCCATGTAATAAACGCCAACCCGGTACTGGCTGTGGTGCCATGGAAGGTTTTAACCGCATGCATGCCATTTTCGGGACTTCAGAAAAATGTATTGCCGTTCATCCAAGTGATATGTGCGTGGCATTAACTGCTTTAGATGCTGAAGTGGTGGTGGCCAGTGCCAAAGGAGAACGTAAGATATTATTTAAAGATTTTCATCGCCTGGCAGGAGATACGCCGCAGTTAGACAATAACTTAAAATCAGACGAAATGATTATCCGCTTAGAAATTCCTATAAATAACCTAGCCAAAAACTATCATTATCTTAAAGTTAGGGACAGGGCTTCTTATGCTTTTGCACTCGTTTCTGTAGCTGCAGCATTTGAGCTCAGCAATAATAAAATTACGGATATTCGTTTGGCAATGGGTGGAGTAGCGCATAAACCCTGGCGTTTAACAGCATCCGAAAATTTCTTAAAAGGAAAAGAAGCCACCTTATCGAATTTTGAACAGGCAGCCCAACTAGCCATGAAGGATGCAAAAGGTTTTGGAGGAAATGACTTTAAACTTAAACTGGCACCCAATACAATAATCGAGGCGTTGAATCTTGCAAAATCTAAAGCTTAGTTATGGAAAAGAGAATTTTAAAAGACGACAACGACCGCGTAGATGGAGTTTTAAAAGTTACGGGGCAAGCTAAATACTTTGCGGAATACGAATTACCAGGTTTAACCTATGGTGTTTTGGTGACCAGTACCATTACCAAAGGAAAAATTACAGCGCTCGATACCAAGGCGGCTGAAAAAGCACCAGGTGTTATTGCTGTGATTTCGCATTTAAATAAGCCATCGGCAGCTGCTTACGAGCAGGAAGGTGGTCCACAGATGAAGATTTTTTATACCGACAAAATTTTCTACAATGGACAGCCGATTGCAATTGTAGTAGCCAATACCTTCGAAAGGGCAACTCATGCAGCTTCATTGGTTAAAGCAACTTATGCTAAAGAGGATTTTAACACCGATTTTGAAAAAGCTTTAAAAGATCCTAAAGCGAAAAAACTTCAAGGTCAGGCCGACTATAAGCGTGGTATAGAAAACGCTTATAAAACAGCAGAGGTGAAGCTCGAAGAAAGATATTTCCTGCCTATCGAAACGCATAATCCGATGGAACTGCACGGAATTATCGCCGATTGGAGGCCAAATAACCAGCTTACTGTTTATGCCAAAACACAAGGCGTAAAAGCTACTCAGGGCACCATTGCAAATGTTTTTAAAATTCCAATGGAGAATATTCAGGTAAATTCGGAGTTTGTTGGCGGTGGTTTTGGTATGGCTTTACGCACCTGGCCGTTGGAAATTGCAACGGTAATGGCTTCTAAACATATTGGTAAACCTGTAAAAGTGGTGATTACCAGGATGCAGATGTTTACCATGGTTGGTAATCGGCCGGCAGCGATACAAACCATTGGTTTGGGCGCAAATAAAGATGGTAAATTAACAGGGATTACACACAGGGCTTATGGTGAAACTTCAACTTATGAGAACTTTACCGAAGGCGTGGTGAATATGGCGAAGTTTATGTACCAATGCGATAACGTAAATACGGCTTATGCCATTGTTCCGGTAGATCTTGGCGTTCCAATATGGATGCGCGGCCCTGGAGAGGCTACAGGAGCTTTTGCCCTTGAAAGTGCTATTGATGAAATGGCACATGCCCTTGATATGGACCCATTGGATTTCAGAATAAAAAACGACCCTGAAACCGATCAGCAGAAAAACAAACCCTTTTCGAGCAAAAACATAAAAGAAGCTTATAAAATCGGGGCAGAAAAAATAGGATGGAGCAACCGGAAAAATAAGCCAGGCAGCTTGATTGAAGGACCATGGCAAACAGGTTATGGCGTAAGTATTGGCGTTTTCAACGCCAATAGAGGTAAAGCTAGTGTGAAGGGCATTTTAAAGGCTGATGGATCGCTGCTTTTGCAAAGTGCAACAAGCGATATCGGCCCGGGAACAGGAACTGGCATGACTTTAATCGCCAATAAACTGCTGAAGATCCCTGTAAATAAAATTACTTTCGAATTGGGTGATTCTTCTTTGCCGCCCGCGCCTAGTCAGGGCGGTTCCGCTACGCTATCTACAGTAGGTTCGGCAGTTAATGATGTTTGTGTAGCGTTAAAATCTGCGATTGCGGAACTGGCTGCAAATTCGAATATGGATGCAACGGCTAATTTTGTTGATGTTTTAAAAAAGAATAATCTTCCGCAAATAGAAGTAACCAAAGAAAGTCAGGGGGGAAAGGAAAGGGATAATTACTCCATGTATTCGTTTTCCATCCACTTTGTACAGGTAAAGGTTCATGAGCTTACAGGCGTAGTAAAAGTGAGTAAAATCGTTTCTGTGGGCGATTCTGGTACCATTGTAAGTCCAAAAACGGCCCGAAGCCAGATGCTCGGTGGTGCTGTTGGCGGTATTGGCATGGCTTTAACCGAAGAATCTATTATCGACCACCGTTATGGAAGATATATCAATAATAATTTTGCCGATTACCATGTTCCGGTAAATGCCGATGTGCCAGAAATTGATGTTAACTTTATCAATAAACCCGATCCTTACATTAATCCGATGGGTGCAAAAGGAATGGGTGAAATTGCATTGATCGGTTTTTCTGCCGCTGTAGCCAATGCTGTTTTTAATGCTACCGGAAAAAGGATCAGGACATTGCCGATTACGCCGGATAAGATACTAGTATAATTATTTCGTTCAAATCCAGAGAAGTCAAGTTTTTAAAACTTGACTTCTCTAAATATTCTAAACAAAAAATGCGTTCCGATTTTATATCAGGACGCATTTTTTATGAAGATTCTTCGTTTTCGCTCAGAATGACAAACAGAAAAATTATTTCGCAACCGCTTTACCCGAGTAAGTTGCCGCTAACTTTAATGCATTGTAAGTATTAACAATTCCGCCACTGATACAAAGATCAGAGAATGGGATAGAAACTTTTTCTGCACCAGGTTCTTCACCTTTAGCATACTCTACGTTATGGTTAACTTTGGTAACCGATTTAACGATGATTTCTTTTACCTGCGCCGCAGTTAATTTTGGATAATACGAGCGGATTAATCCTGCTAAGCCAGCTACAACAGGAGAGGCCATACTGGTGCCGTCTAAATTTTTGTATTTAGAACCCGGTACGGTAGAATAAATCTGAACGCCAGGAGCAAAAACATCTACCTGAGTTTTGCCGAAATTAGAGAAACTGGCTTTTAGTGTTTCATCATCTTTAGGACCTGAAGCACCAACGGTAATCCATGATGCAATAGTCTTCTCATCTAAATCTTTGTGGTTAGGAAAATTATTTTCTACATCGATATTTTTATTTTCGTTCCCCGCTGCCTGAACGATCAATACATCTTTAGATACCGCATATTTCATAGCTTCATTAACGATGGCTTTGTTCCAGCTATAAGCCTTGCCAAAACTCATGTTGATTACTTTTGCACCATTATCAACAGCGTAACGAATAGCATTAGCAACATCTTTATCCCTTTCATCACCATTTGGCGTACAACGAACACCCATAATGGCAATGTTATCCGCTACACCTAAAATACCAAGTTTGTTGGTTCTATCAGCAGCAATGATACCGGCTACGTGTGTGCCGTGCATGGCATCAGGACCTGCAACGTCGTTATTGCCATAAAATTTCTCCTTAACGTTGTTTGGATCATCGCCAACTATTGAGCGTGGATCGTAATCGAGGTTTAAGTTATAATTGACCTGGCGCGTATAGTAATCCAGTCCTTCTACAATCTGATCTTCGTAAAAATCTTTGAAGCTACCTTTTTCTAATTGCTGGCT
Source organism: Pedobacter sp. 22163 (assembly GCF_052045595.1). NCBI lineage: Bacteria > Pseudomonadati > Bacteroidota > Sphingobacteriia > Sphingobacteriales > Sphingobacteriaceae > Pedobacter > Pedobacter sp. 22163. The sequence continues at coordinate 305,845 of NZ_JBQEPM010000001.1, read as the reverse complement.
CAGTACATTTTGGATCCTGCCTTCAACCTCTGTAGATGGTTTGAAGTTTTTAAAATCTTCTATGGTTGGGTTTTCTTTACCGATTTTCTTCACTACAGCGTCTAAAGCTGTTTTAAAACCAGTAATACCTGCCAGATTTTCCCTGGCTTCTGCCAATTGTTTTTCTAAGTCGGCTCTTTCTGCTTTAAAAATTTCGAAATCTTTTTTATCTTTTTCTGCTACATTTGCGTCTGTAGTATTGGCAAAACGGACCTGATCGCGACGAACCAAACGGGTTAATTCTAAAGTTTCGAAGTTTACAGATTCTTTAGGGCCGCCAATAAAGTTCCAGCCATTTATATCGTCGATGTAGCCATTCTTATCATCATCCTTGCCATTGCCGGCTATCTCTTTGGTATTTACCCACATAATTCGTTTTAAGTCTTCATGGGTAGCTTCTACGCCACCATCATTAACTGCTACGATAACTTTAACAGATTTTTTACCTTTTAAAAGTTCTTTATATGCTTTTTCGGTACTGATTCCGAATGTACTATCACTTTTTAGATCAAGATTTTGCCAATTGGCTTTTTGCGCATTGGCCAAAGTTGGTACCGCACTCACAAGCGCAATACTTAACAGCGCGCTAAAAATTCTACTCTTATTCATTTATGTATTTTTGTATTAAACGGCGAAAGTTAATTTTAATTTTTTTATTGGAAGAAATTGTATTAAAAATGATGTTTTTCACACATTTTGGTAACGAAAAAAATCCTGAAATTCATTTTCAGGATTTTCATCTTTAAAATAAAATGACCTCTATTTATTTCATACTGGCAACGATTTTTTTCGCCATTTCATCATGAGACTCGATTACACTTAAAGTGTTGCCTGCCCAGCTTTTAATTGCCTGATCGCGGTTTTGCATCCCCGTTTTAAATAAAGCTACTGTTTTTTCATGATCGGTAACCATCATAACCATATAATGTTTGTCAAAAGCTGTGCCCGTCAATTTCTTCATTTCATCCAAATGAATCTGATCTTCGGCCGGCAATGCATCTGGGGTGATTACTTTTTTGTTTACAGCCAAAGCTTTCAATTCTGTATTGGCTTTTGTATGATCAGTTAACATTTTAGCGGCGAAATCTTTCACCTCAGCACTTTTTGCATTTTTCTGCGCAATCTTAGCGGCTTCAACTTCCATGATACCTCCAATTGCTGCTTTTCTTAAAAAAGTTGCACCCGCTTCATCAACACCCGATTCTGTGCTTTCTGATCCTGTAGCATGGTTGCCATTTACCATATTGGTATCGCCAGCAACACTGTCTTTTGTGGTTGCCGATTTCTTGTCTGCAGTTTGACAAGCCTGAAATGAAAGCGCCAGGGCAAAAGCTGTGGATAATAAAAATATCTTTTTCATGTTTTCTCTATGTTTTGATGTGTATGAAAAACAAGAGAGTTGAAAAAAGGTTTTATATCTGTTCTGATGCCTTACTGTATGCGTTTTGAATAACGATGCCCATTTGGCTTTCTGGATTTTTAATTGGCGAAAAACCGAATTGTTCATATAGGCCATGTGCATCTAAAGTAGCCAACTGGTAACGCCTCAAGCCTTGTAAATCCGGATGGAAGATCATAAACGACATCATCTTTTTTGATAAGCCCAAACCACGGTAACTTTCTTTCACGTATACATCGCAAAGCCATGCAAAGGTTGCCTTATCCGTTACCCAACGGGCAAAACCTACCTGTTCTGTTCCTTTGTAAATGCCAAAACAAAGTGAGTTTTCAATAGAACGTTTTACGGTATCTAAAGGAATGCCTTTTGCCCAATAAGATTCTACACTTAAATAATGATGTATGGCTTCGAGATCTAAAAGCTCTTTTTTATCGGAAAATATAAAACCGTTTTCGCTGATTTCCATTTTGATTAATGATTGAATTTTGAATGATTAAATGAGTGAATTTTTTCAAAATCCACTTAAAGAATTAGCTAAGTTTTCTAAGCCTCTCCACAGTTAACCTATTAACCATTTAAGCTTTCTAATTGCGCATATTAATAAACTGCAATGGCTGACCGAAATCTTCATTTCTACAAAGATTCATCACGGCCTGCAGATCATCGATTTTTTTTGCGGTTACTCTAACCTGATCGTCCATAATGGCAGGTTGAACTTTTAATCCACTGGCTTTGATCTTGGCCACGACCTTTTTTGCTGCTTCCTTATCTAATCCTTCTTTAATACTGATTTCTTTTCTGATCATGTTGCCGGAGGCCTGATGCTCATCGCCAAAATCTAAACTTTTCGGATCTAAATTCTGTTTCATCATCCGCGAGATAATGGAACCTTCGATTGCTTTTAATCGCATATCATCTTCAGTAACGATGGTTACTACGTTTGTTTTTTTATCGAGATCGATGGTACTTTTCGATCCGTTAAAGTCGAATCGGTTAAGAATTTCTTTTTTAGCATTGTTAATTGCGTTGTCTAATGTTTGCGCATCAACTTTACTTACAATATCAAAAGAAGGCATGGTTTTAGCTTTAAAGTAAAAAAATAAGTAGATTTAATAGAAATTAATCCATCCTCACAAAAAAACGAAAAATAATATGAAAACCACTAAACCGAAGTCCCAAAAAAAGATCACCAAAAAAGAAGTGAAGAAACAATTGGAGCAGTCGATTACGGATAAGTTCTTGGATGTGATCAAAAGTTTAGGTCATGATGTATCGGAAATTAGTACGGAGGTAGGGAAAGCAAGTAAGCGTGTGGCTAAAAAATTAACCAAAAAATTTACCATTGTAAAGGCAGATGTGGGACAGAAAATTGATGATTTGTTACATGCATCAAAAGAGAAAGCAAAAGCAGCGAAAAAACCAGTTGCCAAAGCGGTAAGTAAGTCTGAAAAAACTGCTCAGAAAGTGGTTAAAAAAGCCGTTGCAAAGGCTAAACCAGTAGTACAGAGCATTAAGGTTGCGGCAATAGAAACAGAAGAAAAAGCAGAAAAAGTATTGGCAAAACCGGTTGCAAAAGCAAATGAAGCTGTAAAAGATGCCACAACAGTTGCCAAAAAAGCGGCAAGTACAGCAAGTAAAGCACCAGCAAAAGCTGCTGCAGTAGTTAAAAAAGCAATAACGCCTGCTGCTACTCCTGCAAAACCAGCTCCTGTTGTTAAAAAAACGGTTGCTAAAACTGCTACATCAGTTAATAAAGAGACGAAAATACCTACTAAAAAATAAATTTGTTAACGTTAACGTGTAAATGAATTAACATCGATTTAACAAATTAATGTGCAGTTTTGAGCATCCCTGTTTTGGCAGGGATTTTTTATTTTTTTAAATGAGCAATAAGAAGATCCCTTTTTTAAACCGCGAAATCAGTTGGCTTTACTTTAACGAACGTGTACTGCAAGAAGCTGCCGATGAAACAGTTCCGCTGATTGAACGGATTAAATTTCTATCTATATTTTCTTCAAATTTAGAGGAATTTTACCGTGTGCGTGTGGCCACCATGACCCGGCTAACCAATCTGAACGATAAAGCTAAAGCACTTTTGGGTTTTAATCCAAAGAAAATTCTGAATGAGATTAAAAATATTGTTGTAAAACAGGAAAGAAAATTCGAACAGCTTTTCCAGGCTACGTTAATAAACGAGCTTGCTCAAAACAGAATTTTTATTTTAAACGATACCCAGCTGAATGTAAGCAGGGGTGAGTTTGTTAAAAATCATTTCAGGGATAAGATTTTATCTAATCTGGTTCCGATTATGCTGGATATGGATAAACCCTTTCCAGAATTGAAAGACCGGTATTTATATTTTTTTGTTAAACTTTCTAAAAAGGATACAAAAGTTAAAGAAAAATATGCGCTCATTGAAATTCCGCCTAATTTGCCGCGGTTTTTGGTTCTGCCAGAAACAAACGATCTAAAATTTATAATTCTGGCTGAAGACATTATCAGGTATTGTTTAGACGATATATTCTATGTTTTCTCTTACGATAATTTAGAGGCTTATTCGATCCAGTTAACACGGGATGCCGAATTGGATATTGACAAAAACATTAATGATAAGTTTATTGAGGATTTAAAAAGCAGTTTAGAGAAGCGCAAAAAAGGGAAACCAATGCGTTTGCTTTACGATTCGGCTATGCCCTTAAACATGCTTACTGTGCTGGTGAATAAACTCAAGCTTGAGGCTGAAAGTTTAATTCCGGGTAACCGTTACCATAAGTTTGGCGATTTTATTGCCTTCCCGAATGTAGGTAAAAAGGAATTGGAATATCCGCCGAATGTGCCTCTGAAGGTACACGATTTGCACAGAACCCAAAGTATGTTCAATAAAGTTGCCCAGCGCGATTATTTAGTGAATTTACCCTACCAATCGTATGACTATATTATTTTGTTCTTGCGTGAAGCTGCAATTGATCCGAAAGTAACCGAAATACAGATTACTTTATACCGGTTAGCCGAAAACTCAAAAGTAATCAATGCATTAATTAATGCTGCCAAAAATGGTAAAGCAGTTTCTGTTTTATTAGAACTTAAAGCCCGTTTTGATGAACAGGCTAATATTTACTGGACCAGCCGCTTAATGGAGGAGGGTGTTAAGGTAAATTACGGTTTAACCGACTACAAAGTACACTCTAAAATTTGTTTGGTTAAACGGATTGAAAAAGATAAGCCAGTTTACTACGCAAACTTAGCAACAGGAAACTTTAACGAGAAAACCGCAGGTTTATATTGCGACCATAGTATTTTCACCGCAAAGAAAGAGATTACCAACGATCTGGTAAAACTTTTTGATGCGTTGAGCAAGCGTACTGTAACGAAGGGATTTAAACACCTGATTGTTTCGCCGCTGGAGAGCCGATCGAAACTGGTCAATTTTATTAACCGCGAAATCAGGAATGCTAAACAGGGCAAACTGGCCTACATCATGTTAAAGGTAAATAGTTTAGCTGATGAAGGGATTATTGCCAAACTTTACGATGCGAGCAATGCCGGGGTTAAAGTTCAGCTGATTATCCGTGGTATCTGCTGTCTGGTACCTGGAGTAAAGGGTTTTAGTGAAAATATTACCGCCATTAGTATTATCGATAAGTTTTTGGAACATGCCAGGGTTTATATTTTTGGTAATAACGGTAAAAACGACATGTATTTATCATCTGCAGATTTAATGAGCAGAAATTTCGAACACCGTGTAGAGGTAGGATTCCCGGTTTTAGATCATGATGTGAAACAGGAGATACAGGATATTATCGATCTGCAACTGCAGGATAATACCAAATCGAGGCAGATCAATGCTTTGAACAATAATAAATACCATAAAAACAGATTAAGTAAAAAGATAAGGGCGCAGGTAGACATCTACAACTATTTAAAAACCAAGCATCAATCATAATGTTAAGATACGCAGCTATAGATATCGGTTCGAATGCGGTGAGGTTACTCATTGCTGATATTAGCAAACAAGACGGAAAATATAAGTACAAAAAGAACACCCTTATACGTGTGCCGCTCCGGTTGGGAGATGATGCATTCTTGGATCAATATATTTCGGAGAAAAAATCTGCAGATCTGGTAAAAACCATGACTGCTTTTAAAAATCTGATGGATGTTTATCATGTTTCAGAATATTTGGCCTGTGCTACATCTGCCATGCGCGAGGCCCGTAATGGAGAAGATATTGTGAAGCTAATTAAAAAGGAAGCCGACGTTACTTTAGAGATTATTGAGGGGCAGCGGGAAGCGAATATTATTTACGCTAACCATATTGAAGAAGAGTTAGATGAAAATAAAAATTACCTATATATTGACGTGGGTGGAGGTAGTACCGAACTGTCGGTTTTTGTAAAAGGTGCTCCGGAAGCATCGAGATCTTTTAATATAGGTACGATCAGGATGCTCGACAACCAGGACAAGGAAGAAACCTGGGATGAAATGAAAGATTGGGTAAAAGAGCATACAAAAGAATATAAACATTTGGCTGGTATAGGTACAGGTGGCAATATCAATAAATTGTTTCGCATGTCGGATGAGAAAGAAAATGCGCCTTTATCGTTGCAGAAGCTAAATTCGATGTATAATAAATTAACCAGTTATTCATTGAAAGAAAGAATTAATACGCTGGGCTTAAACCCCGACCGTGCAGACGTAATTATCCCGGCCTGTGAGATTTATTTAACCTTAATGAAGTGGACTGGTATAAAACAGATTTATGTACCTAAAGTGGGGATGGCCGATGGGATTATTAAATTGTTGATTGAAGAGAAATTGGATTAGAGACTTTTACCTGTGAACGTCAGCAATGACGGCCAATATTTTGTGTCAGATGGAAATATCTGACACAAAAATTTATTTTACTAAACTGTCGGATGGTAACATCCAACAGCACCCCTAAGGGTAATCCTACAAGGATCGTCCTCCTGAACTTGTTTCAGGATCTTTGGTCTTGAAAATTACTACAGCGCACTATAGGCCCTGAAACAAGTTCAGGGTGACGTATTTTGTTTAATCGATTTGGTGGTGGTGTCAGATGTTTCCATCTGACAAAAAAAAATATTTTTATTAAACTGTCGGATGGTAACATCCAACAGCAACTATTTTCTGGGTCACGTAGCTCACTCCATCGCCATCCTTAAAAAGCTTTTCACTTCATCATTGACGTCTTCTTTAAAGAAGATCCTCAAATGGTGGTTAAATTGATCCGTTCCTGGCACCTGTGCAATCTTAGTAAAGCAAAGATTGTTTTCATAAGGTTGATTGAAAGGAATAACCACATGAATAAAGTTTTTCCCCAATTGTGTAATGTATGCAAAATTGGTTTTTGATTCGATTGCAATCATGGATTTTGTAGGTCTGAGATTTATCTCTCCTAATTCGGTCAATTGCTCAACAAAAAAACGGAATAACCCTAAGGTATATTCCGTTTTTCCGTTTAAAAAGTCTGATAAATGTTTTTCTTCAGACATCATAATTTTTAATCTTCTAATAATTTTGTTGCGGCCTCATCGGTAAACCAGGTTAATTTTCCGTCAATCGGATCAATTAACTGGGAAGGATAAGTTGCAACATCTTTTTGCTCATCGCCAATAACATGTTTTAAAGCTTCGGCTTTATTCTCTCCAAAAACCAAAAATGCTACATTATCGGCTTTGTTGATTAACGGTGCAGTAAAACTGATGCGATACGTATCCAATTTCTCTACATAAACGGAAGCCACATTTACTTCTTCATCTTTAACCAAAGTGGTGTGTGGGAAAATCGAAGCCGTATGTGCATCATCGCCCATACCCAAAAGGATTAAATCGAAAATTAGATCTTCTCCGTTAAAGTGTTTATCGATTGCTTTTTTATATTCGATAGCGGCTTTTTCTGGAGCCAAAGTGGTATCAACGTAGAAAATATGGTCTTCTTTAATGCCTAATGGATCAAGAATTGTTTTTTTAGCCATTAATCCGTTGTAGTTATCATCATTGGCCGGAACGTTGCGCTCATCACCAAAGAAGAAGTATACTTTTCCCCAATCAATTCTGTGCTGACCTTCTGTAGCCAGAAGATGATAAAGTGCTTTAGGAGAACTGCCGCCAGTTAATACGAAATTAAAACGGTCGTTTTCTTCAATGGACATTTCTGCAATTTTAATTACATAATCTGCCAGATCCTGATTCAGTTCTTCTAATGTTTTGTATATGAGTAAATTCATTTTTGTAACTAATAAGAGCCGTTATGCTGCCCCGAATATTCGGGATCAGCATCTATCTTGAACAAGACCCTGAAATAAATTCAGGGTGACGACCCGGGTAAAAATTTATTCCTTATTCTTCAATGGCAAGTTAAACCAGTGGAAACCATCTCTTGCAATAAGTGCTTCAGCTTCTTCTGGTCCCCAGCTATCGGCAGGGTAGTTAGGGAAGTTGATTGATTTTTTGCTTTCCCATGTATTTAAAATCGGCATGACCAGTTCCCATGCTGCTTCTACCTGATCGCCGCGCATAAACAAGGTTTGATCGCCCATCATGGCATCCAATAATAAAGTTTCGTAAGCTTCTGGTGTATCGCCCTCGTAAGTTCCTTTATAATCAAACACCATATCAACTGGGTTTAATACCATATCCAATCCAGGTCTTTTGGCCTGCACCTGCATACGGATACTCATTTCTGGCTGTATGCTGATGACCAACCTGTTTTGTTGCCAGTTTTCGGTTACACCTGATGAGAAAATCTGATGCGGAACATCTCTAAATTGAATGGTAATTAAAGATGAAGTTTGGTTCAAACGTTTTCCAGTTCTTAAATAGAAAGGAATACCTTGCCATCTCCAGTTATCGATATGGAATTTAACAGCAGCAAAAGTTTCGGTATTAGAATGTGCATCAACACCTTTTTCCTGACGGTATCCAGGAACTTCCTTACCTTCAACCCAACCTTTACTATATTGACCCCGAACAGTATGGAAACGGATATCTTCAGCAGAAAAAGGACGCATTGCTCTTAAAACCTCCACCTTACGGTTCCTGATTTCATCGGCATCAAAATTAATTGGCGCTTCCATTCCAACCAAACAAAGCAATTGCAACAGGTGATTCTGAATCATATCTCTTAAAGCACCAGAACCTTCATAATAACCTCCACGATCGCCCACGCCTAACTGCTCGGTTACCGAAATTTGAACGTGATCGATATAAGACCTGTTCCATAACGGCTCGAACAATGCATTGGCAAAACGGAAAGCCATCATGTTTTGTACGGTTTCTTTACCTAAATAATGATCGATACGATAGATCTGCTTTTCTGTAAAAATAGTGCTCAATAATGTATTCAGCTCTTTTGCTGATTCTAAATCATGACCGAAAGGTTTTTCAATAACGATACGGCTATTGTCTTCGTCTTGCGTAAGTTTATATTTCTGCAAACATTCAGCAATAATCGGGAAGAAATTAGGTGCAACTGCCAGGTAGAAAATTACCTGTGTTCCGGCTCCAAATTCTTTTTGGTATTTTTCTACAGCTCCTTTTAGGTTTTCGAAAGTTTTTGGCTGGGCAAAATCGGTAGGACAGTAGTTCATTGTCTTTGCAAAATCGTCCCATTTCTCTTTTTTTACTTTTCCGCTGCGCGAAAACTGGTTTACAGCATCTTCTAAAGCAGCTTTGTAGCTATCGTCGGTAAATTCGGTTCTGCCTGTACCAATAATTGCAAATTTATCTGGCATGTAACCCTCAATAAATAAATTATATAGGGCAGGTGCTAATTTTCTTTTGTTTAAATCACCTGTTCCACCAAATATTACAAAAATGGTAGGGTTTAATGCGGTTTTGGTTTTCATTTTATGTTCTTGTTCGTGAATCTAATAGGTTATGATAATTTATTCCAATCAGCATGGAAAACACCATCTTTATCGATACGCTCAAAGGTGTGTGCTCCAAAGAAATCTCTTTGTGCCTGGATTAAGTTAGAAGGCATTCTAGCTGTGGTAATGGTATCGAAATAGGTTAGGGTAGACGCAAATGCAGGAATACCCAAACCGGAATTGATACATGCACTAATTGTTTTGCGTGTACCAGCTAAAGTACCTTTGATAATATTCTGGATACCGGCATCGCCAAATAAATGTTCTAAAGCGTTGTTTTTATCATAAGCCTGATAAATATCTTCTAAAAATTTAGCCCTGATGATACAGCCACCGCGCCAGATTTTAGCAATTTCCTGTAACTGTAAATCGTATTGGTATTCTTTTGAAGCCTGAACCAGTAAATGCATACCCTGTGCATAAGCACTGATCATAGAGAAGTAAAATGCATCTTCCAGTTCTTCAATAGTAACAGCTATTTTGGTGTCTTTTTTGCCAAAAGCCTCTTCTAAAGAAACCCTTAGCTTTTTGAATTTAGATAAATCGCGGTTAGAAACAGCCTCATTAATGGTTGGTACAGGTAATTGAAGTTCCATTGAAACCTCTGATGTCCATTTTCCGGTACCTTTTGAACGTGCCTCATCTTTGATCTGATCTAAAAGATCGTTTTGAGTTTCAGCATCTTTAAAAACAAAAATTTCGGCAGTAATCTCTAATAAGAAAGATTGTAACCTGCCTTCGTTCCATTTTTTGAATACCTTGTATATATCATCGTTTGAATAGCCTAAGCCATTTTTAAGAATGCCATAAACTTCAGCAATAAGCTCCATAATGGCATATTCAATTCCATTATGTACCATTTTAACAAAGTGGCCAGAAGCACCTGGGCCAATGTAAGTTACGCATGGATCGGTTCCAACTTTTGCAGCTACAGCATCAAAAACATCTTTAACTACGTTATAAGCTTGTTTATCGCCACCTGGCATCATACTCGGACCAAAACGTGCACCTTCTTCGCCACCAGAAATACCCATTCCGAAGAAATGTAAACCATCTTTCTCCAGTTCGTCGACACGGCGGTTGGTATCGGTAAAATGTGAGTTTCCACTATCGATAATAATATCGCCTTTACTTAAAAGTGGTTTTAGTTCTGCAATAACGCTATCTACAATTGGTCCGGCTGGTACTAATAAGATTAATGTACGTGGTGTTTGTAAGCTAGAAATAAAGCTTTCAATATCGTCAAATCCTTCTAAGTTGTGTTTCTTGCCTTCTTCTTCAAGTTTCGAGATCATTTTTCTGTCTTTATCGTAACCTGTTACAGAGAAGCCTTTATCAGCCATGTTTAATAATAAGTTCCGGCCCATTGTGCCTAAACCGATCATTCCCAATTTATATTTTTTTGAATCGTTATTTGCCATTTTTTATTTTTTATAATGCACCCAAAATTAGGATTTACAAATTAATATTGCAGCTATTGTTGTTAAAAGATTGTAATAAAGATTATTATTTTTTAGGCTCAACAGTAAAGATGTTGTACTTGTCGGCCAGTTTCCAAAGTTTTGCACCGCCTTTAATCCCGTCTCTGTTGGTTACAATTTTAATATTGCTTTCCAGTTTAAAGTCTATTTGTTTGGAATTGCCACCACCAATATATAAGGTATCATAATTGAAAACCGTTTTGTAGATTTCGATTACTTTTTTGAGCCTTTTATTCCAGCGTTCAGTTCCAATCTTTTCGAAAGCCTTATTTCCGATATAATCATCATAATCTTCTTCCTTGTTGATCGGGAAATGGGCGAGTTCTAAATGCGGCAGTAATTCTCCGTCGAATAGTAAAGCCGTTCCAAAACCCGTACCTACTGTGAAAACAATTTCAAAGCCTTTGCCCTCAACCACACCTAAGCCTTGTTGATCGGCATCATTTACCAAACGTACCGATTTACCTAACTCGTTAGCAACACGCTGCGCGAGATCAACATCTGTCCATTTGTTTTTTGCCAGGTTAGGGGCGGTTTTAACAATTCCGTTTTTAACATATCCTGGAAAACCGATCGATACGCGGTTATAGCTAACAGGAAAAGGCTTAATCAACTCTATAATTCCAGAAACAATATCCTTTGGAGTAGCTTCGGGCGGGGTTTTGCTTTTTAGATATTCGGTAAGCATATTTCCGCTTTCATCCAAAAGAACCGTTTTAATGCTTGTACCGCCTATATCAATAGATAATATATTGTTGTTTTCAGCTTTTTTATCTGTAGCCATAATTGTGTATTTATAATTTCGAAGTTCTACAAATAAATTAAAACAACAAACATTAAATGAAGATCGGAGTAATTTAGGTGTAATAATATATTCTATAAAATCTATGTATTTAATAGAATATATTTAAGTTTGTTCCGTTAAACTAAAAAAGACCACAAAAGTTATGACGGTAAACTACCTTGCATTTGCCATTCCAGCATTTTTTATTTTTGTATTTATTGAGTTTAGGATCGCCCAGCACCAAAAAAAAGCGAAAATATTTAAATATGAAAGTACGATTGCAAATTTTAGTGTAGGTATTGCCGAAAGGTTATTGAACTTATTTATTGCGGCGAGTTTTTATCAGGTGTACGATTGGGTGTATTTAAATTATTCGATTTTCGATATTTCTACAAAATGGTATGTATGGATATTATTGCTCTTGTCGACAGATCTTGTTTGGTACTGGTATCATAGACTCGGCCACGAAATTAATTTTTTGTGGGCTGCACATATCGTTCATCACCAAAGCGAAGAGTTTAATTTATCGGCGGCTGCGAGGATTACGACCATTCAAGCCATTTTTCGCAATGTGTTTTGGTGTATATTACCATTAATCGGTTTTCATCCTAGTATGATTATTACCATACTTTTGGCTCATGGAGCTTATTCATTTTTTACGCATACACAATTAATCGGTAAGCTGGGCTGGCTGGAGCATATATTCATCACGCCTTCTTTGCATGGTGTTCATCATGCTTCTGACGAAAAATACCTCGATAAAAACTATGGCGATGTTTTTGTATTCTGGGATAAATTATTTGGTACTTTTCAGGCCGAAGAAGAGGCGCCTAAATATGGGTTAACACATCCTATTAAAAGTTATAGTTTTCTATGGCAACATTTTCACTACTATTTAGAAATAGGAGAGGCGTACAAGCGTGCAAATGGATTTAAGGCCAAATGGAATGCCGTGTTCGGGAGCCCAGCGTTGATGGATCAAAACATCCGGCCCATTTTAGAAGAGCGTTACTTTCAAAATAAAATACAACGAGCTGCTAAACCTAAGTTTAAAAACTATTTAAATATACAGTTGGTAGCAATAGTTGCAATGCTTACTGGTACTACCTTATTTTACAGTTTTTTAACCTCATTTAATAAAGCTGCAATACTTATCTTTATCTTACTCACTTTAATCAACATTGGCGCACTTTTGGAACAACGTAAATGGATCTATTACCTCGAATGTTTCAGGTTCATATTAATTTTTGGCTATTTTTTCTACGCTTTTAACCTGCTTGGTTTTTTAATATTTCCGGTGATTATCTTAATTGCGCTTGAACGGACATTCTCTTTACGTAAACTTTACATGAAGCATGTATTTGAGTACGCAAAGGCAGGTTAGTTATGTTTCTTTATCTTTCGGTTTAGGTTGATATATAAATGTTACAACGCGATGTTTCGTTTTGTTGCTCTATTTATTTTCCTGTTAACATACCTTGTAATAAAATTATTACGTGGTGCTTTTGTGTTGATGATTTAATCTGCTGGCGCCTTATTTTTCTTTATACATTATTAATAAAGCCATTTTTGCTTTTTTTAGGAATAACTTGCTTATTCTATTCTTCTTACGATCATCGTTATTTCTGTCTGTTTAAACATTCAATTAAAAAATATTTCTTGCTGATTTATTTTATTGTTTTTAGTTTCGATTTGTTTTGTTAATTTTAATTAACGAAATATATAGTAAGTAAAACTAAACGAATCGCAATATATTTAGGCTGCTTTTCAATACGTTAATGTTTGCTTAATATATTTTTAACATAAACAGGCTTACTTTGCCCGCAAATCCGGACAAAATAAATCGCACATATGAACCCTATTACTAACCGGATATACTATAATAATTATGATCAAAAATTTTACTCAACAGATTTCGTGGCATCAATGCGTTCTGCATGTAAAGCAAAGCAGTCCCGATAATCACCAAAAGAAAAGCCGAACTTTTTTTAAGAGTAGACTAAAACGCTTTAGTTTTTTAGTTTGTATTATGCTGATACAGTTAATTTGTATTAATGAAAGTTTTGCGCAAACTCCGGCACAAAATATTGTAATTAAAGGTACGGTGTTGGATGACCAGGATGGTCAGATATTAATTGGAACAACGATAACGGATAACAATAAGAAGTTTTTAGGCGTGACCAATGAGAAGGGAAATTATACCATCACAATTGCAAAGGGAACTACTGTTCTTTATAATATGGTGGGCTATTCAACTTTGCGGAAAACGTTTAATAATAACGAAAACAATGCTACAATAAGGCTGGCTTCATCTAGCAGTCAGTTAAATGATGTGGTTGTTACGGCATTAGGCATAAAGCGTGAGGAAAAATCGTTAGGTTATGCAGTTTCTAAATTAGATAGTACGGCCTTTACCAATGCGGTTTCTAGTAACTGGACAGATGCTTTATCGGGCAAAGTTGCAGGTTTAAATTTGGTTAGAAATAGTGGCCCAGCCGGTTCAAATAAAATTATTCTTCGTGGTGAAAATAATTTGACAGGAGATAACGAAGCCTTAATTGTAATTGATGGCGTTGTGGCGAGTAGTTCGGCAAGGCGTACAGGCGGTACAGGTGGCGGTGTTTACGGTACATCAGGAGATATTATGCCTGCCGATTTTGGTAGTGGGTTAAATGATTTAAATCCTGATGATATAGAAAATGTAACCGTATTGAAGGGTCCTGCTGCATCAGCATTGTATGGACAGCGTGGAGCAAATGGGGCTATCATCATCACAACAAAATCTGCCAGTTTAAATAAAAAGAAAGTTAATATCTCTTTTACTTCAAATAGTGCATGGGAAGAAATTAACAAAAGTCCTGATAGGCAAACACAATACGGCGCTGGGGTATCTGGCAATTCATATTACTCATATGGAGCGAGTGCCGATGGAGCAAACACCAATTCTACAAGTTCTACTTATGGCCCTGAGTTTTCTCCTGGAGCGATGTTTTTTCAATATGACCCTGCAACCAGAGCGCAAGGATTAACCAGAACACCATGGGTGGCAACTCCTGATCCAATTGATGCATTTTTTAAAACCGGTTTCGAATCATCCAATTCATTTGGTATAGATGGTACTTATAAAAAAGTGGGTTTACGCTTCTCTGCAAGCCATGGCAATAACGAATGGATTGTGCCAAATACAGGTTTGGAGCGAACTACTGCGGCATTAAATATTACAAGTAACGTAACTAAAAAACTAAACATTAACGCCAAGGTGCAATATAGCAATAGAAAAAGCGATAATTTACCAGCCACGGGTTATGGTAATCAGTCGTTAATGTATTGGTTTATGTTTGCACAACCAAATATGAATATTGATTGGTATAAAGATTATTGGGCAACAAACTTAGTTTACAGACAGTTTACAAATTTAACTACCACTTTCCCTGAAGGCCCTTATGCTATATCAGAGCAATATTTAAACGGACAAAGACGGAATGGTTGGTTAGGAAACATCCAAGCGACTTATAGATTTACGGATGCATTGAGTTTAATGCTTAGAGCATCGGGAGATTTGAATAATGATGTTCGCGAAACTCTTCGCCCTTGGGATGCTGCAGGTAATAAATTCGCACATGGTTCTTATCGCGTTGCGGATATACGATCTTACGAAATAAGTGCCGATTTTTTATTAAAGTATAATAAACAATTAACTAAAGATATTCAGCTTACTGCCAATTTAGGTGGTAGCCAAATGCGTAATCAATACAACAAGCTAGAAAAAAGAGCTGATGGATTAGTTATTCCAAATCTTTATGAGTTAAGCAATAACGAAAATCCTTTAGTTTATGCCCCCGATACGGCACAATACAGGCTCAATAGCTTTTATGCTTTAGCTTCTTTAAGCTTTAAAAACTACCTTTATTTAGATATAACAGCCCGTCAGGATTGGAACAGTACATTAGCAACAATTACCAGAACTGATAATGTTGGTTTTTTCTATCCTTCTGCAAGTTTGGCTTTTGTTGCTTCCGATTTTTGGAAACTACCAAAAGTAATCAGCTTTGCTAAATTAAGAGCCTCTATTGCCAGTGTTGGTAGTGGTGGCACCACGCCTTACAGAACTGCTTATAATTATTTGTACGCAGCAGATGGTATTTACCCTGATAGCGCGATGAATAATCCACGTGTTTTGCCAAATCCCGATTTAAAACCACTAAAAACGACTACAATTGAGCTTGGTTTAGATTTAAAATTATTTAACAACCGATTAAACTTTGATTTTGCAGCGTATAGCGGAAACACCAAAAATCAGATTTTGAGTCGCATTGTTGATAAGGCCTCCGGTTATAACGTTCAAGTAATAAATGTGGGTAGGGTAGATAATAAAGGCATTGAGCTTGCCATAAATGCTACACCGCTAAAATCTCGTACTTTTAAATGGGAGGTAAATGCAAACTTCTCGGCCAATAGAAATAAAATTAGAGAACTGGCAGATAGTTCAGTTGTGTTACGTACTGGTGCGCTAGGTGGCGGACAAGTGGTTGCCAATGTTGGCGGTAGCATGGGCGATATGTATGGTAGAGGTTATTTACGTTCACCAGATGGGCAAATAGTTTTTAATCCGACCACAGGAGTAGCGCTAGAAAATCCTGATTTGCTGTATTTAGGTAACACAATACCTCAATTTAGGTTTGGTTTTGGCACTAGTATTACTTATAAAAATGTTAGTGTTAGTGCATTGTTTGATGCACAATTAGGCGCAGTTGGGCATTCTTTAACATTTTCTAGAATGGCATCGTTAGGTAAACATAGTATTACCTTGCCAGGAAGATATAATGGCATAGTTGGCGACGGGGTACTTCTAAATCCTGATGGAACATACCGTAAAAATGATGTGGTAGCCACCGATATGAATGCCTATTACGAATCACTTTATGGTAGTGGGCAAGCAGAAGGAAGCGTATTTAGAACGGATTACTTAAAATTTAGAGAAGCAAATTTAACATACAATTTTGGGCAAAAAGTGCTTAAAAGTATAGGTTTTACTAAATTGAGTCTAGGTGTTTATGGGCGTAACTTATTTATTTGGTCGCCTTGGCCAGCTTTCGATCCCGAGTTTGGAACATTAGCGGGAGGAGATATAGTTCAAGGTTTTGAAACAGGCCAATTGCCTTCTACCAGAACCTTTGGAGCCCGTTTAGTAGTTGGACTTTAATTTTATCAACATGAAAAATTATAAACAAACATTAGCATATACTTTTTTAGCCATTATTGGTTTAACCTTTAATTCTTGTACAAAAGACTTTACCGGAGTTAATACCGATCCTATTGGCAAGAGCACAACAACAGCAAACCAATTATTAGCACCTGCTTTAGTTGGTGTTCTTAACGCAAATATGAGCAGAAATTGGAATTTTAATAACCAACTAATGCAAGTAACGGTTGAAATTAACGATTCGGAAGGTCGTGTTTTTAGGTACGATGTACGAAGAACACAGGCAGATTATGCCTGGAACAATTGGTACTTGTTTTTAACTGATTTAAAAGATATTTATACCATTGCCAGCAAGCCAGAATCGCTAAACAAATCATATCAAGGCATATCACTTGTTGCTCAAACTTGGGTATCTCAATTATTAACTGATACTTATGGAGATGTACCTTATAGCGAAGCCAATTTAGGTAAAGAGGGAAACGTACAACCTAAATTTGACAGACAAAAAGATATTTATGCTGATATGTTTGCCAAATTAGAACAAGCTAACCAACTTTTAAAAGAGGGTACGCCAATTAATACCACTGGCGATCCTGTTTTTCAAGGCGATGTTTCAAAATGGAGAAGGTTTTGCAACTCGTTATATTTACGATTATTATTAAGGGCATCGGGCAAAGCCGAAGTTGCGCCAACTATAATTGCCAAAATAAAACAAATTGTTGATGGCAACCCATCAGAATATCCGATAATGCAAAATAATACCCACACGGCTAAAATTTTATGGAACGGAACAAACAGTAGTACCGCAGTTTTTTCATCACCATTTATGGTGAATATTAGAGCTGCTGATTTCAGGGGAATTCCTATTTGCAATTTCTTTTTGGGTAATCTGGTAACATGGGATGACCCCCGTATGAATAGTAATTTAACAGGTAACAATGTTAATCGTTTTTGTATAGATGCTGCACCAAATGGTGGTTTTGTTGGTATTCCAAGTGGTTATGCTCAGGGATCTGGTCTTTCGGTTTTATCTCACTTTAATTCTGATGCTGAAAATAAGCCCACCTTACAAACTGATCGTTTTACAGGTATAATTATGAATGCTGCCGAAGTTGATTTTATTTTGGCAGAAGCTGCTGCAAGAGGATGGATTAGTGGCCCAACTGAAAAATATTACTACAAAGGAATGGTTGATGCGATAAATTATTGGTTGCCAAATTACATCAGTACAACAACTGATAGTAGGTTTATTGATTATGTACAGGCAGCCAATTTAGATTGGGATTCAACACTTCCATTGGATAATACCACATCCGGAAATAGTCAGTTAGAGATGATTCATATACAAAAATACTACGCAATGTTTTTGGTGGATTTTCAGCAATGGTTTGAATATCGCCGTACCGGGCATCCTATTTTACCAAAAGGCCCCGGTTTGGTTAACAACCAAAAAATGCCAGCACGGTTAAATTATCCAGTGGTAACACAATCAACAAATCCAACTAGCTATAATAATGCAATAGCTGCACAAGGTGCTGATGACATAAATACCTTAATGTGGTGGCAGAAACCATAATTATTTAAAATTGAATTAAAAAGTTATGAATAAAATAATAAGAAATATGCTGTTTGCACTAGGGTGTATTGCAGTTATAATAAGTTGTAAAAGAGATACCGATTACGTATTATCAACACCGAGTATGTTTATCCCAAATGTTGATTTACGCAAAATTTATAAAAATACCGAAGTAACGCTTACAACCGAAAATATGCGTGGGGCCAGTATGGTTAAAGGGCAGGTAATTTCTGATCATTCTACCAATAATTTGCCATCGGGTTTGCTCATCATTCAAAATACTAGAATTGTTGGTGGGCTAGATTCATTAAGAGGTATTGCCATAAACATTGGTGTCGATGCCGCGAAATATGTTCCTGGCGATTCTGTTCATGTTAAAATTGAAGGGGGAGTGTTGAAACGTGTTGATGGTACGTTACAAATTATGGGAAAAACTGCTGCTGATGTTACTAAAATTGCTTCAGGTAAAACTTTATATATTTCGAGAGGATATGGCAATCTAATAGCTACTTATCCGGATAGGTACGAATGTACTTTGCTAACTATTTATAAATGTACATTCAATCCAACGTTATCTGCTACAGAAACCTTAGCAGGCGATAAAGTTTTAAATGATGGTACAAATGATTTCGGATTCTATACCGATCCAAAAGCGTCATTTGCATCTGTAAAGCCACCATATTCTGGTAATTATAAAGGGATAATAATCAATAAAATCGTTAATGACAAAATAGTTCCACAACTACGTATAACTAATGCTAATGATATTGGCGCTTTAAGCACTAACATTGATGCTCCTGAATGTGTAATTTCAGGCTTTATAAGTGATGTAAATGGTGGTGATGGCAACAATGAATACGTTCAGCTCAGGGCTACTAAAGATATTAATTTTGCCAACACGCCTTTTTCTTTGATAGTTTCTAACAATGCTGGAGCATCTGTACCAACGGGTGTACCAGCACAAGGTTGGGCAACTGGCCAGCAGCGTACATACAAAATAAATCTAACTTCTGGCACTGTAAGCAAAGGCGAATTTTTTTATGTTGGTGGTATAAATAAATTAATTAACGGCGCTAATTCTACATCAATTGCCTCATCAAAATGGATTAGGGCATTAGATTATAATAAGGTGAGCGATCGTTTTAACTCAGCTAGTACAGTTACTGGTAATGCCACCACGGGTTTAATGGCAAATACTGGTAATGCATTCGGGATGGCAGTATTTAGAGGTATTGAGGTTACCGGAGCTACTGTACCTATCGATGTATTGTGGGTTAGTACTGGCGGGCTATTATATCAATCTGGCGGTGCTCCTAATTATGGTGGAGGTTACAGAATTGGTAATACTGATATTTACGATATCATTAATCCTCAAAATTTAGTTCCTCAACCTTTTTACAGAGCAGGTACAAATACACAATCGTTAACCTATTTAACTGCAGATTTAGGCTATTTCTACCTTTTAGGCGGTGCTTATGATACAAAATTAAATAAATGGGTAAAAGCAAGAACGCAAACTCCAATTCTTTTAACTAAAACCTCAGCACTCAAAGATATTGAGCCTGCTAACGCAACTGAAATAAGATAATAAATTATAAAAAGTTAAAAATATCTATAAAAATCTTTGTCATCTGCGGAAGAAATTATTTTATATTCTTCCGCAGTAAATAAAAAATCATTCACAATGAATAGAAGATCCTTTATTCAAAAATCTGCACTCTTAAGTACAACGCTATTCGTTAGTATCAAAGCTTTTTCTTTTTCATCGCTATTAGAAAACAAAATTTCTGGTAGGATATTAAGTAAAGGAAAAGGAATAGCTAAGGTTGTAGTTTCAGATGGCTTTAACGTAGTTCAAACTGATAAATCAGGCTATTACACCATCGGAATTAATCCCCTGGCGAAATTTGTCTGGATTAGTACACCTTCAGGTTACGAATTTAAAACTGAAAGTTCTATTGCTAAACATTACGAAAGCGCATTAGGAAAAACCAATCTGAATTTTGAGTTAACACCGATAAAACAAAATGACAACCGTCATAATTTTATTATTTGGGCCGACCCTCAGGTCAAAAACAAAAAGGATGTTGCGCAGATGATGGAAACTTCAGTTCCGGATACGATAAAAATTATCAAAGCAATGGATCCAAAAATTCCGGTTCACGGTATTACCGTTGGCGATATTGTTTGGGATAATCATGAGCTATTTACTGATTATAATGCTGCCGTTACTAAAATGGGAATTCCATTTTTTCAGGCTTTAGGCAATCACGATATGGATTACAGAATGGGTGGTGATGAAACTTCTGACAAAACCTTTCAGGAGCATTACGGTCCAACATATTACTCATTTAACCGCGGAAAAGCACATTATGTTGTGCTAGATGATGTTCGCTATTTAGGCACTGAAAGAAATTATGACGGATTTATTTCTCAGGCTCAATTAGATTGGTTGGCAAAAGATTTAAAATTTGTGGCGAAAGACGCTTTGCTTATCATCAATCTTCACATTCCTGTGCATAATGCGGTGAAAAATAATACTGATTTTTATGCGGTTTTAAATGGATTCACAAATGTTCACATTATGTCTGGCCATACACATTACAATCGCAATGTGATAACCAATGGCATTTTCGAACATAATCATGGTGCAGTTTGTGGCGCCTGGTGGACGGGTCCTATCTGCGAAGACGGCACTCCGAGAGGTTACGGCGTTTATGAAGTTAACGGCACGGAGTTGAAATGGTTTTATCAGCCGACAGGCTCAACAAAAAAAGAACAGGTTCATATTTACGTCGATGATTTAACCAACCAGAAGCGACTGATCGCCAATGTTTGGAATTGGGATCCGGAATGGAAAGTTGAATACTTTTTAGATGGAAAAGCCATGGGGCCGTTAGAACAGCAGAAAGGTTACGATCCCTTATCAGTAAGTTTATATAAGGGTGATAAATTGCCCGCAGGAAGAGCATTTCCCGAACCAAGCAAAACAGACCATTTATTTGTGGCTCATTTTGAACCTTCAATCAAAAAGATAAAAGTCGTTGCTACTGATAGGTTTGGTGAAAAGTTTGAGGCTGATTTTACGGCTTAATTTAATAAGGAAACATTATGAAAATTTCGAAATCCTTGGTTGTGATTTGTATGAGTGTCATTACTCTTCAAGCGACTGCACAAGTTGCTGAATTTCCAAAATTTAGTGCAGAAGCACATCGTGGTGGGAGAGGCTTATGGCCGGAAAATACCATCCTGGCAATGCAAAGTTCGATGAAAATTGATGGCATTACAACCCTTGAAATGGATACGCACATTACTAAGGATGGTCAGGTTGTGGTGACCCATGATGATTATTTAAGTCCGGGTTTTATGCTTACGCCTGAAGGAAAGGAAATTCCATCAACTGATGCAAAAAGATATCCGATTTTTCAAATGGAATATAAGGATTTAAAACAATTCGACTTAGGCACAAAACCATTGGCTGGTTTTCCAAATCAGCAAAAAGTTAAAACAAATATTCCCTTGCTGAGCGATTTGATAGATGCCGTTCAAAAAGAGATAAAAAAGAATAAAACAAAACAATTTTTTTATAACATTGAAACAAAGTGCGATGCAAAAGGGGATGGCATAACCAATCCTGAACCTGCAGTTTTTGTCGAATTACTGATGGATGTTATCAAAAAGAAAAAAATCATGCCTTATGTGGTTATCCAGTCTTTTGATAAAAGAACAATTCAACTTATTCACGAAAAATATCCTGACGTAAAAACATCATTCCTGGCCGCAAATAAAAAATCTTACGAAGAAAATATTGCCGATTTAGGTTATAAACCCTTTATTTTAAGCCCCGTTTGGCAAATGGTGAATGAAGAACTGGTTAAAAAAGCACATGCAGATGGGGTAAAAATCATTCCCTGGACTGCCAATACTTTAGCCGATATTCAGAAATTAAAAGCCTTAAATGTTGATGGTATTATTTCTGATTATCCGGATATTTTAGTTCAGGCAAAATAGTATTTTAGCTTTGTGAAAAATAAAAAATGAAAGCCATTTTAAATAAGTTATTAATAACCATTGTTGTATTTACGCTCAGTTTTACAGCGGCTAATGCTCAGGTGGTAAAATGGGACAGTACTTACCGCCCTGGGAAATATGTTGAGCAGGTAGCGAAATTTAAAGCCGATCCAAAATCTAAAACAGATTTTGTCTTTTTAGGCAACAGCATTACTGCCGGAACAGATTGGGCTAAACTTTTAGACCTTCCACAAGCAAAAAACAGGGGGATTTCTGGCGATATTACTTTTGGTGTTTTAGCGCGTTTGCAAGATGTGATTGATGGTAAACCTTCAAAAATATTTATCCTGATCGGAATAAACGATATCTCCAGAAATATTCCGGATAGTGTGATCTTGAGGAATTATAAAACAATGATTGCCAGAATCAGAAAAGGATCGAAAAAAACAAAAATTTATTTCAATACACTTCTGCCAGTGAACAGTGCTTTCGAAAAATTTAAAAACCATTATGGCAAAGACGAACATATTCTTTGGTTAAATGATGAAATCAGAAAATTTACGGCTAAAAATGTAACGGTTATCGATCTGTATCCAAATTTTACCGATCAGGACAAACGTTTAAGGGCAGAACTTACCAAAGATGGTTTGCACCTTATTCCGGCAGGATACCAGGTTTGGGCAGAATTTCTTAAAAAGTCTGGTTATTTAACTGAGAAATAATATGATTTAGAAAGAAGTCAAGTTTCTAGACTTCTTTGGATTTATTGCGCTGTATTTAACCATTAATAGTTGCAGAAGCCTACATTCCTAAACCTGGTTGACGCGGTAGCTTCCGATTTCCTTCAAATCGGGACTACAAGCAGAAAACAGGACTAAACTTTAAATGCAGTACGACAACTGCTTTCCAAAAAAAATATGGTTTAACTGGTTTTTGGGCTTTGTTAAATAAAAAGGTTCTGGCCGGCAGTCAGTACTTTTTCTTTATCAATATTGTTAAAGCTAGGTATACTGCCTAGCTTTTTTATTTTGGTATATTGGAGAATGTATCTTTCCGTTTCCACATTCTCGTTACCATTAAAAATGATGCCTTTAACCGGAATTTCGTATTGTTTAAGCAGATTGACGGATAAAAGTGTGTAGTTAATACTGCCTAAATAATTTTGTGAAACCAATATCACTTCTACTTCCAGTTTTTTGATCAGGTCGATAATCAGTTCTTTTTCGTTTAAGGGCACCATTAAACCGCCAGCGCCTTCAATAATTAAATTGTTATTCGTTAAAGGCATATTGATTTTGTTCAGATCGATCTCAATACCATCTAATCTCGCAGATAAATGCGGTGATAGGGGTTGTGTTAATCTGTAGCTTTCCGGGTGGATAACCGTTTGCATATTGCTTATTAAACTACCTAATGTTATGCTATCGCTGGTATCTAAATCTCCCGATTGGATCGGTTTCCAATAATCGGCTTTTAGTTTTTCGGTTAAAATGGCACTGATTAATGTTTTTCCGATGCCTGTTCCAATGCCTGTGATAAAATATTTAGCCATTTAATTCAATTCTTTAAGATGATTAACCAACGAAATAATTTCCTCGTCGGTATTAAAATTGTGAAGACAGATTCTGAGCCTTTCTTTGCCTAAAGCTACCGTTGGGCTTAATATTGCCCGTACATCAAAACCTTTGCTTTGCAGTGCCTTAGCGGCCAGTTTAGTCGTTTCATTTGATGAAAACAAAATACCCTGAATAGTACTTTCACTATCAAGTGCATTAATGTTTTGCGCTTTTAACATTTTTCTAAACAATGCAATTTTTTGATGAATCAGCTGGTGATCAATCTTATTTAAGTGTTGGTATGCCGATTTAACTGCAACTATATTATGAATGGGAGCAGCTGTGGTGTAAATGAACGATCTTGCAAAATTAATAAGGTAATGGCGTAAGTTTTTACTTCCTAAAATAATGGCTCCATGTACGCCCAAGGCTTTTCCAAAGGTCACAATTCGTGCAAATACTTTATTGGTCAGGTTAAGCTGGTTGATCAACCCGCTGCCGTTTGCACCAAAAACTCCTGTAGCATGAGCTTCATCTACAATCAGGTTGGCCTGGTAGCGCTCGCAAAGATTCGCTATCTCTATTAGCGGTGCAATATCTCCATCCATAGAATAAACGCTTTCTACCACTACAAATATGTTTCCTTTTGCCAATTTCAGTTTGGTTTCAAGATCGTTTATGTCGTTATGATGGAATTTATAACGCATAGCGTGGCTTAACCTGCAGCCATCTATAATGCTGGCGTGAATCAATTCGTCAGTAATAATGGTGTCGCCGCGCTGCGGGATGCTTGATAATAGCCCTACATTGGCATCATAACCAGAGTTAAAGATTAATCCACTTTCAGCCATGTGAAAATCGGCAATAAACTGTTCGGTTTCTTCGGTAAGTGCGGTATTTCCGCTTAACAGTCGCGAACCGCCAGCTCCGTTCAGGTAATTAGGGAGTGTGGCTATGGTATTGTCAATCAGTTTTTTTAATTCGCTAGATCTGGCAAAACCTAAATAATCATTAGAACAAAAATCAAAAGGAGGGATGTTAGTCGATAAATTCCTAATCGAAAGGTTATCTTTTCGTTCCTGAAGTTTACCGTCAAGAAAATGTTCAATTTTGCTCATCGGTCAAAAGTAAAAAAAGCGCCCCGAATAATCGGAACGCTTTTAAAAATATAATTAATTAATGTTTGAACTATTTATCCTTGTGCTGGAGGATTAGAAACTACAGGTGCTTTGTCTCTTTTACCTCTTCCACCCATTCCTTTTCTCATTTTCTCACCCTTTTCTTTGGCTTCGGCACGGAATGCATCCATTTTGGTTTTTTGTTCAGCAGTTAAAATGCCATCTATTTTAGCTTTTTGCTCATCAAAAACTGCTTTACGTTCTTTCATTTTGCCTTTCATATCGCCTTGATCAGCAGATCTCCAAGCCTCCATTTTCTTTGCGTTTTCCAATTCAATGGCGTAAATTTTTGTTTTTTGATCAGCGGTTAAGCTTAGCTGTTTCTCTAATCTTGCGGTTACCTTTTCTGCTCTTTGCTCGGCAGTCATTTTAGGCATTGCCCGTCTTACTCTCTTTGTAGTGTCTTGAGCAAATGCAGCGGTTAATCCCATTACTGCAATTGCTATTGTTAAAATTGCCTTTTTCATGTTTTGTTTTTTATGTGTTTGTTAAATCAATAGATACATAAAAACGCAAACGGTTTAATCGGGCCTTGTTAAAAAGTGTTAATTTTTGTTTAACTGAGAGATTGACTTCTGCATTTGCGCCATCATCTGTGTTAAGGTTTCCATTGTTGGATCTGGTGCAGGTTCTGGTAATGAGGTAGATATATATGCCTTGGCTTTCCAGATTTCCAGGATGTCGTCGGCAGCAATTGTATAGGCATCATATACTTTATTATCTGATATCAGCTTTAAATCTTTATTCTCTCTGAAACGGTTACCTGCTCTTTTATATACTACACCTTCATTTTTACTAATCACGATATACGTTTCGCCGGTTTTTACTTCATTCCAGTTATCCAGGTATTCGCCAATGATCACACTGCCTGGTTGAACAGGTAACATACTATCGCCCATAATTTCAAAAGCCCTAAAGGTACCTTGTCTTAATGCGGCTAAGGGAAGTTGAAATTTCGGTAGGTCGCTAATATATTGAGGATCAGAAAAACCGTTCAAATAACCAGCGCTTGCTTTAACCGGAACCAATTCGATGTTTTCGCGATCGTTCTGATCAACCGAAATACTCAGTACCCTTAGGTTAGATCCCTGGCTTTTTGGCTTCGGTTTCCAGCTGTCAGATATTTTCTCATTGATGAATTCATCGATGGTAAGATCAAAATATTCGGCTATTTTTTTTAGCAAATCATATTTAGGTTCCGCCCGGTCTTCCTCGTAAGCACCAATGAGCGATCTCTTGATTTCCATAATATCAGCGAAATTTTGCTGCGTATGGCCTTTTTTCTTCCTGAGGTACTTTAAATTATTTGAAATATTTGACATAAAAATAAATTTTAAAATAAATTTGGAATTACTAAAATAGTTAGTAATTTTATGCTCATAAAGTTAGTAATATTATTTTGAATTGCAAGAGGGTATACTAAATAGTTTAGTTTTAAGTTTTAAACATAAGATCATGAAAAAGTTTGTTTATATCGTTACCGACAGAAATCGTACAAGTATGCACGTGGGCATGAGCTCTGATTTAATGAAGACACTGGATTTCTACAAACAGATGCCAAACTTGTTTTTTGATAACGGGCAGCAATTAACCCGTCTGGTTTATTTTGAAGAGTTTAAAACAGAAGCACAGGCTTTGCTGCGTTTTAAATCAATTAGTCGGTTTACACGCATGCAAAAAGAACGTTTGGTAAGATCTTGTAATCCGGATTGGATTGATTTAACTATAGGGCTCGATTTCGAAAATATTCTTTTACATCGGAATATAAGCAATCAGGTAAAACTATCATTTACGAGTTTGTCTTAATCCTTACGTTTATTAAACTAAAAAGAAATTAAACGGTCTTCATAAAAAAAGCGGTTATTTATATTAATCGCTTTTAAGAAATTAGGAATAGGCTAATTTTTTATTTTTTCGAGGAAAACATTTTCCAGATCTTGAAGATTTTTGAAAAATTTACTTTTATCCATAAAGACTTTAGGATTATAAGGGTCTCCTGATTTACGCTTATTATGGAGATCAAACTGACTTGCGTGAGAGGCAACCCAAAGATCAAAATCAAGCTTTTTCATTGCTTTAAAAGTTTCAGTATAATCTTTTTGGATATCTTTATATGATGCTATTTCTGAGAATTTTCTATCAACAATTATGGATGGCATATTGGCAATCAAAACTTTGTAGCTAGAATTTTTATCTTTCGTATCAAATATAAAACTACACGATCCTTTAGTATGTCCAGGATGGTGAAGCATTGTTAAAGTAGTGCTGCCTAATTTAATCTTATCGTTATTCTTCAATAGGAAATCTGGTTTTACAGGTTTGAAACTTATGCCGTATTTCCCAAGCTCATAATCCAATTTTCCGCCGGTTTCAAGAGCATCCGCATCTTTCTCATCTACATATAGTTTTGCACCGGTTTCTTTTTTAATCTCAGCCATTGCACCCAAATGATCAAAGTGGGCTTGGGTCAGGAGCAAAATTTTGATTGATTTATAATCAAATCCCAAAGTTTTTATATTTTCCTTTATTATTGGAAGCGAATTAGCTAAACCTGTATTTATTAATATATTTCCTTTTTCTGTTACAATTAAATAAGAAGCTAAATCATAAGTGCCAACATAATACAGATTACCTGCAATTCTAAATGGCGCTGTAGCTTGAGACCATTCTTTTGGATTATTAGCTGGCTCTGTTACTGTTTGAGCAAACCCCAACAGACTGCAAGACAATAAAACCAGTAAAAATATTTTTTTCATATGCAATTTCGCAATTAATTTCCTTTTACCATCCTGGAGCGAATGTTAAACCAAATACTCCAGTTTTAACATCTTTCCTTTGGAAAGGAATCGCATAATAAGGCTCCAATACAAAATAGCCAAAAACGTTAACCCGTAACGATATGCCGATACTCATTGCCGGTACACGTTCTGTTGTAGATTGATAGGTAACTGGATTTCCTTTATCATCTTTAACAGGAACACCACTGTTATCTAATACAGGTTCTGTAGTGTAAGTTGGCTCGCTTTTAAACTTTACCTTAGTGTCGTTTGTCCAGGCCAATCCTGCATCAAAGAATAAATTCAGATCAGAGAATAAAAATTTAGAAGGTATTGCGGCTAACTTTTTAGGTCCTGTAAAAGGTAAGCGTACTTCGAAGTTAAAAACGGCTATCTTACTTCCTGTTAACTGGTTAATATCGAAAGATTCTGAAGATTGAGCCGATGTACTTTTGTAAATTGAGTTTGATTCGTAACCTCTAATTAAATAAGGATAACCCAGATACATTGGATAAAGCCTGTCCGCATCTTTACCAATCCTTAAGGTGTTATAACTTCGTACGGCAAATGTTACTGGCTTAGCTCTCCAATATTTACGGAGATCTGCAGTTACACCAGCAAAATTATAGGTGCCAAAATACTTTTCCCCACTTACGCGATATCTAAAACCATCAAGCGGACCAGTAAGCCCAAAAATAGAGTTATCACCAATAAAGCCAGCATTTAACTGATAA
Organism: Pedobacter sp. 22163; assembly: GCF_052045595.1. NCBI lineage: Bacteria > Pseudomonadati > Bacteroidota > Sphingobacteriia > Sphingobacteriales > Sphingobacteriaceae > Pedobacter > Pedobacter sp. 22163. Next base: position 277,216 of record NZ_JBQEPM010000001.1, on the reverse strand, counting down.
AGTGTAAAAGAATTAAACGGAATGCCGTAATCCTGAGAAGCAACGTCATTAGAAATCCTGCTTTTGTCTGAACCAATGTAGTAACCCGCCGAATTGTAATAATTGCTATATCGGTCAACTCTATAACTATAATGTGAAAATGAGCCACCCAATTCAAATCTGTGAATTTTGCTAAATGGATAAGCCCCAAAAACCTGGATCTGATCTTCGAAAGTTCTAATAATATCAGTTCTGTCTGCTAAGGCATTAACAGTTTGATTATCACCTGTAGGGATATTTTCATATCCATAAGACCTAAATCCTGATACATAAGGGATGTGCGAAACAGCAGCCCCCCAGTTGATTCTGCTTTTCTGATTGATATAACCCACTAATCCACCAAAATCGTAAATTTCTCCGTTTACCGATAAATTTGCTATAATCTGGTTGGTTCCTAATATATCGCTAAACATACCCACAATACCACCTGAAACACCGGTTCCGAAACGGCTGGTAGAAACACCAACACCGCTATTTGCTAAATAATCTAACCTGAATTTCGGTTTGTAAGGCACGGTTTTCATCGAATCGGCTATGGTTTTTTCGAAACGATCAAAATTATTTAAATTAGAATTGATGATGTTTACACCAATGTTTTCCATTGGAGGAAGGATAGCCGCATCAAAATTTTCTTCCTGATTACCAATTCGTTTCGCTTTGAAGCTGCTTAACTTCGCATTATACAAAGTATAACGTTGGTAGCGATAATAGCTATATACAATATCGTCAGTTGTAGAAACTGAAATTGCAGGCGAAAATTCGGTAATCCCGCTAATTCCTGTAAAATAATCAGTTAACTGGTCTACTGTATTATCTGCGAAATTGTATTTATATAAATTCCTAAATCCATCTCTGTTAGAAAGGAAATAGATATTTTGACTATTTGAAGAGAACTGTGCATTTAGGTTATTTGCTCCTGGAAAAACATTTAAATTGCTCACCGTTTTAGAAGCAATATCGTAAACAGCTAGGTTTATTGGCAGTACGGCATTAATTACATTGGCCTGAATTGCAGCTCTATCTGATGAGAACACTAATTTTTTACCATCGGGAGAGTAACTGGGTGCATAATCAGAATATACATCATTAGTAATTTGAGTAATCGTTTTGGTGTCTAAATTGTAAGAGAAGATATCGCTCTGCCCTTCAACCATGCCCGAAAAAGCCACATCTTTTCCATTTGGCGACCAGGTTAAATTACCGAATTGCTGCACCTGATCCATCGCTGTTTGAGAAACTGTAGTTCCGTTTGAAACATTGATAATCATCATCTGGTTTTTACCATGACTGAAGATACTGAAGGCAAACTGTTTACTATCCGGCGACCATGCTCCAGCTGACTCTATAAAGTTGAAATCATCAATATGGCCGTTAGAAATCTGACTGCTCAGCTTTCTGATAATTCTGCCGGTTTTGGCATCTGCGAGGAATAAATCAATGCCAAAAAGGTCTTTTTCTGACATGAAAGCCAAATATTTTCCATCTGGACTAAGGGCAGGGGCAACGTTCATATTGCCTGCGTTTTTATTGTCGATGATTTTCGTACCCGTAATTTTGATCTGTGAACTATCTGCTTTTAACATTGGTTTATAATGCGCATCGATAGAATTTTTCCATAAACCCGACAATGTTTTGTCATCATAGCCAAAAGTATACCTGATGGCATTTTCATAACCATATTTTGCAGTATTCTTAAACAACGGAACGATGGTGGTATCACCGTACTGAGAACCTATGTAAGTCCAAAATGCCTGGCCATAGCGGTAAGGGAAATATTTGTTAGAGTTGGTTAAATCTTTCAACGAAGGGATATCACGGTTCAACATGGCATCGCGCATCCACATGGAAGTAAATGCATCCTTTTTTCCGATCGACAAGTATTCAGCCATACCTTCAACCATCCATAACGGTGTTTGCCCAACATTTTCCAAGCTAATCGAATCTTTTTCGAGCAAAAGATGGTATTGAAAAGCATGAACAAGCTCGTGACCTAAAACGTGTCTTGTTTGGCTATTCAGCTCCATAACAGGCATAATCACCCTGTTTTTTAGTGCCTCTGTAACTCCACCGGTACCAATTCCAATTTCTCCGTTAAGTGCTGTTGTTTGCTGGAAATCAGGATGGTTATTATATAGAATAATAGGGTTTTTCTTTAAAAAAGTATCTCTAAAAACTTCCTGATGCATTTTGTACCAGGTTTCGGCATCTTGCGAAAACCGTTTTAAAAGTTTCTCATTTTTGATATAGTAATAAATCTCGAAATGAGGTGTTTGCAAAACTTTAAAGTCGAGTTTTTTATACCTTACCTTGTTTTGTCCGAAATATTGGGCCTTAACAGAAAAAGAAAGAATAAGCAGAAGCACTAAAGAAGAATATCGCTTTAATAAAGTAGAGCCTATTTTCATATGTATGGTTTTTTAATGAAGTTCAATAATTTGCGAAAATGAAATTGTATGAGATTGGGAAATAAAAATAACAATTGTTTAAAACAGTATTAAAATTTTAACACTTTTTAGATTATTTTCTACTCAAAAGCGTAGATAGTTGATGCATCTGGTTATTTATCGCAATAAAAACTAAGGTTGATTGTTCTCACTCTCGTTCTTTTTCTTTTCTTTTTCTTCCTGACGTTGTTTTCTTCTCAATTCTCTTTCTTCTTTTCTGGTTAAAGGAACAGTAGCTGCCGGAGGAGTTTGAACAGGTTCAACTTTCTTTTCTTCTTTTTTTACTTCAGGTTCAACGGTTACAGGAACAACCGTTTCTGGTGTTTCAGGAACGGTAAAATCTGTTGAATCTACCGCTAAGCTATCGGTTGATGTGGTATCTCTTATAATTCGCGGGCTAGGGCAGTTGTAGGTTCTGGTAATATCAACTGTTGCTTTAGGGAATGGACCATAAGTATAACCGGATTTTGGATCGAGGTATACTTTCTCCATAAACTTAGCAAAAATGGGTAATGCCGTTCTGGAGCCTTCTCCTTGTTCCCCGTTTTTAAAGTGTGCCGTTCTTTCATCACAACCTACCCAAACACCAGTTACCAGATCTTTGGTTAAACCCATATACCAGGCATCAACATAATCAGAAGACGTACCTGTTTTACCGCCAATTTGATTGTTTTTTCTAAATAAATCTGGCCATTCCCATAACGCCTGCGATGTACCTTCTGGTTCTTCCATACCACCACGGAACATATAAGTCATTAACCAGGCAATTTCTTCTGTTAAAACCCTTTTTGTTTTAGGTTTAAACTCATCAATTACATTGTTATCCTGATCGGTAATTTTCTCAACTAGAATGGGGTCAGTTTTGATGCCTTTATTCATGAAGGTAGCATAAGCTTTTACCATTTCATAAACGGTAACATCGTTTGAACCCAAACTTACAGATGGAACAGACTCCAGATGGCTATCGATTCCGCACTCATGCGCATATTTTACAACATTATCCCAGCCTACCTTTTCGGTTACCTGAGCGGTAATGGTGTTTACCGATTTTGCCATTGCCCACCTTAAACTCATTTCGCGGTACGAAACACTGTAATCGGCATTTTTTGGCTCCCAATATTTTGTTTCACCTTTATCCTGATAAGCAATTTTAACAGGTTTATCTGTAAATTTATCACAAGGGCTCATCCCTTGTTCTAATGCCGTTAAATAAGCAAAAGGTTTAAAAGTAGAACCTGCCTGGCGTTTAGATTGATTAACGTGATCATATTTGAAAAATTTATGATCAATACCACCAACCCAAACTTTTATTTTACCACTTGCGGGTTCCATGGTCATCATTCCGGTATTCATGATTTTACCATAATAACGGATAGAATCTAAAGTAGAGAATAAAGTATCGCGATCGCCTTTGTAAGTGAAGATCTGCATCCTTTTCTTTTTATTAAAATAAGCGGTAACAGAATCTGGATTGTTAGGGAATTTCTTCTGTAAAAGCGCATAAATCGGCAAGTTTTTCATCGCCCTGTCGGGATAATTAACCTTTTGTTTTTCCGAATCATACCAAGGATCTTCGTTGCCCCACACATTATAAAACCTGCGCTGCAAAATCCTCATCTGATCGGCAACTGCTTCCTCAGCATATTTTTGAAGTTTAGAATCGATTGTAGTATAAATTTTTAATCCATCTTCATAAAGGTCGTAACCATTATCAGTGCACCACTTTTCCAAGTATTTTGCCACAGCAGCCCTTAAATAAGAGTCGCCATCGCTGCCATCCTGCATTTTGCCTTCTTTTAGTTTAATCGGCTCTTTAGATAATTCGGTTAAACTATCTTTGCTCAGGTACTTGTATTTGTTCATCTGTGCAAGCACCACATTTCTTCGTTCTAGAGCTTTTGCAGGGTTTTTGGTTGGATTATATAACGTTGTGCCCTTTAGCATCCCCACAAGCATGGCTGCGTCTGTAGTGGCTAAATCTTTTGCTTCCTTATCAAAGTAAATTCGGCTGGCTGTTTTTATCCCATAAGTATTGTTACCGAAAGAAACGGTATTCAGGTACATGGTGATAATATCATTTTTAGAATAATTAGATTCTAACTTTACAGCCGTCATCCATTCCTTTAATTTTACAATTAAGGTTCTTACCAACGGTATTTTGATCAATAATCCCTGCGATTTATTATAACGCGTACGATAAAGATTTTTTGCCAATTGTTGCGTAATGGTACTGGCCCCGCCATCTTTCCCTAAACCAACAACTGCACGGCCAACCGCTTGCACATCGATACCCCAATGTTTGTAGAAACGCACGTCTTCGGTAGCGACCAAAGCCTGTACTACGCTTGGTGCAATTTCATTATAATTTACAGGCGTTCTATTTTCTTTAAAGTATCTGCCAATCAGTTTTCCATCGGCGGTGTAAAGTTCCGAACCTACACGAAGGGTAGGCGCTTTAATATCTCGAACACTTGGTGAGTAGCCAAATAGCCACAAAAAGTTTAATTGAAGGGCAGAAAAGAAAATTATTATAAAAAATAAAAATATTGTAGAATAACGTAAGTACTTGTTTTTTATCTCTTTAAACATATTGGATAAGATGATCTTTAGGTAAAAGCTGTGGCGTTAAATATAAAAAACTCTATATGCAAATTAACGTATTTAATTTACTTATTTTTTAGTTCTATATTTAAATTGTTGATGCATCGATTTATCTAAAACCAATACATGATTATGAAAAACGAATTTAAAGGATTAATTGTACAAGGGGATAAGAAATTTTCTTTAAAAAGCCACAAAACAGATTATACTGGCGGTTATAATAAAGAAAAAGCTAAAGATGCATTGGTGAATTCGAAAATAGAACTCAATCATTTACAGGAGAAATTATATGCATCTGGAAAACATTCTGTTCTGATTATTTTTCAGGCGATGGATGCAGCAGGGAAAGATAGCGCAATCGAACATGTAATGAGTGGACTAAATCCACAGGGATGCCAGGTTTATAGTTTTAAAGTGCCAACCTCTGAAGAATATGAACATGATTTTTTGTGGAGACATTATAAAGCTTTGCCAGAACGCGGTAGGATAGGTATTCATAACCGTTCGCATTATGAGAATGTTTTGGTTTGTAAGGTGCATCCCGAATATGTTTTAAGCGAAAACATCCCAGGTTTTAGTGATGTAAAAAAAATCAATAAAAGCTTTTGGCAGCAGCGTTATAAAAGCATCAAAAATTTTGAGGAACACTTAATGGCCAATGGAACGGTAATTTTGAAGTTTTTTTTAAATGTGAGCAGGGATGAGCAAAAACAACGCTTTTTAGACCGGATAGATGACCCTACTAAAAACTGGAAATTCTCATCGGGTGACATTAAAGAAAGGGCTTTATGGGATAAGTATATGGAAGCCTATCAGGACGCGATTAACGAAACAAGTACACCAGAATCGCCTTGGCATATCATACCTGCCGATAAAAAATGGTTTGCCCGATTGGCAATAAGTGAAATTATTGAAGATAAACTAAAAAGCCTTGATCTGAAGTTTCCTGTTTTGGGTGAAGCAGAAGTGGCCAAACTCGACGAAACAAAAAGTATTTTATTAAGTGAATAAAAAAATGCAGGTCTATAAGCCGGGTTCTGTTTCCTGATTGCTCAGGATTTCTATCATTTATCCACTATAAACGTTGCCGTTTATCTCTAACGACCTACCCACTAACATCGGACGGGCAGCCCTACGTACGTTAGCCTATTTGGTCTTTCAACTCTCGGGGTTTACAAACCACTACAGTCGCCTGTAATGCTCGTGCGCTCTTACCGCACGTTTTCACCCTTATCCCGACGTAAAGTCAAGACGGTATATTTTCTGTTGCACTAATCCGTAATTCAGGTTTTCATTCCTGAACCCCTTTCCGTTAGAAAGCGAGATGCCCTGCGTTGCCCGGACTTTCCTCTCTCTCGATTTTACCCGAGACAGCGATAGAACAACCTGCATTTTGCGCAAAGATGAGGTTTTTTAACCACAAAGGCACAAAGAACACGAAGATTTATCTCCGGCTATCGTCATGCTGAATTTATTTCAGCATCTGTATTAATATTTAAGACCCTGAAATAAATTCAGGGTGACGTACTCAGTAAAAGAAAAATTGCCGAAATAGAAAATAATTAGAATCTGCCTATTTACAATTCTGCAAATCTTTTGAAACCTGCGAGTAGGGTACAAATCCCTGTTTATTGCCAAACGAATTGGTGATGTAAACCATTACCTGTGCTACATCAATATCAGCCAGTTCAGGGAAAGCAGGCATTTTTTCTTTGTATTCCTTGCCGTGGATGATTAGAGATTCGTTTGCCCCGTTTTTGATGAAACAAGCTAAGCGGTTTTTGTTTGTTTTTAAAAATACCGAATCGGTTAATGGAGGTGCAAGCTCACCCAATCCTTCACCATTTTCGCCATGACAATTTTGGCACTTGGCTTTATAAATATCTTTTCCGTTAGACATGTAATTCTGCAGATCGATTGTTTCCTGGTTTTGGCATGATACAATGATGCCTATGATAAAAAGAAAAAAGATGGAGTTGATGATGTACTTGCGCATTGATGTTTTGTTAATAATTAACCACAGATAAGGAAAGACACAGATTTAGCTATTTATCTGTGTTTATCCTATATATCTGTGGTAAAAAAACTAGTTGGTTATAGAGCAAATCATTGGAAATAAATTCTTTATATTTCATGTAGATCCGTGTCTCCGTGGCTAATAGTTTTACTTTTTGTACTCGGCCAATAAAACCGGAATATCCTTTTTCAATTGTTCTACCTGCTCTTCTTTAGTACCATCATAAGCACCGCGGATCCGTCTGTCTTTATCGATTAAAACCAGATATCCTTGGTGGATATATCCATCTTTAGCAGTACTATCTTCGCCAACAGCGACCAAGTAATTCTTTTCTGCCAGGGTATAAACACTGTCTTTACTTCCATAAAGAAACTGCCATTTTGGTCCGTCTACACCTAGTTTTTGAGCATATTTTTTTAAAACATGGGGTTTGTCGTATTTAAAATCGATGGTGTGTGATACAAACATCACATCCGGGTTGGTTTTAAATTCATTGTAAACCGTCATTAGGTTGCGGTGCATGGTAGGGCAGATGGTGGTACAAGAAGTAAAGAAAAAGTCAGCAATGTAGATTTTACCATCTGTTGCCTTATTCGTTGTTACTATGCTATCCTGGTTTAAGAAAGACCAATTTGGAATAGTTTGGTAAACAGTATCAATTTTCTCTATTCCAGCTGCATCTCTAACGGTTTCGGCATGACGTTCGCCATAAAAAGGTAGTTTTCTTTCTTGTTTACAAGCGGTAAATATGGAAACAACCAGCAGACAAGCTGCGATGTAAGCAGTAATTTTATTCATGATTTTATGTTAAAAGTGTAAATATACGAGGTATTCTGTCTAGAACGTTAATTGTTTCTAAAAGTCCGAGGTCAGATGTCCGAAAGTTGGAAGTTCTAACCTTTAAAATGTACGCGTTCCTATCTTCCGACCCCGGACTCCTGACTTAGTTACTTTTAATATATTTCGTCGGCTCTGTCACAAATTTCTGTTTACAGCTTTCCGAACAGAAACTATAAGTAACTTTATTATAAACCGTAGTTTTAGCTGTTTGAGCTTTTACTTTCATTTTACAAACAGGGTCTACCGTTACTTTCTTTGCAGAATCGATCAGGTTAGTTTTTGATCCGTTGATTACTGGTGTCGCATTTGATTTTAATGAAAGGGCTGTTAATCCAATTAGGATTATTGCAAAATTTAATTTCTTCATTTCGAATTGTTTTAAAGTTCAGGGCCGGATGTTCGAAGACCGAGGTTTAGATACTTAAATTGTTAAGCTATATGTCTTCGGACTCCTGACATCTGACTTCCCGACTGTTTTATTTAACTTGATATGCGTTTAGCAATGAATCTGATTCTCTCGTAACCTTGATATAACCATCTTCCACAGCTCTAATTTTCACCATTTCGGATTTATAATAATCAAGATCTTCCTGTGCTGTTTTTCCCTTAAAATCGTCTTTAAAGAAATGCATCCAATCCATCATTTTTTCATCAGCAGCATTTAATCGTATAATTAAATCGTTGATTTTTTGTTTTTGTAGCACCGAATCCTGAGCAAGTTTAATCTGATCTGAAACCAAGAGTTTATCTAATTTCATTTTATTCTTCACTACTTTTTCACCATCAATCATTAATTTATCGTGGATGTTAAGTACTTCCTGGCGTATCGCTTTCGAATCGGGTTCCGCTTTACAAGAAAAGAGAAGCGCTGTTGCTATGCTTAATAACAAAATGTTTAATCTGTTCATCTGCTGTGATTTAAAAATTATAAGTAATTCCAACATAAACCTTCCCGGCACTCATCGGGTGATCGGTTTCTGCTTCCCAGATATTCTTTTGAATACCTGCATTTAACGCCACATTTTTATAAAAAACATCTATGCCTGCACCTCCCATGAGGTTATTCATTACATGTTCTCCGGTTTTTTGGCCCTGGTATTTTTCTCCGCCAGAATATTCATAAAAAAACTGCGCTGATGGCATAACCTGAATATCTTTCCCAATTCTTTGGGTGTAAAAAATATTCAGAAAACTGGTCGTGCTGTTAGCAATACCTTCATCGCGGCTGTTGGTTCCGTTAACCTTGTAAGAGGTATTTAGGCTCGCCCCAAATTTTCCTAAACCTACCATGTAGTTCAGGTATACAAAACCATCGGTACTTCCTGTTCCGGCCTGCATCAGTGAGGAATAACGGATGCCAGCCGTGTTTTTAAAATCGTTTTTGCCTGTGGGTAATTTTATACCGGCCCCGGCAATCAATTGTTGTTTAAAATTACCTTCAAGCTTTTGCACGAGATGATAACCCGCATACAGATTAATATCACCCAGACTGGAAATAGAGGAAGTATATCCATTATAGCGCTCACTATTGGATACATAGGGTAAAATGGCATTGATTTCCAGTTTACTATTGATGAAATATTTACCTCTAACTTCTAAAGAACGGTAAAGTTCATAATCATCTGGATTACCCGCATGGTTGGTTATTGGTGAATCCTGACTTCGCGCTGGGATAAAGAAATTCCCTCCATTCGGGAATAATGAATGCGATTGTCCTTCGTAGCCGTTAAACGAACGGTAACGGTATAAAATGCTGATGCTGTTGCGGTTGTAAGATGGGGTAATGCCCATAAAACAGCCGCAGATATCGCAGGCAAAAACCTGGCCGCTCATGAGTACAAAAATTAAAATCAATAATTTACGACTCGCTGTATAGTGTGTTTTTGATAAATTCATTGTCTGTTAATGTTTTTAAAAATGCCTTGATCTGCTCTTTTTCTGTGGTATTCAAAGGGATGCCATTTTTTAGTTGAACGTCGAGATTTACTGATGCTTTAACGCTAGAATTATAATGTTCCAAAACCTCATCCAAGCTGTAAAAGCGACCATCGTGCATATATGGACTCGTATATTCGATATTGCGTAAGGTAGGCACACGGAACTTTCCAAAGTCTGAAGCTACGCCTGTAATGTGTGAACGCCCTTCATCGGTACTTACCAGATCTAATCCGTTACTGCGGTAAGAAAAATCAGTGAAAAATGGTTCTGTATGGCAGGAAACGCATTTTTCTTTGAACAGGTTGTAACCCGCCAATTCTGCAGAGGTAAAAGAAGTACCACTCTCTTTGCGCATTACTTTATCGTATTTCGAATTTCCTGAAACCAATACTGCGGTAAATTGAGTAATTGACTTTAAAATGAGCTGCGAATTGATTTCTGTTGAACCAAAGGCTTGCTTAAATAAATCAGGATAAGGAGCCGTGTTTTTTAGGAATGCGACGATTGTTTGTATATCAGTACCCATTTCGCAGGCATCTGTAATGGCATTAAGCGGCGAAGTTTCGATGTTTTTTACACCACCATCCCAGAAGAACGCTTTTTGCCAGGCCAGGTTAAAAAGTGGGGGCGTATTCCGTTTTCCCTGGCAATTATTTACGCCATGACTCACTTTATGATCAAGTTGTGTAAAAGCGGCAAATTGCTGGTGGCAGCTTCCGCATGAAACGCTTTTATCTGCCGATAAGCGGGCTTCGTAAAATAATTTCTTGCCCAGTGCAAAACCTGCATTATTTAGTTTATTATCTTCGAAATTGTATACCGGAGCAGGGAAGTTGGCAGGAATCGAAAAGGTAATTTTCTTTTCCTCAGGTGTTACTTCATCTTCATTCTTGCTACAGGCATACATCAACGCAATGCTTAAAAAAAGCATTGCGAAGACAGTTATTTTCCTTAACATTTAGTTGTGAATGTGATCTAAACGAAATAGTCCATTTGCATAATTATTGGCTACAATTACAGAATTTGCCCCACCCATGGTCATATTCAAAGTAGCGAAACTCACATCGGTTTTACCTGTAAATAATGCAGCTGCATTTACAATGAAGTGCATATTCGGTTTGCCATCGGTTCTAATTCGAAGTGGATTTGCCGCATTAATCTCCGTAGCAAAAGTTCTAATGGTATTGTTTGGATCGGTAACGCCACCAATGTGAAAAGTAATTGTATTTCCGGTTGCTGTTGATTGCGGGGAAGTTCCTTCTAATTTAACGAATATGTAACCGCTGTTCCAGGTCCAAAACATACCGTTGACCGGATCTAAAGCACCTGTTTGTGCACCGGCAAAATTACGGGCATAATCTACGCCAATGGTGTATTCAATTTTGGTGTAATCACCCGTTGGTACATCTTTTAGCGTAATATTTGTCGATTCATCTTTCGAAGCATCGATTAAAAAATAACTTTCCGGAATGAGATAAGTGGTTCCGTCAGCTTTGCTTAATTTGATATTGCTTACATAGTATTTAAATACATTAATCTTAAAATCTTCGCCTTTGGCATTTTTGTAAGTTGTGGTGTTTAAAATCAAAGGACTTCCATTTACCTGATTTTCAAATTCAATAGAGAAAGTAGATTTGGTATCTGCGGCAACTTCGTCGGTATTTTTTTTACAAGAAGATAATAATATAATAGGGCATAACAATGCCAGAAAGTATTGTGATAATTTCATTTTATGAAAATTGGATAAGTAAAAATTAATTTGCTGTCATTCTGAATGTAATGAAGAATCTCTGGCATTTAGTAGAAATTGGCATTACAGAAAATGGCAGGCCTAATGGTTGTTATAAATGAGATTCTTCGCTTCGCTCAGAATGACAGATAGCCATACTTTGCAATAGCATAAGCTTTCGCATAAAAAACAATAAAAAAGACTTAAGCTGTTTTCGGTGGATGAAAAATGGAAATGGAAAGATCTTTAACCGGTTTTTCGATGTAAAGATTTTCGGAAGTGATGATGAAATAAGGAAGATGGTGGTTTAATGCAATAGTCTGAAATCTTGGTTCAGCCTCTACAACTCTTTTCAGGTTTTCCTGAGCCTGTTTGTTTTTACCCTCAAGCTCTTTTAGTTTTTTAGCCAGGAAACATTGTCCATCACAATGTAATTCTGGATGTTCTTTATTAATACAAAATACACTTGTGATGTATTCTTTGTTCATTTTATACCCAGAATAGATTACCAATTGCATGCCGCCGTTAGAAACGGTACATGTAATGATAAGATATATTAAGATTTTTTTGAACATGGTATTGCGCTGCAAAAGTATTAAAGAAATTGGTTGCAGCAAAGAAAAATATATAGATTAATTTAAACACAGATTTTCACAGATAAACACAGATAAAAATATTGGAATTCCGTTTTTTTTTTGCCACGGAATTACAAAGGACACAGAAAATTTATTATTCGCACTTTTTCAGCAACTAAATCCTATAATTTCACCTGTGTTTTTAGTTCATCAGATTTTTATTTATCTTGCATTACACAAAAAATGAAACCTATGAAATTATTTAAAACTATCGCATTGATGATGGCATTATCCTCATGTGCCAAAAAAGAGGTACCAGATGTACCACCTACTTTTAACGATCCAAATTGGACTAGGATAGAAATTGTTGAGGGAAAAGAAGCCCATGCCGTTTATGGGAGTATTGATGATACATTAATGGTATCTACACTCACTGAAATCTATCAAACAACCGATAAGGGCAGAACCTGGCAAAAAACTAAAGTAAATCATCAGCCTATTTATGGTTTTCTGTCAGTTAGGGATACCATTTTTGCTTTAGAAGCAATTAGCCTGAAAGATAAAGCAAATCAGCGATTAGCAACTTTTAGTCAATATTTTAGCTTAGATAAGGGCTTTACCTGGGAGCGATGTTCTAAATATGATATATCAGAGAAACGATCTCAAGAATATGCAACCACTTTTTTAGATAACGAGGTTAAAATAAGAATAAAAGAGAATTTAGAGCCCATTAATGGCAATCCGAATCATAATTATATTTTGAAAAGTGATATTGAGGTTTTTAAAGATGGAACTTCAAAAATAATTCAGGTTCCGTTTGAGAATCAGCTTACCAATGTACATGTAGATAAATCGGGAAGGCTTTATGTTTCTGCAACAAGAAGTATTCACGATAAAAAGACTGGTAAATCTTTCTCTGCTGAAAAAAATGAGCCCGCCATTGTTTACATTTCTAAGAAAAATATAAAGCAGTTGATTGATTAAAAGTAGAATGTAATTGCCATGCTGATCTGATAGCTATCGGATCAGCAAGGCGGCACTAAACAAAAAAACACAGATGAAAATAATTCATCTGTGTTTATCTTTATATCTGTGGTTAAAATTCCATTTATGCCTGCAGATCAGCCATTACTGCTTTGATTTTATCATCAAGTTGTGCGTTAACGTTGTCAAAATCTTTTCTGTCTGCTAAAGGTGCATTTACGCTACAGTAGAATTTAATTTTCGGTTCAGTACCACTCGGGCGGGCTGAAACAATGCTGCCATCTTCAGTAATAAACTGTAAAACATCAGAAGTTGGGTAATCCAGTTTGGTTACTTTTCCGGTTGTCAAATCAGTTTCCTGACTTAATTCGTAATCTTTCAGTACTGAAACTTTCGAACCGCCCAATGTTGCAGGAGGGTTTTCCCTAAATTTAACCATCATGGCTTTAATTTCTTCAGCACCTGATTTGCCTTTTTTAGTTAATGAAACTAAATCTTCTTTATAAAGGCCATATTCTACATACATATCTAACAATGCATTGTATAAACTTGCGCCCTTATCTTTATAATAAGCGGTCATTTCAGAGATAAAAGCCGCAGAAACTACCGCATCTTTATCACGTACCAAATCGCCGATTAAGTAGCCGTAACTTTCTTCACCACCACCTATAAAGTATTTTTTACCTTCCAGTTCTGTCATTAACTGACCGATGTATTTAAACCCAGTTAAGGTATTGTAGTAGGTTACATTTTTCTTTTTGGCAATTTCTTCGATCAGGTTAGAGGTTACAATGGTTTTCACAATAAACTGATTGCCATCTAACTTGCCGCTGTCTTGCCAGGCTGATAACAGGTAATTGATTAATAAACTGCCTGTTTGGTTACCATTAAGCAATACCCATTCGCCATTATTATCTTTTACTGCAATACCTACACGGTCTGCATCAGGGTCGGTAGCCAAAACTAAATCAGCATCAATTTCCTTTGCTTTGTTCATCGCCAAGGTCAATGCGTCTTTTTCTTCCGGGTTAGGATACACCACGGTAGGAAAATTTCCATCTGGTGTGCTTTGTTCTTCAACCAGGGTTACATTTGTAAAACCAAACTGAGCCAAAGCTTTTGGCACCAGGGTAATCCCAGTCCCATGGATAGGAGAATATACAATTTTTAAATCGTGCTGTCTTTTAATGGCTTCCGGAGAAATCGAAAGTGCAGTGATTCCATCTAAATACAGTTTATCTACATCTTCTCCAATCAGTTCGATATTCGACTCAACACGGTCGAATTTAACTTCGTCGATACTTTTAATCTTATTTACTTCATCGATCACCAATTTATCATCAGGAGAAGTAAATTGACCACCATCTGCACCATAGGCCTTATAACCGTTATATTCTTTAGGATTATGCGAGGCCGTTAGCATTACACCGCTTTTGCAACCAAAGTGGCGCACAGCGAAAGAAAGTTCTGGTGTTGGTCTTAATGCAGAGAAGAAATAAACATGGATGTCGTTTGCTGAGAAAACATCTGCTGTAATTTTAGCAAAATAATCAGAGTTGTTGCGACTATCGTGCGCAATAGCAACCTTGATTTTTTCATGAGGGTACTTGTTGTTCAAATAATTGGCCAATCCTTGTGTAGCCGTACCAATAGTGTATTTGTTTATCCGGTTAGAACCCGCACCCATAATGCCACGTAGGCCACCCGTTCCAAACTCTAAACTTCTATAAAATGCATCTGATAATTCGGTAGTTGCATCTTTATCTACAAGGGCCTGAATTTCTGCCTTGGTATTTTCATCATAATTTCCACTTAACCACTGATTAATTGTGGCTTGTGTTGATTGGTCAATTGCCTGCATTGAGCTGTTTTTTAAATTTAATATCTGGTGTTGAACAAATTTTATTGAATGATGTTTGGTTGAAACGCATTTATTTCAGCCCATCCAAATTTTATTTTGTTGAGGGTGTTGCTTTTAAGCTGCTTTTGTTTAATTTCACGCCCCGATACAATAATAAAAGAAAATTACATATTCTAGTATTTAAAATTGAAACCATCATAATTTTCTATAGCCAAAAGTAAATAAATAAATTATGATAGCTTCATTACCGTTAAACAATAAGTAAGTAAATGAAAATATTAAAATTTGGGGGTACCTCTGTAGGTAGTCCTGAGCGCATGACGAAGTTGTTGGATATCGTTAATCCAAATGAAGAGCAGATTGTAGTATTATCAGCCGTGTCTGGTACTACAAATAGTTTAGTAGAAATTGCAAATTATTTTTTAGCTGGAGATAAGAAGAAGGGAAGCGGGTGCGTCGAAAATCTATACCATAAATATAAAGCTTTTGTTGTTGAATTATTACCTGCTGCCGAATTTCAGGAGCAGGGAAATGAAGTGATCGATTATCACTTTGGTTTCTTAGCTGGCTTAGCGAACGATATTTTTACTTCAATTGAAGAGAAAGTAGTGTTGGCCCAGGGAGAATTGTTATCTACAACTTTATACCATATTTATTTAAAATCGATCGGCGTACCATCAGTATTATTGCCTGCTTTAGATTTCATGAAAACGGATGAAGATAATGAGCCTGATATTCCTTTTACCACAAAACATTTAATGCCTCTTTTGGAGCAGCATAAAGACAATAAATTATTTATCACGCAAGGATACATCTGCCGTAACAGTTTTGGCGAGATAGATAATCTACGTCGCGGTGGTAGTGATTATACTGCATCGTTGTTAGGTGCAGCAATTATGGCGGAAGAAGTTCAAATCTGGACGGATATTGACGGCATGCACAATAACGATCCACGTATTGTTAAAGGTACTAAACCAATTGCACAGTTATCTTTTGATGAAGCAGCGGAGTTGGCTTATTTTGGCGCAAAGATTTTGCATCCTCAATCGGTTTTTCCAGCACAGAAATATAAAATTCCGGTTCGTTTGTTAAACACGATGGAACCTTCAGCTGCAGGTACTTTGATTACCCACGATAGCGAAAAAGGAAAGATCAAATCCATAGCAGCGAAAGATGGCATCACAGCAATCCGTATCCAATCGAGCCGTATGTTGTTGGCTTATGGTTTTTTACGTAGGGTTTTTGAAGTTTTTGAGCGTTACAAAACACCGATCGATATGATTACAACTTCTGAGGTTGCCGTATCATTAACCATTGATGAAACAGCTCATTTGCCGCAGATTATTGAAGAGCTGGAAAGTTTCGGAACAGTAGAAGTAGATACCGACCACAGCATTGTGTGTGTAGTAGGCGATTTCGGTTCGGAGAAGCATGGTTTCGCAAGCAGGGTTTTAGAAGGTTTAAAACACATTCCGATCCGTATGATTTCTTACGGTGGAAGCAACTATAACGTTTCGCTTTTAATATTAAGTGAGTATAAAACCGAAGCTTTAAGAAGCCTGCACAATAGATTATTCGAATAAGAGGAAAAAAGCGCCGATTATTACCAGCAATCCGATAAGAAAGTGAAAAGCCAGAAAGCTTGCCGGTAGCAAACCGTTTTTATGTTTTTTGTAAGAATTATACAATCCTGCAGAAAGGATAAGAATAATAAATATGGCGGCTGCTATCTTCATTTTTTGATAAATAAGAGGAACAGTACAATGAAGAGTAACACGATAAAAAACCGGATTTTTCCATTGTATTGTTTCTGGGTAATTCTTCCATGCTTTAAATCCAGGTAGTTACCCAAATAAATTAGCCCAAAGAATAAAATTAAAATTATAATAAGGAATTTGAACATGTTCGCCGATAAAGATATATCAAAGTTTAACAATATAGAAACGCCTTTTTACTACTATGATACCGATCTGTTGCAAAAAACCTTGCGCACCTGCGCAGATGCAGCGGCTCCGTATCAATTTCATATTCACTATGCGCTAAAGGCAAATTTTAATTCTGTGCTGTTAAACCAGATCAAAGAAATTGGTTTCGGTGCAGATTGCGTGAGTGCAGGAGAGGTTAGAAGAGCAGTAGAAGTAGGTTTCGATCACAAAAAAATCGTTTTTGCCGGAGTAGGTAAATCGGATAAAGAAATCAACGAAGCTCTTGATCTTGATATTTTCTGCTTTAACGTAGAATCTATCCAAGAATTAGAGGTACTAAATGAACTTGCAGGTAAAAAAGGTAAAATAGCTCAGGTGGCTATTCGCATCAATCCTAATGTGGATGCACATACACACCACAACATTACTACTGGTTTAGACGAAAATAAATTTGGGATCAACTCCTGGGATTTGCCAGAGTGCGCAGAAACTTTAAAAGCATCTACAAATCTGAAATTTATCGGTATCCATTTTCATATTGGTTCGCAGATTACCAATTTGGATGTATACAAAAACCTTTGTGTGCGTGTAAACGAATTTGCAGCCTGGTTTGAAGATAAAGGTTTTAACCTGAAAGTATTAAATGTTGGTGGCGGCTTAGGTATCGATTATTATAATCCTGATCACCAGATTCCCGACTTTGAATCTTATTTTAAGATTTTCAATGAATTTTTGACTGTTAAACCTGGTCAGGAAGTTCATTTTGAATTGGGCAGGGCATTGGTTGGTCAATCGGCTTCATTGATTACCCGTGTACTTTACATTAAAAACGGAAAGAAGAAAAACTTTGTGGTTTTAGATGCCGGTATGACTGAATTGATGCGCCCGGCACTGTACCAGGCTTATCATAAGATTGAGAATTTGTCTCAAATCTCAAATCTCGGTTCTCAAATCTCAGTTAAATACGATATTGTAGGGCCCATCTGTGAAAGTACCGATTGCTTTGGTAAAGAAGTAGAACAGCCAGAATCTTTCAGAGGTGATATTTTTGCCATCCGTAGTGCTGGTGCATATGGAGAGGTGATGGCTTCGAAGTATAACTTAAGGGATGCAATAAGATCGGTTTATAGTTCAGAGATATAAATTGTCATATTGAGCCTGTCGAAATGCTTCAAAGTTCTTCTACAGGCTCAGGATGACAAATCAATTATTTCTTCTTCGACGCTACAAATACAATTACACCAGCTACCAGAATAATACCACCTGCATAAGGAGGCCAATTGACGGATTTTTCTTTATCGGCAGATATTTGAATGGGACCCGCATCAACAATTTTTTCTTTTTTGGTGTAAGAGAAGCCAGTCCAGATGAGCATAGCAATGCCCACTACGATTAATATAATTCCTAATGTCCTGTTCATAATATTTATTTATATCAGAACAGTACCTGAGCCATTATGTTTTATTGAAATGAATAGCCAAAGCTTATTTTTTGCGCATAATTAACATTATCAGCCAGTTCATAAGAAAGAGAAAATCGCTTGATGTATAAGAAATAGTTAAAAACCCAACCGAATGAATTTTTCCCGTTAATTTCATCGTAAGCTTTTAAGCCAGATCTGAAACTATTTGCAAAATTAGGTGTGCCGCCAAGAAAAAATCTAAAAGCATGTCGGAAATCATGGTTATCCCTTACCCTCCAGATCACCTCTGTAGATAACCCAGTCGTCCAAAGTATCTTTTTGTTGGAAACGGCTACGTAGTCAGGAATATGGCTGTTATAAACCTCTTGTCTGAAATTGGTGTAATCGCCGCCCTCAAAGCTAACTGCATTTTCAAAATTGATATACCTAAAATCTGTATTCCCGTTAGCAGAGGTTTTGTGAAGGCCTGCAGAAAGTCTTAAACCAACACCACTTATCGATTTTTTAAAAGCCGGAAGATAATTCTTAAGATTCTCTTCAGTGTTGTCATTGTCTCCACCCGAGGCTTTTCCAATATAACCGTACATGCCATAAGAAATGTTTGATTTTTTAAAAGTGTGTGAACGGCTTATGTTTGCCATTCCGAGTTCGAAATCCGTACCAGCGCTTGGTGATATAGAACCGGCATAACTTGCTGATACAGAGGTTAAGGTTTTAATGCTATCGGCACCCATTGCTTTTGGCATATAACCCATGTTGTTCCCTAGGATAGCTGGTGTAAGCAAAGATGTGCAAGAAGTAAATGCACTAAGAAAAAGTAAAGAAGAAAGAGCGATAATTTTAGTTTTCATTTTTATCTTTTTGTTATTCGTCAAAGAAATCAACCAATCCACCCAGAAAATATTCCTGGATCCCATCTGTAAAATCTTTATAGTCTTCATCAGGAATATTGGTTTGTTTAAATTCCAGTGAAGTTCCTTTTTTATCTTCGTGAAGTTTTATGGTTACGATAGAAGGTTCGTTTTCTTCTCCAAAATACCATTGTTGAACAATCTGTTTGCCGTAAACAAACTCAATATTTTTGCCCGTAATATCTCCATCCCAGTAAGAAAATTCTGTTTCTGGCAATTCTTCAAACTCTACTTCAGCACCAGTCCAGAGTTTTATACTGGTTTCTTTGGTGAGGGCTAAATACACTTCTTCAGGTGGGGCAGGTATGTAGGTATATTTTTTAAAATCTTTCATTTTCTTCTATTCTATGTTGAGCCTCAAAATTAGAAGTATTATTTGGAATATGATTGTTGTGGAAATTTTTAGATAAATCTTGTATTAAAGCCATATTCCATAAATGTTTTGGATAGGTGAATACAAATGTTGCCTTAACACGCTCAGATTTTAAGAAGTATAGAATCCATATGGTTGCGAAAGCTCCCTGAATAACTAACCTGGTAATATCCGATATGTAACTATGGCCAGTACTGCCTCCGTCAACCCAAAAGGCGAGCATGATATCAAGTAAAAGAACAATAAATGAGGATATTTTAAATGCAATAAAAAAATAGGGTAGACTTTTTCTGCGGTTAAAGAAGGTGAAAATAATTAAAAGGCTGAAACTTAATAAGTATGCATTGGCTATGCTTTCAAAAATAAATGCAAACTTATATGCGAAGGTTGCAAACCTACTAAGGTTATCTAAATTGTCCCAGGTTGTTTGGTTGTACAAGCCAGATTTACCCATTGTGATCAGTATGCTTATGGGCGCTATTGAAATTCCAATTGCAATAACAATTAGCCAACCTCCAATCTGCTGAGCATTTTTAATGGCTTCCAGATCGAAGGGCTGCTTCCTGAAATAAAATATACAGGCCAAGCCACAAAATAACAGGAAAGCAAAGGTTGTTAAGCATATAAGCCAATAGTTTATATTCGCATAGGTAGTTCCATTATTTCCACAATAATAAATGCCATAAGATACCGCGTTTTTGATCTCCTTTTTATCTTTAATATACTGTTCTAAACTATTTGTTTCCAACACAGGTTTGAAATTCTGAAAATAATAGGATAGATGTAAAGTATCGAGTTTAGAATTTACAGAGAACAGAAAGCGGTAATTATCATTGTCTATTTTTATATTTTCTCTTTCTACATTAGCCGCGAAAGGAAGAATAACAGTAATCTCCTGATCAATATTGGAGGGGTATACTGTTGAAAGTGGTGCATCCCTGTATTTTTTTAGTGAAACGAGTTCATCTTCAATTAAATCGCCATAGAAATATGCTGACAATTTTGACTTGTTCGATTCATCTTTGGTCCAGAAATTTTTAATTTCATAATCTTCTGTTACCGTTATAATGTTTTCTTCCTCATCGTCTTCAACTTTAAGCGGTTTTTTTAAAGTAAGGCCAGGATAAATATCTGCGTAATAATCCAGATATGTTTTTTCATAATCATCAGCACCGTCTTCATTTAAATTTGCCCTGAAATCATCAGCATAATTATTAGAATAAGTGGTTACTATTTTAAGGGTTGTTTTTTCGTTTTTAGCGGTATCTCCAACTTTAAATACCGTACGCGATTTTGTTTTTCCAAGAAGACGCGATGGCGTTGCCATTAATGCGTTTGTTTCGGGTTTTATAACCAGAACATTAGCCTCATAAGGAAAATTGATACTCGTGATAGGGCCACGCTGATCAGAAATTGTTGGGTCTATATAAACATGCCTGTCATCAATTTCAGCCATAACCACTTCATGGTTAAATATCGTTGGGCTAGGTAATAAGGCCGCAGTTTCTTTTTCCAGGTAGGTATTGATGAAAACCGAATATGCTTTAATACCATTGGCGTTTAACAGATAACAGAGTAAAGTCGATTTATCTTTGCAATCGCCATAACGTTGTTGTAGTATTTTTTCAGGTGTGTTTGGGCGGTGAGAATATTCACCGATTTCGATTCCCATATAACGGATATCATCCTGAACAAATCTGGTAGCAAGCGTTAAATATTTTTTTTGATCGTTTTTTGATTTTGCTTTTAGCTCTGCAATTTTATCATTGATGATTTTAGAATTTTTTAGATCATAATTTTTTAAGTTCAAACCCCAATCTACGATTTCTTTCCAGCTGTTGTATTCAGAGATCTGGACCCTTGCGTAAGGATTGTAATATGATGGTTCGTTATCATGATCTGGATAGGTTTTAGTCATCATACTTTGCCACTCAAAAATATTCATCCCATTTTCAACCGTCTTTTTAAGTTTAGGGGTATTGTTGAAATCTTTGGTTTTAATATTACGTTTACTGTTGAATATTAGATTGTTGTAAACGTTAACGATCTGGCTTCCACCTTCGAAGTAGATTGTGTTTGAGTATTTGCTAAAAACAGGGTTATTTCCTTTTATGGTATAAGAATATTCGATGCGATCGCCTTTTCTGATATCATCAAGGATTAAGTAAGCGGTATACAAACCACTGTATATAAAACGGGAGAGTTCCTTTTCCTTTTGTATGATCTTAAATTTTTGGGCATCAAGCTTATCCATTGGTTTATTGTTCCTCCAGATGACCAGCTTATGAAAGATAAGTTTTTCATAGCTTGGGTTGTAAGCTATAGAAATTTCAGAACCGTTTTGAACACCATTGCCAGAGCTGATCTCGCGGATGAGGTGATGGTAATATTCATTGGTTTCGAGGTTATTCTGTTTTTCGAACAAATAAAGATAATACCCATCCTGGATATCTTTATTGGCTGGTTTTTTATTTGTCGTTACTACCTTCCGAAGCCATGCAGGTTCAGTTTTAGATGTCGAAAAATTTTTGCGCTGTGCTGATGACTCTAAAAATAAAGCAATAAGCGCAAACAGAAAGAAAATTTTGAGAACGTTCTTTTGAAACATATAGGAATTTATTTAAATGCGTTTAATCCGGTTACATCCATTCCGGTGATCAGTAAATGTATATCGTGTGTACCCTCATAGGTTACTACTGATTCTAAGTTCATCATGTGGCGCATAATCGAATATTCTCCGGTAATTCCCATTCCGCCAAGCATCTGGCGGGCATTACGGGCTATGTCCAGTGCAATTTCTACACTGTTTCTTTTGGCCATCGATATTTGTTCTGCAGAAGCCCTGTTTTCACTTTTTAATACGCCCAAACGCCAAACTAACAGCTGCCCTTTGGTAATTTCGGTCACCATTTCGGCCAGTTTCTTTTGCTGTAACTGGAAACCGCCAATGGGTTTTCCAAATTGTACACGCTCTTTCGAATAGCGTAAAGCGGTATCATAACAGTCCATCGCTGCACCCAAAGCGCCCCAGGCAATGCCATAACGTGCTTGGTTTAAGCAACCTAGCGGACCTTTTAATCCGCTTATTTCGGGGAAAATATTTTCTTTTGGCACTTTTACATTATCAAAAACAAGTTCGCCTGTAGCTGAAGCACGTAAACTCCATTTGTTATGTGTTTCAGGAGTCGAAAATCCTTCCATTCCGCGTTCCACAACTAATCCTCTTATTTTTCCAGATTCGTCTTTCGCCCAAACCACTGCAATATCGGCAAACGGTGCATTACTGATCCACATTTTGGCGCCGTTTAAAATATAGTGGCTCCCTGCTTCTTTGATATTGGTTACCATTCCGCCCGGGTTAGAGCCGTGATCAGGTTCTGTTAACCCAAAACAGCCCATCATTTCGCCACTAGCCAGTTTTGGTAGGTATTTTTTACGTTGTTCTTCAGTACCATAAGCATAAATAGGATACATCACCAAAGAACCTTGCACAGAGGCTGTAGAACGGATACCAGAATCCCCCCGTTCAATTTCCTGCATCAGAATTCCATAAGCGGTATAATCTAAACCTGCACCACCATATTCTACCGGGATAGTTGGTCCGAAAGCACCAATATCAGCCAAACCTTTAATGAGGTGTTTTGGAAATTCTGCTTTTTGTGCATAATCTTCAATAACCGGACTCACTTCCTTTTTTACCCAATCTCTGGCCGTTGAGCGAATTAATTTATGTTCATCGGTTAACAATTCGTCCAATAAATAATAGTCTGGTGCCTCGTAAAGGTCCTTTTTTACTGATTTGCTCATGTAATTTCGTGTTATCTGATTAAGAAATCGCGTTCATTTCAAAGGTAACAATTTACGGCAATGGGCATTATATTAGTGAATAAAAATTAATTTTGCAGCTTACAGAACATACATGAGCCATTTCAAACAAACCGTAGCCTTAAAAGACGTTAAATGCTTTGCCCTACATGGTTATTACCCAGAGGAGCAACTTATTGGAAATCATTTTGTTGTAGACTTAGTAACAGAATTTACGCCACAGGGTTTTGATGATGAACTGGCACAGACCGTTAATTATGAGGACCTGAATCACATCATCATGCAAGAAATGAAACATACACAAAAGCTTCTAGAAACAGTTTTGAAGAATATCATTTCAAGAGTTATCGAATTGTACCCTTTTGTTGAAATGGTTAATGTGAGTATGAAAAAACTAAATCCACCGATGCCTGGTCAAATTGGGCACTCTTTTGTTAAATTATCTTATACATCAGCAAAATAAAATGAATTTTACGAAGATCAATCCCGAAATTTTAGCAGAAATTAAGGCTGCAATAGGCGCAGATAAAATTTTTACTGATGTAGAAAGTTTAGATAAATACAGTCACGACGAAACGGAAGACTTACGCTATCAGCCCGAAATTGTGGTGAAACCAACTTCTCCCGAAGAAGTTTCTGCTTTACTTAAAATCTGTAACGCACATCATGTTCCGGTAACACCTCGTGGTGGTGGCACGGGTTTAAGTGGTGCCGCTCTGCCGATTTATGGTGGCATTTCTTTATCGATGGAAAAGTTTAAAGCCATTATCGATATTGATACTGAAAACCTGCAAGCAACTGTTGAGCCCGGGGTAATTACCGAAGAATTCATCAATGCTGTGGCGGAAAAAAGACTTCTTTACCCGGTTGATCCAAGCAGCAAAGGATCTTGTTTTATTGGTGGCAATGTAGCGCACGGTTCTGGTGGACCAAGAGTAGTGAAGTATGGAACGATACGTGAATACATTCTCAATCTCGAAGTGGTTTTGCCAAACGGCGATATCATTTGGACAGGTGCAAATACCTTGAAATATGCATCAGGTTATAATTTAACCCAGCTGATGATCGGTTCAGAAGGTACCTTGGCAGTGGTAACCAAAATCGTTACCAAATTATTGCCTAAACCTAGTCAATCAGTTTTAATGATGGGCTCTTTTAGTACCAATGAAGATGCATGTGCAGCGGTTTCTGCAATTTTTAGGGCAGGGGTAACACCATCGGCTTTAGAGTTTATGGAGCGAAAAGGGGTGGAATGGGTAATTAAATTTGATGATATTAAGTTCGATTTAAAAGATGATGTTGCTGCGTTATTGATGATTGAGTTTGATGGAGATGATTTGGATGATATTTTTAAAAACTGTGAGAAAACCAATGTTGTTTTAGAAGCGCATCACTGTACGGAAGTTTTATTTGCAGATACCGCTGCTCAAAAAGAAGAACTGTGGCGGATGCGAAGAACGATGGCCGAATCGGTAAAATCCAATTCCGTATACAAAGAAGAAGATACCGTTGTTCCGCGTGCGGCATTACCTAAATTAATCAATGGTATCAAAGAAATTGGTGCTAAATACGGTTTCGAAAGTGTTTGTTATGGCCATGCCGGTGATGGAAATCTGCACGTAAACATCATTAAAGCTGGAATGAGCGATGAAGACTGGAAAAACAAACTCAAATTTGGTATTGCCGAAATATTCGAATTAACAACAGCTTTAGGTGGCACATTATCTGGTGAACATGGAATTGGTTTGGTGCAAAAAGAGTTTATGCCGATCAAGTATTCTGAAATTCATCTTAATTTAATGCGGGGTATTAAAAAAGTTTTCGATCCGAAGGGAATATTAAATCCTGGCAAAATTATGCCTGATACCCCTAATCCCTAAAGGGGAATTATAGGGGAGGCGAAAAGGCAAGTTGATAAATATGAAGTGAAGTAGTCTCTAAGATGCAAGCTCATAAACATTTGGAGTTCAGGTTCTATTTTATCCTTAAGACATTACTAATGCGAAGTCAAAAGCCCCTTCAGGGGTTTGGGGTTAGCTGCTCAAACCCCAGCATTTTTTGCTTTTCTTCTTCGGGGATGGCGGTTGGTTTGCCGGTGGCGTAATCAACCGCAATGCAAACCGTTTTTCCTTTACTGCAGATGATCTCTTCTGTTCCTTTTATCTTAACGATCTGGTATTCCAGATCAAAACTGGTAGTGCCAATCCTCGATGTTTTTACGTGAATAGCAATTTTATCGTTCATTACAATAGGTAAAATGTAATCCAGTTCAGCATGGGCAATAACGATTCCGGTTTTTTTCCAATCCCATTTTATAATTTCTTCCCAATACTTTGTTCTGGCAATTTCTAAATAGGTAAAGTAAATGGAATTGTTTACATGACCCATCATATCGAAATCAATAAAGCGCATATGGATATTGGTTTTGTAGTTGAATTTGTCTGAAAAATCCTTTATTTCTGCCAATTTGTCTTTTGACTTGGATTTACTTTGCCAAAATGTCTTGAATATCATAAATTTTTGCTTTGGTATGTAAGTTGAATATGGTGTATTATCAATTTAAAAAAATAAAAAATAAAGAATAAGCGATATGACACTAGTAAATTTTAACAACAGGACCCGTAACACAGCTCCTTACTTTAACAATGTTTTCGATTCATTGTTTAGCGATGCAGTAACTAAAAACAAAATGGTTGATAAATCACCAAATGTGAATATTTACGAAAATGAAACTGCGTATGTAATTGAGTTGGCTGCCCCAGGTTTAAAGAAAGAAGATTTTCAGATTAATTTAAAAAAAGATACCCTTTCTGTTTGGGCAGAAGTTAAAAAAGACGATACCCAGGTAGCTAAAGATTTTACACGTAAAGAATTTGATTATAGCTCATTTGCCAGATCATTTAATTTACCTGATAGTGCCGATGGTGATAATATTACTGCTGAATACAAAGACGGTATTTTATCGATCAATATCAGCAAAAAAGACGATGCTAAATTACAGCATAAAGAAATTGTAGTATCGTAATAAAGATATTCTCGAGAGAGGATTTTCATAATAGTTTAGTTTTTTCAAAGGTTATGAATCTTGCATCAGCTGAGTTTGAGGTAAGTGTGATTGATTACTGATGCAGGTTTCATAATAGTTTAAGTTTAGGTTTTATAAGGTTAATGCTGGATGGCATTAACCTTATTTTTTTAATATACCGCAGTGCTCCAAAGGAACTTCTACGGAGGAGAAATCTGTCTAGTTGAATAAAGATTTTAGATTTCTATCCCGAAAGTTCGGGACTGTGCTTCATCCGATAGCTATCGGATCGAAATGATGTTGCCTCAAGCCCTTGCCATAGTTTAAGTATTTAGATTGATTTTAAGTTACAATCTTAAAATCACCTTAATCTCATTTTTTGTACTTTTGCGGGATGGAGAGAGAAATTCTGGATACAAAGCGTAAAGCACTTAAAATAAACCTTGACCCTCGAATTTACGGCACCTTTGCCGAGATAGGAGCAGGACAGGAAGTTTCGCGGAACTTTTTTAATGCTGGCGCAGCATCTGGAACTGTTGCCAAAACGATGTCGGCTTACGACATGACTTTTAGCGACGCTATTTATGGCGCAGAAACCAATGGCCGTTATGTAAGTCAGAACCGCCTTTTGCAGATGCTCGATCACGAATTCGGTTTACTTAATGAGCGTTTATCGGGCGAAAAGTACGAAAGCCGTACTTTTTTCGCTTTTGCTGATACCGTTACTACCCTGAATTATAAACGTACCAACGAGCCTCATGGTTGGGTTGGTATTCGTTTCCAGAGCGAGCCAGGTGGTTTACCAAATGAAATATTTTTCCACGTACGCTTGTTGGATACAGATGTAAACATGCAACAGCGTGTTTTAGGGATAATTGGCGTTAACCTACTTTATGCAGCATTTTACCACTATCAGGATCCAAAATTGATGGTAGAATCTTTGGCTGATAACTTAACCATCGGATCTGTAGAAATCGACTTGATTTCGGTAAAAGGGCCGGCTTTTCCAGATGTAGACAACATTCTGCTTAATCTGTATATGATTATGAAGGATTTCTCGGCGGCAGCAATTTTCGATGCCGATGCACATCCCCGTCAGGCCAAAGATCTTTTATACAAAAAGGATATCATGATTTTAAGGACTAAATATGGTCAGAAATCATTGCCTAACTTTAACCTGTTTAATAAAGCTACCGATCAGTTTAAACGTACAAATAAGGTAGAAGAGGGGAATCTAGCGGTAATGATAGAGGTTTTGTTAACCAATGTTTTAACGGATGGACAAGAAACCCCTGATGATATCGACCTGGAAACAGTGGCTAAAAGAGCACAGGAAATGTGCGATACGGGTAACATCGTGATCGTATCTAATTTTACCCGCCATAACCGCCTGGCGAAATATTTAGCAAGGTGCAAACCTAAAAGTGTTGGCTTGGCAACAAACATCAACAACTTAAAATTTGTATTTAATTCCAAAAATTTTACCGGAGAAAATTATTCAGGTCAGTTATTAAGCTATGTGAACGACATGTTTAACACCAATGTGCGGTTATTTGCTTATCCTTTCCTAGACAAAAAGATCAATCAGGTAATTACCACGGCAAATATGCCAGTTACGCCAGAGGCAAAACCTTTATTCGATTTCCTTTTGATAAATGGATATATTACTGATATTAAGGATTATAGTGAGGACGAGGTGAAGACAGTTTAGAAGTTAGAGTTTCTTTCGGATCATCATGCTGATCCGATAGTTATCGGATTTATTTTGCAAGTAGAAATAGTGTTTTCAATTGTCTTATAGCTGCTATGTGGTCAGCATTTTTCCTACAATAAAGCCCCTGATCCTGATGTGATAATTGGGGCAGAGTGACGATCGCATATAGAATAATGGTGGATGTTAAACCGTTCGTAATACCGAGCCGGTTTCGTTTACGATTAAGGTATGGTTTACACCACATTTTAAAGCAAAATTATTTCGTTGGTGCCCTACTGGGAAATCGAAAGCTACAGGGTAATTGTATTCCGTTACTTTTTCCAAAACAATATCATAAATGGTTTTTCCGAATTCTTCGCCAACATCGTCAGGTTTAACTTTAAAGCCACCAACGATTAATCCTCTAAGATTTTTCAGTTTGCCACTGCGTTTTAGGTTCCACAACATTCTATCAATACTATAAAGGTATTCGCCGGTATCTTCGATAAAAAGGATTTTACCTTTTGTATCTAAATCCGAATCACTACCTGCCAGAGTTTCGATAATACTCAGGTTTCCACCCACTAAAATGCCATCAACTTTTCCTTGCCGATTATTAATGTTTGTAGGAGCAGTGTAACCCATTTGCTCGCCAATTAAAGCATTTTTTACTGATAAAATCGTTTCAATCTGTATAGGCTCGGCTTTACTCCAATCATCAGGAAAACTATTGCACATTTTAGAATGGATAGAGGCAATGCCATAATTTTTGGACAAATGGCAATGTAAAACGGTAATATCACTAAAGCCAATAATCCATTTTGGATTTCTTTTGAACAAGGAGAAATCGAGTTTATCGATTATCCGTACAAAACCATAACCGCCACGTGCACACATAATAGCTTTGATTGTTGGATCATCGAGCATTTGCTGAAAATCAGCTAGTCTCTCCTCATCTGTTCCGCCATAGGTAAAATCGCGTTTGCCAATAGTATTGCCAACTTTTATGGTAAATCCCCAGCTTTGCATCTGTAAAACTGAAGGCTGGATTTGTTCTTGTGTAATATATCCTGCAGGACTCGTAATTCCGATGGTATCACCAGGTTTTAGATAGGGAGGGATCTTAAATGATGAACTTTCGTTTTCAACGGTATTGGCGAGTGTTTTAAAAGCAGGAAGTACGGTTGCAGTCGCAATAAAAGAAGAAAGGAAATGTTTTCTGTTCATCTAGAATATGAATGTGATGTTGATTGGGCTAATATAGGATTTAAAATATTCGCAAAAAAGAAAAGGGATTTATATCCATAAATCCCTTTTTTAAACCAAACAAATTAATCTGTAAAAGATTAGTATAATGTGAATTATATAAATAACCCAGAATGAAATAAAAAGTTTTGAGATTTTTGAAAAAAATAAAGCATATCATATTCATTGCCTACGAATTAACTTTTTAAATTACTGTATCTGCTAAATAGCCCTGATGGGAACGGAAATACTTTTGGCTCTGATATTACATTTTCGAAAACTTTCCAAAAAGATTGGAGTGGACAGCAGGAGCGAACCCTACTATGAGCACTGAAACTGCGCTTCCAATAATAAGGTTGGACATTTGGCCAAGATCCTTCCCTTAGGATGACAGCATCTATTTAAAAAGGTAAAGGCTACCCATCGCGGATAGCCTTTGCTAACAACAAAACAAATATAAGATAACCAAATCTTGCCTGATTGAGCAGAATCAGGATAAAGTGCTATGAGATACACTTTGCGGCCTAGTAATGGATTCGAACCATTGTAAAAAGTTTATGA
The DNA here is from genome assembly GCF_052045595.1 of Pedobacter sp. 22163. NCBI lineage: Bacteria > Pseudomonadati > Bacteroidota > Sphingobacteriia > Sphingobacteriales > Sphingobacteriaceae > Pedobacter > Pedobacter sp. 22163. Next base: position 247,207 of record NZ_JBQEPM010000001.1, on the reverse strand, counting down.
AACTCCAACCTTCCAATCGGTCAACTGGCCCTGTTTTTATAGTTGCTTTAATGCCAAATAATCCCTTAGTTCTAAAATCTGTTCTTTATTTAAGCTATCTTCATCCTTTGCAAACACTGGTTCATCTGTTTCCATTTGTAGCGGATTAATGAGTTTCGGATATTCATCTATAGTTGGGTATTGAAAATAAATCGACATGATTTTAGCTTTTAATTGTTCAACATATTTTTTGTTAATGATTAATGTTGAGCAAATATATAAATAAGTATATAATATCTATGGATTTAGTAGTTATTATTTTAGGAAATATTGCAACTATTTCATTTTCAGTAAAATAATTTTAAAAAGAGTTGCTGTTTTATTGGAGATACTGCCCCGGACTAAAAAAATTGAATAAGAACAGACCCAATTTTCTTCAGTTAATAGTAAGTAGTAGAACTATAGTAGGCATGAACTTGCAACATTCATTTCCAGGCCTTTAAATTCAATTTCAGAAAAGCTAATTATTTTAAGGATATTTGCAGTTCAAACATTAAAATAGTAATTGTGTCTTTAGATAAATTAAAACTTAGCAAGCCACTTGTAGCGGCCATGACTGATGCAGGATTTTTAACTCCAAAAGAAATCCAAGCCAGAACAATGTCGCGCATTTTAGGTGGACAAGATGTTATAGCGGTGGGACCGGAGGGTTCGGGAAAAACAACAACTTATGTTTTAGCTACTTTAATGAAGTTGAAGTACGCTTTTGAGGAAGCACCAAGGGCTTTAATTTTAGTGCCAGATGCAGAACATGTTGATCATGTTCTGGAACAATTTAAATTATTGAACCGTAACAATACCTTCAGGATTTTGGGAATCGATAGCCGTGGTGCTGTTGATACACAGATGAATGAAATAACGGATGGTGTTGATATTATTGTTGCCGTACCTGATCGGGCTCGTGCTTTATATTTAAAATTAGCATTAAATACCAATAAAATACAGTTGTTTATTGTAGATAATGCAGAGCTTATTGTTAAAAAAGGCCTGCAGTTACCCGTTGTAGAATTGGCCAATAGTGCTTATAAATCTCAGCATGTAGTATTTACTGAGGTAATGCACGAGAAATTGAACCATATGATTTCGCCTTTCATGAAAGATTCTACCACAACTATCGAGGTAGATGAAATAGGCGAAAAGCAGGCAGAAGTTTATCAACAGATGCTTTATCAGGTGCCTAATTTCAGAACAAAGCTTAACCTGTTAACCTTATTATTAAACGATACTGAGGTTTTTGATAAAGTTGTGGTTTTTGTAAATACACGTTTAACCGCACAAACAGTTTATAAAAATTTTAATCAACATAGAGAAGGCGAGATCAGTATCTATCGCTCGCTGTTTTTTGATGATAAGGGCTATGATGACATTGAAGACTTTAAAGATAACCCAGAGGCAAGAGTTTTAATTGTAGCCAATGAGAATTTAGGCGAACTTAATATTGAAGGGATTCCTTTTATCCTGCATTTTGAATTGCCAGAGCAAAAAGAAACGTTAATTCAGCGTATTGTTAAACATGGGGATGAAGATGTTGTGGCAATTACTTTTTCTACCGATATCGAATTGATTGAAGTGAAAAAAATTGAACAGGCCATCGGCCAGAAATTAGAGGTAATGGAATTACCGGAAGATTTGAAAGTTGTTGATGCAGCTGCTAAACCGAAGAAAAAGAAAACTGAAGAAGATGAGGATACTGACCGTGGCGCAGCTTTTCACGAAAAGAAGGCCAGTAACTTGAAAAATTACAATTATAGCGCTGGCACAAAAGCCAAAATGACTTATAAGAATAAAAAGGGTTTGTCTTAAAAACTTCCTTGAGAATCGTCCTCCTGAACTTGTTTCAGGATCTTTACATAGAAGATTTTGTACGTCTTAAGAGATTCTGAAATAAATTCAGAATGACGGTATCTCTTTTAACAACAAAGCTCCTCAGATTTAATTCTGAGGAGCTTTGTTGTTTAACCGTTAATTCCAATTAGTATAAAGTAAACTCTACACGACGGTTTTGTTGACGGCCAGCTGCAGTTTTGTTTGTTGCAATTGGTTGGTCAGGTCCGTAACCTGTAGCTTCGATTCTTGATGCATTTGCACCTTGAGATACTAAATAAGCTTTTACCGATTCTGCTCTATCTTTAGATAAACGTAAGTTTAGTTCTCTACCGCCAGTATTATCAGTATGACCAGCTAATTTTAAGCTAAAGTTTTTCTCTACCAATAAGCCAGCAACACGGTTTAATGTAGCATACGATTTAGAACGGATGGTTGATTTACCTAAATCGAACTCTAAGTTAGAAATTGCATCTCTCACCACTTTACGATCGGCTTCGGTAATTACTTTGGTTTCTTTAATGATTTCGCGTTGAACTTTGATCGGACAACCAGAACCATCAACAACAGTACCTGATGCAGTACCAGGACATTTATCGAATTTGTTTGCTACACCATCATTATCATCATCGCCTAGATCTTTAGCATACTGCTCTCTATCGCGTTGTGCATTTTGCTCGGCGGTTGATAATGCTCTTCTTAATTCAGCACTTTCTTCAGCACTTTCTTTACGTAAGTTTGCTAACGAACTGTAGTTTTGCAACTGAGGTTTGTCTTTGCTACCCAGTGCAAACTCTACACCAGCGTGTGCATAAGCGAATCTGCTTTTCGGTAAAGATTCTGGAGATTTAATAAAATTAACATCATAACCTAAATCAATATTGATTCCTTTTGCAACACCTAGTTTAACACCGGCGCCTACTGGGATAAACCAGCCTTCTCTGTTATTGCTTTCGCTTACTACTGCACCACTCGTACTATAATCAGACGACATATAACCAGCACCACCTTTTAAATAAGGGATTAAAACTGCATTTTCTTGATTAATGTTGATATTGGCAACATTAAAAACAGCGGTTAATGCGCCAGACCATTCCACGCTTTGTTGGAAATCAGTAGTTCCGTTTGTCGATTTGATATCGCCTCTTAAAAAATCAGCCTGCAACCCTAAAGATGGTAAAATTTGCTTTCTAACATTTACTCCGTAACCGATACTTTTAAATTCTTTTGCGGTAACACTTCCCGAACCGAAAATAGTATTAGGAGAAAGTATGCCTCCATGTACACCTACGCTCCAGGTACGAAAAGATTTTTCTCCAAACCTAGAACCTGTTGTAGTGGTAGTTGGCGTTTCCTGTGCAAATAATTGTGATGATAAACCTAATAAAGCAATCAACATTGTTGATTTAGTAATTCTTGTATTCATGTTTTTCTATTTTGTAAATATTAGTCTCTTAACAGTTTTTATTTCATACTGTTTTGTATGGACTAAGAAAAAACCCTGCCAAAAGCATTATTTTTATTACAAATAGCATGTTATCAGAAGATTAGGAGGGGAAAATAATTTCACAAAAATGTTACCATCCAACTGAAATCATGTTTGTTTTTGTATAGTATTCTATACAAAAATTTAAAAAGAACCGTTGTGTAGTAGTTTAAATTCTACTTGTCTGACGGATTTTTCTTATTATTCAATAACATCTCCAATGTTTTTTCGAGCCTGTTTGTACGCGTCTTTTCCTGTTTTGCAGATAAAAGCCAAAGTACGTATTCTTTTCGATGGGAGTAAGCGAGTTGGTTAAAGAAGTCTAATGCTTTAGGATGGTTTTCTAAGAGGGTTTTTAAATCTTCAGGGAGTTTAACGGTTTTATTCACTGGATCTATATATTCGCCAAATTCGTTGGTCTTAATGTGATCGTTTCTCATACCTGATGGCTTTACCTCAGTAATGAACTTTAAACGCAGGGCAGTCCAGGTTTCATTTACTGCAGCCGATGCACAAGGCGTTAAACCAAACTTTTTAAGCTCTTGCCAGCTTTTCATCAGATCAAGATCAGATTTAATTTTTGAAGATTTTTTAGGATAGAATACCCAAAAAATAGTTTTTGCATCAATGTGGCAAATATTACTTTCGATTTGCTGGTTAAGTTGGTCTATGCTCGTGGCAAAAGTGATTAACACATTAAAATAAACTTCTTCAGTATATTTTATAGCAATATGTGGGTCGACCTCGCCAAAAATGGTAACCGCATCTTGGGGCGCATTTATTACCCTAACGGTGTAGTTAGGTTTAATATGAAGTTTTTTTAATAATAAATTTTCCATTTATAAGTCTGATCAATACTGTGTTCTTTGCGCCCTTTCTCTGTGTTCTTTGTGGTTAAAAAAATAGATGAATTACAACCTTAATTTAGCGAAGAAATCCCAAAAAACAATACCGGCAGAGATTACGATGTTGAAGGAATGTTTGGTTCCAAATTGAGGAATTTCGATACATTCATCAATTTTTGCCATCACTTCGTCGCTCACACCATCAACCTCGTTTCCAAAAATCAGTGCATATTTTTTATCCTGATCGGGCTGGAAAGTGTTCAGCATGATACTGTTTTCGGCTTGTTCTATTGCAATGATCTCATAACCCAAGGCCCTTAAGGCATCAACTGCCTGTAAGGTATCGGTATAATGAATCCAATCAACAGATTGTGTAGCGCCTAGCGCTGTTTTCTCAATTTCGCGGTGTGGCGGTTGAGCCGTTATACCACAAAGGATAACTTTTTCCAATGCAAACCCGTCGGCTGTGCGGAATATCGAACCTACATTGTGCATACTGCGCACATTATCCAACACCACCACAACAGGTAATTTTTCCTGTGCTTTAAACGCTTCAATATCCGGACGATTAAGCTCGTCTAATTTTAATTTTCTCATTATTTTAATTGATTACACAGATTGGGGGATTACACCGATTGGATATAATTTCGGAACTGTGCTTATCCATAAGTATATGTTATTAAATGTGGACCATTGCCAATCTCGCTAATGTAAATTGCAGCAGGGTAGCCAATCTTATCTACGTAATAATCGGTTAAATGTTTTGCAAAGTCTTCTTCAAAGCCTTTTTCTAACAAAGCTATCGCACAACCACCAAATCCTGCACCGGTCATACGGGCACCTATAACATGTTCATAATCAGCGCAAAAATCAACAACTGTATCCAGTTCTTTTCCGCTTACTTCATAAAGTGTTCTTAACGATTCATGCGAGGCGTACATCAAGCGGCCAAATTCTTCCAGGTTCCCGCCGTTTAAGGCTTTAGCCGCCAAATGAACCCGATCATTTTCTTTAACCACATGTGTTGCGCGGTTTAAAATAGTTTTATCTGTTATTAAATGGCTATGCAATGCAAATTTCTCGGCAGTTAATTCGCAAAGGTAATGAAGTGTTATTTCCTGGTTCAGCAATTTAAGGGCAGTTTGGCATTCTGTTACACGTTCGTTGTATTTAGAATCTGCTAATTCTCTTGGTTTATTGGTATTGATGATCGCCAAAACATATTTACCCAGGTCAACATCAACCATTTTATACTTCAAGGTTTCGCAATCTAACACTATAGCTTTGTTCTTTTCACCAAAGGCAACTGCAAACTGATCCATAATACCAGAATTTAAGCCTATAAAATCATTCTCAACCCGTTTGGCTATTTTAACCAGTTCCAGTTGATCATAACCAAGATTAAAATAAGTATTTAAAGCATAAGCAGTGGCGATTTCTATGGAAGCTGAAGAGGAGAGCCCTGATCCGATTGGAATGTTTCCATAAAACAGAAAATCCACGCCATTAATTTCTTTTCCATCCTTAATAAATTCGTTGATCACACCTATAGGGTAATTGGCCCATAAGCTGCCATCTTTATGGCTTGTGGTATTACTTGTTACCTCAGTTTGAACTTCAAAGTTTAAGCTTTTAAACCTGAATTTATGATCATTATTTGTGGCAATGGCTACCCAGGTACCTAAGGTAATGGCACAGGGCATAACCAAACCGCCATTATAATCGATGTGTTCGCCGATCAGGTTAATACGCCCGGGGGTAAAATAAACGGCATCAGCTTTTTTATGGTATTGCCCGGCAAATTTTTCCTCAAGGTTAATGTTCATTTGGCTAAAATATATTTATAAAAAGCATTAATAATAGTATGTTTGTTTAGGAAACAAAAGCCCTAAGTTACAATTTATGAGCGTTCAGCAAATACCTACCGGAAAAATTATTGATGGCGAAGAAGTTATCGCAATCGAACTAACCAACAGCAAAGGCACTTATGTGAAAATATTCAATTATGGTGCGATTATTAACAAATTTGTAGTTAAAAATGCTAAAGGCGAAAAGCAGGATATCGTTCTTGGTTTCGATACTTTTGATGAATATCTTGATCCGGCTTATCTGGCAAATGGGGCTTATTTAGGCGCTGTTGTTGGCCGTTATGCAAACCGCATTAAAAATGGCAGGTTCACCATTGATGAAGAAACCTACCAATTGGCACAAAATGCAGGTACCGATACCTTACATGGCGGTATTGTAGGATTTGATAAAAAAGTTTGGGAGGTTATTGAGCTGGGTGATGGACCACAATCGTCGGTTACGTTACAATATGAAAGTGTAGATGGCGAAGAGAATTTTCCTGGGAACCTGATCATTGATTTAACTTTCGAACTTACCGAAAATGATGAATTGATTTTAAGTTATGAAGCTGAAACTGATCAGGCTACTGCAATTAATTTAACACACCATGGTTATTTTAATTTAGCACCAAACGGAGGAAATATTAAAAATCACAAGCAGCAGATTTTTGCTTCAAATTACCTCGAGCAGGACAGCAACTATTCTGTAACAGGCAAATTGATCCCTGTTGAAGGTACACCTCTAGATTTTACCAAATCTAAAGAAATAGGGCAGGACTGGGACGAGAAAGAAGGATATGACCAAACTTTCGTTCTGGATAAAATCTACGGCGATTTATCATTAGCAAGTAAAACAAATGAAGAAGAAAGTGGTTTAGTTTTAAGCGTATATACCACAGAACCGGTAGCGCATCTGTATACTGCAAAATATTTGGATGTTAAAAATGGTAAAGGTGGAAAAGATTATGGAAGTTACGGGGCATTTTGCGTAGAAACACAACATCATCCAAATGCAGTTAATATTCCAACCTTTCCAAGCACTATTTTGAGGCCGGAGGATCTGTATACGCAAACAACGATTTACAAAGTTTCACTAATCAAATAATTATGTTCACCATCGAAGACATCCGTGCAGCAGAATCAAAAATTAAAACTGGTGCAGATTTCCCTCAGTTTATTAAAGAAATTAAGGAAATGGGTGTTAAGCGGAACGATGTATATGTATCTAATGGCTTGTCGATTTATTTTGATGATGAAGATAATGTGCAGCAGATCAGTCCTGATGAATATCCGACTTTGATTATAAATGATGAAGCATCTGCTGGTAAATTAACACATGCTTTGAAGATACATCAGCAGGGCGAAACAGATTATTTTACCTTTTGTAAGCAGGCTGCAGATGCCGGTGTAGAGAAATGGGTAACCGATCTGGAAGAAATGACCTGTATTTATTTGGATGCTGAAGGTAATGAATTGGTAAAAGAAAATATCCGTAAGGTTTAATCATTTCCGTGGTGTCAGATGTTGCCATCTGACACTTCTGGTTTTCCGCATGAATTAATATTTGAGGTTTGTGTGTGCGTTAGGCTTGTTTTTTTACCGTCTGAGACATCTTATAACAATTAAGTTAATATTAGTGATGACTCCGCCATAACTAAATTCTTTCAAGCACCATTTTTATCGCTTGCGCTACAATTTTGTTTGGCTCCTTGCTAAATTCGAAATTTACTCGACTGGCTAAAATGGCATTTACTGAAATTGCGTTGTGACCTAACACTTTGGCTAATGCATAAATCCCTGCAGTTTCCATTTCCAGATTGGTAATGCGGTGCTGATTGCTTTTAAAGCTATTAATCAAGCCAATAAAATCGGGAACAGCATTTTTAGCACGTACAATTCTACCCTGTGGAGCATAAAAGCCAGGCGCTGTAATGGTTATGCCTTTCGCCATGTCTTTTCCAATCGTATTCAATAATGTTTCACTCGCTGCCATTAAATATGGATTGATATTTTTAAGATGCCCAAAATGTGCTTTGATATCATCCATTAAAATCTGTTCATCACCAGATAATTTTTGAAGGTAATAATTCATTAAGGCATCCATTCCTAAACCGTAAGAAGAAGCTAAAATTGTTCCCATCGGAATATCCGGTTGAACAGCGCCAGAGGTGCCCACCCTGATAATATTTAATGAAGTAAGCTCTTTTTTAATTTCACGGGCTTCAAAATCAACATTAACCAGTGCATCTAACTCATTAAAAACAATATCAATGTTATCCGTACCAATACCTGTGGAGAGTACAGTAATGCGCTTTTTGCCCAAATAACCAGTATGGGTGATAAATTCGCGTTTACCTTTTTTAAATTCTATTTTGTCAAAATATTTGCTTACCTCGGCAACGCGGTCGGGATCGCCAACGGTAATTACAGTATCAGCAATATCGCCGGGTAAAAGGTTTAAGTGGTATATGCTGCCATCAGGATTGATGATTAAGTCGCTTTCGGATATTTTCATATTTGGTTTATCTTGCCCGTTGATTTCAATGATTCACTCAGATTTGTCTGTGTTCACCCTTTTAATTCGTGGTTATTAAACAGTTTGCAGGTATTTTAACTTAACACCTTCAATTTTATCAAATTTACTTAAAACCTGATTGAGTTGTGCTTTTCTGACTTCAAATTTCAATATACAATTGGTATCAAACTGTTGCGCCAAAATCTGTAAGTTCTCCTCTTTGCTCAACTTCATTACATCGTTCATTTGCAGGTATTCGAAATGCGCTTCGTAAACATCATTAACGGTTTTGCTGATAACCGAAGCTGCTTTAATTGCCTCAACACTAGCCGTTTTGTATGCATTAATTAAACCTGGAACACCCAGCAAGGTTCCACCGAAATAACGTACAACAACGATTAGAATATTAGTCAGGTCTTCCGATAATAAACAGTTCAGAATTGGCCTGCCTGCGGTGCCTGAAGGTTCGCCATCATCATTCATTCGATAAACAGATCGATCTGGTGTTAAACGATATGCATAACAAAAATGATTGGCCTTAACATGTTCTGCGCGAAGTTTGGTGATAACCGGCTTTAATTCTACTTCACTACGGATAGGATAGGCGTATGCAATAAATTTGCTCCCTTTATCTCGAAAGATACCCTCTGAGGCACTTTCGATGGTTTTATAAGAATCATCGAACAGCATTTTGCGATAGTGTAATGAAAATAATGGCAGCAATAGCGAAGATGATGCCTGCATAATTTAACTTGCTCAGCTTTTCTTTAAAAGCAATAACACCAATTAAGGTGCCTACTATGATTACACCTAAATTCATCGCTGCAAAAACGGTAGATGGATTTTCCGCCAGCGCTTTATGAGCTTTCATGTAAAAAAGGATATTCCCAAAATTGAAGAAGCCTAAAATAAATCCGCAAAGCACATTTACCAGTTGTATTTTTATTTTGCCAGCCATTACCATCGAAATTACAATAAGCAATGAAACCATAAATGAGAGGCAAAAAACAGTAAAAAGCGAAGTGGTATAAGGCAATTCTTTATATAATGCAATTTGTTTAAAAAGTACGTCGATTACCCCAAAACCGACGAAAACCATAATGGGGTAGAGCAGGCTTCCTTTGTTGCCTTCTTGCTGATCAGATTTTCTAAGAAAAGTTAAAAAAATAGCCACAAAACCAATCGCCAGGCCAATAATTTTCAGGTTATTAAAATCTTCTTTAAAAATAAAGTAAGCCGCCAGTATCGGGATAAATAGCGATAAACGTTGTGCGATATCGGTTTTAACAATGCCAAGGTTTTTTACCGATGCAGCAAGGAATAAAAATATCGACGGCAATAGAATAGCCAAAGCAATATAAATAGGCCATGGTGCGGTAGCAGTGATCAGTTTAACATCGGGCTTAAAAAAAAGAAAACATAAGCTTAATGCAGTAAAATAATTAATAGTAACGGCTTGAATAATACTGATTTGGTACCGTTTTGCAAGCTTTAATAAAACAGCTACGGTAACACTACAGCAAATGCTTAAAATAATGTAGATCATTTATTTGATGTCGTTTAGATAGATAGAGAGTTTGTCATTTCCGATTTGTATTGTTTCCTGCAGATTTCCATTAATGTTTGGAGAAGAAACCCCATCACTCCAGCTGGCAGATGAAGTAAAAATACGTGCTTCATCCCATAGGTTGGTATTTAAAAATTGATTTAAAATATTGGCTCCGCCTTCAATAATTACCGATTGCATATCCATCAGGTAAAGTTGAAAGGCGATTTTTTGCGCTAAATAAAAGTGCATATCTTCCATCTGGATATAATGGATATTGTCAATCACGTCAGTTTTAACCTCATTAAAGATAATGGTTTTGGCTGCTGCATTGAAGATATGGTTCGTTATTGGTACCTGAAGATTTTTGTCGATTACCAAACGGATAGGGTTTTTGCCTGTCCATTCACGAGCGGTTAATTGCGGATTATCCATGATGGCAGTTTGTTTGCCGATCAGGATTGCATCTTCTTCGCTACGCCATTGATGCGCCAAACGTTTGGCCAAAGCGCCGCTGATCCATTTCTGGTGACCATCCTTTGTCGCGAAATAACCATTTGCGGTTTCGGCCCATTTTAAAATGATGTAAGGCCTTTGTTTTTGTATCCTGGTAAAAAATCTTCTATTGAAATAGCGGCATTCATCATCCAAAATTCCACTGACCACTTTAATCCCTGCATTTCTGAGTTTTTCGATACCTTTGCCATCAACACCAGAAAAAGGATCTCTATTGCCAATCACTACTTTCTTTAGCTGGTGTTTTACCAATAAATCAGCACAGGGAGGCGTTTTGCCAAAATGCGCACATGGCTCCAGGTTAACGTAAGCAGTAGCCTGTTTCAAGAGCGTTTCAGCCTCATCGCCGTATTTATCAAAAACAGCTTTAACGGCATTGGGTTCGGCGTGCGATTTTCCATATTCCTGATGATATCCTTCTCCAATAATTTTGCCATCTACAACGATAACACAACCAACCATTGGGTTCGGACTAACATTCCCTAAAGCTAAGGCTGCTAAGTCAAGACAGCGTTTTATATAAAATTCGTCGCTCATTAGGGCAAAAGTAGTAAAAAAAGAGTCATGGACTTATCAAAAGAGAGCCGTTATCATCCCAATTAAGTAATTTTGTAAATATGAAGATAGGAGAATTAGCAGCGCATTACGAACTCGAACTTGAGCCTTTATACGATAGTAATGAAGCAAAAGCATTATTTAGTATTGCTGCCGAGCAAGTTTTGGCTTTATCTTCAGCTAAATTGATTATGCAAAAAGATATTGATCTCAGCTTTATCAATATGCAGAAACTTTTGAGCATCCTCAACGATTTGCAGATTGGAAAACCCATTCAGCATATTTTGGAAGAAGCCCATTTTTACGGTGCTGTGTTTAAAGTTAACGAACAAGTGCTTATCCCGAGGCCAGAAACAGAAGAACTGGTAGATTGGATCATTTCAGATAACAGTTCGCAATTTTCAGTTAATATTGACCATAAAATCAGTATTCTTGATATTGGAACCGGCTCTGGATGCATTCCCATCACACTAAAAAAACATTTGTCAAAAGCTGAAGTAGCTACATTGGATGTTTCTGCTAATGCCATCGCTGTAGCCAAAGAAAATGCTGAACAGATCAATGTGAAGATCAAATTTATTGAGGCAGATATTTTGACTTTCAAATCTGAAGAAAAGTTTGATACTATCGTAAGTAATCCGCCTTATATCAGAGATTTAGAGAAAGCAGATATGCATAGTAACGTGTTGGTATACGAACCACATTTAGCATTATTTGTTCGTGATGAAAACCCCTTAATATTTTATAAAGCTATTGCTGATTTTGCAAGAACAAACTTAAAACCCAACGGGCAACTTTATTTCGAAATCAACGAATATTTAGGTAACGCAACGATTGAAATGTTAGCTGCTAAAGGGTTTATTGACATTGAGTTAAGGAAAGACATGCAAGGTAAAGACAGGATGATTAAAGCTGGAAGTCCGATGTCCGATGTCGGGAGTCAGATGTGATGAAGTAATAGTATGGATTTCCCCTATATGTCCTCCTGAACTTGTTTCAGGACCTATAATTAAAGTTGCTTTAGTTTTTCTGCTCTTCAATTAAGCCCTCGGATGAAACTGCGTAATTACCTCTCTTAAATAATCTCTATCAATGTGCGTATAAATTTCTGTAGTGGTAATGCTAGAATGGCCTAACATTTCCTGTACAGCACGCAAATCGGCACCGCCTTCAATTAAATGCGTTGCGAAGGAATGTCTCAATGTATGCGGACTAATCGTTTTCTTTAATCCGGTAGATATAGCCAGGCTCTTAATCAGGTTAAAAATTGAAATACGCGAAAGTTTAGCGCCAAAACGGTTTAAAAAGATGAAATCTTCATAACCTTTTTTAATATTAGCATGCACACGTACTTCGTTGATGTAAATATCGAGCAGTTTTAAGGCTACGCTTCCAATGGGAACTAAACGTTCTTTATTTCCTTTTCCAATTACTTTTATAAATTCGATCTGTGGGAACAGATTTGAGATCCTTAATTCAGTTAATTCAGTTACACGCAAGCCGCAGCCATATAACACTTCCATAATGGCCTTATTGCGCATGCCATCAGGCTTTGAAGCATCTATGGCAGAAATAAGTTCGTTAATCTCGTAAATGTTCAATGTATCGGGTAATTTTCTGCTGAGTTTTGGCGCCTCAAGCAATGCCGTAGGATCATTTAAAATTACATCTTCCAGCATTAAATAGGCAAAGAAAGCTTTTAATCCTGATATTACCCTGGCCTGTGTACTGGCTTGCATGCCCAATTCATTCAGCCAAGAGATAAATGATTTTAGATCACTTATGTTGATGTCAGTTAGTTTGGGTTCTTCATTTAAAGATTGAAAATACTGGATCAATTTATCAATATCGCTCAGATAGGCATCAACAGAATTACCGGATAAGGAGCGCTCTAGCTTTAAATACGATTTAAATCCTTTAATATATGATGGCCAAAGCATGCTTTTATTTGAGATTTTTTATAACATTGCAACGTTACAACATTTTTAACATTACCAATCATGAAAATTCAAATTATTAACGGTCCAAATTTAAATCTCTTAGGCGTCCGTGAACCATCTATTTACGGAAGCACCAGTATTGAAGACTATATCAAAGAATTAAAAGCGGTTTATCCGGATATCGAAATTGAATACTATCAGAGTAATGTTGAGGGCGAAATTATTAATAAATTGCATGAAGTTGGTTTTAGTTATGATGGGGTAGTGCTTAATGCTGGCGGTTATACCCATACTTCTGTTGCCATTGCTGATGCAATTGCAGCTATTAAAGCTCCTGTGGTTGAGGTACACATATCTAATATTTATGCCCGCGAAGAATATCGTCATGTCTCTTTAACCGGTAAAAACTGTCAAGGTGTTTTAACCGGATTTGGTATGAATGGTTATCGTTTGGCTATTGAAAGTTTGCTGATTTAATCTACTCATATTACTTCTGTCAGATGGCAACATCTGACAGCACGCCAATAAAAGTTCAAAAAAATTAGCCGTCATTCCCGTGCAGACGGGAACTTAAAGCGCATGTAATACGATTCCCAATAAGTTGGAAATGATGATTCGCGATTTTACCTCAAATTCGAAAAATATTTAATTTTCTTAATAAAAAACGCCCAAACAACGCTGTTGTTATATACTCCGGTATGTTGGCTATATGATTTTTGAACGGCCTTCCGCTTTTTGTTCGTTTTTGAAAGCGATTTAAGAAAATGCCAATGGCCTTTGGTTACTGCCATTGTAAATTTAGGTTTCCCGGTTAGCAAAAAGTGCCACCATGCAATAAAATCAATAAACATCCTAATTGTTATTCGGAAAATGGCATCACTGGCAGGAAGGTTTTTCTGCATAATGATGAGGTTGTTTCTGAAATTGAGATAAGTTTTAAAAGGATTCTCCGTTTGCAAAGTTCCACCGCCTACATGGTAAACTTCGGCGTCCGGACAGTACATTATTTTATAATTCAGGTTCTTTAAACGCCAGCACAGATCTATCTCCTCCATATGAGCAAAAAGATCGGCATCTAAACCGCCCGCTTCTTGCCAGCATTTACTTTTAATAAAAAATGCAGCTCCACTGGCCCAAAAAACTTCTGCTTTATCATTGTACTGACCATTATCTAGCTCATAGACATTAAATAGCCTGCCTCGACAGAAAGGGAAAGAATAGATATCAAGATACCCCCCAGCAGCGCCTGCATATTCAAACTGTTCTTTATTTAACTGCCATTTAATTTTAGGTTGTGCTGCCGCAATCTGTGACTCGCTTTCCATTAAATCAATTACCGGCTTTATCCAGTTAGGGGTTACCTCTACATCCGAATTGAGCAGGATAAAATAATCGGCCTCAACACGTTCTAAAACCTTGTTATAGCCACCAGCAAAACCGTAATTCTGGTCGTTCTGGATAATTTTAACGCTAGGAAAGTTTTCTTGTAAAAACAAAACTGAATCATCGGTTGAAGCATTATCGCCCACAACAATTTGCAGATTATTATATTCAGAAAGCAAAATTCCAGGTAAAAATTGCTTTAAATATGCTTTTCCATTCCAGTTTAAAATTACAACGGCTACTGATGGGTTCATTCTTTTATTCGGGTTTAAATTTCCAGCGTTTATGGCTCCAAAGCCAGTATTGAGGCTGTTCTTTAATAATATTTTCTAAAAACTTAAAATGCAAATTCGTAATCGCAAACTCATCCATTTTAGCCGGATCGAGGCACATCGGCAAAACTTCTACATGATAATAACCTTTTTTTACTACACTGACTTTAAAATAGTATATCGGTCTTTTAGTAGATTTTGCTATTTTTTCTACGCCCAAAAGCGCAGCAGTTTGTTGGTGTAAAAAATCTACAAAGTATTTGGTTTCTTCTCTTGTAGGAGATTGATCGCTGGCAAAACACAAAAGTGTAGGTTCATTTTTATAAGTAGCCATACCGCGTAAAGTTTGTCGCATGGCAATGAAAACATTACCATATTTTGTACGCATACAATCAAACCAGGTTTCAAAAATTTTATTTTTGATGGGTTTAAAAATCACCATGGTTTTGGCAGAAATACTAAGTCCTAAAGCTAAAGTGCCCAATTCCCAGTTACCATAATGGCCTGTACAAGCCAATATACTTTCTCCTGCCGCAAAATGGGCTTCGAGCTGCTCCAGTCCTGTAAACTTTACCCTTTTTAGTGTTTCAGCTTTTGAAATGCTGCTCATTTTAATAATTTCGAAAATAAGTTCGGCCAAATAGAGGAAGAATTTTTTCTCAATAGCCTTAATTTCTACTGGAGATTTTTCGGGAAAAGAGTGAGTTAAATTCTGTCTGACAACTTTTTTTCTATAGCCTATTACGTAATAAAGCAGATAATATAGTAATCTTGCAAAAAAAAAGAGCAAAGATAAAGGCAGCAGCGATAACAGGTATAAAAAAAATACGCCAACGTGCGCAATCCCTCTTTTAATCATTATTTTTAAAACGTTTCAACTACAAACATAAATTTTCAAATGCAGAATACAGCTATACTTCCATTATTTTATCTTCCACCAGTAGGCTATTTTAGTTTATTACAAAAGCTGGAGGTAGATTTTTTAATCGAAAAACATGAACATTTAGCGAAGCAAACTTACCGCAACAGGGCCAGTATTTATTCTCCAAACGGAAAACTCGATATTACCGTTCCTGTGGTTAAAGGTTCAAAAACACACACGCAAATGAAAGATGTGCGGATTAGTTATGACTTTAAATGGCAACGTTTACATTGGTTGAGCTTAGAAAGTTGCTATAGAAGTTCGGCCTATTTTGAGTTTTATGAAGATGAACTTTCACGGTTTTATAATCAAAAATTTGAATTTCTTTTCGATTATAACCTCGAATTGGTAGAATGGCTCTCCAAAAAGTTGAAGCTCAATAAAAGCTTCGAAGTTACCACCGAATATTTTGATGATATTGCTCCTGAGCTGGATTTTCGTACCATTATGAATCCTAAAAAGGAGGACGATATTGTAAAAAATAAGCCATATTATCAGGTCTTTGAAGATAGACATCAATTTTTGTCCAACTTAAGCATTGTTGATTTGTTGTTTAACCAGGGTCCACAAGCCCGACTATATTTATAAAGTATGGGAAAAAACAAGCCGCGTAACCGCCATAAGCACTATAAAGTTCCAGCCCCAGGTACCAGTCCGGGTTTATACACTATTGATGAAGATGCATTAAAGCCAATTATTGTACTTCATATTTATAACGATAAAAGTTATAAAAAAGTGGAATTGGAGAATATCAATAATATTGATAAACTAATTGAAAATAAAGATTTCTGCTATTGGTTTGACATTAAAGGATTAGCAGATCCTAATATATTCGAAACACTTTATTCAAAATTAGGTATCAGCAGGCTTGTATTAGAAGATATTACCAGTTCTTACCAGCGCCCCAAGCTGGATGAATATGATAATGATAAGTACATTTTTGCAGTGAGCAGGCATCTGTTTTTAAATGAAGAGAATGTTTTAAATAATGATCAGGTTTCTTTTATCCTGTCTGAACGAACATTGATTACCTTTCAGGAAACTTATGCCGATTGTTTTGAGCCCGTAAGAAAACGTTTGGAAATAGGGAAGGGAAACATTCGTATAGGTGGCATTAGCTACCTGATGTATGCCATTATGGATGTGATAGTGGATAATTATTTTTCCTTATTAAATTTTTGGGGCGAAGAGCTGGACGCTATTGAAGACCGTTTATATGATCATCCTGACAGGAGAATCATGTACGATACACAGGCGATTAAAAGGTCGCTAATCATGATCCGAAAAGTAGCCTGGCCGGAGCGGGATAAACTGAATGATATTATCCGTACCGATAGTCCATTAATATCAGATCTCACCAAAACCTACATGAAGGATGCCTATGATCATTGTATCCAGATCATTGATTTTATCGAGTCATTAAAAGAGATCGCTTCAGCCAATATTGATATGAATTTATCCATTATCAGCAACCGGATGAACGAAATCATGAAGGTTTTGACCATCATTTCATCCATATTTATTCCATTAACCTTTATTGCAGGTATTTACGGGATGAACTTTAGTAGGGAAGACCCAGCAACCGGAAAGATATTAAAAGATAATATGCCCGAATTATACGCCGAACATGGTTATTTGTACACTTGGATTGTAATGGCTGTGATTGCGATTTTGCAGGTAATTTACTTTTGGCGTAAAGGTTGGTTTAAATAGTATTTTGTATCTATACCAAATATTGGTATATTTAAGCTAAATAAATAAAGTTATGGGACGAAATACATCAATACTGCTAGGCGATCATTTCGATAATTTTATCAGCGAAAAAATCGCCTCCGGGAAATTTAGTTCTGCCAGTGAGGTAATTAGAACAAGTTTAAGGCTGTTAGAGGAAGAAGAGAAGCAAATCGAATTGCTGCGTGAAGCGCTAAAAATAGGAGAGGAAAGTGGGTTCGTAAAAAAATTCGACCCTGCAAAGCATTTACAGGAGTTGCACCGCAAGCATTTATAATGGTTACCTACCGTATTAGTGAACTTGCGCAGATAGATCTGGAAGATATTTGGTTATATACATTTAAGAATTGGTCTAAAGATCAAGCAGATAGATATTACGGTTTATTACTTAGTGAATGTGAATATATATCAAACCATTTTGAACATGGAAAGATAATGGATCATGTATTAAAGGGGTATAGGTGTTCGGCGGTTAAATCGCATCTAATATTCTATAAGCTGGGAGCGGATGGCTTAGTGGAAATAATCAGAATATTACATCAAATGACTAACATTAAAAGTCACTTATTGTAAAAATCAATTTTTAATATTTGTAGCTTTAGGGCGTTTTTGGTTAGGTTATAGATGCAGTCATTCGAAATAGATAAAAGCGACGTACTCAAGGTTAAAAATGCAATTTTAGCTGGTGATGAAACTTTAAAAGTAGTTTTAGAGGAGTATCATGCCTCAGAAATCGCGATTTTGTTTGAGCGTTTAGATAAATCTGAACAGCGGCACATTATCAACCTGCTTCCCGCAGAAATAGCTTCTGAGATTATTTCTGAGATGGATGAAGAATCCCATCCGGAAGATTTACTTTTTGAGCTCCATCCCGATAAACGTACTGAGATTGTTGAAGAACTGGATTACGATGATGCGACCGACATCATTTCCCAACTGGAGGATCATGAGCAGAAAGAGATTTTAGAAGACCTTACCGAAGATCACGCTTCAGAAATCCGCAACCTTTTAACTTACGACGAAAAAACTGCGGGTGGTTTGATGAATACGGAGCTGATCTGTGTAAACATCAACCTTACTAAAAAAGACGCAATCGACGAGATCATCCGGCAGAGTGAAGAAATGGAGGAGTTTTACACCATTTATGTAGTGGATGATGAGGAGATTTTTAAAGGTATTGTTTCGTTAAAAGACATTATTAAAGCAAAACACAACGCCAAAATAACCGAATTGGTTAAAGTAGATGCAGTTTATGTACATCCCGATACAGATCAGGAAGAGGTGGCGAACCTAATTTCACAATATAACTTAACCAGTATTCCAGTTATTGATGATCACCAGAAACTACTAGGTAGGGTAACATTCGATGATGTAATCGATGTAATGGAGGCCGAAAGTACCGAAGATATCTTGAAAATTTCGGGGGTATCAGAAGATGAAGAATTGAGCGGTAACTGGGTAGAAGCGGTAAAATCGCGTTTGCCATGGTTAATTATCAACCTCGGAACTGCTTTTTTAGCTTCATCTGTTGTGCGTTATTTTGATCCAACCATTAAGTTAATTCCTTCCTTAGCGGCCTACATGACCATTATTGCTGGGATGGGTGGAAATGCAGCTACCCAGGCACTTGCCGTAACCGTAAGGCGTATTTCACTTTACGACTTGACTGATAAACAGGCTTATCGTACCGTTTTAAAAGAATTTACCGTAGGTTTAATAAATGGTGCATCCAATGGATTAATCGTATTTATTTTTGCTTACTTTTTTGATGGAAACCCAATGCTTGGGTTGGTTATCTTCCTGGCTATGACGGGCAACCTGGTAATTGCAGGTATCACAGGCGCTGGTATTCCATTAATTTTAAAACGGGTAGGCATCGATCCTGCCATTGCATCATCTATAATTATTACTACTTTTACCGACGTTTTTGGTTTCCTATTAATTTTAGGATTGGCCAGCAAACTTTTACTATAATCAGGATTTACTTGATTTTAGGATTTCAAGATTTAAAGCTTGCAAAACTAAATTGAGCGCCTGTTAATTTAACTTAGACTACAAACTTTAAATCTATAAAATCTGATCCCGATGCAAAAAACAAGACACGATTGGACAAAAGAAGAAATATACGAAATTTATAACAGACCATTTTTAGATCTGGTTTACGAAGCTGCAAGCATCCACAGAGAAAATAAAGATTACAATGAAGTTCAGGTAAGTTCATTAATCTCGATCAAAACCGGAGGTTGTGCCGAAGACTGTTCATATTGCCCACAGGCAGCCCGCTACCATACCGAATTAGAAGTTCAGCCATTGATGCAGGTTAGCCAGGTAGTTAGCGCCGCAGTTAAGGCAAAAGAGGGTGGTGCATCACGTTTATGTATGGGAGCAGCATGGCGCGAAGTACGCGATAACCGCGATTTTGACCGTGTGATTGAAATGGTGAAGGCTGTAAATGATATGGATATGGAAGTTTGCTGTACTTTAGGCATGCTTACCGAAAACCAGGCACAACGTTTGGCTGATGCTGGTTTATATGCATATAACCACAACATCGATACTTCTGAAGATGATTACAAACGTATTATTTCGACCAGAACTTATGATGATCGCTTAAATACTATAAAAAATGTGCGTAAAGCTAAATTAACGGTATGTAGCGGTGGTATTATCGGTTTAGGTGAAACAGTGGAAGACCGTGTTTCAATGTTGCAGACTTTATCAAACATGGAAAAACATCCTGAATCAGTTCCCGTTAATGCTTTAGTACCCGTAAAAGGTACTCCTTTAGAAAATCAGCCACGTGTTCCAATCTGGGATATGGTAAGAATGATTGCTACAGCACGAATCGTAATGCCAAATTCTGTGGTGCGTTTATCAGCTGGTAGAAACGAAATGAGCACGTTAGAACAGGCTTTTTGCTTCATGGCAGGTGCAAGTTCTATTTTCGCAGGCGATAAATTATTAACTACGCCAAATCCTGCATTTGTTGATGATATGGCCATGTTTGAATTGTTGGGACTAAAAACCCGCGACGCCTTTAAAAATGGCAGACCAGCAAATACAAAGATTGAACAGGAAGCTGTTTAATCAAAAAATATAAACTGATATCTTTGTGTCAGTTATTTCCAACAGACACAAAGATAGATTCAACTCATAAGTACTGTAAATGAAAAAGTCCCGACTAAAATCGGGACTTTTTGTTTTAGGGTAACTTCGGTGTTGGATGTGTGTGGTGTCAGATATTTCTATCTGACACTAAGTTGAATTCTATTTTAATAGTTAGATGGTAACATCTGACTTCACTTACACAGCCGTTACCCTTACCTCAATATTTCCTCTGGTTGCTTTAGAATACGGACATGCCCTATGCGCTTTATCAGCCAAGGCCTGTGCTTCCTCATGCGAAATCCCTGGAATGTGTACATCTAAGTCTGCGGAAAGAACAAATGCATTACCATCTTTATTAAAAGAAACCAATACTTTCACATTTGCTTCACTAATATCAACACCTTCTCGCTCCGCTACACCACCTAAGGCTCCCAAATAACATGGCCCCCAGGCAGCAGCAAACAATTCTTCTGGGTTTGTGGCACCTCCTTGTCCGCCAAGTTCTTTTGGTTTTCTTAAATCAAAATCTAAAATTCCGTCACTCGATTTAATGTGCCCGTCTCGTCCTCCAGTAGCTGTAACTTCAGCCGTATATAGCTTTTCCATAATGTTTTCTTAATATGGATACTTAACAATTTTTAGTGGCCTTTGTTTTACTACGAGGTATTTGATAGTTTAAATCTTAAACTAATACAACATGATTACTTGCGTAACAAAATTCGACCTAAATCTTGATTTTCACTGATAGCTTATAAATATCGTAAGCTACCTTCTGGATAAGGTCGAATTGCTCGGGAACCAAATCTTCTCCTTTTTTAATGGCTAAACCGTTATCATTTAGCCTGATTAACGGTACATTCTCAATTGTGCTGGCGCCTTTTTCCAGATTTTCAATAGACGTATCCAATAAATAATTGGTATTGTTGGCAATAGGCTTCAAGGAATCGAAACTTTCGAAGATAAATTGATGTTCCTTATTGTAGAGCGAAAGTGTTGCAACATAAGAAGACAATAAATGGCTGAGCGCTGTAAACTGATGTACTTCTTTAATAAACAACTGTTTGCTTTTTGGTTCAGAAAACATTCTTTGAAACAGGGAAGCCAAGTTTGCCGTACTTACATAAACTTCTTTCCGGGCCAGTTTATATTCCGTTCTATTGTAATTTTTCTCAAAATACAATTTAATCACCTGTCCATAATAAGCCTTATTAGCCCTTAAAATATCGAGCATGGCCTCTTTGAGTTTTTCATGCTCCCAAGTTGGGAATAAGGAATAACTGGCCAATAGCGCAATACCAGAGCCTATAAAAGTATCATAAATCCTTTCGCGTGCCAGCGCTATCGATCCCATACCCAGAAAATCAAATAGGATTAAGATATATGGCGTCATAAAGAGCACGCTCACTACGTAATTTTTCCTTTGGAAACTATAACAGCCAATCATGCAGATTAATAGGATCACAAATAAAGTATTGCGATCGTGGATATAAGTAATCACTCCCATTCCAATGAACGCCCCAATCGTGGTGCCGATTAAACGTTGATAATTACGTTCTTTGGTTAAACTAAATCCCGGTTTCGAAATTACCAGAATGGTGAGGAGAATCCAGTAGCTATGTGAGAAATTGAGAATCTGCGCTACGATAAAACCCAAAAGCATCACCACAGTAACCCGTAACGAATGCCTGAAAGTAGAAGAAGTATAGGTCAAATTCTCTGTAAACAGTTTAAAATCGAATTTTTGCCTGGTGATAAATTTCTCTGTATCTACCTCAGCTTGTCTAATATCTTTGCTGTTTCTGATTTTAAAATAACTGAAAATAGTTTTAACCCTTGATAGTATATTTTCGATGTTCACCTCAATATTTTTCAGGGCAATTATGCCTAAGGTATTGTATTCCTGATTTTGATTGTTCTTTTCCAGGTCGTTGATTTTGATCTTTAACCTTTCAATCTCAATCAATAAACGTTTTGAAACAACAGGTATTCCACCACTTTTTAAGGCAAAAGCAATATCATCGAGGGAGTAAGAGATCCGCTTAATGGCCATTTCATAATCTGATAATATACCTGCTTTATCAAACTGATCGTGCAAATGCTGGTAATTATAATAGGTAGACATTACCTGCTCGAACAGATCGACCATATCTACAAATACCAATAACAAAAATCTGCCTTCAGGAGTGGAATCCCTTACAATTTCGCGGGTTCTAAAAAGTAATTCTCTTACCGCATCCTGTTTTTCATGAACAGAAACCTGAAGCTGCAACAGATCTGAATAGGTTTTATCGTAATTGTTATTTTGATGATAGAACTTGGCTTTTTCGCGTAGAAACTCTGCAACTTCCAGGATAGAATCGCTTAACGATTGCTGCACCAAACGGAAGGGGCGTAAGCGGTACACAAAATAACTTAAGCCAGTATACCAAAGGCTACCTATCAGGATCATAACCGCATGTAGCAATACTTCTTGCCATGGGCGTACATCATCAATACTTAATACCATAATCAGCAAAACCGCGGTACCAACCGATGCAGCTCTAATACCATAGATGTAAAACATCGAAAATACAAAACTGGATACAGCCAATAAAAAGCCGATAAAATAATGGTTCTTGTTGGTTAACCCCGTTATGATAGAGAAGGTAAAGATGAGCGCAGTAGTAATCAGCATTGCATTTCTTCGGTGCACCATTGGCCCCGGACTATCTACCACACTTACACATAAAGCGCCTAATGATAAAGTCATGCCATATTTTAACATGCCAAATTGGGCAAGAATTAAAGAGGGGAGCAGTACACCTATGGTGATGCGGAGACCGTCGGCAAAATACGTACTCAATAAAAAGTCTTGTATATTTCTAATGGGTTGCCTAATCTGCATGATACAAAAATAACATAATAGCGAAGTTTTTTGTTGCGATTAAAATTAAGTTTTTTGCTTTTTTTAAACTTTTAAGCAGAAAATAGATAATGGATTGATTAACAAAATATTACGAATTGTTTATAAGTGTGATTTTTAGAAATGTTAATAAACTAAGCGAAGCTTACAAAAAGCGCTCAAAAACGATATTTTTAGAATATTAAGTTGTTGATAACCAGCAAATTTAAGTGGATAACTTTGTTTGTAAAAACACTCATTTTTCTCTTGACAAATATGTGTTTTCCTACTAAATTAGATCATATCAAATACGAAGTACTTTGAATTCTGATAAAACAATCCAAAAGAGATAAAGAACCGAAAGGGGAATTGTTTCGGAGTGTTTACAGGGAAAACGATTAATTTCTGAAAGGGTTAAACCGAGTAAGGATATATATAACCATCGTAAGATTGGATCATAAGAAAATCGCACAGGCCCAAACAGAGATTATTGAAAACTAGGAAGTTTACGGACGGAAGAGTTGGAAATAAATTTTCACGAATCGCAAAAGTTGCAAAACCTAACGATAACGGAAAAATCAAAGTAACAAGAATTAGATGCTTTAAAATGCGACTACGGTTGTTTTTAAAGTTAAAACGGGGAACTGAATCGAAAGAAGAAGGACCCCGTTTTTATTTTGCCTAAAATTTTGATCTTTCGATCAAAAAAAAGAATAACGAATCTTTCCGCATATTATCCCTAAAATATTAAATTTACCAAATGGCCAAAAAAGGTAAGTCAATCTCCAATCCGTCAAAAAAGATATTCGTTTTAGATACCTCGGTTATTTTATACGATCATGATGCGATAAATAACTTTCATGAGCACGATGTAGCCATTCCCATTCAGGTTTTAGAAGAGCTAGATAATTTTAAAAGCGGTAACGATACGCGGAATTTTGAGGCCAGAAGTTTTATCCGCCTTATTGATGAGACTTCAAAACAAAAACTCATCAGCGATTGGATTTCGTTAAAAAGTCCTGATTCAGGGAAATTTAAGGTAGTTTTAAATGAAAAGCCTTTAACCATAAATGCAGAAGAAGTGTATGGAAAAGGAAAAACAGACCATAAAATTTTAAACGCAGCATTAAGTTTAAAAGAAGAATACCCCGATAAAAAAGTAGTACTGGTATCAAAAGACATCTGCTTGAGGTTAAAAGCAAAAGCTTTGGATTTAAATGCAGAAGATTACGAAACTGGTAAAATTAAAAACGTAGATGAGCTTTACGCCGGAAAGACCGAACTAATAGATTTTCCGATTGAGATTATCGAGGAAGTAAAAAAACAGCCGTTTATTGATGCGGGTGAAGTAGAACTGCCGCCTAAAAATGCCAATCACTTTTATATTTTAAAGAATAAGAGAAAAACAGCAAATGTATTCTATAACAATAGTTTAAAAACAATTTCAGCAGTTTCTACCGATCCTATATTTAAAATCAAACCTAAAAATATTGAACAGGCATTTGCCATTCATGCGCTTTTGGATCCTGAAATTAAGCTGGTGAGCATACAAGGGAATGCTGGAACAGGTAAAACACTATTGGCTTTGGCAAGCGCGCTAGAACAGCGTAAAAACTTTAGACAGATTTATGTTACACGACCGATTGTTTCCCTGAGCAATAAAGACATCGGTTTCTTGCCGGGCGATGCAAAATCGAAAACTGATCCTTTTATGGCGCCCATTTGGGATAATCTGCGGTTTATTAAAGAGCAGTTTATCGGCGATGATAAAATGTCGGAAAAGATCGATGAACTGATTGTAACCGAAAAAATAGCGATTGCGCCATTGGCTTTTATCCGGGGAAGAACCCTCACCAAAATTTTCTTTATTATTGATGAGGCACAAAATCTAACACCCCATGAGGTAAAAACGATAATTTCGAGGGCAGGCGAACATACCAAAATTGTTTTTACCGGCGATATTTATCAAATTGATACCCCTTATCTCGATTCGGAAAGTAATGGGCTTTCATACTTGATTGAAAATGCCAAGAACCATCCGCTTTACGCGCACATTACCTTACATAAAGGCGAGAGGAGCGAGTTGGCTAATTTAGCAAATGAGTTGCTTTAGGCGTTCTAATGATATTTCTTCAAGCTCCTCAAACAGATAAACAATCCGATTAAAGTTAACACCGCGCTCAATATAAAGGGTGCACCTGGAAAATAAACCGGAGCCTTGCCTTCGATAAAATAAGCAAATATATGTGTCATTACCCAAGGGGCAAATATGGCAGCTAAACTTTGCAGACCCGTTAAAACGCCCTGCATTTCGCCTTGTGCATTCGAAGGTACTTGATTTGAAATCAAGCCCTGCATGGCCGGTCCGCAGATTCCGGCTAAACCATAAGGAAGCATAAAAGCAAACATCATCCAGCCCTTGCTTGCAAAAGCAAAAGCTATGAAGCCTATGATGTATAAAATGAGACCAAAGTAAACCGCTTTCTTTTCTCCGATTTTGGGAAGGATCACCCTTATTAAACCACCTTGAACAAGGCCCACAACCAAACCCACAAAACCTAACGAATAGCCTACCCATGCAGCATCCCATTTAAATTTCTCCATGGTATAAAATGTCCAGTTGGATTGAACTGCGTGACTGGCAAAATACAATAAGAATAAAGTAGCCATTAAGCCCAATAGCGCGGGGTATTTGCCAATGCTTAACAAGGACCCGATTGGATTTGCCCTTTTCCAGTCAAAAGCCCTGCGTTTTTCAACTGGTAAAGATTCTGGCAGTATAAAATAACCGTAAAGCCAGTTAATTAAAGATAAACCTGCAGCAATCATAAAAGGAACCCGGGTACCAAAATGGCTGAAAACTCCACCTAAAACCGGACCTAAGATAAATCCAACACCAAATGCCGCACCAACCAGGCCGAAGTTTTGCGCTCTTTTTTCTGGAGGCGAAACATCAGCGATATATGCCTGTGCGGTTGTAAAACTTGCACCTGTTATTCCTGCAATAATTCTTCCCACAAATAACCAAACGATAGAAGGGGCGAAAGCTAAAAAGATGTAATCGATGCCTAAACCAAACAAAGAGCTTAATAATACCGGTCTTCGTCCGTAGCGATCGCTCATTGCTCCGATAATTGGCGAAAATATAAATTGTACTGATGCATATGCAAGGGTGAGCCAGCCGCCATATTCTGCAGCTAAACCAAAGCCGCCACCAGTGAAATCCTGAATAAGTTTTGGTAAAACCGGAATGATCAGCCCAAAACCTGTAAAATCGATCAGGAGGGTAACCATAATAAAACTCATTGCAGATTTCTTTCCGTTTGCCATTATATGTAATTTGAAACGCAAAAGTATCAGAATTAGTTAAGATTGTAAATTTTAGTTCTCTACGAACGTGATAGGTTTCAAAAACCTACCAGGTTTAAAATCATTATAAAAAATAAAAGCCCTTAAACTGGGCTCCAATGAATTAAAAATACAGCGATGCTTCAAAACCTATAACTAAGGTCAAAACTTTTCCACAATGCCTTAATTCGGCTAAATTTTGTTAAATTCGCAAGGTTATAGTAATACCCTTTTTAATATCGTTTTAAGTAGCGAGAATAATAATTTATGGCAGAAGATTTAGAAAATCAGCAGAACGACAAAATCATTCAAATTAATATAGAGGAGCAGATGAAATCGGCCTACATTGATTACTCAATGTCGGTAATCGTATCGAGGGCTTTGCCTGATGTACGTGATGGATTGAAACCGGTACACCGCCGTGTTTTATATGGCATGCTCGATCTTGGTGTAACCAGTAATAAACCACATAAAAAATCTGCCCGTATTGTAGGGGAGGTTTTAGGTAAGTATCACCCACATGGTGATGCATCTGTATATTTCACCATGGTTCGTATGGCTCAGGATTGGAGCTTACGTTATCCAATGGTTGATGGACAAGGAAACTTTGGTCACATTGATGGTGACTCTCCGGCAGCAATGCGTTATACTGAGGCACGTTTTTCTAAAATAGCTGAAGAAATGCTTGCCGATATCAATAAAGATACTGTAGATTTTCAGTTAAACTTTGATGATACCTTACAAGAACCAACTGTTTTACCTGCAAAAATCCCTAACTTATTGGTTAACGGATCTTCTGGTATTGCGGTAGGTATGGCCACCAATATGGCACCTCACAACTTAACCGAGGTAATTGATGGTGTGGTAAGCTATATCGACAATAGAGATATTACGATCGAGGAATTGATGAAGTTTGTAAAAGCTCCGGATTTCCCTACCGGTGGTATTATTTATGGTTATACGGGTGTAAAAGAAGCTTTCGAAACAGGTCGTGGTCGTATTGTAATGCGTGCAAAAGCCGAGATAGAGAGTATTAAAGACCGCGAGGTAATTATTGTAACCGAAATTCCTTACCAGGTTAACAAAGCACAGATGATTGAGCGTACTGCTGAATTGGTTGGCGAGAAAAAACTTGAAGGTATTTCCAACATTAAAGACGAATCTAACAAAGATGGTATCCGCATCGTTTACGAAATTAAACGTGATGCAAATGCTTCTATCGTTTTAAACAACTTATATAAGTATACCGCACTACAAACTTCTTTCAGTGTAAATAACATTGCATTGGTAAAAGGCCGTCCACAAATGTTAAATCTTAAGGATTTGATTGTGCATTTTGTGGATCACCGCCATGATGTGATTGTTCGCCGTACCCGTTACGAATTGGCAGAAGCCGAAAAACGCGCACACATTTTAGAAGGTTATTTAATTGCTTTAGATCATTTAGATGAAGTAATTAAATTAATCCGTGCTTCCGAAACCCCTGAAGATGCCCGTTTAGGCTTGATGGAAAAATTCGGACTGAGCGATATTCAGGCACGTGCAATTTTGGATATGACGCTTCGTCGTTTAACAGGACTAGAGCGTGATAAGATCAAAGAAGAGTATGCAGAGTTAATGAAAACCATCGAGCATTTAAAATCTATCTTAGCAGATGAAGGTTTGCGTATGCAGATCATCAAAGATGAGTTAGCAGAAATCCGTCAGAAATTTGGTGATGAACGTAGAACAACTATAGTTCACTCTGCCGAAGATATGAGCATGGAAGATTTCATCGATGATGAAGAAGTGGTAATCACCATCTCTCACGAAGGTTATGTAAAACGTACTCCGGCAACCGAATTTAGAGCGCAGGGTAGAGGCGGAAAAGGATCTAAAGGCAGTACCTCAAGAAATGAAGATTTTATTGAGCACATGCTAGTGGCTACCAACCATAACTATATGCTGTTCTTTACCGAAGCTGGAAGATGTTTTTGGTTGAGGGTTTATGAAATTCCTGAAGGCTCAAGAACCAGTAAAGGAAGAGCGATCCAGAATATTATCAATATCCCGAAAGAGGAAAAAATTAAAGCCTACATTAAGGTTAAAAACCTGAAAGATCAGGAATATTTAGAGAACAATTTCATCATTATGTGTACTAAAAAAGGTACCATTAAGAAAACTTCTCTTGAAGCCTATTCACGTCCACGTGTAAATGGTATCAATGCCATCAACATTAACGATGGTGATGTATTACTTGAAGCTTGTTTAACTAACGGACAAAGCGAAATTGTGATGGCATTGCGTTCTGGTAGAGCAATCCGTTTCAACGAAAGTACAGTTCGTCCGATGGGTAGAACAGCTACCGGCGTACGTGGTGTTAGGCTTGCGCACGATCAAGATGAAGTTGTTGGCATGATTGCTGTAAACAATCCTGAAGTTACGGTGTTAGTAGTGTCAGAAAAAGGATACGGTAAACGTACAGATATTGAGGATTACCGTGTAACTAACCGTGGTGGTAAAGGGGTAAAAACAATTAATGTTACTGAAAAAACGGGACAATTAGTTTCTATAAAAGACGTTACAGATAGCGAAGATTTGATGATCATTAACCGTTCAGGTATTGTAATCAGAATTCCGGTATCAGCATTAAGGGTAATGGGCCGTGCCACACAAGGGGTTCGTTTGATCTCATTAAAAGGTGATGACGAAATTGCATCTGTTACTAAAATTGATCACGAAGAAGATGAAGAAGAAACAGTAGATTTAGCAGATGTTGTAGTTACAGATGGTGAAGAAGTAGAAGCAGATACTACTCCCGAGGCAGATGATACTGAAGAAGAAGGCGAATCGGATAACGAAACGGAAGAAGAAAATTAACTAAAAATAAGATTAGAATAAAAATTATGAAAAGAGTATTTCTAAGTATAGTTCTAGCAGGTGCGGTAAGCTCTGCATTTGCTCAGAAAAGTGAAATAACCGCGGCAAAAAACGACTGGGGTTTATTCCAGCTAACTTCTTCAAGTGCATCAACGCCGTTGGCGAAAAAGCTTGAAGCGCTAGCTAAAGGCTTGGCCCATACCGATAAAGCAATTGCTGATGAAAAATCTAAAGTAATGCCTGAAGCATGGTCGTACCGAGCTTTATTTGCTTCTTCTGCAGCTATTCTGGATTCAACGAGTACTGCAAATGCCGATGCAAACTTAAAAATTGCTCAGGATGCGGTTGTTGAAGCCAAGAAATTGGATACAAAAGGGAGCGAAAAAGATAATATTAATTTAGCTGAAACCAATATCAGCAATGCGGTTAGAAATGGTGGTGTAATCGCTTATAATAAAAAAGATTACAAAACTGCTTACTCAAAATTCGTGGCAGCAACAGTAATCAATCCAAACGATACCGCCATGTATCTAAACGCGGGTATTGCGGCCAGACTTAGTGAGGATTATCCAAACATGATTAGCCAATTCAAAAAAGTAATTTCTTTAAATTCTCCACAGTCTAAAGATTTATATTCTGAGATTATCACAACCACATTGGCTAAACAAAAAGATACTACAGCTGCTTTAGCCATTATTAAAGAAGCTTCTGCTAAATTCCCTGAAAATACCGACTGGATTAAAACTGAAACCCAGATTTATATTGATAGGGGTGATGCTGCCAAATCTGAGCAAATGTTAGTTGCTTTAGCTACAAAAGAACCAAACAACCCTAACTATCAGGTTTTGTTGGGCAACATTTATTTCAGTCAGGCTTTAAAATTACAGGCCGATAGAAATAAAATCGATCCTAAAAAAGTGAAAGAATTTAACGAAGTAACAGGTAAAATGAATGCGCTGTTAGATAAATCTCTTCCTTTTTACAAAAAAGCACTTGAGGTTGATGCCAAAAATCAAGGCGCATTAGAAACCTTGAAAACGATCTATGCGTTTAGAAATGATACTAAAAATTATGATGATATCAAGAAACGTTTAGACGCATTGCCTAAACAATAATTTATTGATCGATCCAAAAAAAGAGCTCCGAAATTTCGGAGCTCTTTTTTTTATGTTTATTTTTATCGTTTATTACGGTTTTACCACATTCTTTATATTATGCAGAATTGCCTTAAAATATCATTAACCGCTTTAATTTTCGTTTCTTTTAATGCTGTAGCGCAAAAAAGTCAAATTCTTATCGCCAGAAATGCTGTTGGTAAACTACAAGCTTCAATTGCCAATAAGGAAGATGAAAAGAAACAGTTATCGATTATTACAGAAGGCTTAAAATCAATAGAATCAGCTGAGAAAGATAATAAAACTAAAAACTGGAGTGAAACCTGGTCTATTAAATCTTATCTTACTTCTTTCGCTTCATTAATTGATACAGATCCCAATAATGCGAATAAATTTTATGATTCAGCTGTTGAAGCTGTAGCCAAAGCCAAATCTTTAGATCGTTATGATGATA
The DNA here is from genome assembly GCF_052045595.1 of Pedobacter sp. 22163. Taxonomy (NCBI): domain Bacteria; kingdom Pseudomonadati; phylum Bacteroidota; class Sphingobacteriia; order Sphingobacteriales; family Sphingobacteriaceae; genus Pedobacter; species Pedobacter sp. 22163. The sequence goes on along the minus strand of NZ_JBQEPM010000001.1, from coordinate 216,021 downwards.
ATGGTGGCCTTATTAAAGCCTCTAATCATAATATCCTCATCAAAAAACAGGAAAAAGGTAATGAAGCTTTTTTTAATAACGATTTTAAAGAAGCATTTGCTGATTTGAAAGAAGTATGTGATAATTTTCCTGCAGATACCACATTGGCATTAAATACAGCAATTTGCGCATTAAATATTCAGTCTTACGATGAATCTTTAACCTATTTTAAACGTGCAAAAGAGAACGGAATTAGAAATCCATCGGTTTTTCAGAAAATGGCGCAGATGTATGTAGTGAAGTCAGAAAATGAAACCGCTATTAAAACTTTAGAGGATGGACTTGTGCTTAATCCGTTCAATCGCTTTTTAACAAACGATTATATCAATCTGTTACTTGATACCGAGAATTATAGTAAAGCTCAGGGATTAATCGAAAACAATTTAAAAGTTGAGAAAGGAAATAAGCTGCTTTATTTTCTTTATGGTTATCTGCAGCAGGTTGGAGGAAATAACGCTACCGCAATTTTGGCCTATGATAAAGCTTTGTCTACAGATCAAAATTATTTTGATGCATTGTACCAATTGAGTTTGGCTTACATCAATACAGCCAACGAAACCCTGAGCAAAAATGATGCTGATAAAACTGAAAAATATAAAGGCCTGATCAATCGTGCGCAGTTCGCTTTGCAGCGCGCAAATGAAATTAACCCAAACGATAAAAAAACTGTACAGTTGCTGATCGATATCTACACTAAAAAGGGAGTAACGAACAAAGTACAAGAGCTTAACCGTAAACTTCAAGAGCTATAATTTATTGGGTAATTCGTGAGAATAGTATTGTAATATAAGGATCAACTTAACATAATATTAATTATAAGACAAATATAGAAAAATGATTATCTATGTTTGCTTGCCTTCACTATTTGTTTGGAACGCCATATTTTATATCATATTCAAGTGTAGTTCTTAAGTGCTCAAGTAGTTTAATATCTACTGGCTCAATGGAATTCAGAATACTGTGTTCGCGCATAAATGCTGTTAAAATATCATTAATGTCTTTTACCACAGTTGCATCTTTATATTGAATCTCAACATCGTAGCTTACAAATGAGGTTATTGGTTGACCAGAGTTAGATATGGCACCTTGAAGTTGACAGGTTTTAAATAATGTATATAGATTTGCATCTTGAGTAATAAAATACATCATAATTAAAAATTTGCTCATTCAATTTGGCAGTCTCAATAAATGGAGTATCGAATGTATATGTGATTTTATTTACAAAATCTTGATATTTGGACACATTTAGTTTATTCAGACTTTCTTTACATAACTCCATTGAGCCAAATTTTGGAGAAACTTCAATATTATATTGCTGGCAAAAAAGTATCAATATTTCTACATTTGTTTTTGATTGTGGCTGTGCCTGCTTGTTTTCAAAATAACTAACTATGTCTAAACATAGATTGGCATCCAAATAGAAAAGGATTGAAGAGTTTTGATTTTCAGTCCATTGTCGTTGAATTGTATCTGAAAGTACGGATTCACCATTATGAGTGAGTATGTAAAATGAATGTAGTACAATCATAAGAATCGATTATTTGATGCAATATAATAAAACAATAATACTTAAGAATTTGTCCTAATAACCATGTACGATCAATATAGCTTCGAAGATGCTACCACTTACCAGATTGAATTAGCCAAACAGTTAAAGTTTCAGTCACTTAACAAAATAGAAACCATTGCTGGTGCAGATATTTCATTTAATAAAAACAGTACAACCATGTACGCTGGAATTGTGATCTTAACTTATCCAGGAATGGTTTTAAAATCATTTGCATTGGAAACTTATGAAACCAGTTTTCCTTATAAAGCAGGCTTTTTAGGTTTTAAAGAAGTTCCGGCATTATTGAAAGTTTGGAAATTGATCCCCAATAAACCTGATGTTGTAGTGCTTGATGGAAACGGAATCTTGCATCCACGCCGTATGGGCGTTGCTTCGCATTTTGGAATTCTCGCGAACCAAGCCACAATTGGCTGCGCAAAAAGTCTTTTACACGGAAAAAATCATCAGCCTCAAAATGTCAAATTTAGTACTGCAGAAATTAAAAATAATGCGGGCGAAATGCTTGGTTTTGCATTGATAACAAAGAGCAATTGCGCACCAGTTTATATTTCTGCCGGACATTTAATTTCGCAAGAAGAAAGTTTAAATATAATTAAAAAATGCCTCGGAAATTATCGTATCCCTGAACCAACACGCCTGGCTCACAACCTGGTAAACGATTTCAGACTTGGAAAAATAAAAGCTGGCTTTCATGAGGTCGCGCCATCTTTAACCTTGTTTTAAGAAGAAAATAGTCATCGAAAATAAACCCGAAATTAATTTAAACTGCAATTCTCTAAATTACCGTCCCAATTTTCTTTTTCATTGGTTAAAATTTCCAGAGAATCTATTTTACTGTTTGTTACATCCAAGCAATAAGTCAATTCATTTTTCAGGTTAGGATCTCTTAATTTTGCTTCAGCACTGAGTAAACCGTTTTCAAATTCTTCTTCTTGTTGAAATTCCTTTACATACCCAAAGTTGATGTATAAAGCTGTATCTGTTGATCTGGTACTTTCGACTCTTATGAAGTCTAAATGCTTGGACAAGTAATTGAATTTTTCTAAATGAGACTTTATTATCGTTTTTATTAGCAGACGCTCAAATTCTTTTAATTCGGTCATTTAGATCCAGTTAATTCCTTTTTTTAGTAGCTGTTGAGTGTTGTATTCGTCAGAATTAATTTCTGGCTGAACATTATAGCCCCAGTTAGCCTGAGGTGGTAAGCTCATTAAAATAGATTCTATCCGGCCGTTGGTTTCTAAGCCAAATTTTGTTCCAGAGTCGTAAACCAAATTAAATTCTACATAACGACTACGGCGCTGATATTGCCATTGTTTCTGGGCTTCTGTAAAGTCTTTATCGCGGTTCCTATCAATTAGTTCGGTGTAAATCGGTAAGAATGTTTCGCCAACATTAATAGAAAAATCTAAAATTTGCTCCCATGTTAAATTGGTGTTTTCAGGTTTCAACCGATCGTAAAAAATACCGCCAATACCACGAGTTTCTTCACGGTGTTTAATAAAGAAATAATCATCGGCGTGTGTTTTAAATTTTGGATAAAATTCAGCGCTGAAGTCGTCGCAAGCCTGTTTTAATTTATGGTGAAAAAAACGGGCATCGTTTTCGAATACATAATGTGGTGTTAAATCGATGCCACCTCCAAACCAGCGTGTTTCTTCATTGAGCTCGAAATAACGGATATTCATGTGGATAATTGGAACCAAGGGATGATTTGGGTGAATCACAATGGAAACTCCGGTAGCAAAAAAATCATCTTCACTTACATTAAAGGCTTTTTTTACGGCTTCGGGCAATTTACCATGTACTGCAGAGAAATTTACACCACCTTTTTCGATAATTGCACCATTTTGCATAATCCGGGTGCGTCCGCCTCCCCCACCGTTTCTTTCCCAAAGTTCCTCTTCAAATTTACCTTTGCCATCGGCAATTTCCAATCCCCTGCAAATTTCATCCTGAATTTGCTTATACCGTTCTGCTACTTCTTCTTTAAACATGATGGCTCTTTCTATTTCCATACAAATTTAAAGCTATTAAAGCAGCTATATTGATTTATGTTTAGATAGTACATTTTATTGACATTGTATTTAGTCAGAAGCCGAGAGATTATTACTCTTCTAAATAATCTAAATCTTTGTTGAAACTTTCTTTTAATTGGCTCAAACCAAACATCGCAATCAGGGTTAAGATTCCCATCACTAAATATCCGGCAGTAATTAATCCGTATTTATGGGTTAAAAATTCGAATAAGAATGTAATAGGGATTAATGCACCTCTTACAAAATTAGGTGCAGTTGTAGTTACAGTTGCCCTTATGTTTGTGCCGAATTGTTCTGATGCAATGGTAACAAATGTGGCCCAATAACCTACAGAGAAGCCCATAAACAAGCAGATCCAGATAAAATTGCTACTTGTTAAGCCGAAACTGGTTAAATAAACAACCACACTCGCAACAGAAAGCAAATGGAAGATAAAGACTGTTTTTTTTCTCGACTTTAATACCTGAGAGAGTAGACCTGTAACCACATCGCCTATTGCAATTCCAAAATAGGTAAACATAATGCCGGTGCCAGCTTTTAGTGGTTCTGTTGCACCTAAAGCTTTGCCAAATTCTGGCGCTAAGGTAACCAGGATTCCCACTACAAACCATAATGGAATACCGATTAAGATACAATAGAGATATTTCGAAAAACGTTTCCGGTTGTTAAACAGCATAAAGATATTTCCTTTCGATACTTCTGTCTGGTTAGCGGCGTGTTTAAACATGCCCGATTCGAAAGTGCCGACACGTAATAAAAGTAGCACCAGACCCATTCCGCCACCTACAAAGTACGAAGTTTGCCAGGTAAATTCGGCCGCTACAGTTGCCGCAACAGCTGCACCTAATAAACCTACAGCACCAACAATCATGGTTCCATAACCGCGTTTTTCTTTATCCATGGTTTCAGCAACCAAAGTAATCCCCGCACCAAGTTCTCCAGCCAAACCTATACCGGCAATAAACCTGATGATGGCGTAACTGTTAACAGATGTAACAAAGCCATTGGCAATATTGGCCAGTGAATATAAAAGGATTGAACCAAAAAGAACTTTGATCCTTCCAAGTTTATCGCCCAGCACGCCCCATAAAATTCCCCCTAGAAGTAATCCAAACATTTGAGAATTGATGATCAGGAAGCCGTCAGATTGCATGTCTGCTTGGGAAACGCCAATTTCAGTTAAACTTTGAACACGAACAACAGAGAATAGAACAAGATCGTAAATGTCTACGAAGTAACCCAGAGCAGCTACAATAACTAAGAAAATTACATTACGGTTGTTTGCTTTTGCTTGAAGATCCATTTAATTATTTGGTTTAAATGCTGAAAGTACGCAATAACACAAATATTTAAAATAGATTTTTAAAATAAAAGCCACTCTAAAACAAGAGTGGCTTTTACATTCCTACATTGGAGGATTTTTTTTCGTGGTATCAGGTGGCATTTTGGTGGTGTCAGGCATTTTTTTTGATGTTGTGTCTGGCATCGTCTTAGTTGTATCCATTACTTTTGTAGAATCCGTCGCAGTACTGTCTGAAGAACCAGCCATATTTTTAGACGAATTGCATGCTGATGTGGCTATCATAAGAGAACCCGCAAAAGCAAGACTTAAGATTATTTTTTTCATAGTTTTTATTGTTATCTATCAACCTAACAACCTTGTAATCATTTGGTTTTAATTTTTTTTATTTCATATCGTTTATTTTTTATCGATCGTTCTGATTATTAGTGTATTGCGAAATGAAATAAACGCATTATTTATGATGGATCTTTAACTTATTCAGCAATTGTGGTGATATATTTTCAGCATATTCACTGTAACCATCTACCAATACTCCCTTTAATTTCCTGCATTTGATGAAATGGCTTAAACAACCGAGCACGACTATGCAAATCTGTTAAAGCGTCGGTAATGGTATCATAAACATGCATAATTCTAAATTACCGAAATATTACTAAAACAAGATCTTCAAAACTTTAAAAGGTGATAAAACTTTCTGATATTAGTGAATATGATTATTTCTCAAAACACCCTGAAATGGGTAATGCGTTTTTACCCACCCCTATTTTTTCAACGCATTTGGGTTCAGAAATTTGAAAATGAATTTAGAAGTTGTACGGTTAAGCTGAGCAAGAGCTTTTTGAATAAAAATTATAACGGTTCTATTTTTGGTGGTACAATTTATGCAGCTACAGATCCGTTTTATGCCTTGTTGTTCGATCAGTTGATGCAGCGCCGGGGCTTTAAAGTTCGTGTTTGGTTAAAGAGTGCCTCTATACAATATTTAAAACCTGGTCGTTCTACATTATACTTTACCATAACCGTAACTGATGAGATGTTGAACGAAGCAGAACACGCACTAAAAACCATTGGAAAGTTTGTAAAAGCCTACCCGATGGAAATTACCAATAAGGATGGTGAGCTGTGTGCTACTGTAATGAATGAAGTATATATCCGAAACCTGCATCAGGGTGAAACCGCTAGAGTTGCTTACTAATTTTTTAGATTATGCCGAGTATTAAGAGTTTAATTTTGCAGGGCGAAGGCGTTATGCTCGATTTTAAGAAAACCATTACCAGTACCGAGAAAATTGCCAAGAGCCTGGTTGCTTTTGCCAATAACAAAGGTGGTAAACTATTGATTGGTGTAGCTGATGATGGATCTATCAAGGGGGTAAAATCTGAAGAAGAAGAGAAATATATGATCCTAACTTCTGCGCATCAGTTCTGCAAACCTGCAATTGAGCCTCACTTCGAAGAAATTTATGTTGATGATAAATTGGTATTGGTAGTTGACATTCCTGAAAGCGACACTAAGCCACATTATGCACTCGATGATCAAAAAAAATGGTGGGCTTATATCCGTATAGACGATAAAAGTGTTCTCGCCAGTCGCATTATTCTTGAAGTACTCAAACAAGAGTATAAAAATAATGGTGTGTTGATCTCTTACTCTGAAAACGAGAAAAAACTGCTCGAATACCTGGAAGAGAATGAAAAGATTACGCTGAAAGAGTTTAGTAAACTGTTGCGCAGTTCTTACCGTAAGGCACAAAAAGTCCTGGTTAATTTAATTCTGACCAACGTCATCAAATCGCATACTTCAGAAAAAGAAGAATATTTTACGGTGGTGAGATAAGGTGCTTTTTCTCGATGGTTGTCATCCTGAACTTGTTCCAGAATCTATTTTTAATTATATAAAAACTAACAAGAAAGATGCTGACCACGTAGTAGCTACAAGGCGATTGAAAACACTAAATCTACTTGTAAAATAAATTCAGCATGACGATCGCCTTTTTAAAACCGAACATTAACTTTTCTACACACCTACTTTTTAAGGTTTAAAAACGCGACCTTTGCAACCCTATGTTTTCTAAAATTTACACCAAATATAAGCCCTATTACAAAGAAAATCTTCATCTGGCACTGCCAATTGTAGGTTCTCAGGTTGGTCATACTTTGGTACACATGGCCGATAGTATTATTGTAGGCCATTTTACAGATACCATTCAATTGGCTGCTGTTTCGTTAGTGAACAGTATATTTATGCTTATCCTGGTAATTGGGCTGGGTATTTCCTATGGTTTAACGCCACTTATTGCACAGGAAAACGGTCGTCAGAATTATGATGAATGCGGAAAGCTCTTATCAAATAGTTTAATTATTAATATCTGTGTCGGTATATTTTTATATGTACTGGTCCAATTGGGTATCTTTTTTTTGATCGACCACCTCGAGCAAACACCCGAAGTAGTACGTTATGCAAAACCTTATTTAGATCTTTTATCTGTTTCAATTATACCTTTATTGATTTTTCAGACTTTTAAGCAGTTTGCTGAAGGTTTAGGATTTACCAAACAGGCCATGTTTGTTTCTATATGGGGAAATGCCATCAACATCATTTTAGGAATCATTTTCGTGAAAGGAATGTTCGGTATTAAATCGATGGGTGTTAGTGGTGTGGGGTTAAGTACTTTAATTGACAGAATTTTAATGGCTACCGTAATGTGTTTTTATGTATTGCGTTCTCAGCATTTCAAAAAATACCTGATCAGTTTTAAAGCCACGTTTTTTGATAAAATAAGAGCGATTAAGATTGCTAAAATTGGGATGCCAGTTGCCATGCAATATTCATTCGAAATCAGTGCTTTTAGCGGCGCTGCTGTTCTTATCGGTACAATTGGAGCGGTAGAGCAGGCTGCGCATCAGATCGCGATTAGTTTGGCCGCCATGACCTATATGATTGCCAGTGGTGTAGCTTCTGCAGCCACCATTAAGACAGGAAATAACTTCGGTAAGAAAAATTTCGACGATTTACGTAAATCTGCCATAGCCAGTTACCATGTTATTTTGTTATTTATGTCTGTTACCGCAGTGATTTTCGTTTTGGCTAATAATATGATGCCCTTCATTTATACGGAAGATGCCGCTGTTATTCCCATTGCTGCCCAATTATTGATTATTGCTGGCTTTTTTCAGCTATTTGATGGCACACAGGTGGTTGGCTTAGGTGTTTTACGTGGTGTTGGTGATGTTAATATACCCACATTTATTACCTTTTTAGCCTATTGGGTAGTTGGTATTCCAATTGGTTATGTATTAGGTTTTCATTTCAACTTAGGTGTTAATGGCATTTGGTATGGATTAACCCTGGGTTTATTAACGGCTTCTATCCTATTGTTTATGCGTTTTCAGAATAAAACTAGGTCGCTGAAGGTAGGTCTTTAATTTGATTAATGACAAAGGGATTTTAAGAAATGATAATGTTCGAAGGATCGTCATTCCTAACTTGATTGGGAATCGTAATGCCATAAGCTTTAAGATTCCCGCCTGCGCGGGAAAGACGATCGTTCTTTGTAATCCGTAAGTTGCAGTCTGTCAAAGAGCCTTTACTAATCTTTTCTTTGCAACATTCAGAATGACGTATTCTTTATTTACCCCCAACATTAACCACAACACCAATGGTGAAGATAGAATTACCCGCAGACATGTATTTTCGGTTTTTTAAGCCAATATTACTGCTAGTGGTATATTGTAGCTGAAAAGTTTTGCTGAGCGCCATACGCGTAAAGAAAACCGGTTCAAAGAAGATGTTGTCTTCTTTTGGTTGAACAACGCCGTTTAAAAAGAACCTATCCATTTTAATATGGCTAATCCTTAATGCTGTACCATAGTTAATCGGGAAATCTGTTCCAAATAACCGCAGGTTGTTTTTCTTTTTCGAACTGTAATTAACCTGTAAAAATGTTTTCCTGTAATCTACTTCCTGCAATTCGCTGCTGATGAGGATGTCGTTTTTATAATCGCGGAAGGTAATATCACTCCAGCCCTTCCCTACGCCTGCATAAATTTCAATAATCCGGTTGTTATCCGGACCAAAAGTATCAAAGTATCCTCCTCCAATTTCAATAAGTTTATGCCCGAAATCTTTGCTTTTTCTTTCACTATTCATTCTCGAACCACTAAAAAGCACACCAATATGATCAGAAACGGCATAAGCACCATTAACACTGGCATTGCCTTTTAATGAGATGTGCGCGCCGCCACTAAATTCGCCCTGTTTACTTAACATGGGGGTATTTGGTACGTTTGGCATATAAACGGAAGAACAACTGGCTGCGAAAAGCGCTAAAACTGGAAGTGTAAAACGTAAGTATTTAATCATAGATGCTATATAAACAGATTTTGATGGCAAAAATTGTGCTAAGGTTCCATTTTCATAAAATCCATCACTCTTTTAAACTCATTATGTAAACCGGCTTTTAAATGGATTTTTTCTTTTGTAATGGGATGAGTAAATGCTAACTCAGAAGCATGGAGCAACATGGTGGTCATATCCCATTGCGCTTTAAAGAATTTGTTTTGTTTGTTGCAGCCATGTGTTCTATCGCCAATAATTGGATGTAGGATATGGCTAAAGTGTCTTCTCAGCTGATGCATTCTTCCTGTTTTAGGTGTGGCTTCTACCAATGAATACCGTGAGGTTGGATGTTTACCGAAAGCTACGGCTACCTCTGCCCTTTGCAGTGTTCTAAACGAAGTGAAAGCATCCTGCATCGTTCCGTTCTCTTTGGCTAATGGATAATCAATGTCCATTGTATCAGGTGTAAAACCACGCAAGATAGCCAGGTATTTTTTATCGGTTTCTGCATTCATAAATTGTTGATGCATAGCGATTTCAGATACTTTGTCGAAAGAAAATAATAAGATTCCGCTTGTCTTCCTGTCTAGCCTATGTACCGGACTAACATGTTTGCCTACCTGATCTCTGAGTAACTGAAGTGCGAACTCCGTGGCATCTCTTGCAATGGAAGATTGATGAACCAATAATCCATGGGGTTTGTTAATTGCAATTAGATTTTCGTCCTGATAAATAATCTCCAACATATGGCCGCGAAGATAAGGATATTATGGTTTTGTGGATGCGCTTATCCAAATAAATCAAAGGCCATGCGGTAGGTGTTGCAGTGTGCCTCTACAATATCTCTGATATCGATGGAGTAACCGCCACCCATACTCACCTGTACTGCGAGATTTTTATCTTTACAGGCCTGTAGCACTATTCTGTCGCGTTCTTTACATGCAACTTTGCTTAATGCCAGTTTGCCAAGCTTATCGGTAGCAAGCACATCAACCCCCGATAAATAAAATACAAAATCAGGTTTGGCCCTTTCGAATGCCTTTTTTAAATTGACATTTAAAGCTGACAGATATTCCTCATCCTGCACACCATCAGCTAAAGGAACATCCAGGCTTGAAATTTCTTTTCTGAAAGGGAAATTTTTATCGCCATGCATCGAAAAAGTGAATACCCTCTGCTCATTTCGAAAGATTTCTGCTGTACCATTTCCCTGATGTACATCTAAATCGATAATTAAGATCCGATTAGCTAATTTTTTATTTAACAGATAATTAGCAGCAACAGCCTGATCGTTTAATAAACAAAATCCTTCGCCCCAATTGCTGCCTGCATGATGGGTGCCACCTGCAACATTAAAGGCAATTCCGTTACTCATTGCGGAATGGGCCGCATCGATTGTGCCTTGGGTAATTCGCAGTTCGCGCGCTAATAGCTGCGCGTTTAAGGGGAAACCTATCCTTCTTTGGTCTTTCGCTGAAAGTGTTAAATCTCTAAGCTGTTCCCAATATGTTTTTTCGTGAGTCAGGAGTATAATATCTTCCGAAACGGGTTCTGGACTAAATAAATTCTGTTGTGCTATAGTCCCTTCATGCAAAAGTTGTTCGGGTATCAACTCATATTTCAGCATCGGAAAACGGTGCCCTTCGGGTAAAGGGTGTGCATAGAGTGGATGCCAGGCAATCTTAATCATTAGCCTAAAATTTCCTCCACGTGTTTTTCGATGTTCGTGCAGATCTGATCCACAGGAAGGTCGTTCGCATCTTCTCCAAATGGGTTTTCTATTTCTTCAGCTATCAACTCCAAACTCGCTAATACATAGAGAATAAAGGGAACAATTGGCACCACAAAATAACCTAAACTGAATACCCACCCAAAAGGTAAAGTAATTACGTAAATAAAGATAAACTTCTTGATAAAAGCACTGTAAGAATATGGGATCGGTGTGTTTTTAATGCGTTCGCAAGCACCACAGATATCGGTAAATTGATTAAAATCGCTAGAAAGTACGATAAATTGTTCCTGCGAAATAGCGCCTTTTTCGAGTAGTTCGTATAACCTGTTAATTAAGCTTCCTGCAATCTGGTTTGGTATGTGTTTACCTTCTTCAACCTCTATTAAAAGACTATTTTTGCCAAAATACATTCTTTCGCGCAAATGTTCTTTTAAGGCAAAAGCATATTTGGGAATGCCGTATTCGAAAAAACGGACATCTTCTTCTGTTAATTTAAGTGCTTTTATTTTCAAGGCAAGGTTGCGGCTCACGTTGGTTAAAGATCCCAACAACTTCCTTCCTTCCCACCACCTGTCGTACGCTGTATTTGTTCTGAAAACCAATAACATGGATAATACAAAGCCCAATAAACTGTGCATCATACCGATATTGGTCACATAGCTGCTTTTAGAAAGTTGAAAAAAATTGAGTTCTGCAAATGCCACCAAACCCGAAAAAATAGCTACCGCAAGCATTAACGGCCATAGTTTTCTAAAGGTATCACTTTTGTGGATATGAAAAATGAAGGTACTCCAATCTTTAGGGTTGTAATTGATCATCTTCTTGCTTTTTATTTAATAAGCCTTTGTTCTTTTTTATCGTAAAACGGCTTTACTTACTTTTAAAAGTGCTTGTCCAGCCAAATAAACATCTTCGAAAGTGTTATAAAGTGGGACTGCACTTAAGCGGATCACATCAGGTTCGCGCCAATCGCCAAGTACGTAGTTAGCCATTAATCCATCAAAAATCTGTTTACCATTATGTTGCGCGATAATGGACAATTGCGCTCCCCTGTCTTTAACCGGCTTAGGTGTGATGATTTTATATTGCTCCACACCCAGCGCTTTATTTACTTCATTAATAATAAATTCAAGATATGCAGTTAAAGTAATACTTTTATTTCTTAATGGTTCAATGAAGCCAGCATGTTCGAAAATCTGAAGCGAAGCATGGTATAAAGCCATTGGCATTACCTGTGTACAGCTTACCTGCCAGCCGTCTGCCCCAGCTTCTGGAATAAAGCCTTTTTCCATTTTAAAACGTTTACTTTCTTGATAACCCCACCATCCTGCAAAGCGGTTCAATTCGGTATTGCTGAAGTGTTTTTCGTGAACAAAAATTCCGCTTATTCCCCCCGGACCTGAATTTTGATATTTGTATGAGCACCAGCAGGCAAAATCAACATCCCAATCGTGAAGCTTTACAGGAACGTTACCTGCGGCATGCGCCAGATCCCAGCCTACAATTGCCCCGACTTCATGCCCTGCCTTTGTAATGGTTTCCATATCGTACCATTGTCCCGTGTAATAATTTATCCCACCAAATAAAACCAAAGCGATTTCATCTGCATTTTCTTTGATTTTAGCTGTGATATCTTCGGTACGGAGTATTTCCTCGCCTTCTTTAGGAAAAACCTCTATAATCGCTTCTTTTGGGTCGAAACCGTGAAACCTTACCTGGCTTTCTATTGCGTACTGATCGGATGGGAATGCACCGCCTTCCATAATGATTTTAAAGCGTTTACCTTTGGGCTGATAGAAGCTAACCATTAACAAATGAAGGTTTACGGTTAAGGTATTCATCGGACATACCTCAGACGGTAATGCGCCAACAATCGGAGCCATTAACTTTTTAAGTGCCTTATGGTAGAACATCCAGGGTTCGTTTCCGTCGAACCAGCCCTCTACTGCATAGTTGGCCCAGTTGTTAAGCTGGCCTTTTAAAACTTCACTGGCAACTTTAGGTTGTAGTCCTAACGAATTGCCGCACAGGTAAATAAAATCTTTTCCGTTCTGGCTAGGGAATAAGAACTGAGACCTGAAATCACGTAGTTGGTCGGTTTCGTCTTGTGTTTGTGCAAATAATAAGTTGTTTTCAAAATTCATTGCCCCAATATTACAAAAAAAGCAGGTATTGTTTCCAAACCTGCTTTTCAATTTGTGTAATGAAATTAAAATTTTATGGAATCGTGTTTACCTAAATCTGGTGTGCTGCCGGTTACCGCGGCTTTTAACATACTGAATAACACCACTATTTTGGATGCTGAGGCATCCCAGTATTCTGCTTCTTCTGGTGTTACTTTTATTAAAATTAACCTGGGGTCTTCAATCCCATCTGGAAACCAGGCTTTGATAAATGGAGAGAAATAAGCTTCTTTACGTACTTTATCATCCACCAGTTCAGCGCTACCCTTTACAGTTAGGTAGGTGTTCTTAGATGGATCGCTATAAGCAAGCAATACATTGTTTTCTTTTGAAATTTCTTTCGATTTTAGTGAATACTCGTTGGTGTAAAACCATAAGCTGCCATCTTCTTCAATTTTTGCAGTAGCCATCGGTCTGCTTCCGAATTCATCTCCAGTAGAAAATGTCGTAAACATACAGGTGCGTACGCTTTCAGCCATTTCTTTTAATATTGCTATGTTTTTCTCGTTTTTCATAATTTTCGATATATGAAAGAAAAACAGGTCGTACGTTAAAAGGTTTTTTTAAATTAAACCTTATTTGGTTTGCTGACGTATTTGTTACCTTTTAAAAAGAACCGCCACGGTAATAAAGCATGTTCTTTTGCGTATGCAATACCTACGCGGGGCGCAGCGGCTATTTCTTCATCCTGATAACGGATAGCATGGTCTTCGATCCAGATTTCATCTCCGGTTAGATTTTTGGCATTAAAAGTTTTATCTATTCCAAGTGCTTTTGCAGCAGAGCCTGGGCCGGCAGAAATAGCACCCTTCGTATGCGGCATATTTCTACGTTGCTCAATAATGTCGATGCCAACCAAAGGTTCTATGCCTCTAATTAAAACAGCATGTGGGTCGTTTTCTTTCGAGCTTACGATATTGAAGAGGTTGTGCATACCATAACAAAGGTATACATAGGCAATGCCTCCATTACTATACATCGTTTCTGTTCGGTTGGTTCTGCGGCCGCCGTAAGCATGCGAAGCTTTATCTTTTATGCCAAAATAAGCTTCGGTTTCGACGATGATGCCTGCGGTGATTTCATTATCAATTCTGGTATAGAGTATTTTGCCTAGCAGATCTTTAGCTAGACTAACCACGTCTTCATTTAAATAATATTCTTCTGTTAGTTTCAATTTCTTATCTTAACTATCTGTTTAGTAAAATTGATATAACTTGCTCTAAATAAATTTTATCTGTTTCATCAAATTTATTTAATACTTCGCTATCTACATCTAGGACACCTATTACTTCACCATTAACAATCAACGGTAAAACAATTTCTGATCTAGAAGCAGATGCGCAGGCAATGTGACCAGGGAATTCTTCAACGTCAGGAACGATAATGGTTTCTGCCTGTTGCCATGAGGCGCCACATACTCCTTTCCCTTTTTTAATCCGCGTACAGGCTACCGGTCCTTGAAATGGGCCTAATACCAATTCATCTTGTTTCACCAGGTAAAAGCCTACCCAAAACCAATTAAACTGCTCTTTAAGTGCTGCAGCAACATTTGCGAGGTTTGCAATAAAATCGGTTTCGCCGTAAAGTAAAGCGTCTATCTGGGGGATGATCGATTGATATTGCTCTTCCTTTGAGGTATTTCTGGTGATGGTTAAGTCTTCTGCCATTTTTTATTTCTATGATCAAAGTTAGTTATGATTTGTGAGATGTAAGATAATAGTGAATTTTAATGACGAAAATTTGAATGATAACCTATTCAATCATTAGTTTTGGCTTCATTAATCGTAAGTTTATGATCGTAGCCTTAACCATTACCAAATTCCGTGGCCTTACCGTTCCTTTCGCTTTTATGGGGATGGCTGTTTTACGGTTGCCATTGTGGTTGAATAAGAGGTGCGGGTTCTGGAAGTTAATGGGAAGTGGAAAAGATGCTCAGGTAGATTTAGCTCCTGACTATAAGCATTGGGCTGTGCTTACTACCTGGGATAACCGGAGTGATTGTGATGATTTTTATCGTCGTTCTTTTGTGCTTAAATGGTTTGGTTTCTTTGGGATTGAAAGTTTTACTATCTTATTAAACCCTTTATCTAGTCATGGCTTATGGTCATCTGTTGAGCCATTTAAGGTTGATAAAATCAATAATACCCATTCTGGTAAGATTGCTGTAATTACAAGGGCAGCGATTAAGTTTAATAAGTTGAAAGAGTTTAGACAGAATATTAAAAGAGCAGCTGATGCCATGCGAACTGCCCCAGGATTTATCTTGTCGGCAGGTATTGGCGAAAATCCATTTTTCGATCAGGCTACCTTTTCGATCTGGGCCGATGCGGATAGTATGAAAAACTATGCTTATAGATCTTTTGATCATTCAGATGTGATTAAGCTTACCAGGGAGCGTGAATGGTACAGGGAAGAGTTGTTTGCCCGTTTCTCGATTGTAGATAGCTGGGGCGCGCTTAATGGTGTATCTGTTGAATTGTAAATAAAAATTTAAAATAAATGAGAATAGTAGCAGAACTTCCACATCCGGAATGTAAGATCACCATTTTTTCGATGAATCAAAAATACATTGTAAAATTTGAGCAGGGTACCTTTGAGCAAAGTTATAAACTTGCTGAACTTGATCTGAGTGGAGGTGGTGTTAATGATGTGTTTGAAATTATTGATGAAGAATTTATTCAAACCGTTGTGGCCCGATTTAAGCTAATGCGTTCTGATTTTACAACGGCCTATAACAGGCATCAATACTAGTTGTTTTTTGGTGTAACTAATTGATTTTTAGTGCATTATTTGTTTGTTTAAAATAATATTTTGAATATTTGATTGTTTTTAGAAAGAAAAGCACCTCCAGTGAATAGTGTTTGTTTAAATTAATCTATATAACTAATTGGTATATTGATTTTTATGTATAATAGCAAAATATAATTTTATATGCTTATTTTGCCAAATAAATGGGAGGTTTGGACTTTCTTCATCCTATAATGAACAAATATCTATTGTTTTGTAACCCTGAAGTAAATTCATGGTGACAAACCTCTTCCAGGTTACTTAACTTAAAATAGATTTCTCGGCTGCGCTCGAAATGACGGATCTTGGGATTGATCCCTTCGTAGATGAATCTTTAATAAAAAATGCGCATCAATGAAAATATGAATTCATCTGTGCGCACCTATGGTTAAGGGTGGAAAGATCCTGAAACAAGTTCAGAATGACGCGTCGCAGAATGTTCCGTATGCTCGGCGTTTCTGTGGCTAAAACTTATTAAGAAATTATGGTATCGTGCACCACTACTCTATACCAGTTTTTAGAGAATTTTTCTACAGCATCTAAATGTACTTTATCTTCCTGGTAAGCATTATGGTCTGCAATGTTGGCAAAGGTAATGGTTAACGAATAGGTAAAAGAGTTATCAGTAACAGGGCGTACAGGTGTACCAGCTGCTAAACCATAAGTTAACGTTTTAATGTATTTTATAGGTTTTAAACTTTCGAAGAAGTTAGCGAAATCTGTGATCTCGGTTTTAGTCAGTTGAGGTTTTAACCAGAACATTACGAAGTGTTGGATCTGTCCTTTATCTGCGGTTTGGATTTCTATCATGGTTCTTTTTTTTGTTAAATATATCGATCATTTTATATTAAGCACAAAAAATACAATCGAATTTTATACTGTATATACAATTTTTCTTGAATGTATTTAATGATTAGAAAGATGCTGAAATAAATTCAGCATGACGACCAGGGACAACAGGTAAAACAAAAAAAAGTCCCGATGTAAATCGGGACTTCATATATCTTTAAAAAAAATTTTAGTTTTTAGGTTGCACACGGCCAGATTTTCTGTCTTCACCTCTACCGATTAAATAACCGCCACCAGCTCCAACCAATCCACCGATGATAGCACCTCTACCTTTTTTCTTGTCAATTAAAGCCCCACCAACAGCTCCTGCTGCGCCACCGATAACTGCACCTTTAGCGGCATCGCTCCAGCCTTTTTTCTTAGCTGTTGGTTGTGTGCCACCGTAAGCACTGCTAGAACCTCCACCTGAGCTTGCATAAGATCTAGATGAGCTTGCTCTTCTTGCTGCAGCTAATTCTGCCTGGTGTTTAGCTTCTTTTTCCTGTTCTACTTTGGCCACTTCGGCTTTTTTAAAGCTATCTAATCTTAAACTATCCTTAACTGCTTTAATTGCCAATTGTTTTTCGGCCTGTTGTTGTTTTAATGCTGCTTCTTCTTTTGCCTTATTATTACAAGCAAATAAAACTGATGAACTTAATGCGATTACTACCAATATCTTTTTCATAACTCTTAATTTTTAATATGACGCTTGTTTAGCTACCTAACCTCGCTAAACAGGTTTCAATGTGTTGTGTAATTTAGTTAATTACCCATACTAAAGAAAAAATGATGCCAAAATGTTTTGAAAAGAAAAATTATTCCAATAAATCTATATACCAGAAGCCAGAAAGTGCCGTTGTTGAACAAGGTGAATTCTCATTATCTGTTGTTTTACTTGGAGTATTATAAGTTCTGAATACCTTCTCTCCAGTGGTGAAAGTGACTTTGTCCTTGAAAATTGGTCCTTCAAAAGCAAAGGTATGAAACTCTCCGTTTTCGCCACAGGGATCGATATCTGCCGGAAGTTGCTTGATTAAATCAAGGCTGATTACTTTTCCACAAAAATTTTCGAGATTTTGCTGTGTGCAAACAATGATGGTTTTATAGTTCAGGTTTAGGAATTCTTCAATTAAATGTTTTGTATCTTTTTTCCAAAGTGGGAAAATAGCCTTAAGCCCAATTTCTGCTAATTTGTTTTCGCGATATATGCGCAAATCCTCTAAAAAGATATCACCGAAAATAGAATGGGTAATACCCTCCTCCTTAAATTTAGAAAGATGATGCTTCATAGTACTATCGTAGGTTTCCATATCTGGCATTTCGCCCAAACGGATCTGATACAATGGAATACCGATGCTTTCGGCCTGTTTAATCAGTAAAGCTTCTCTAACGCCATGCATCGAAATACGGTTGTATTTTTCAGTAACAGTAGTAATCAGGTAACGGATTTCGATAGTAGGATCTTGTAGTGCATAATGTAAGGCTAATGTACTGTCTTTACCACCGCTCCAATTAAAAATGCAAAGCTTTTTATCTGGCATTGGCTAATATTTCTTTTAATTCTGTAATGCCTTCTACAGCGTTTTTCTCAATGTTGATCACGTTTTTATAACGTTTTACATCGGGTGTTTTGGGATCGATAATGTATTTGTCGACAAAAGAAGGCACAAAATCGATTAAGCCTGCTGCCGGATAAACGGCCAATGAAGTTCCGATTAGTACAAACAAGTCTGCCTGTTTGCAGAGTTTAGCGGCTACTTCTATCATGGGTACAGCTTCGCCAAACCAAACTACATGCGGCCGAAGTTGAGCGCCCAGTTCGCAAAGCTCGCCCATTTTAATTTCCGAACCAACGATAGGATAGGTTAAATCAGCTTTTCTATCCGATTGAGATTTGGTGATTACGCCATGAAGATGGGTAACTTTGGTAGAACCTGCTCTTTCGTGCAGATCATCAATGTTTTGAGTAATAATTTCAACATCGAAGTCTTTTTCAAGCTCGGCAAGTATCTGGTGAGCCAGATTGGGTTTTGCGGCTAAAACCTGCCTTCTTCTTTCATTATAAAATTCTTGTACCAATTCGGGATTTTTCTCCCAGGCCTCGGGGGTAGCTACATCGTAAACATTATAGCCCTCCCATAATCCATCAGAATCCCTAAATGTTTTTAACCCACTTTCGGCACTGATCCCTGCTCCCGTTAAAACAACTAATTTCATATATGATTACACAGATTTAAGTGATTACAATGATTGGGCGTTACACAGATTTAAATGATTTCACGGATTGACTGTGGTTGATGAATTTTTTAGCTATGTTTTCGTCTGCCTTAAAAATCTCCGGGTGGAACATACAGGCTAAAGCTTCTATACCTTCAACCAGCGTACCTACGCTCGGTTGAGTGAACATATCAAAATCTGCAATATAAACCTGATTGTTTTTTACGGCCTCAAGATCGGTCCAGCCAGGTTTTGACGTTAACAGTTCCATTTCTTCCACGCTTCGTTTCATATCAAAACCACATGGTGCAACAACCAAAACCTCTGGATTGTATTTCAGGATTTTATCCCACTGGGTTACAATAGAGTCGCCAC
This sequence comes from Pedobacter sp. 22163, assembly GCF_052045595.1. Classification (NCBI taxonomy): domain Bacteria; kingdom Pseudomonadati; phylum Bacteroidota; class Sphingobacteriia; order Sphingobacteriales; family Sphingobacteriaceae; genus Pedobacter; species Pedobacter sp. 22163. The sequence continues at coordinate 196,610 of NZ_JBQEPM010000001.1, read as the reverse complement.
CAGGATTAGACAACATATCAACGCCGCCGGCTGCTGCAATCTGGAAAGGAATCCAATGTCCGCAATTGTAGATCGGTTCGATCCACTCCATCAGCATAATCCTTTTTAACGGTGCATGGTTTGCCCTAAGCTGATCTAAAATATGATCTGTTTTCTTTTGCAGGCCAGCCAGATAGTTTAACGCGACCTCTTCCTTTCCTAAAGCCCTGGCAATGGTAATGGCGCATTCGAAAACATCCTGTAAGTTATTTGGCGATAAGGGTACCAGTATTGGCTGTTTACTAAGCTTCATTACGGCTGTTTCGGTACAAACAGTATCGATGTTGCACACCTCACAAATATCCTGAGTAAAAACTACATCGGGTGCGATGCTTTCCAGCAGTGCATCATCTACCCAATACAAACTTTTGCCTTGTGCTTTTGATGCCGAAAAGATCCGGTCTATTTCGATACTCGAATAGTTTTTGCCTTCTAGTATGCAACGTACAACTTTTGGTTGATCTGCGGCCTCTTTAGGGCATTCGAATGTTACGCCATGCAGGTATTCTTGCAGGCCCATATCGTAAATCATTTTAGTGGCGGCAGGTAAAAAGGAAACAACTTTCATATCTATGTTTTATGCGTTATCCTGTCCCGATTTTACATAGGGATCAGAATCTGATAGTTTTTATTAGGCAAAATAAATCCGATAGTTATCGGATCAGTATGACGAGGAGTCTAAGTTAAAAAAAATCCTCTTTTGAATCTAATCAAAAGAGGATTTCTATGTTGTTTTCACTTATTTGACGTTATACCAAACAATGGATCTTGCTACAATTCTTGTACTTGCAGTTTTAATACCGGGTATTTTGCTTTTAAAATTTCAAAAGCGCCAAAAAGCAAAGCACCATAAATCATTGTTCCTTCTAAGAATCTGATCTCGAACGGAATGGCTTTAATTAAACAATCTATAAAACCATTTAAGTTTTGTGTATATAGTGGGTTTTTATACCATGAACCAATATCACTTACAATCCAATGGATGAATACAATTACAATTGTAGATAAAAATAAGCTGGCAATATTTACCTTTTTTAATAAAAAACGACCTGCTAAAACCATTAATGCGATCGCAAGGTATGTCCAAAGTTCCTGAACTAAAAACATATCTACATACTGCTTATAGATCGTTGTATAAAGTACTAAATCGCTTAAAAACAAACTCAATAACGGAAAAGCAAACGCTTTAAGATGATCTTTAAAATATGCTCCTCCAAATAAGGCTACCGCTCCTATTGACGAAAAATTGGCAAACTTTAATTCATCTGAGTTGAATGTTACCAGCAAACGTAAAGCGGTTATTGCCAATATCATTAACAACAAAATTAAAGTACGTGGATTAAATTTTAAATGAGACATGTTATTTCTGGTTAATATTTAAGCAAAGTTAAATTTTTATTAGCGGATATTAAAACTTACGCCTGTATTAAAATTGAAGCCAGGTGTATTGTAGCCAATAATTTCAGTGTATTTTTTGTTCAGGATATTTTTGGCATCAAAAAATAATTTCACACGTTTTTTAGCCAAAGCATATTCTACGTATGCATTTAACAAGTAGTATGATGGCATCTCTTCATTTAAATAAGATATAAAATTGGTATCGAAACGTTTGCCAAAATAACGGAAGTTGACACTTGCATATAAATTGCTCGTAGCCTGCGCACCTGCATTAATGCCGAAGGTGTGTTTTGGTCTGCGGATTAAAAAATTGGTTGTTCCTGTATTTCCTTCTACAAAAGCATAGTAACCATTGATATTGAAAACACTAAATTTTGCAGCTGGCTCAACCTCAAAACCCTTATATTTTTGGTTACCCTGATTAATGTAACCTGTGCTATAAACAATGGCGTCAGTTAAATCGCGTTTGAAACCTGTAACACGTAAAGTAAAGGCTTCATCATCAATGTTTAAGTTTACACCAGCTTCATAATTTTGAGATTTTTCAGGTTTCAAATCCAGATTGGCGCCGTACTGACCGAACAACATATTCAATGTAGGGACTTTGAAAGCTGTAGATACTGTTCCAAATAATTTTACTTCTTTAATGATGTTAATGCTTGGGGTAATCGAATAAGTATAGTTCTCGCCATATTGATCGTGTTTGTTGTAACGTCCGCCTACTTCGAGGTTAAAAATGCTTAAATCATGTAAAAACAATGATCCGTAAGCGGCGAAGATATTGGTTGTTGGGTTTTTGGTGTCGGTAATCAACTTCATTTTTCTATCGTCGATACCTACCAATAAATCTAATTTATTTCCAAGTTTCTGGTTGTAGAATAGATCAACCACATTAAGCTTTCCGAAGTTTAAAAAATTACTTGGAAAACCTGCATAACTAGACTTTACGTCGTTCGAGTTGCTTTGGTGGCTATAATTTAGCGTTATTTTACCGGTATTGAATTTATATTCAGAGTTAAAGCCTGCACTAAACTGTTTTAAAATAGAATTATTGGCAGGTAAACCATCGGTAAATCCATCTTGATCTATTTTATAATCGCCATAGAAATAACGTAAAAACGGATTAACTGAGAAATTTTTGTCGAGTTTGATCCCGAAATTTGCGTTTAAACCATCAGTTTTAAAACCATCTTTATCAAATATAGCTGCACTTCCTGGTGGTACAGCGGCTTCAGAAATTCCGTCGGTTTTCAAATGGGTATAATTGATGTTGTATGAAAAACCTTCTACGCCACCATTTAAGCCGATAGTTCCTTTGTAAGTTTCGAAGCTTCCGGCACTGGCTACACCGTAAATGGTATTTCCTTTAGGTCCACCCTTTTTAGTGATGATATTGATTACTCCCGCAACGGCATCAGATCCATAAATGGTAGACTGCCCACCTTTTAGGATTTCGATATGATCAATCTGATCGATTGAGAATAGACGTAAATCGAAAGTTCCGCTAATACTTGCGGGATCGTTCTGTACGATACCATCAATAAGAACCAGGGTGTAGCCACCAAGTGCGCCCCTTGTAAATATACTTTTGTCCTTGCCCTGATTACTATATCCCCCACTGATAACGATACCAGCTTGCTCGTTCAATAAATCAGGCAATGACTTGCCGTTGCTGCGTTCTAATACTTCGCGGCTGATAATGGTTACCACTTTACCTGTTTGTGATTGTTTCTGATCGTTTTTTGTTGCAGAAATTACAACATCTTTAAGCTGCAAACTGTCTTGAGTTTGAGCATTAGCCACCTGGCTAATCATTAACTGCGCTAGCCCTAAACTGGCTACAGTTAGCATTCTTTTTTTGTTCATTTGATTGTGGTTTTGCCCACAGCCAACAGATAGAAAAGGAAATGAAAATACGAAAAACGTTAAGTATCTCAATCCTAGCTTCAATCCCCGAAAGCTATGAAATTAAATGCTAAAGGCAGGTCTTCTGACTTACTCCCGTTTTTCTGTCTTCCCGTACCGGATAAGCGGAACAGTGACTTATGGATTGAAAAACGTTATTAGAGCTTACAGCTGCGGGACAGTTACAGATTTACACTGTATTCCCTTTTAATCCCAATTTTACATCAGGAACCAAAAGCAGCGCAAATGTAGTAAAAAGAGCGGAGAGAAAGGAGACCGATTAGAAACAGTTTAGCGTCTTAATGGCATATGGTTAAAACGGAGTTGCTTCGGGTTTGATTCGGACTTAAGACAGGGTTGTGACAATAGTACCCGAACAAAATCCGAGGTAAATGTGTAGCTAATACTTCCTAATACCTAATCAATTTTACAACAGGTTTAGCTTTAAGGCTAGCGAAACCATAAAAAAAGGCCTGCACCACTGGCAGACCTTTAAATTCGAGAGGTAATTACTGAATGATATTTTAATGAAATATGGTTAAATCAGGGAAATAGATTTTACTAAAATCAGTTGTTACCCCATCACCACCGTATTTGATTTTTTTAACCAAAGCACCAGTTGATGCATTATAGATGAGTAGATAATTTACAGTAGAAGCTGCGCCATAACCCTGGATTCCGTTAACTACGATATAATCTTTATTCCGATCGTAACGGATAGCACCGTATACCATAAAAGGATCTTCGGTAATATTGATAAATGGTTGCAATAACGATGTTTTATCACCATCAACGTATTTATAAATTGATTTTCCAGCGTGATAAAAAACTGCATTTTCTTTGGTTGACGCGGTAATACGCGTTGGTGCATCAAGACCGAAAGATCCTAAAGCTACTGTTAAGGCAATACCTGCAGTATCTAAGTTATTGTCGATTGCGATTAAACGGCTACCTGTTGAAGCCCAAACTTTGCCATTTGGTGTTTGTGCGAATCCACGGTTAATGTTCGAGAAACTTTTAACCAATGAATAATTGCTCGACGAGATGATTTTTGCTCCATTACTCTGCAACAAATAAACGTTATCTCCTTTTTTCAATATATCGCCTGTATTTACAGCACCAACAGTTGTTAGTTTATTTTGAACGGTAAGTGTATTCAAGTCTATCTGATATACGCCGTCATTTGCACTCACCAAGCCTCTGCTCCCATCAACCTGGATAATACTTCTCCAGTTGCTGGCTTCTTGTACATATCTGGCCTCTTCTTTTAAAGTTTGCTCGTTTATTTTTACAATGGGCCCGTTTATTTTGCTCATCAAATAAATGCTACCGTTAATTATCGACGCAAATTGTAAGGTGCTGGTTTTGGCTGTATTCGATAATATTTTTCCTGGGTTTTCCTTCTCGTATGCCCTGATCGAAAGGGTATCATCGCCATAACGGTAAAAGCTTACTGCACCTGCGCTCTGTCCGTAAGATCCCTCGCCGATTACGAAGAAACCATTTTCATATTTTCCTGCTACCGGATCCATCTGTATGTCTTCTACATTGTCTTTTTTACAAGAATAAAGACCTGTTATTAAAAGAACTGCAGTTACAAATAATGGCTTAAAGTTGAATTGTTTCATAGGGTGTTATTTATTTTTTAAAAGTTTAAGATCTACCGCTCCACTGAATTCTGTAGAAATCTCACCGATGTAGCGCGAACGGTCGTTATCATTATCTGGACTAAAGGGATTACCGTTACTGTTTTGGCCTGTGTAAACCTTTACAAAGTCGATACTGCTTAAGGTTACTTTTTTACCTGTAGCATCAACAGCCCAATCGATATCGAAGGTGTTGTATCCTCTGCCAAATTGTTCCTGTAGGCTTGCATATTCGCTCGATCCATTGTCGGCGTAACCAAAGCCCAATGGTTTATTGGTAATGATTTCTCCTGGGGTGAGTGTATTTTTGACCAAGGTTCCGGTAAAGGAAATTTCATTCATAGTAGCCCATGAAGGGAAATAATCTTGCGTGTGAAATTGATTTTTCAATACAAGCCCCTCTTTTCCCTGATTGTCCGTCCAGCGGACATCATCCGTTAATTTCAATGGTTTGTAATAGGTGATTTTGTAATTCTTGATGGTAGCCTGATCGTTATATTCACTTCCGGCTAGTTCGTACCACACATCATCAGGCAAACCGTTTTTATTCAGATCTTGCATTACACATACAATGCCTGGCTCTGAAAATTCCATGCCAACACCGATAAGCGGATTGCCGTAAATCCCAAGGTCTGCTCCAGTTGCATTGGTTATACTGTGATCGAAGCCGAATATAATATAACCGCCAAAACCTCCCAGTGAAACTAAGCCATTACCTGCGTTGCCAATTAGGATATCAGTTTTAACAAGGTCGTTGGTAAACTGCCCTGGAGCTTGCTTAAATTCATATATTTTATTGAGGTATGGCGATTGGTTAACCGTAGGTTTATCTCCTTCCCCATCTTTATCAACTGCATTTTCCTTCTTACAGGAAAGAAGTACAGCAGATAAAAGTGCTAAGATTACTATTGATTTTATTTTCATCAGCTTATTTATTTAATGCCCAGATCTACTGCGCCTTTAACTTCGGTTGAAACTTCTCCAAGGAGTGTATTTCCTTTTTCTCTTTGCCCGGTATAAACTTTTACGAAATCGATGGTTTGCAATACGATTTTCTTCCCGGTTTGATCAACGGCCCAATCAAGATCAAAACTGTTGTATCTTTTAGTGGCATAATCATCTGCTATCGACCAACTATCGGTATAACCCCATGCAAATGCACTGTTAATGAAAATGCTGCCGTTTTTACCCCAGGTGGATGGAAGCAAGGTGCCTTTTAATGTTAATTTTTCCTGGTTAGGGGCAAATTCAGGGTAGAAATTGTGTTTGTGAAAATTGTTTACATCGTAGGTTCCGCTGCCGCCTTGATTGTCTGTCCAGCTTACATTGGCAAAACCTTTCGGGTTGATGTAGGTAATTTCGTAGTTTTTAACCGTAAGCGGGTTGTTGTATTCGCTGCCGGCGAGCTCATACCATTCATCATCTGGTTTACCGTTTCCATTCGCATCCTGACTCACCATTACGATCCCTGGCTCAGCAAAAGGAGTTGTACCACCGATCGGATTACCATAAATGGCGAGGTCGGCACCTGTATTGTTTACTACCGAGTGATCGAATCCAAAAATCACATAACCCCCAAAACCGCCAAGGGTAACCATACTGGTTTTACTTACATCGCCAATAATTTTTTGTGCACCTGCTAGGCTTCCTAAACCTTCGTTGATAAACTGGCCAGGTGCAGGTAAATATTCAAAAACAGTAGTGATAAATTTTGTACTGTTTGGGGTGATTTCTACCACAGGAACCGGAACACTTACCGTGTATTTATGCGAAAATGATCCTGCGCTGTTACTTGCAGTATATTCAATTACATAAGTGCCAGCTTTTAATGGAGTAAAGTCGTAGTTATAGGCACTGCTTACTACTGTGCCATCAAGTTTCCATTGGTGAGTAAAGCCTTTTCCATCATTTGTTCCAGCTGCAAAGGCAGTTTTGGTATTCACTTGTCCGGTCATCGTTTCTCCTTTAATAAAGAGGTTAACATCAGGAACGGCTTCATTATCTTTTTTACAGCTATGTGCCAGTGTAGCAACACCAAGCATTAATATGAGGTAACTTTTTTTCATTTATGTGTTTTGTAATAGTGTTTATTCTATGTGCAATTGTTAATGTGCTTTTTATTCGTATTTATAATTGTAATTGAATACAGCATGTTGTGGCAATGCGCCAGTCTCAAAACTGAATTTTACTTTTCCATCTGTTCCAACACAGTATGCTGATCCTGTGGTGCTGCCATAACTGTTAGCATCTACAACGATCACTTCTTTATTGAATGGATTTATAGTTAATCCGTACGGTATATTTATGTTCTGACCACTTGTAATTAAATTTGCACCAATGGCACCAGTTATGGTATTAAACGATTTAATTTCAGGGCTGGAGTAAATGTCTTTAGCTATATAAGCAGTTGAACCATTAATGGTAACTATGCCCAGATCATAACCATACGAACCTGTTTTGGTATCGCTGACACTATTAATTCTATCGAGGGATGGATCGTTATTGATGATATAATCGTTCCAGCACACCACAAATAAATCACCGTTATCTGCAGTTTGTATTCTTACCGGGTTATTGTTTACTGTAATGTCTTTAGTTTTAGTAAAGGTTGCGAGATCAATTACCGATACTTTGTTTTTAGCTCCATTTTGATAAAAAGGGTGTGATGAATTGCACACATATAGTTTTCCATTAGCTATTGCCAATTGTTCAAGTCCTTCTGAAAGCATTATTTCACCATCAATTGCCATTGTTGCGGTATCGATACGGCTCACTTTACCATCATAACGCGATACATAAGCTTTGTTTTTATAAAAGGCAACAAACCTTGGTATATAACCATCAGTTGCTGAATTGAATGAAATCCTTTTTAGCGATTTGCAGGTTTTGATATCAATAATATCCAGAAAAGATTGTTTGGTGCTTTGTATGCCTGCTACAACACAGTACATCTTACTGCCATATTGCTGTAAATCGTTTGCGGTTTCGCCGAGCGATGTGCCATTTACCTGTTTGTAATAATCGGCTATTGTTGCTTTTGTCGCAACATCATAGTAAGAAATGGCACTATTGCCGTTACCCATTAATCCTTCGCAGAGCATATAAATGCCTTTGGTATCTGTAATGATCTGTTTTTTTTCCACTATCTCTGTTCTATCCTTTTTACAGGCTGAAATAGAAACAGCCGTTGCGGCGAGGATAATTAAAATGTGTTTTTTGTAAAATTTGCTCATGGTTTATATTTAATTTGAAAATGCAATGTGTGCAGGGATATCGCCGGTAGTAACCGACCATTTTAATCGCCCTTCGGGGCTGTAGCAATGTAATTTGCCTGGGCTAACATAATCTTTGGCATCGGTTACGTAAACGTCCTTACTAATGGGGTTAACCGCAATTCCGTAAGGAATTTTAATGTCTTTTTCAGTGCCATCATTGATGAATTTGCGATCCATCACGGTTTCATCTTTCGTATTGATCATGTTGTACGTAATCTTGTTCTTGCCTTCGATGTAATTCCATTCGGTGCTGTAGATGTAGGCGTAATCATCATCTATCACGAGGTTGCTGGCCGCAATATTGAATACCTTTTTAATCTGATCGGTTTGGGTATCGATTACAAAAAGCTTAGCGGGAATCGTATAATAATCTCCTCTTGAAGTGACATACAGATCGCCATAACGGTCGGCCTTTATACGGCTGAGATTAATAGCAACTTCAATCCTTTTAATTTCAGTAAAACTGAGAAGATCGATTACCGAAACGGTGTGTTCGTAATCTGGTGGAGTATATCCTCCAGAATTGGCTACATAAAGTTTGGTGCCCATAATGGCCATTTCTTCAGGCTGTCTGCCTACTTCGATGGTACGGCTTACCCTTAGTGCCGCGGTGTCAATTTCGGCAACAATCCCGTTAGGTGCCTTTGGATCGCCAACTTTACCAAAATAGGCACTTACATAGGCTTTTCCGTTATTGAAGGTAATGTATCGGCAATTGGTGATGTTAATCTGGCCGATTTTTTTACCGGTTTTAATGTTCAGTACCTCAACCTTGTTCGATATGTTAATCACCACATAAAGTTTGCTGCCGTATCGGCCAATGTCATTCCCAACATCGCCTAAACCTTTGGTTACCTCGGGATTAACCTGGTTGTACAGGTTACGGGTGTAAATGCCGTTTACCAGATCCATATAATCTAACGAGGCTTTGTTCATGTTCATGTTACCCTCATTCACCAGGTAAAAACCTTTAATGCTCGATGTTGGCTCTGGCTCTACCTTCGTAATTTCGGAGGGCAAAGGCTGCTGATCTTTTCTGCAGGCGCTGATAATCACCATGAAAAAAGCCAATATATATATCGGAAACTTTAAATGCCTCATAATTTATAGGTTAAGGTTAATCTGTAGTTCCTGCCCGGCATTGGGAAGTTTGGAATAATATCATAGTATTGGTTAAGCAGGTTATTTACCTCGCCATTGATGTTTACACTTCCTTTTTTTAATTTAAACTCATAACCAATTGCTGCGTCGTGGGTGTACCATGGCTCCATGTAATTGTAAATGTTGTTCGCTTTTTGGTTGTAACGGAATCCTGTATAAATAAATCCGTAGTTGGCGTGCCATTGATGATAATCTAAGCGGGCTAAAAAAGAACCACTGTTTTCAGGGATATAAGGAATTTGATCTTTATAAGTCTCTTCGAGTTTTGAAGTTACATCCACAGCTTGCTGGTAAGTATAATTGATGCCTATGTTGAGCATGAAATCATTAAGTGGTTCGAATGCTGTTTTTGCATTAAGCTCTAAACCACGTATATCAACCAGACCAATGTTGTACATTATCCAACGGTATAGGTTGGCGCCAGGTTGTGCTACGATTTTATCTTTTACGCGGTTGTAATAAACATCCGATTGGATATCGACAAATTTTATCTTCTGGTTTTTGAAGCTTTTGAAATAGGTTACACCAAAATCATACTGTTTAGTGTACTCGGGATTTAACAGGGTATTGCCGATGGAAGTATAGTATAGATCGTTAAAGGTGGGCATCCTGAATATATCCTTATAAAATGCACGGATTCTGATATCCCGATCCTTTAACACTTTCCATGAGAGCATAACGGTTGGACTAAAAACCTGCTTGTTACCCGATGAGGAATAAAGTTTTACCCGATCGACTACGGTTGTGCTGAGCAGGTTTGCGTGGATATTAAGCTGATCAAAGGTTATGGATGAGCTTAAAACATTTAAAAAAGTATTTCTATTTGGATAAGGAAACCTGTAAATATTGGCATCCAAAGTCTGGAAGGTATAGTCAGATGCATAAGCGGCCTCCCAAACCGAATTGATTTTGTATTCGGCAGCAATCGATAAGTAAGCCTCCTGCTCTTTAAACCGGTTATCTAAAAAACCTGCTGTAGTTACATAATCGGGATCGAGGTAACGTTGATATATATAAGCATATTTACCGTTTACCATAATGGTGAATTTGTTAGAAAAACTTTTCTCTGCGCTCCCCTGAACAAAGAAATCGCGATCCCATATTCTTTGCTTAAAATCGAACCTGTTGGCTACAATTGCACCTGGTAATCCCCTATCTGATAAAAATGAATAGGCCTGCGCGTGCCATTTCCCATTTCTAAACTTACCAAACAATGCGGCTTGCAAACGGAAACGCTCCACATCACCATTATTTCTTATTGCAGTGGTATCGAAAACACCATTGGTGTACCTGAATTTATATCTACCATCGGCATGTATATATTCGGTATTGATACTTGCCTTTAGCTTTTCATTAATCTTATATTGATAAACGAGAGCAGGATTGATCAGACCGAAGGATCCGCTTTTTAAAGCCAGTTCTATTTTTTGATTTTGTTTTTTTTCGAAATCGGGATCTTTGGTTTTGAGATAAATACTGCTTGCAGCCGAATAACCTCTCGCTGGAATCAATAATTCGGGCTTTTGGCCACTATACAAAGAAATTTCCTCGAGATTGTTCAGCGAGAATTTTCCTAAATCTACCTGACCGTTTTGTGCATTACTGATCTGGATTCCATCCAGAAAAACTGCGGTGTGATTGGTACCTAAACTGCGTACATTCACCGTTTTCATCCCACCTATTCCGCCGTAATCTTTCAACTGCACACCTGAAAGATAGCGTATGGCATCGGCAACAGATAAGCTATTGATTCTTTTAAGGTCTTCGGCAGATAGGATTTGTACCGGAGTAGGCGATTTACTTTGTTCAGTTAAGCGGTATTCTCTAATCTGAACTTCTTTCAGTTGCGTTGCTTTTTTGGTGCTGTCAGTTTGTGCCCTTGTATTTAAAGGCAATAGAAATCCTGTCCATAAAATGGAAGAATATAGAAAAAACTGCATTGTGCCCGCATAGGCAGAATGTTTACTTGTCATTTTGATTGTGAGTTTAACCCACAGCCAACAGATGGAAAAGAAATGAAATACGAATACGTAAGTACATCACCCCTTAGCTTCAATCCCCGAAAGCTATGAAATATAATGCTAAGGCAGGTCTTCTGACTTACTCCCGGGTTTCCGGCCTTCCCATCCCGACGAGTCGGAACAGTGGCAGATTGATTGGAAATCCGTTAAGGAGCTTACAGCTGCGGGACAGTTACAGATTTACACTGTATTCCCTTTTAATTCCGGATGTAAAGCCGGAAACCAAAAGCGCTGCAAAAGTAGCAAAATTAAACAACATGTAAAATGGATGATGGAAAATGGTGGTTTTAATAGAAAAAGCTAAATTAGGAATCAAATTTTTACCCATGAGAAGAATATTAATTGTTACATTTTCATTAATAAGCCTAACTGTTATGGCGCAAAAAACCGATACTGTTTTTCTGAAGAAACTGATGGAATCGAGGCCTGAGCTTTTTTCTGCTGTACTTCATCATCCTGATCAAAACCAAACCCAGATTCTCTATACCCAGGTTAACCGTGATGCGAAGAATAAACCTACATTTAAAACCTTTAGTTACAATCTCGATCCGCATCATTATTTTTATCCTGCGAGTACGGTTAAATTTGCTGCTGTAATTTTTGCTTTAGAGAAAGTAAACCGGTTGAAAAATACAGGTTTAACAATTAAAAGTGCTATGATTACAGATAGTGCCTATAAAGGACAAACGAAGGTTTTGACAGATACAAGTGCTAAAAATGGGCTTCCATCAATAGAACACTATGTTAAAAAGATTTTACTTACGAGTGATAATGATGCCTTTAACCGTTTATTCGAGTTTATCGGCCGGGCAGAAATTAATGAAAAGCTGAAAGCGAACGGACTACACGATAGCCGCATTTTAAACCGCCTGGCTATTGGCGATGCAGGAGAATCAGCTAAACATACCAATCCAATCAAATTTTACAATGGTGAACAATTGGTGTACGATCAACTGCCACAATACGATGCAAAAGAGTATGAATTAAAATTAAGCAACCTGATAATGGGCACCGGGTACATGGATAGTACCGAAAAGCTGGTAAACAAACCTTTCAGTTTAGCGGGGAAAAACGCTTTCGCCATTAACGATCAACAGAAATTAATGCAGAAATTGATTTTCCCTGATGTTTTTCCGGTTAAAGAACGGTTTAACCTGACTAAAGAAGATTATAAACTCATCTATACTTATATGAGTAAATATCCAACAGAAAGTAATTTTCCGAAATACGATCCGAAAGAATTTTGGACTACCTATGCGAAAATGTTATACTATGGACGGGAACAGGTAACTCCTGATCCAAATATCCGCATCTTTAATAAATATGGTGATAGTTACGGCTATATTATCGACAATTCCTATTTTGTTGATTTTAAAAACGGAGTAGAATATTTCTTAACCGCAGTGGTACAGAGCAATGAGGATGGCATCTTCAACGACAATAAATACGAGTACGAAACGGTTTGTTTCCCTTTTATGAAAAATCTGGGAAGAACCATTTACGAATTGGAACTAAAAAGGGTTAAAAAACAGAAGCCAGATTTAAGTAAGTTTAAAATGAATTACGCTTATTAAAACCTTTCTTATCTTTTAAGGTTTATTGCGTATTAATTGTATAAAAAACTATACATTAATTAAAAAATAATATATTCGCATTTCAAATAAAAGAATACATTTCTAATGGCTAAATTATTAATAATTGACGATGAGCGTGCGATAAGGAGTACCCTACGCGAAATTCTGGAGTACGAAAATTACGATGTTGAAGATATCGATAACGGTATTGATGGCCTCGAAATGATCAAAAAAGGAAATTTCGACCTGGTGCTTTGCGATATCAAGATGAATAAGATGGATGGTATGGAAGTGCTTGAACAGGCGCAGATCATTAAACCCGATTTGCCATTCATTATGATATCTGGTCATGGAACAGTTGAAACTGCCATTGAAGCCAGTAAAAAAGGAGCTTTCGATTTTATTTCTAAACCACCTGATTTAAACCGGTTATTAATTACGGTCCGCAATGGTTTAGACCGTGGAAATTTAGTTACCGAAACCAAGGTTTTAAAACGTAAAGCGAGTAAAACCCGTGAGATTTTAGGCGAATCGGAAAGCATTTCTAAAATTAAAGAAACCATAGAACGTGTGGCTCCTACCGAAGCCCGTGTATTAATTACTGGTGCAAATGGTAGTGGTAAAGAGTTGGTAGCCCGTTGGTTGCACGAAAAATCGAATCGTGCCGATAGTCCTTTAATTGAGGTGAACTGTGCGGCTATTCCTTCAGAACTGATTGAGAGTGAGTTGTTTGGGCATGAGAAAGGTTCGTTTACCTCTGCTGTTAAACAACGCATCGGTAAATTTGAACTGGCTAATGGAGGTACTTTATTTTTAGATGAGATTGGCGATATGAGCCTTTCTGCCCAGGCAAAAGTTTTACGTGCCTTGCAAGAGCATAAAATTTCGCGTGTAGGTGGTGAAAAGGAAATTGAAGTAAATGTTCGTGTTTTAGCGGCAACCAATAAAGATTTACTGAAAGAAATCGAAGATGGTAACTTCCGTATGGATTTGTACCACCGGTTAAATGTAATCAATATCCATGTTCCGCATTTAACGGAGCGAACTGATGATATTCCTGTTATTGCCCAAAACTTTTTAGAGAATATCTGTAGCGATTATGGGATGCCGGTTAAGAAAATAAATGATGGCGGTATGGCTGCTTTACAAGCTTTGCCTTGGACAGGTAATGTGCGTGAGCTACATAATATGATTGAGCGTTTGATTATTTTGAGCGATAAGGTAATTACCGAAAATGATGTACGTGCGTTCGCAAATCCAGGAGGTGGTACAAACATTGGTGCCGCAACCAGTGCTCAAATTGCTGGTGCTGCCGGTTCGAGTCTGGCTTTTTCTTTCGATTCTTTTAATAATTTTCAGGATTATAAAGATCATGCAGAGCGCGAATTTATCAAATTCAAGCTGGAAAAGAACAACTGGAATGTATCAAAAACGGCGGATGAGATTGATATCCAAAGAAGTCATTTGTACAGCAAAATTGAGAAATTCGGCTTAAAGAGAGCTGAATAACCTCCAGCTCCTAAAGGGGAGATCGACTATATTTTTTGTTATAATTTAAAGTTGAAATGAGCAGATTATCTTAATCATTTCAACTTTTTTTATTAAAAATAATTATGTTGAAGTAAATGATGTACGGATGGGGATTTGAAGTCCCCTCAAGGGGATTTGGGGGTTAACCCATATAATCATTCTGCCTCATTAGCAACGCTCTGTATTTATTAAAGATTGCGGTTTTAGAAACGAAACCTAAATATTGGTTCTGCGCAGTTAATACAGGTAAAATCCATACATTATCTTGCTCCATTTTCTCTAGTACGGTCTTCAAATCATCATTTTCGGTAATGGCGTTCGGCGCTGGTTGTACCAAATATGAGGCTTGCAAATTTTCCTTATCAGGGTGGTTGATCATCTCATTAAATAGTTCTTCTATGTAAATGATCCCCTTAAAATCGCCCAATTCGTCTGTTACAGCACAAATGTTTTTATGCGATTGCATAATCTCGTTCATCTTAGCGGAAATCAGATCGTTCATGTTTAATTGAGGATAAGTTTTCTCGATCAAATACTTTAATTTCATCTGGTTTAAAACCGTTGTATCCTTATCCTCATGTGATAATAACTCACCCTTATCGGCAAGTGCTTTAGTATAAATAGAATGTTTTTGCGAGCTGCGGTTAATGGCATAAGAAATTGCAGTGGTAATCATTAACGGTACCATTAAGATATATCCCCCGGTAATTTCGGCAATCAGGAAGATCCCGGTTAAGGGAGCGTGCATAATCGAGCCTAAAGCAGCTGCCATGCCGGCCACAATAAAATTAGATACGTTTAATTGCGCCAAACCAGATAGATTTACCACATAGGCAAAGATAAACCCGATTAAACCGCCCATAATTAAACTGGGTGCAAACGTACCACCATTTCCACCAGCACCCAAGGTAACCAAAGTCGCTATCGATTTCATGAAAATGGTTACTACTGTAAACAACACCACTAAAGCCGGAATGGTATTGTAATCGGCGAAAATACTATTATTGATCACTGTTTGGTAATCGCCTTTTAATAAGCCTTTTATCGTAATATATCCTTCACCATATAAAGTTGGAAATAGAAATACCAAAGCTCCTAACATCAAACCACCTACAATCACTTTGGTATAAGGATGTTTTATTTTATAGAATAATCCTTTTACAGCATAATTGGCTTTTGTAAAATAAATGGAGAATAAGCCGATAAAACAAGCCAGTATCACATAATAAAACAATGCGTTCACTTTCCATCCTTCTGTAACCAAAAAGAAAAGCTGTTGTGTGTAGAATAATCTTGCTACTACTGCTGCTGTTGCAGCTGATAATAAAAGGGGGATAAACGCAGGAATGGTAAACTCTGGTAATAAAATTTCGATAGCGAAAACAATCCCAGCCACTGGGCTGTTAAATGCTCCTGCGATACCTGCTGCTGCGCCACAGGCCACCAGCATGGTAATTTCGCGATAGGATAAGCCCAATAAACGGCCAAGGTTTGAGCCTATTGCGGATCCACTGGTAACAATTGGTGCTTCCAAACCTGTTGAACCACCAAAGCCTACCGTAACGGCTGCGGTAATAATTTGCGAATAAATATTGTGTGCTTCTACTTTACTTGATTTTTTTGAAATGGCATAAAGCAAAGGGGTTAAACCTGTTTCGAATTTTGTTTTGCGGATAAAGTATTTGATGTACAAAACCGTTAAGAAAATACCGATCATCGGAAATATAAAATAGAGGTAGTATTTATATTTCCAGTGCCAGTCTGATTGAAGAAATTCTTCGATATGATGGGTTAAACTTTTTAAAACAGCAGCTGCGAGTCCTGCTAAAATCCCTACAATTACTGCAAGGATAATTAAGAAATTACGGTTTGATATTTTAGATTTTCGGTACTGGTTAATCTTATCAAGGTAATTTACAAATCTGATGTACATTCTATTGTTTTTTAATAGAGGGCTAATAGCCAAAAGTAACAAAAACAACTAAACAAGCCAATTTAAAGGGCTGTTTTATGCATCAAATTTATCCAATAACTTAATTAAGGTTGCGAAATCTTTTGGATACGGGGCATCAATCACGATATCTTTGTCGTCTAATCCTTTAAAAACCAAATATCTGGCATGTAATGCGAAACGTTTCATAATGGGCTGCTCCTCTTCACCTTTGGTTAATTTATAACCTCTCTTTATTGACGAAAGAAAAACAGGTTTCCCTTTGTACATATCATCGCCAACAATGGCTGCCCTTTGTGTTGCTAAGTGAATACGGATCTGGTGCATACGGCCAGTTATTGGCTTGCACTCAACCAGTGTATAATGTTTGTAGTATTTTAAGGAATCGAAAATGGTTTCTGCTCTTTTACCTTCTGCCCTATCAATGGTTACATTTTTATTACCATCGTTCAAGATTGGAAGATCAACAGTTAACTGATCAAAAATAACGTGCCCATCTACCACCGCATGATAGATTTTATTTACTTTCCTTCTTTCGAACTGCATAGAAGCATGGCGGTAACCTTCAGGGTTTTTTGCGATAATTAGAGCACCAGAAGTTTCTTTATCCAAACGGTGACAAACCTGTGCATCATCGCTATACTGTTTGGCCAAGCGTAATACATTGGTTTCTCCAGATCCACCACGTTCATCGAGCGAGGCTAAAAATGGAGGTTTATTGATAACAATAAAATCGTTGTCTTCGAAAAGAATAAGGTCTTTAAAATTTGGAAACTTCAAACTGTGCTTTAATTAATGAAGCGCAAAAATACGATTTTATTTTTATTGCTTGAGGAATTAACCACAGATAAAAGGATGAACACAGATAAAGAGATAGAGAAAACGATAATTACTTATAAGGGCTTCATCCTGAACTTGTTTCAGGATCTAATTTACGATGCAAAAAAAAACACAGATTAATCATCAGAAAAAATCTGTGTTAATCTGTGTCTATCTGTGGTAAAGCTATTTAAGAAAGCTCAAACTTATAACCTACCCCTTTTACTGTTGATACATAAGTTTCGCCTAATTTTTCTCTTAGTTTACGGATGTGAACATCAATAGTTCTATTGGTTACTACTACCGAATCTTCCCAGATATTTTTAAGGATCGATTCGCGGGTATAAACTTTTCCTGGTTTTGATGCCAATAAGTATAGAAGCTCAAATTCTTTTTTCGCCAATACCACTTTGTTACCGCCTTGAAAAACCAAATAAGCCTCACGGTCGATTACTAAATCACCAATTTCCAATTTGTTTTCAGATACTTCTTCTGTTCCTGTATTTCGTCTTAAAATCGCATTAATGCGGCTAACTAAAGCACGTGGTTTAATCGGTTTTGCGATATAATCATCAGCACCTACATTAAAACCTGCAATTTCAGAATACTCTTCACTTCTGGCAGTTAAGAAAACCATAAATGTATTCTTGAATTCAGGTATTGCACGCATTAAACGGCAAGCCTCAATCCCATCCATTTTAGGCATCATAATATCCAGGATAATCAAATCTGGATGTACCTTTTTCGCAACAGTAATTCCTTCTTGGCCATTGGTAGCTGTGAAAACTTGATAACCCTCTTTTTTAAGGTTATATTCAATAAGCTCCAGAATATCTGGTTCATCATCAACAATTAATATTTTCTGACCTGCGTTGTTCATAGTTAAATATTTGTTACGAAAGTAGTGTCTATGATGCAATATTTAGTTAAGCCTAAGTTAAGAAATTGTTAATTACTTAAATTAGTTTAACATGGAATTAGTTTTAAAGTAACGTTTTGGCTAAAAACGTCTCTAACTCATCACCACGCAGGTTTTTAGCAATTATTTTTCCAGTAGGATCAACTAAGTAAGAAGTTGGGATAGCCTGTACCTGGTATTTTTTTACCGTTGCACCGTTAAAATCTTTTAATTCGGAAACGTGTGCCCAGGTTAATCCGTCTGCTTTTACTGCACCAAGCCATGCTGCCTTATCAGTATCTAGCGAAATGCCAATGATATTAAAGTTCTTATTTTTATATTTATTGTACACCTTAACTACGTTGGGATTTTCCTGGCGGCAAGGCTGGCACCATGAGGCCCAGAAATCGATCAGTACATATTTTCCTTTATAGTCTGATAAACTTACAGGTTTGTCGTCGGCTGTATTAATGGTGAATGCCGGAGCAACCTGCCCTACCTGAACCGCTTTTAAAAGCGCCATCTGTTTTACAAAAGTATCAACAGTAGCATTGCCTTTAATTTCTTCTTTCACTTCATCCGCAAATTGTACCAGTTCTGCTTCAAATTCCTGCGGACTCAAAGTATTCATGGCATAGAAACTGGCAAGCGTACCTTTATTGTCTTTAGCAAATTTTATGATCTGCGTGTTTAATTGATTGATATACGATTCGTACTGAGGTTTCATCGATTCTAGCACAGCTGCTCTGTTTTGAGGTTGTGTTGCTACTTTTGATTCGAAATCGGCTTGCAATTTTTCAACCTGCTTCGCAAAATTATTTCTAATGGCATTCAGTTCTGATAATTTTTCTACCTCATTTGCCCCCGAAATTTTATATGCCATTGTTTTATCAGCTAAATCAGCTTCTAATTTAATGTCGTCGCCATTTTTTGCAATTAACATAAACTCATGGTTACCTACCGATACCCTAAAGAAATCAACCGATGGGGTTTTGCGGATGAATTTAAATTCACCTTTTTCTGATAGATTGGTAGAATCGATTGCAACCATATTGCTATTTTGCATCCCGTATAAAAATACTTTCTTCTCCGTACCTGGGTTTTGGAAAGTTCCATCAATCGTAAAGCTATCTTTGGGTTTACATGCAGTGAAGGCAATCGCGATCAGCATAATCAGGCTCAATTGTTTTAATCTCATTATTTCAGTTTTTCAAGTATTAATTCGTTTAATTTTTTAGCATCGGCTTTTCCTTTGGCTAATTTCATTACATCACCAACAAATAAACCTAAAACGCCCTTTTTGCCTTTCTTGTACGCTTCTACCTGTTGTGGGTATTTATTTAACACTTCATCAATAAAACTACTTAATTCGTCTCCGTTTTCAGAGATTAATAAGTTTAATGATTGTGCCAAATCGGTAACTTTTGCATTTTCTTCCAGCTCAACAGCCGGTAATAATTGTTGAATGGCAATTTGTTGTGTAATTTTTTTATCGTCAACCAGATTAATTGCTTCTGCCAGTTGTGCCGGATTAACTTTGAAATCAGAGATCGTAATCCCTTTTTCATTTAAAACAGCTCTAATCGGACCTATTAACCAATTAATTAAGCTTTTTTTGTTGTGAACAGCCGACTGTGCCTGGTTAAAGTAGTTTAACAGGTCTAAATCTTCGGCAAAAAGAGCCGCATCAGCTTTACTGATCCCAAAGTCAGCAACCATCTGCTGAGAAATTTCATTTGGTAAAGCAGGCATTAAAGATTTAATCTCCGTTAACCAATCATCAGAAATATAAATGGGTTGCAGATCGGGATCTGAAAAATAACGATAATCATTCGCCTCCTCTTTAGTACGCATCGGTGATGTAGTGCCTTTATCAGCATCAAAATTCAATGTGCTCTGAATAATTCTTCCCCCATTGCTAATCACTTCTACCTGACGGCCAAATTCGAAATCCATCGCTCTACGTACGTTACGCATCGAGTTTAGGTTTTTTACTTCGCAACGTGTTCCAAATTCGGTAGTGCCCTGTGGGCGTATAGAAATATTGGCATCGCAGCGCAAACTACCTTCTTCCATATTGCCATCGCTTACATTTAAATGCCTCACCAGTTTCCTGATTTCACTTAATAAAACAGATGCTTCTTCTGAACTGCGGATATCGGGCTCGGTTACAATCTCAATTAAAGGTACACCTGCACGGTTCAAATCAACCAGCGAATAGTTATCATCCTGATCATGGATACTTTTTCCGGCATCTTCTTCCAGGTGAATGCGATTGATTCCGATTTTCTTCGTAGAGCCATCAGCCAGTTGCAGCTCCAGAAAACCATTTACACAGATGGGTTGATTATCCTGCGTAATCTGATAACCTTTTGGCAGGTCGGCATAGAAATAGTTTTTCCTATCAAAATGGTTGGTCTGGTTAATGGTACAGTTTAAAGCCAGGCCAATACGGATGGCTTTTGCTACTACTTCTTTATTTAACTTTGGTAAGGCTCCAGGCAGTGCCAGCGAAACCGTAGATATATTTTGATTGGGTAAAGCCCCGAAAGATGCACTGTCAGCAGAAAATATTTTAGTGTTGGTATTTAACTGAACGTGGATTTCTAGTCCTGAAACGAGTTCGAAAGCAGTTTGGGGGCTTGTTTTTTGTAAAGGCATTTAAAGCTTCGTGTTATTATAAGTGTTATTAACCACAGATTTTTAGGCCTAATGCTGACTTAATCTGTGGTTAAATATTAATGTGTCAAATATAGTTATTATTTAGTCTTTCGTTAAAAAAGGCTTGATGGAGAAATTTTCAGAAACTCCTGCCAAGGCAATCCTCCTGCTCCAACTAAAAGTATTTTATTGGGCTTGTACATTTTGTTAAAAGCATCCATTCCCGAAGTACCAGTAACATGGCCTGTACTTTTAACTTCTATACCAATTATTTTACCTCGTTTCTCTAAAATAAAATCTACTTCATCGTTTCTATGCCGCCAATAAAATACTTTATAACCTTCTACAAATGAAGAATTTAATAAATGTGCACCTATTGATGATTCTACCATTCTCCCCCATTCTGCTGGCTGTTTTTTTATCTCTTCAAAGAATTCATTTCTTTGCGCGCTTACCAAAGCATTATTATGCACCTGGAATTTTGGACTGGATGAACGTTTACGGATCACATCAGCCGCAAATTTTTCAATACCACCCAGTAAACCGGCAGTATCTAATAAATGTAAATAATGCGACAATGTTGTGGTATTGCCTGCATCGGAGAGTTGACCTAATATTTTGGTGAAAGACAGGATCTGACTGGAATATAAACAGCCCAATTCAAACAAGCGTTTCATTAATGCAGGTTTGTCTACACGGGTTAGCATTAAAATGTCTTTCGAAATACTGGTTTCTATCAGGGCATTTGAGACATAATTTTTCCATCGCTCTTCGTCGTTGATTAGACCTGCAGCGCCCGGATAGCCACCAAACCATACATATTGTTCAGCAGTAAAACCAAAAGCACTTTCCATTTCGGCAAAACTCCAATGCCCTAAATAGGTTAATTCGAATCTCCCAGCTAATGATTCTGTTAATCCCTGTTGAATCAGCAGTCTGGAAGATCCCAATAAAATTACTTTTAAGTTTACTCCATTTCGCATGTCTTCATCCCATAGGCGCTTCACAATTTCACTCCAGTTGTCAATTTTCTGAATTTCATCGATCACAAGCAGATATTCATTAACACCGGGTTCTTTTAATAGTTCTCTTGTATTGAACCATATCAGCTCTATCCAGGTTCTATCTGAAGCAGCAACAGCATCTGCAGATTCAAATATACAAGGTGTATCTATTTCCTTGATCAATTGACTGATCAATGTTGTTTTGCCTATTTGCCTAGGGCCTACAAGCACTTGAATAAACCTTTTTGGTTCATTCATAACTTTAACAAGTTTCTGTAAATAAGACCTTTGGAACATATTTGACAATTTACTCAATACAATGAGTAAAATTACTCAATACACTTAGTAATTCAAAACGATTAATAAGTTCTAATTAATAATTCTAACACGAAATGTTATTATCTCTTTGTCTGCATATAAAAATTAACAAATAAATAACTGTTAATAAACGAGTTATGGTTTTTTTTACATTTTACTCAATGAACTGAGTAAAATTACTCAATTGCATATGCAATCGTTAAAGAATGTTAAATGGGGTGACTCTGGTTAAACCAGAACGTATTGAGTTTGTCTATCGGTAAACACACAAAAGAAACCTTTAATTAAAAACATTATGAAAAAGTTATTTTTATTTGCTGCAGTTCTGATGGTTTCATTATTCAGCATAAACAATGCAAAAGCACAGGTTAGCTTAAATATCAATATTGGTTCTCAACCAGTTTGGGGTCCAGCGGGATATAATCATGTAGAATATTATTATTTTCCTGATATAGATGCCTATTATAATGTGCCTTCTGCACAATACATTTACTCGAATGGCGGACGTTGGGTTTGGGTAAGCAGTTTGCCTGCCCAATACAGGAACTTTGATTTATACCGCGCCTATAAAGTGGTAATCAATGAGCCAAAACCGTATTTAAGAAACAAAATCTATGTAACCAGGTACAGTAAATATAAAAATTACGGTGGCCGCCAAAGTATTATAAGAGATAGCCGTGATACCAAATATTATGTAGTAAAAGGACACCCAAACTATAATGGGAACAAAACTGTAGTGATTAATAATAACCGCCCAGTACGTAGGGAGAAAACTGTTGTAAAGGTAAATCAAAATTCAAGGTATGCCCGAAACAACGAACACAAAACTAATAGCAAAGGTGGGAATGACCGTCCTGAAAGAAATAACGGTCAGGGCCGTGGTAACGAGCGCCATTAATATTAATATTTAGTTGTAAATAAAGGAGCTTCGAAAGAGGCTCCTTTATTGTTTACTTACTTCTGGCACGTAGTTTGGCTATAAATAATAAACACTAAATGAATTGATTATGAGAAGATTATTTTTAATGGCTGCATTGATGATGGTTTCATTGTTCAGCATCCCCGCTAAAGCACAGTTAAATGTTAATGTTAACATTGGTTCGCAACCGCTTTGGGGACCAACAGGTTATGACCATGTAGATTATTACTATCTCCCTGACGTAGAAAGTTATTATTATGTTCCACAGAAGCAGTTTGTTTACTTAAATGGAAACGACTGGGTTTTTGCAAATTCTTTACCTTCTAGACATGGTAATTACAATTTATTCAATGGTTATAAAGTTGTGATTAATTCGCCTAAGCCTTACTTGAATTTCAAAAACGATAAGGTAAAGTATGCAAAATATAAGGGTAATAAAGGGCAATTTGTAATTAGGGATAGCCGTGATAGCAAATATTATGTAGTAAAAGGACATCCTCATGGTATGCCTCCAGGACAGGCTAAAAAGATTTATGGAAAAGGAAATAACGATAAGGGTCATGGAAATGACAATGGAAAGGGCCACGGAAATGGTAAAGGAAAACACTAATGCCCAATTTTATTAACCGATTTAAAAAGAGCTTCTTTCGGGGGCTCTTTTTTTATATATCTGTTACAATAGAAGTTTTGGCACAGCGTTTGAATTATTGAAATACACACAAATAAAATGGATTATTATGAAAAAGTTATTTATCATCTCCGCGATTTTAGGTATCGTGGCTTTAACATCTAATCAATCTAACGCTCAGGTAAGTATTAATGTAAATATAGGTGCGCAGCCAGCTTGGGTGCCTGCGGGTTATGAAAACGTTAATTATTACTATCTCCCAGAAGTTCAATCTTATTATTATGTCCCTCAAAGGCAGTTTGTTTATTTAAGTGGAAACAGATGGACAAGATCAAGGTATTTACCATCGAGGTATAGAGGTTACGATCTGCATCACGGAAGAAAAGTAGTCGTTTACGGTAATAGCCCATATCGTAATTATAATACCCATAGAGTAAGCTATTCACATCATAACAATTATTACCGCTCATCTTATGGTGGTGGAAACCGAGTACGTTATAGCTCGCCAAGAAATAATTACAGATCTTACCGCGTAGATAACAGATACCATGATAGAAGAGTAAATTCGAGTTTATTCTCTAGAGGACATAGAGAAAAACACGGAAGACATTAAAATAAAAAAGAGGCTTCAGGGCCTCTTTTTTATTTGTATATCGTCATGCAGATCCGATAGCTATCGGATTTGTTTCAGCATCTTTCAATCAATGGTGAGGAATAAAACTTTCCGCTTTTTCCAGAACAACTTTTAGTCCGGCTGGGTTTTTACCACCTGCGGTAGCATAAAACGGTTGGCCACCGCCACCGCCCTGAATTTCTTTACCCAACTCGCGAACAATATTAGATGCATTTAATCCCTTTTTCACCAGGTGATCAGAAAGCATTACGGTTATTCCCGGTTTGCCATCAATTTCTGTAGTAAAAACCAGAAACAGGTTATCAACCATGTCCTTCAAAGAGAAAGCAAGATTTTTAACTGCATCAGCGCTCTGGAGATCAATGTGTTTAGCAATCAGGTTAATGCCGTTAATTCCTCTTACATGATGAACGATTTCATGTTTTAAGGTGTTTACCCGTTCTATTGTCGACTTTTCAATCTCCTTTTTCAGTTTTGCATTTTCATCCAATAAGGCCTGAACAGACGCCGATAAATCTTTACTTCCATTTAGTAATGCTTTTAAATGGCCAAGTTCTTTTCTTTGATCTAAGAAGTATTGTTCAGCTTTGTCAGCAGTGATGGCCTCGATACGGCGAACACCAGCTGCTACAGCACTTTCCGAAACAATTTTGAATGAGCCGATCTGCCCGGTTGCTTTTACGTGTGTACCTCCGCAAAGTTCTTTAGAGAAATGGTCGTCAAAAGTAATCATACGGACAAAATCGCCGTATTTTTCGCCAAATAAAGCCGTTACACCACTTTCAATGGCATCTTGATAAGGAACGTTACGTTGTTCCTTTAACTTAATATTCTGGCGGATTTTCTGGTTCACAATTACCTCAATCTGTGCTAATTCCTCGTCAGTAACTTTAGCGAAGTGAGAAAAATCGAAACGTAAGTAGTCTGCATTCACCAACGAACCTTTCTGGTTAACATGTTTGCCTAAAACTTGTTTTAATGCCGCATGCAGTAAGTGTGTGGCAGAGTGGTTATCTTCAGTTAAAACACGTTTATCTTCATCTACAACAGCCCAAAATTTACCTTCTAAATTATCCGGTAAGATATCGGTAAAATGAACGGTTAAGCCATTTTCTTTTTTGGTATCGGTAATGTCTACCCAAAACTGGCGGCTGTGGTCTTCTAAACGGCCGGTATCTCCTACCTGACCACCACTTTCGGCGTAGAAAGGTGTTTGGCGAAGTACAATTTGATATTGCTCTTTACCCTTAGCTTTTACTTTACGGTATTTTAAAATTTCGGTTTCAATTTCTAAATCATCATAGCCTACAAATTCGCTCTGTTCTTCAGTATTTACGACGATCCAATCGCTTGTATCAATGGCTGTTGCGGCACGACTATCGTCTTTTTGCTTTTTCAAAGCCTGTTCATAGCCAGCCAAGTCAACGCTCCAGCCCTTTTCTCGGGCCATTAATTCCGTTAAATCGATCGGAAAACCAAATGTATCTGATAATTCGAAAGCGAAATTACCCTCTACTACATCATTCGATGCCTGATATTTTTCGAAACGTTGAA
This sequence comes from Pedobacter sp. 22163, assembly GCF_052045595.1. Lineage (NCBI taxonomy): Bacteria > Pseudomonadati > Bacteroidota > Sphingobacteriia > Sphingobacteriales > Sphingobacteriaceae > Pedobacter > Pedobacter sp. 22163. Next base: position 170,675 of record NZ_JBQEPM010000001.1, on the reverse strand, counting down.
TTCCCGTTGATAAGGTTCTCAGGAAAGAAACTTCTTCTTCCAGCACTACTTTTTGCACAAAATCCTGTTGCGAAATCAGTTCATCAAATACACCTTTAAATTGCTCAGCCAATAAAGGAACCAGTTGATTTAAGAAAGGTTCTTTGAAGTTTAAAAACGTATAAGCATAACGTACGGCCCGGCGTAAAATCCTACGGATTACATAACCCGCTTTATTATTAGAAGGTAACTGACCATCTGCAATAACAAATGAAATGGCACGGATGTGATCAGCCATAACACGCATGGCGATATCGGTTTTTTCGTCAGCACCATATTTAATGCCCGATTTTTCTGCAATAAACTGAATCATCGGTTGGAAAACATCGGTATCGTAGTTAGAGGTTTTTTCTTGTAAAACACGTACCAAACGCTCAAATCCCATTCCTGTATCAACGTGTTTAGCTGGTAAACTTTGCAAAGAACCATTTTTTAAACGGTTAAACTGCATAAATACATTATTCCAGATCTCGATTACCTGAGGATGATCGGCATTTACTAAAATAGCACCATCAACTAAAGCTTTTTCTTCATCAGTACGGCAATCTACATGGATTTCAGAACAGGGTCCGCATGGCCCGGTATCGCCCATTTCCCAGAAGTTGTCTTTTTTATTTCCTGGTAAAATATGGCTTTCATCAACATATTGTTTCCAAAGATCGTAAGCTTCCTGATCTTTTTCCAGACCTTCTTTTTCATCGCCTTCGAAGTAGGTGACATATAATTTTTCTTTCGGGATTTTGTAAACTTCGGTCAGTAATTCCCAGCTCCAGGCAATGGCTTCTTTTTTGAAATAATCGCCAAAACTCCAATTTCCCAACATTTCGAACATGGTATGGTGGTAAGTATCAATACCTACTTCTTCCAGATCGTTATGTTTGCCAGAAACACGTAAACAACGTTGTGTATCAGCAACACGAGAATATTTTATGGCCGCCTCTCCTAAAAACAGATCTTTAAACTGGTTCATACCCGCATTGGTAAACATTAAAGTGGGGTCGTTTTTAACGACAATCGGTGCGGAAGGAACAACATGATGTTGTTTCGATTCAAAAAAACTAAGGAATGCCTGTCTAATCTCTTTTGCTGTCATTTCAGTATTATTGGAGGGAACAAAATTAAAATTTTATTGCGTTATTAAGGAAAAATCGAGCTACATTTGAATACTTTAATTAATCGATATAAGACACTCATAATCAAGCACAAAATATGCCGTATAAAGAAAGAGACATTAATAAAATGTATTATACCATGGGCGAAGTGACTGAAATGTTTAATGTTAACGCATCACAGATCCGTTTTTACGAGAAGGAATTCGACATCCTACAGCCCAAGAAAAATAAAAAAGGCAACCGTCTTTTTACTCCAGAAGACATTGAAAACCTAAAGATCATCTTCAATCTTGTTGATGAAAAAGGATTTACATTAAAAGGTGCTAAAGACTATTTAAAAAATAATAAAACAGGTGTTAGAGAGAATCAAAAAATTATAGATTCTTTAGAAAAACTGAAAGGTTTTTTGGTAAACCTGGCAGAAGAACTGTAAACATTTTATTCCCTTTATCATTATCGATTTTCTTTGTATTACTCTTATGTAATTAGAAAAATACATTTTTTGTAGTTTTTTTAACTATTTTCCTATATTAGCAAAACCAAAACATCAATCACCCCTATTTTTTTTAACTGGTATAACCCCTGCTTATGAAAATATGGTATGTATTGTTGCTTGTCTTTTTCCCCTATTTTTTATTTTCCCAAAACCATTTGGGTGGCTATTTATCTGCAATAGTTAATCATTTCTTTCTTCGAGAAATTCCTTTTGGAATTACATTGCTACTTAACCTTTATGATATATTTCTAAATGGAGGTGGCTATGCGGTTTAAGTGCTTAGTTGTTGCATTTGTAATGATTGGATTCACGGCGAATGCTCAAATCAATGCTGGGGAAACAGATACACGAGATATTTTGGAGAGTATGGCTGAAAACCTACCCGATGATTACGATATGACCGAACTGATTGATGTATTGGAGAAATATCGTAAACATCCAATTAATCTGAACCGTACCTCAGTTGAAGAATTAAAAACTTTGGTTTTCTTATCCCCCCTACAGATTGGTAATTTCTTTACACATCTAAAGGAAAATGGTCAGCTTACAGATGTGCTGGAATTACAAAGCATTAACGGTTTTGATATTAAAACCGTGCATAATCTCCTCCCATTTGTAACATTGACCAATATTTCTGAATACCAACAGCTCAATTTTAAAAACATTATAGGTACTGGTGAAAATGATTTGATGATGCGCTTTGCACAGACCTTACAAGAACAAAGAGGTTATACAGATTTACCCGGGAACAGGTATTTAGGTTCTCCGGAAAGATTTCAGATGCGCTACAGATATCATTATAGTTCAATTCTATCAGCAGCCATTACCTTAGACAAAGATGCTGGTGAAAAATTTATAGGCAAGCCTTTCGATTTTTATTCTGGCAATATCGCTCTATTTAAATTGGGTAAGCTAAAAAAACTGGTAGTTGGCGATTATACACTGCAATTTGGGCAAGGCTTAACATTATGGTCGGGTTTTTCTTTTGGCAAAGGCCCTGATGTAACCAGTGTAGCTAAAAAAGATTTAGGTTTAAGGCCTTATAACTCTACGAATGAGTATTCTTTTTTTAGAGGAGGCGCTGCAACGATTAACTTATTTAAAAATGTAGACATTACTGCTTTTGTTTCGTTCCGAAATCTTGATGCCAGCCAAAAATTAGATTCAGCAGGAAATTTAGTTCAGTCCACTATTAATCAAACCGGTTTACATAGAACCCCTACTGAGATTAAGAATAAAGGTGTTTTAGCGCAAAGCGTATTTGGTACTACAGTTCAATATGCCAAAAACGAATTTGCTGTTGGCGCAATTGCTTACCATACTCATTATAAGAACCGCTTTATTACACAAACTGCTACTTATGATCGATATAGTTTCACTGGTACAGCATTAACCAATTTGGGATTGTTTTACAATTATACTTATAAAAATATGTACCTCTATGGCGAGGCGGCCAAAGGTCTAGGTGGTGGCATTGCCTATATTAACGGTGTCCTCATTAGTTTATCGCCAACAGTTTCTGTAGCTTTAACTTATCGCGATTATGCTAAAGATTATCATAGTTTCTTTAATCAGGCAGTATCCGAATCGAGCGAAGCGGTAAATGAAAAAGGATTATATGCAGGCTTAAATATTAATCCCAATAAACATTGGGCCTTTTCTTTCTATGGTGATTATTTTCGGTTCCCGTGGTTAAAATACCGGGTTGATGAGCCATCAAAAGGTTACGAGATTTTAACCCAGGCCGTTTATACACCAAGCAAAACCTTTAAAGTTTTAGTCCGGTTTAAAACAGAACATAAACAACAAAATACGGATTTGGATGTGCCTGTTAACTTTTTAGACCATGTAAAAAGAGAAGGTTATCGGGCAGAGGCAAACTGGCAATTGAATAATAATTGGCGCTTCCAAAACAGGCTAGAGATTTCTCAATATAAAAAAGGTAGTGCCAATAGAGAATTTGGTTATCTCGTTTATCAGGATGTAGACTATTCACCAATGTTCGCTAAGCTAACAGGAAATGTAAGATTTGCCTATTTCAATACCCCAAGCTATAACAGCAGAATTTATGCCTATGAAGATGATGTTTTGTACAGTTTTGCTTTTGGAATGTATAATGGAAGAGGTTTTAGGACTTATTTTAACCTGAAATACAGTATAGTCAAGAAGCTAAATGTTTGGGTTCGATATGGGTTGTTTGTTTATAAGAACGTAGAAACAGTAGGTACTTACCTGGATGAAATTAAGGGCAATAAAAAATCGGAAGTTAAAATTCAGCTACGCTATCAATTTTAAACAATGTTTAAGTCCGAATATGTTTTTGTCAGGATCCTGTTTCCTTTTCTTTTAGGTAGCTGTGTTTTTTATTTCTTTCCAAAAAGCGTATACATTCAATTGTGGGCCTCAGTCCTACTTGCTGTTATACTGAGCATTTTATTGTTGAATATCACTTATAAAAAATTAAGTGTGTACCGTTATAAGGGAGCTGTTGGTATTTTAATTTTTATACTTTTTCTTAGCCTTGGTGCTTTACTTTGCTTGCTCCATAACGAAAGTTTAAACCAAAATTACTTTGCAAAAGTGCAGTGCAGCTATTTAAAAGTTGAAGTGATCAATGAACCTCAGAAAAGTAGTAACATCATACGTTTTAAAGCAAAGGTAGTATCGGGATTTCAAAAAGACAAACAGATCAGATTGTCGGGGCAAATGCTTATTGCGGTAAAATTAGATGGTTTAAACCCAATTGAATTAAAGTATGGCGACGTAATCATAGTTCCGGCTACATATACCGAAATAGAGCCGTCATATAATCCTGCAGAATTTGATTTTAAAGCCTGGTTAGGTAGTCAGAATATTTATCATCAGGCTTTTATAGATCAGGATCATATCGTTAGCAACAAAAATAATATTGGTAATCCAATTATAAAGATGGCTTTAAGCTTAAGAGAAAAGCAGGTAGCCAAATACCGAAACTTGATTAAAAGTGATGAGGCTTTTGCGGTAGCCTCTACCCTTATTTTAGGCTACCGTGCTGATTTAAGCAAAGAAACTTTATCGGCTTATTCCAAAACCGGAACTATTCATGCTCTATCTGTATCAGGAGCACATGTAGCCATTATTTATGTCGTTCTGGATTTTTTGTTCTTCTTTTTGAACAAAAATCGGCCACTAAGAATTGTGAAGCTGTTGTTAATTTGTACTTTGATTTGGGGATATGCTTTGTTAACAGGATTATCACCTTCTGTAGTTCGCTCGGCTGTGATGATCAGCATTTTAATTACGGCTAAAGTTTTATCGAAGCAAACCAACAGTTATAATATTTTGGCCTTTTCGGCATTTTGCCAGCTCGTTTACAATCCATTTTTAATTTTAGATGTTGGGTTTCAGCTTTCCTATCTGGCCGTATTCGGGCTAATTTACCTTCAGCCTAAAATTTATAATCTTCTTTATACCGAACATATTTGGCTAGATAAGTTATGGAGTTTCACAGCTATGTCTTTAGCCGCACAACTGGTCACTTTTCCATTAAGCATCTACTATTTTCATCAATTCCCACTTTACTTTCTTTTTGCGAATCTTTTTATCACCATCCCATTGGTATTAATGATGTATTTAGGAATTGCAGTATTAATTCCAGCATTCAGATTTTTAGCTCCGGTTTTCGAATGGATAATAAATTTTACAAATGCTGTATTAAAATGGATTGCCAATTTACCATATGCTAGTTTTTCATCAATATGGATTAATTTGCCTGAATTTGTATTGTTGAGCCTATCGCTCGGATTGTTTATTTATGCCTTGGCTAAATTTAACAAACGACTTTTGTTCTCTTCTTTAATGCTATTTGTTTGCTATCAACTTTTGGTTGTACACGATGATCTAAACGCCTTTCATCAAAGGAAAATTATTTTCTTTTCACTGAGAAAAAACTATGCTACTGCTTTTATTAATGGAAAGGAAGCTGTTTTGGTTTCAGATTTAAGTGCTGAAGATAAAAATTATAATTTTTCTATTGTGCCGGCACTAACGCAATTGCAGGTAAACAAAATACGTTTTATTAGTTTTAACAAAGATACCGTTTTAGGGCAGTTTGTATTAAAGAACAATCAAATTGCCTTTTTTAATTATAAGATGCTGTTGATCGATGAAAACCTGAATGATAAAAATATAGACGGAAATGCTACTTTTTCAAGTATCTGGTTAAGTGGAAATACTAAATTTAATTTAGCCAAAATGGATCTTGATATAAAATATAAAACTGCAATAATCGATGCTACTAATAAAGATTATAAAATTCAGCTCTTAAAGAAGTATATGGAGAATAATGAAATAGATGTACATGTTTTAAAGAAAAATAAAGCATATTTGGTGCAACTAACCCAATAACATGGAAAATCTGGTTTTATATCAGGTTGCTGAAAGAATAGCAACGATAACTATCAATAGGCCCGGAAAAAGAAATGCGCTAAACCCTCAACTTATCGCTGAATTAACTTCTGCATTTATAAAAGCATCTGAAGATGACCTGGTAAAAGTGGTAATATTGAATGCAAATGGCGATACTTTTAGTGCTGGTGCCGATTTAGCATATCTTCAGCAATTACAGCACAATACATTTGAAGAGAACGTTGCTGATTCTAATCATCTAAAAAAACTCTTTACAACCATTTATTATTTACCAAAAGTCGTTATTGCGCAGGTAGAAGGTCATGCCATTGCCGGCGGCTGTGGTTTGGCCACGATATGTGATATTGTTTTTGCTACCCCTGAAAGTAATTTTGGGTATACTGAAGTGAAAATTGGTTTTGTACCTGCTATTGTTTCTTGCTTTTTAAAACAAAAGGTGAGCGAATCCATCGTCAATGAAATTTTATTAACTGGAAAAATCTTTTCTGCTGAGCAGGCATTGAAATATAATTTGATAAATTTTGTAACAAATTCATCCGATATTCATCAAATAGTAAGAGAATTTGCATTAAGTTTGTGCTGCGGGAGCTCTGGTAATTCATTAATGATTACTAAACAATTGATTACGCAAACAACTAATCCCCTATTGGAAAAATGCTTGGAAACTGCGGTACAGATAAATGCCCGTGTAAGAGAGAGTGAAGATTTTAAAAAAGGAATCTCTTCATTTTTAAACAAAGAAAAAATTAATTGGTAAAAAACTAAACTGAAATAAAAACATGTTCAAATCAATCAAAACTAGTGTTATAGCTTTAATCTTAGTAAGTACTGCTATAATTGCCCATGCACAAAAGAAAATTGCTGAAGGTACTTTGGTATTTGCAGTAACTGCTAATGGTACAACAACCGACGTTAAAACTAAATTTAATGGTAACTTAACCAAAATAGAAATAGAAAATGGACCTGCAATGGTTAATATCATTTCAAACACGGCAGATAAAACAGGATTATTATTAATTGACGTTCCGGTAGCTCAAAAACAGTTTGCGGTAAAGGTGAGCAAAGCTGAAACAGAAGCACAAGAAGCTTTATTGCCAAAATATTCTGATTATAAAGCAACTGGTGAAAAACAGACAATTGCTGGATTGAGTGCTGAAAAATATACTTACAAAGATGACAAAGGTGGAGCTCATGAATTATGGGCAACAAAAGATGTTGATATTGCTTCAGTTACCAATGGTGGTTTCTTTAAAGGTTTAGGTGCACTTCCTGTAAAATATTCGGCAGTAATTAATGGCGTAAATTCAGATCTGGTTCTAAAATCTCTTTCTGAAGCTAAAGTAGGTGCCATTAGCACTGAAATTCCTACTGGTTACGATGTAGTAACTATGGAAGAATTGAAAGCCATGCAAGGTGGTGGTGAATAATTAACCAATTCAAGATAATTTACAGCTTTTTAACTGCAGGCTTTTTATTTAAATTAGCCCGAAAGTTGAAAAGCTTTTTTTATGTCCAAAAACTATATATGATTAAAAAATTATTATTAAGATTATCAATTGCTTGTATAGCATTATGCACGCTAATTGATGCCCAGGCTCAAAATATCAATTGGGCAAAAGACGGTAACTCCTATTATCAGAATATTGGTGGCGAAATCGTTTCAATAACACTTCCTAAAAACGATCGTAAAACCGTTATATCGAGGGGATTATTAACACCTGCCGGAAAAAATGATGCCATTACAGTAAGAAGTTTCCAATTATCGGATGATGGTTCGAAAGCATTAATCTACACCAATAGTAAAAAAGTTTGGCGTTACGATACACGTGGAGATTATTGGCTGGCCGATTTAGCTTCCAATAAAATCACTCAAATTGGGAAAGATAGACCAGCTTCATCACTAATGTTTGCTAAGTTATCGCCCGATGGCAGTAAGGTTGCTTATGTAAGTAAACATAACCTATATGTAGAAAATATTGATGGAACTGGTGCAAAGGCCTTAACTACTGATGGTACAGACCGAATGATTAACGGTACTTTCGATTGGGTTTATGAGGAAGAATTTGATTGTCGTGATGGTTTTAGATGGAGTCCGGATGGAAAATCGATTGCTTATTGGCAGCTTGATGCAACGAAGATCAAAAATTTCTTAATGATCAATAATACAGATTCTATTTATCCGTATACCATTCCTGTAGAATATCCAAAGGTGGGCGAAAATCCGTCGGCTTGTAGAGTTGGTGTGGTTGATATTGCAACAGCCAAAACGAACTGGTTAAATGTTCCTGGAGATAATATTCAGCACTATATCCCACGTATGCAGTGGGTACCTAACAGTAATGACATTATTTTACAACAGCTTAACCGCGAGCAGAACGAAAGTATAGTATTTATCTGTAATGCAGGTACAGGATCGGCAAAAGCAGTTTATACCGAAAAAGCTAAAGCATGGATTGATGCACAGGATGAGTGGAAATGGTTAAATGATAATAAAGAGTTTACCATTGTATCTGAAAAGGATGGTTGGAACCACTTGTATAGAATCAGTTTGGACGGAAAAAAAGAAACATTGGTTACGAAAGGCAATTATGATGTGATTGATGTAAAATTGATCGATGTAAAAAATAATATGGTCTATTTTCTGGCATCACCAATAAATGCCACTCAGAAATATCTTTTTAAAACCAAATTAGATGGAAAAGGTAAGTTAGAACAGGTTACACCTTCGGTTTTACCAGGAACACACAATTACGATATTTCTCCAAATGCTGCTTTTGCGCGCCATTCATATAACAGCTCGCTTGTTGAGCCAATTACAGAGTGGATGAACTTTACTACCGGGAATCCATTTACAATGGACGGGAGCATTACTACACAACTAGCTAAGCAAGCGGCAACTAAAAACAAAGTTGAGTTTTTTAAAGTAACTACTGAAGATGGTATTGAAATGGACGGTTGGATGAAAAAACCTGATAATTTTAATCCGGATAAGAAATACCCGGTAGTATTTTATGTTTATGGCGAGCCCGCTTCAGCTACAGCATTAGATACTTATGGTGCAGGAAGAAACCGTTTATATGCCGGTGATATGGCCAAAGATGGTTATATCTATATTTCAATGGATAATAGAGGTGCACCCCTTCCAAAAGGCAGTACATGGCGCAAAAGTATTTACAAAAATATTGGAGTGATCAATATCCGCGACCAGGCGATGGCCGCTAAAAAATTACTGGCTACTCATGCTTTTATGGATAAAGACCGTGTTGCTGTTTGGGGCTGGAGCGGTGGCGGTTCATCTACTTTAAACCTGATGTTCCAATACCCAGAAATTTATAAAACAGGTATTGCAATTGCTGCGGTTGGTAATCAATTAACCTACGATAATGTTTACCAGGAGCGTTATATGGGTACTCCTTTCCCAAGTAAGGAGGCGTATATTAAGGGTTCTCCGATTACTTATGCTAAAAACTTAAAAGGCAATTTATTGTATATCCACGGTACTGGCGACGATAACGTGCATTATCAGAATGCCGAAATGCTGATTAATGAGTTAATTAAAAACGGAAAGGTTTTTCAATTGATGAGTTATCCAAACCGCACCCACAGTATCTCTGAGGGCGAAGGAACCGGCAAACATTTATCCTTAACTTACACAAAGTTTTTAAAAGAAAACTGCCCTCCGGGAGCGAGATAGAAAATTTAAAAGCAGCTTTCGGGCTGCTTTTTTTATGCAATAAATATTTGAATAAGCATAGCCGTTACAATGGCTATACCAAAGCTTAATAAAGTTCCGATCAATACGTATTCAGTTAATTTAAGGTCGTGTGCTTCTTTTAAATCGCCAAACCGAAATATGGATTTGGCTCCGAGTAAAAAGCCAACAGCTTCGAAATGATTGGTTAAGATAAATAAGAAAATTAGCAATCTTTCCAGTATCCCGATATACTTACCTGCGTTCTGTAGCGACTGCGGACTGTCTGGTTGGTTATCAGGAAGCCATTTGGCAATAATTACCCGCATCACAATAGATGTAGGCATCGTTAGAAATAAAGCTCCTACAATTAAAACCCAGGTTTTGGTTTCGTTAAAAAAACTGATGTTCAAACTTCCTTTATAAAAAAAGTGCCACACCACTACTATCGAAGTAAAATGTAAAACCTGATCAACAAAAAACAGTATCCGTGCATTTTTTTTGTTCTGAAAGATAGATTTTAAAGCGTCAATCATAAAATGAAGCACCCCTATTGACAGTGCTACCTTCCAAACGCCAAAGTTTAAAAAAATAAGGAATATCAAAACTATATGAATGGCCACATGCAAATAGAGCTTTATTGACCTTAATTTTTTCCTTTCTTTATCTTTTACCCAGGCATTGGGCTGTAAAAAGAAATCTCCAATTAAATGAACAAGAATAAGCTTGATTAAATAGATATCCATTATTTTAAAATCATTTGGTTCAATTTTTTACGGTAAAGCTTGTCCATTTCCATAATTTCGGTATAATGCGCACGCTTTAAAGCTTCGCTTACAGATGATTGCGTTCGGCCTGAAATAGCTGCCAGTTCGCTTTGTAACAGGTTATTGTTCTCCAAGGCAAGTTTTACCATTTCGGCAGCTACAACTCCCCAGCTATCCATTGATATTAGCGAAAGCTTTATTAAGATATTAATTTCCTCATCAAAATCAGCTGAATCAGTTTTAATGGCTAAATTAACCTTAGCCTGTTTTAAACTGTCAAATGCCACTCCTGAATTTACAAAAGCATCTCCACTGGATTCTGAAAGCTTTTTCCGTTTGTTTTTGATAGCTCCAATTCCAATACCCATCCTTACATCTGCAGGTTTATTTACCCTGATAGATGCTTTTAAATAAGCAGCAGCCCTGATGGCATTTTCTGGCTCAACTTCTACCTGAAAACTATCTCCCCGGTAAATCTCCCACTTACTATTCTGATCGGAAACTACTTTTAAAGCGGTTTTTAAGCTTAATAACCAGCTATCTTTAATCTTTCTTGAGCCTACAATATCACCTGTTATAATGCAAATCATATTACAATATCGAACTTATTATTCATATTTCAAAACTAATATCGGCTAATTAGCCGATATTTCTATTTATCGGGTAATTAGCCGATATTTTAAATTATCGGGCGTTTAGCCGATATTGACCTAAAACTAATCAATAAATTTATTGTTTAGTAGCTATGGCATTAATAGAATTTACCAAAAGAGGAATTTATTGTAAGCAGGGCGATTTTTATATAGACCCCTGGTGGCCTGTAGATTATGCAGTTACAACGCACGGACATAGCGATCATGTGCGTTTTGGAAATAAATATTACCTCTGCCATACTTTAACCAAGCCCATTATCAAACGCAGGATCAGCGAAGATTTGAAAGTAGAAACATTGGAATATGGAGAAAGCATTATCCGCAATGGAGTGAATATTTCATTTTTTCCTGCCGGACATATTATCGGATCTGCGCAGGTACGTTTAGCTTATAAAGGTGAAATTTGTGTAATCTCTGGTGATTATAAAATTGAAGATGATGGCATTACCACACCCTTCGAGCCTGTAAAGTGCCATTCTTTTGTTTCTGAGAGCACTTTTGGTTTACCTGTTTATAAATGGCAAAAGCAAGAAGTTGTTTTTAACGGCATCAAGAGTTGGGTAAGTGATAATATTATACAGCAAAAAACAAGTGTGTTAATTGCCTATAGTTTAGGCAAAGCACAACGTTTAATTAAAAATTTGGCTGGTGATATTCCTATTTATGTACATAACAGTATTGCTAATCTGAATGAAGTGATTATTGATGCAGGTGTAAAGCTTCCAAAAACCATCAGAATTACTCCTGAAACTACTAAGGATGAATTACAGAGAGGTATTGTAATTGTGCCACCTGCCATGAGGGATAGCCGCTGGATCAAAAATTTAGCTCAGCCCGTAACAGGTATTTGTTCTGGTTGGATGCAGGTGAGGGCACACCGCCGTTGGCAAAGTGCTGATGCCGGCTTTGCACTGAGTGATCATGCCGATTGGCCTGGCTTAATGGAAGCTATTACTGCAACCGGAGCGGAAAAAGTATATGTTACGCATGGTTTTACGGCTGCCTTTAGTCGGTTTTTAAATGATGCAGGTATAGAAGCTGCTGAAGTGTTAACCAAATTTGGGCAAGAAGATGATGAAGAAAATAAAGTAGATCTGGTTGATCAAAACGAAAATAAATAACGATGAAACGTTTTGCCCAATTGATCCAACAGCTCGAACTGAGCAATAAAACCAACGATAAAATCGCGGCATTGGTTAATTATTTTAACTATGCTGATGATAAAGATAAGGTGTGGGTTATCGCATTGTTTACAGGTAAAAAACCTAAAAGACCAATTAAATCAGCCTTGCTTAAATACTGGGCCATAAACATTACCGAAACACCAGAGTGGTTATTTGCCGAAAGTTATGCCAATGTTGGCGATTTAAGCGAAACCATCGCCCTATTGTTGCCGCCTGCAGAAAATACCTCAGATTTTCAATTGCATAAGTGGGTTGAAGATTTGCATGATCTGGAAGGTAAAGACGATGAAACTAAAAAAGAATTTATTCTGAGCGCATGGAATAAACTCGAAACACAGGAACGTTTTATTTTTAATAAATTGATTTCTGGAAATTTCAGGATTGGTGTTTCCAATAAAATGCTTGTGAATGCGCTCGCTAAACAAAGCAGTTTAGATAGCGCCCAGATTATGCATAGCATTATGGGGAAATGGAATCCTTATGAAATTACTTTTCACGAATTGATAAATGGTATCCATGTGAATACCGATAATTCCTGGCCTTACCCCTTTTGCCTCGCCTATGCCTTAGAGCAGGAACCAGAGAAATTAGGTGATATTTCTGAATGGCAGGCCGAATGGAAATGGGATGGTATCCGTGGGCAGATTGTAAAACGGAATGGAGAACTCTTTATCTGGAGCCGTGGCGAAGAACTGGTTACAGAACAGTTCCCCGAGCTGCATTTTATGATTGATGTTTTGCCTGATGGTGTGGTTTTAGATGGCGAAATACTGGCTGTGCAAGATAAACAGGTTTTATCATTCAGTACGCTGCAACAACGCTTAAACCGCAAAACGATTAGTAAAAAACAATTGGAAGATGCACCCATTGGCTTTTTTGTTTATGATATTTTAGAATATGAAGCCAAGGATTTTAGAGAAGAACCTTTAAGTATAAGAAGAAAAACACTCGAAAGGTTGATTGGTAATTTAGCTGAAAGTCCGGTGATGATCTCTCCGGTAATCAATTGCCATTCGTGGGAAGAATTAGCTAAATTAAGACAAACATCACGATCGATTAACAGCGAGGGGATTATGCTGAAAAAGTTAAGCTCTCATTATCATAGTGGACGAAAACGTGGCGATTGGTGGAAGTGGAAAATCAATCCATATACAGTTGATGCGGTAATGATTTATGCGCAAAAAGGAAGTGGTAGAAGGGCTAATTTCTTTACTGATTATACCTTTGCTGTTCGTGATGGCGAAAATTTAGTCACGATTGCAAAAGCCTATTCAGGCTTAACAGATAAAGAAATTAAAGAAGTGAATGCCTTTGTAACCCGTAATGCAATTGAGAAATTTGGCCCGGTACGTACCGTAAAACCCGAACTGGTTTTCGAAATTGCATTTGAGGGAATCGCTGAAAGTAAACGGCATAAAGCAGGTTTAGCATTGCGCTTTCCACGTATATTGCGGTGGCGAAAAGATAAAAAAGCCGATGAAATTAATACTTTGGAAGATTTGAGGCAGTTATTGCAATCGACTTTGTAATGAGATTCCATGGTCTGTGTCCTCACAGACCATGGCGATCATAATTCGAAAATTTCGGTCTGTGAGGACACAGACCGAGGAAATAGGTTTAGCTTAATGGGTTTGCCTCACTATTTTAAACCCGACAGCAGCGATACCCTTTTTTGTTATGGATAGATTAACATTTAACGGTAATTACAAAAAAGGTAAAGCGAATGGCGGGACTGCTCTAACCGAAGCATTACTGTTATTTGCTTTTCAAAAAAAAAATTAGAAAATCATCAAAAGCAGCGATATTTAAGCATGGATCAAACCAAAACCAAAGGTTATAAAAAGATAAAAGCCTGGCTAAAGGCCAATAAACGCAAGCCTTTTCAGTTTCAGGAAGATGCCTGGCAGTATTATTTGGATGGTTACAGCGGCTTGGTAAATGCACCTACAGGTTTCGGAAAAACATTTTCTTTATTTTTAGCAGTAGTGATTGAGGCCTTAAATGCATCAGAGGCTAACAATAAAAAAGCGAAAGACCGTTTACAGTTAATCTGGATTACCCCACTTCGCTCTTTAGCAAAAGATATTGCGAGAGCCATGCGCGAAACTTTATTGGAGCTGGAATTGGATTGGCACGTTGGTGTGCGTAATGGTGATACCTCTCAGGCAGAGAAATTACAGCAGAAAAAATCGATGCCCGAAATTTTGTTGATTACGCCAGAAAGCCTGCACTTGTTACTGGCGCAAAAAGGCACTTCAACTTTGTTCAAAAATCTTAAATGTATTGTTGCTGATGAATGGCATGAGCTTTTGGGTAGCAAGCGAGGCGTGCTGGTGGAGTTGGCGGTATCGCGCATTAAGGGCTTGCAAAAGTTAGAGAAAAACCAGTTTTTAAGAATTTGGGGAATTTCTGCCACCATTGGTAATATTGAAGAGGCACTGGATGTACTCGAACCCAATATGGAGGCCAAACGGATTATTGTTAAAGCCGATTTAGAAAAGAAAATCCTAATCAAATCAATTTTACCCGATGATATCGAAACATTGCCCTGGGCTGGACATTTGGGTTTAAAACTGGCCTACAAGCTTTTACCGATTATCGAGAAAAGTAAAACCACTTTAATTTTTATCAATACCCGCGGACAATCGGAAATGTGGTATCAGCATTTGTTGAATATCGAACCAGAACTGGCCGGGAGGATTGCCATACACCATGGATCGATAGATTTCGAACTCCGTAACTGGATTGAAGATGCCTTACATACCGGACAGCTTAAAGCTGTTATTGCTACTTCATCGTTAGATTTGGGCGTAGATTTTAAACCTGTTGATACTGTTGTTCAGGTGGGCTCGCCAAAGGGCGTTGCCAGGTTTTTGCAAAGGGCAGGTCGCTCGGGCCACTCCCCTCACGAAACCTCTAAAATATATTTTTTACCTACACATGCATTAGAACTGGTAGAGGCAGCAGCGATTAAAGAAGCAGCCAAAACAAACAATATAGAGAGCCGTGAGCCCTTTATTATGGTATTCGACACCTTGGTTCAGTATTTGGTTACACTGGCCATAGGCGACGGATTTGACGATAAAATCATTTACGAAGAGATTAAGAATACCCATGCTTTTAAGCTTATCCTTCCTGAAGAATGGACCTGGGTAATGCAATTTATTACCTCGGGTGGAGATAGTTTAAGCGCCTACACCGAATTTAAGAAAGTGGTAAAAGACGAAGATGGGCTTTGGAAAGTAAAGAGCAGGCAATTGGCTATGCGACACCGTTTGCATATTGGAACAATTGTAAGTGATGCAATGTTAAAAGTTAAATTCATCTCTGGTGGTTACATCGGCATGGTTGAAGAATATTTTGTTACCCGTTTAAAAGCTGGCGATAATTTCCGCTTGGCTGGCAGGGTTTTAGAATTTATCCAGGTGAAAGATATGACTGTTGTGGTGAGGGTAAGTAAACAGAAAAATGCGATCTCTCCGAGTTGGAATGGTGGCCGCTTACCCCTTTCTTCCAATTTAGGGTCAGTATTGCGGAAGAAATACAATGAAGCATTGGATAAAACACATCAGGACGAAGAATTAGATGCCGTGTATCCGCTGTTCCTATTACAGGAAAAACGTTCTCATGTGCCCAAAAACGATGAGTTACTGATCGAACTCATTAACAATAAAGAAGGTTTTCATCTCTTTGCCTATCCATTTGAAGGGCGTTTGGTACATGAGGTTTTGGCTGCCCTTGTTGCTTATCGTTTAAGTAAATTGTTGCCGATCAGTTTTTCCATTGCCATGAACGATTATGGTTTTGAACTTTTGAGCGAAACAGAAATTCCTATGGACGAATCAATTGCCTACGAGGTTTTTTCTCCTGTAAATTTGACCGAAGATATTACGTTGAGTATCAATTCAACCGAAATGGCTAGAAGAAAATTTAGGGATATTGCCTGCATTTCTGGACTCGTTTTTCAGGGTTACCCTGGTAAATATGTAGCCAATAAGCACCTGCAGTCATCTGCTGGTTTGTTTTTTAATGTTTTTAGCGATTATGACAAACATAATTTACTTTTGCGACAGGCATACGATGAAGTTTTTTACCAACAACTGGAAGAGCCAAGGTTGGCAGCAGCATTGGATCGAATTCAGCATGGATCAATTGTAATCACGAATCCTAAAAGTTTTACACCGCTGTCTTTCCCAATTAAGGTAGATAGCCTGCGTGAAAATATGAGCTCAGAAGAATTGGAGCAACGGATTGTAAGGATGAAGGCAGAATCGGAAAAAATTAAATAGATACATCTTCTTGTAACCTGTGGAATTTAAAAGATTCTTCGACAGGCTCAGGATGACAATAGCATAAAATAATGACCATTACAAGCCAGGGTGAAGAAATCATTTTAGATAAAGAAAAAGCCTTATTTTTACCCAAACATCAGCTTTTAGCTATAAGCGATCTGCATTTGGGTAAATCTGCGCATTTCCGTCAGGCAGGTTTGCAAGTACCTGCTACCATTGCCCAAACAGATCTTCAACGCTTAAGTTTATTGATTAAACAATACAATCCTAAAACATTGCTAATTAATGGAGATATGTTTCATCATGGTTTAAATACCGATATTGATGAATTTTCTGCATGGAGAAAACAATACCAGGGACTTAATTTTCTATTGGTAAAGGGGAATCACGACAGGCTTTCAAATGCCAATTATGCTGCAATGGATATCGATATACATGAACCTAGTTTTTGCCTGGGGCCGTTTTGTTTTATCCACGATGCGCCTAATTGCACTGAAGAAGAATTATATCCTATCAGCGGCCATATCCATCCAGGCGTAACGATTGTAGGCAAAGCCAAGCAGAGGCTAAAATTTCCATGTTTTTATTTTGGTAAAGACTACGCCGTTTTGCCAGCCTTTAGTTTGTTTACCGGACTTTATACGGTTTACCCGAAAGCAAACGAACGCATTTTTGCAGTAACGCCTAAAAGTGTGGTAGAAGTTTAGGCGTGCGCATCAATTACTTGTTTCAGCTGCGATGCCTGCAAAACACCACTTTGTCTCCACACCTGTTTTCCTTTTTTAAAGAGAATTAAAGTAGGTACACCTTGAATATTAAAAGAAGTAGCAGCTGGTTGATTTTTATCGATATCTACTTTAATGATAGAAACAGCATCGCCAACCTGAGATTTTAACTGCTCCAAAATCGGCTTCATCATTTTACATGGACCGCACCACTCGGCAAAAAAATCTACAAGAACAGGTTTGTCACCGTTAATTAAATCTGAAAACTTAGCCATGATATTTGTGTTTATTTAGAAACAACAGAAAAACAGATTGGTTTTTAACCAAAGAAGTCAAGTTTTTTTAAAACTTGACTTCTTAATGCATTTTTGCTCTGACGATCTGCGATTATTTAAGCACTTATCGGCAGTTCTGCAGCTAAGGCAGCAACCCAACTTTCGAATAAAGCTTTTTCAATTTTGATTACTTCAGCTGCATGATTTTCCCAATCATCAGAAAAACTAACGAGTTGGTTCATCATTTCTTCTAAGTGGCCCTCTTCTTCTAAGATAATCGATTTTACGTTTACCTTGCTTTTAGCTTCATCTAAAACCGCTTGATAAATTGGATACAGTTCATCGGCACGCACTTCAATCGCATAGGTAACAAATAAATAGGCAGCGAATTTTAAATCATAACCGGAAAGGTTAAATACAGCTTTTAAATAACGACAAACCGCAATATCTAAAGCGTGCAAATAGTATTTTGTATGATTTGGAGATAACAACTCGGCATTGGTGTAAGTTTTACAAAGTGCCTCGTCAATCTTCGAAATCTGCTTTTTTAAATAATATGCATGGCGGTGTTCTTCTGCAGCGTGTTTAAGAATAATCAGGTTTACATTTTCTTTATGCTCTGAAGCTGAAATCTTCTTTGCACCTGCGTTTTCCATATAAGATAGCGTATTTAACCATTTGGCATGCAATACGTTATCCGAAACTATCGATTTTAAATTTGAAGCTAACATTCTTGATTGTTAAACTGGTAAATTGTTTAATTGTTGAAATTACACCAACTGAAAAAGTTAATTGTAAACTGACTAAATTTCTCTGTTCAGGTCCCAGCTTTCTAAATAATCTGCTACTCTACGCACAAACATTCCGCCTAAAGAACCATCTACAACCCTGTGGTCGTAAGATAAAGACAAGAACATCATATGTCTGATCGCAATTACATCACCATGTTCGGTTTCTAAAACAGCTGGTTTCTTTTTAATGGCGCCAACGGCTAAAATAGCCACCTGAGGCTGGTTAATAATCGGTGTACCCATTACATTGCCGAAACTACCTACATTGGTTAACGTAAAAGTGCCACCTTGCGTTTCATCAGGCTTTAATTTAGAGTTTCTCGCTCTTGCAGCCAAATCATTTACTGCTTTCGTTAGGCCAACCAAATTTAACTGATCGGCATTTCTAATTACAGGAACGATTAAGTTTCCACTTGGTAAAGCGGCAGCCATACCAATATTGATATCGCGTTTTTTGATAATCTGCGTGCCGTTAACCGAAACATTGATCATCGGGAAATCTTTTATCGCTTTGGCAACTGCCTCTACAAATATTGGTGTAAAGGTTATCTTTTCATTTTCACGCTTTTCAAAGCTATTTTTTACTTTATTGCGCCATAAAACCATATTGGTTACATCAGCTTCAACAAACGAAGTTACATGCGGTGAAGTTGTTTTACTCATTACCATATGATCGGCAATCAGTTTACGCATTCTATCCATCTCAATAATTTCATCGCCACCACTAACGCTGGTTGTTGATGTTTTATTTACAACTGTTGCTGAACTTGCTTTATTTTCAGCCATTTGATTTGTTGGCGGAGCAGGTGGTGTTATGCTAACTGTTTTAGTTGCAATTGATGTTACACCATTTTTATTGGCGATATAATCTAATAGATCATCTTTATTTAACCGTCCATCAGCTCCAGAGCCTTTAATTGCATCAAGCTCGGCTAACGAAATATTTTCTTGTGCAGCAATACTTTTAACCAGAGGAGAATAAAAGCGATCAGAGGAGCTAAAATCAGTTGCTACAGTCTTGTTTTCTGATGGTAGTTGTGCAATTCCAGGAATAGTTTCAATTTTTTCTTCAGCTATTGGCTTTTCTACAACTGCAGCTTTTGTTGTGGAGGTTTCTCCACCTTCAGTTTCAATAATGGCAATTACATCGCCTACCTGTGCAACTTCATCTGCAGCAAATAACTGTTTTACCAATTTACCGGCAACCGGAGAAGGAACTTCAGAGTCTACCTTATCAGTAGCGATTTCCAGAACGGTATCATCTAAATCAATAGAATCACCAGGTTGTTTTACCCATTTAATCACCGTTGCTTCCGCAACACTTTCACCCATTTTTGGTAACAATAGTTCGTATTGAGCCATATTAAATTACAGTATTTTATATTGGTAATGCTACAAAAATACAGTTTTTATTCTTTCTAAACTGTTTCTTTAAGGAGATTTAATAACATGGCTAGTGCCGATGCCGCAGAACGTTCGATGTTTTGAATACGTTTGTTGTTGAAATTAAACAACTTAGCTACAGTTTTGTGTTTTGAAGAAATTGCGATCCATACCGTGCCAACTGGTTTGTCTTCAGTTCCACCATCCGGACCGGCAATGCCACTAACCGCAATAGCATAATCTGTTTTGAAATGTTTAATTGCACCTTCGGCCATTTCTGTAACGGTTTGTTCGCTCACGGCGCCGAAGGTATTTAAAGTACTTTCTTTTACACCAAGAATAGATTCTTTAAGCTCGTAAGCATAGGCTACTGCACCGCCCCAATAAACCGAAGAAGAACCCGGGTGCTGGGTAATCAGGTGTGCTATGTATCCACCGGTACAGCTTTCTGCTGTAGATAAAGTCAAACCCTTACTCTTCATGAGGTTTAGGATCGCTTTTTCCAAGGGAATATCTTCATCTGTTACGACAAATTTATTTACTTTTGAAATGATCTGTTTGGCATAAAGCTCAACCTCTTTTTGTAACGCTGTTTCGTTATCGCCTTTGGCCGATAAGCGTAAACGCACTTGTCCTAATTTTGGCAGATAAGCCAATTTGATGTGCGCTGGTAAGCTATCTTCAATTTCCTCTATCTCTTTGGCCAGAAATGATTCGCCTATATTTGCCGTAAGAATGGTTTTGTGGACAATAAATGGCAGCTTAAATCTGCTCGTAATTCTGGGTAGAATTTCGTCATCCATCAGGTACATCATCTCGTAAGGTACACCTGGCATCGATACAAAAATGGTGTTGTGTTGTTCAAACCACATGCAGGGTGCAGTACCATTTTTGTTTACAATAACCTCGCAACCATCAGGAACATCAGCTTGCTGAATATTAATATCCAATAAAGGGCGCTTGTATTTTTCGAAAATCTGACGAACCATTTCCAGTGCTCCTGGATCATTGCGAAAACCCATATTGAAATACTTTGCCAAGGTTTTCTTGGTAATATCATCTTTGGTGGGGCCTAACCCACCGGTAATTAAAACAATATCTGCACGTTTTTCGGCAAGTTCTAGGGCTTCGATAATATGTTGCTCATCATCAGAAACTGAAGTAATCTGCTTAACGGAAACACCAATTAAATTTAACTGTTTAGCCATCCAGGCAGAATTGGTATCAACGATTTGGCCAATGAGAATCTCATCACCAATGGTAATAATTTCGGCTAGCATAATTTATTGGTATGTGCTGTAAAAACCTTGTCTTTTGCTCAATTTCAAATCCTGTAATATCGATGCCTTAACTTTTATGGTAACAGAATAACTTTTGTATGCACCGTATGGAACCCAGTTTACACTCATATCCCAGCAATGTAAATCGCGGTAAATAGCTAAATTCATTGGGGTTAAACCATTGTTCTTAAAATCGTAACCTGAATTAAAAGTAACTTTCCACTTTGGTGTTAAGTTAACATCGCCATTAAAGTTTAGTGTATTCGAAATTGTATTGTTGTTTCCATCATTCGAATATTGAAAACTGTAAGAGAAAGAGAAATTCCAGGGAATGTTAAAATCAACGAAAGCATTAGGATCACGACTTATAGCCGCTAATTGTTCCGATTGTATATCGGTCAATCCTTTTTTATTGGCTGCTTCACCTAATTTATCATTAGCCTCGTTTTTACGCTTTAATGCCTCTGGATTTAAACTATAATCAAATGAGAAACCAAAGTTAGTTAAACGGGGTAAAAATTTACCTTTTTGAAAAAATAAACGATCTTCTCTAATTTTAGTGATTTGACCGTTAACAGTTGTGTCTTTTAAAGCATATGGATCTAATGTTCCATTATAATTTATCCCCAATTTATCGGTAAACTGCGACCGCCCACTAAAACCAATGGTTGATAACTTATAAGAAGGAGCCAGGAAATTATAAGAGCCGCTAAAACTCAAACCTTGAATAATCGGGATCTTTTTTGAGCCTGTTCCGGTTGTATCGTTTTTATTCCTCACTTTCAGTTCTACAGTATTATCCAACCCAAAACCAATGGATGCATTCGGGCCGCCAAAAGAGCCCGGCTGTGCCATACCATCAAAAATGGAATATTTTAAAGGTTGGCCGCTCGTATAAATTTGATTGCCATTTTGGTCTATTGCAGGTCTATATGGCCCTGCTCCTGCTTTAGTAAAATCCGGAGAATAAGAGAAGGAAACATTTGGGGTCATTACATGCCTCAACGCCTGGATTTTGCCAGCTGGATTAAAATCTCTTCTGCCATAAATTTTGGTCGACATACTGGTTGATAAGCTGTAACTGCCCGCTCTTTTAAAACCACTGAGGGTATCTTCTCTAAAAGTATAAGTATTATCGGCAAACTGCGTATATCTTCTATTTACACTCTGGAAATTCCAAACCTCATTATAGGTACCACCCAAACTAAAGTTTAAATATTTTAAAGCAGTGAATGACATATTTACCGGAATACTATGAGAGAATCCACTTCTTAATCGTTTTAAACCATCATTTTGAAATAATAAACTATCAAAAGTATCAATTCTGTTGGTTCCCTGTAAGCTATAGCCAACCGTTATTTTTTCATACCATTTTTGTTCGCCGACTGCATCTTTAGGGCGAAATGGGTTAAATGTAGGTACGTTGAAGGTCATTTCGGGTAATCTTAACGATATCGCTCTTGTACTTAAAGTCTGATCACTTGATGCGGCCAAAGAGAAATTCATCCCGTTCGAATAGGCCTTTGCATAACTGATACTACTACTTGTTGAGTTGGTTGCGATGGTATTAATGTCGTAAGTAGTACCTGCTGCAGTATTTTTATAGTATCCCCTTTTCCCTGTCGATACCAATCTTACACTGGCACTAAATGTGGTACCTGGATTGGCATTGGCATTCTGACTATGGCTCCAATTGATACTAAAGTTTTTGGTCGGGTTTCTAAAAGCTTCAGTACCTTCTAAACCATCTTTAAAACTAGAGTAAGCTAAGTTAATGTTACCGTTGTATTTATATCTTTTAGTGTAATTACTTAACAAGCTTGTTTCATAAGAACCATTGGTATATATGGAACCTAAAAGTTTGGCGTCCCAGTAATCGTTCAATCCTAGGTAATAACCACCGTTTTGCAAGAAAAACCCCCTGGTTGCATCTTCTCCCGGTGTGGGAAGGATTACACCTGATGTTCGTTTGTTAGGTTTTGGAAAAAAAGCAAAAGGTAGCCCCAGAAAAGTGGGGATATCTTCGATAATCATGTAAACCGGTCCGGTAATAATCTGTTTCTCTGTTACCACCCCTTTAGAAATCATTAATCCAAAATGCGGGTGCGGAAGATTACAGGTACTGTACATTACATTTTTAATGTGCAGCTCATCATCTATTTGCTTTTTACTCTGCCCACCAGAGAAGAAACCTCCCTCTTGTTCAGAAAAAACACCATATACTTTAGCCCGGGTTGTTTCTGAATTGTAAAAAATAGAATCGGCTATGGCTGTTCCATCAGCACCCGATTTAAAGATTGGTTTTCCGGTATACCTACCAGTTTTCGGATCTTTAATGCCTCGTGCAAATATAGAATTTTGCTTTTTATCGTATTTGATATAAGCCGCATCTAGCTCAAAATCACCGTATACCACCCTTGCGTTTCCGTATAAATACACAATGCTTTTATCAGCACTCATTTTTACCGAATCCTCCGCTTTGTATTCTACTTTCTGGTCGATACTGCTATTATTTTTACCTGTCTTTTTAGTCGTATCCTTTTTGGTTGTGTCTTGCTGAATGATTTGTTGCAATGAAAAATGAGAAAATGCGTTAGCTTTACCAACAACAAGTGTTAATAAAATGACAGATATTAGTAAAATAGAGCTCTTAAGAAGTTTCAAATTCGTATTTGAATGTTATTTTTGCACAAATGTTTAATCAAAAACGTTCAAAATTAGTGAAAAATATACCATTGATGTATCTTAAATCCATTTTAACAATTATTATTTATTTAGTGTTATCAAATTCAATTGATAATCAGGTGTTTGCGCAAGAATATAAAATTAAAACAATTGTGATCGATGCCGGTCACGGTGGTAAAGATGGTGCAACCCACGGTGTGTATTCGAAGGAAAAAGATGTGGCGCTTAAAACAGCATTGAACCTTGGCCGGGCGCTTCAAGATAGTTTGAAAGATATTAAAGTTATTTATACCCGTGAGACGGATGTATTTATTCCTTTATACGAGCGTATCAACATTGCAAATAATGCTAAGGCCGATTTATTTATTTCCATTCACTTAAATGATATGCCGGTTAGGGTATCTAGAGTGGTAGATTACTATAAAAAAGTTAGAGGGAGAAAAGTACCTGTTTATAGAACCGTTACTTCTAAAAGTACTTCAACAAGGGGAACAGAAACCTTCGTGTCGGGAACTCGCCGTTTAGGTGAGCAGGATGAAGTGATCAAACGGGAAAATGCATCGATGTTTCTGGAAGAGAATTATCAGAAAAACTATGAGGGATTTATTGCGAATACCCCTGAAAGTGACATCATGTTATCGTTAATGAAACAAACCAATAGAGATAGGAGTTTAAAGTTTGCTTCAATGCTTCAACAAGAATATGTTAATGCAGGCCGAATCAACAGAGGCGTACAAGAGAAAAGCCTTGCGGTATTGGCCCGTGCAGCTATGCCTGCTGTGTTAACTGAAATTGGTTTTGTGAGTAATCCAGATGAAGAAGATTATATGAATTCTCTTGAAGGACAAAATGAAATTGTAAGTGGAATTATTAAAGCAATTAAAAATTATAAACGTATAGCTGAAACATCATTTTAATATCCCTCCTGCATGAAGATTAAACTTCTGATTACAATACTTTTATTTTCGTTACTAGTTGCTGAAAAAGCGCCCGCCCAAGGTTATAAGATCAAAACAATTGTTATTGATCCTGGTCATGGTGGCAGAAAACCCGGAGCCTCTGGTAGTTTTTCGAAAGAAAAAGATGTTGCGTTGAAGGTTGCATTAAAATTAGGTGCTTTATTAAAGGAGCAAATGCCGGATATTAAAATAATTTTCACACGTAAAACAGATATAGATGTTGATTTATACAGGCGGGCAGAAATAGCGAATGAAGCTAATGCAGATCTTTTTATATCGGTACACTGCAATTCAATGCCTCCAGGCAATAAGCATATTAAAGGAGTAGAAACATTGGTTGCGGGCTCACACCGGTTAAAAGAACAGGATGCTGCCATACGCGAGAACGCCGACATTAAATTGGAAAAAAACTACAAAAGTAAGTACGATGGGTACGATCCAAGTAACCCGAGTAGTTTCATTCTTTTATCGCTTTTAAAAAATGCCTTTCGCGACAAAAGCATTAATTTTGCCAAGCTGGTACAGAACAGTTATATCAAGCGGGATAAGCGATTAAGCCGTGGTGTTAAAGAGCAGGGCGTTTTGGTACTGCAGCGTTGTGGTATGCCCGCCGTTTTAACAGAAGTAGGTTTTATCTCTAATACAGAAGAAGAAAAATATATTAATTCCCAAAATGGACAGAACGAAATCGCCAATTCTATTTTGGAAGCAATAAAAACATACAAAAAAAATATTGAGGTTAAATAAGTGGCATTATAAATGATAGTTATTTTACCTTTGGAAAAAATATAAAACAGATACCAAACAAATAGTGCAGCCTTTGTGTATTTATAGGGTTTAGCACAAGAATTAATTACGCTCCAACAAGTGAAGAAAAGATACCTTCAGCGCTTGTAGCCATTAAATAAAACACTCATGAAGATTAAGAACGAAACCAAAGTAGGTATTTTAGCTGCATTTGCTATTGCTTTATTAATAATTGGATATAATTTTTTAAAAGGAAATTCAATTTTCTCAAATGAAACCACATTATATGCAAAATATACGAGGGTTGATGGTTTAAGTGTTTCAAAACCTATCCTGATTAATGGTTATCAGATTGGCCGGGTGGCCAAATTGGATTTACAGCCAGACGGTAGTATTATTGCAACCTTAAGTGTAAACAGCAAATATGAAATTCCCGAAAATAGTATTGCCCGTTTAGAAGGAACAGATCTTTTAGGCAGTAAGGCCATTGTAATGTCGTTAGGTAATTCAAAAAAGATGGCCGAAGATGGTTACACCTTAAACGCAAATGTAGAAAAGGGCTTAATGGAACAGGTTCAGCCGGTTCAAAAGAAAGCGGAACTAATTATCGGCAAAATGGATTCTATTCTGAGTAGTGTAAACTCTATTCTGAATCCTAACTTCCAGAAAAACGTTGATAAAAGCTTTAACAGTATAGCGGGTACATTGGCTTCGTTAGAAACTACATCGAAAAAAGTTGATGGTTTAGTAGGTTCAGAAAGCGCACGTATTGAAGCGATTTTTAAAAACGTTGAAGGTATTACGGCTAACCTGAATAACAATAACCAAAAAATCAGCGATATCTTAACCAACATTAATACCGTTACCGATAAATTTGCAGCCGCTAACTTTAAACAAACATTAGATAATGCAAACAATGCTATTGCTGATTTACAAAGCGTAATTTCAGGAATTAAAGATGGAAAAGGTAGTTTAGGATTGTTGTTAAACGATGATAAAATGTATCAGAATTTAAATAATGCTTCAAAAAATCTTGATGAATTAATGATCGATTTGAAAGCTAATCCTAAACGGTATGTTCACTTCTCGGTATTTGGGGGTGGCAACAAAAAAGACAAGTAATTAATTTTTATAAAATCGAAAGCCTTACAGTTTAAATTGTAAGGCTTTTTTTATGGTTATGGTTCTAATATGCCTATTTTTTGCCACGGAAGCACAGAAGGCACGGAAAATTGAATGGCTTATTCTTTAGTCATCCTGAATGTAATGAAGGATCTTTAAATAAAATCGATGGAATTAATTCTGCGATAATCTGGGTTATCAGTGTGGAAATTTTCCGCTGTGTTCCCGCAGATTTAAGAAGATAACGCAGATTCTATTTAACATTTTCTTTGTCTTAGCTCTGCAAATCTTTGTGTATTCCTCTGTGGTAAAAATAAAAAATGTAAGGCCGATAATGGAATTAGCTCCGCGGTGATTTGCGTTATCAGCGGGCAAAACTTCTGCTATAGGTTCCCGCAGATTTAAGAAGATAATGCAGATTCTATTTAACATTTGCTTTGCACAAACGCTGCGAATCTTTGTGTATTCCTCTGCGTACTCTGCGGTAAAAAAGATAAAAATCCTTAAAGATGGAAAGTTCTCCCCTCTACAGCCAACTCCGTATTTTCAAAAACAGATTGTGCTTCTTCTAAAAGCATTTGTAAGGTTTTGTAACGTGAAGAAAAATGGCCGATGAGTAATTTCTTTACACCATTAATTTTGGCTACCTCTGCTGCCTGTAAAGCGGTTGTGTGATGTGTTTCTTTAGCCCTATCCAATAAATCGTGCATAAAGGTAGCTTCGTGGTATAAGGTATCACAATCTTTTATGGTAGCAAAGTAGCGCTCATCAAACAAGGTATCAGAGCAATAGGCGTAACATCTTGGTGCATCTGCCTCGATGGTATAATCTTCACTGCGTAAAATATCGCCATTTGGCAGTTCTACATCAATTCCCTTTTTTAAGGCTGTATAATATGCCATAGGCACTTCATCAGTCTTATCCTTAATCAGTTTTCGTTGCCGTTTCTTCTGCTGAAAAATAAAGCCCGTTGTAGGGATACGGTGGTTTAAAACAATAGTTTTAACTGTTAAATCACTATTCTCGAATATCTGTCTGGATTCATCGGCTTCAATCGGGAAAAATTCAATTGGATACCTTAATACCGTATCGGAATATTTAAACTGAACCTCTAAAATTTCTAATAAAGGTTTGGGCCCAAATATCTGCATGGGTTTTATCCTGCCGTTTAAATGCAAACTGGAAAGCAAGCCTATTAAACCGAAATAATGATCGCCATGTAAGTGGCTGATAAAGATATAATCGATGCGGGCGGCTTTAAGGTTGTACTTGGTCAATTGTTGTTGTGTGCCCTCACCACAATCGATTAAATAATATTTTTCGTTACAATTTAAAAGCTGTGCCGATGGGTTCCTGTTAAATACAGGAGTTGCAGAACTGCTTCCTAAAATTGTAACTTCAAATTTCATCATGATAAGATATAAAAAGCCTCGTAGATTTTTAGAAACTACGAGGCCTGAATGTTATTTAAATATTTGTTATTTAGCGCCTCTAAACTCTTTTTCCAATTCATCCATAAAGATAAAATCAGTTGCTTCCTCTATTGTATTAACAAACGTTACGGATTGAAATATGTTTGATAATTCGATAATCGATGCCAATTCATCATTAATTCCGGTTACAATAAATAGCCCACCTGCTGATTTGCAAAGCCTATCGCCAACCAATAAGCAGCTTAAATCCTGCGCATCGCTACACTCCGTAACATGACTTAAATCAACAATTATATTTTGAAATCCCTCTGCGTTGAGCAGATAGAACTCTGATTTCAACCCTGGAGCATTATCGTTTGTAAACTTAGGCTCTTCTAACTTTAAGGTTACATATTTATCGTGTTTATCTACTGAAAATTTCATCTCTCTAATCTTTATTTTACTAATGTATAAATTTCTTTCGAATTTAAAGTTTTTCTAAAGCCTTTAAAACATTGGTTTCAATGCGGCTAGAAATTGCATCAGCATCAGCTTTTATAAAGGTCTCTCCTACAATTTGTTCATAAAGTTCGATGTAGCGTTCTGAAATTGAATTAACAATTTCAGGTGTCATTTCTGGTACAACCTGACCTTCTTTCCCCTGAAAACCATTTTCGATTAACCATTTTCTCACAAATTCTTTTGAAAGTTGTTTTTGCGGCTCATCATTATCCTGGCGGTTCTGATATCCTTCTGCATAAAAATAGCGTGAAGAATCTGGTGTGTGTATTTCGTCGATCAAATAAATTACGCCATCAGCAGTGCCGAACTCGTATTTCGTATCCACTAAAATTAATCCGCTTTTTGCAGCAATCTCAGTTCCACGTTGATATAGTGCGTAAGTATATTCTTCTAATTTTTCGTAATCGGTTATAGAAACAATACCCTTTGCTAAAATATCTTCTTTTGAAATGTCTTCATCATGCCCTACCGAAGCTTTTGTGGTTGGGGTGATAATGGGCTGAGGTAGTTTATCATTTTCTTTTAATCCATCCGGTAAAGAAACACCGCATACCGAACGTTTTCCTGCACTATATTCGCGCCATGCATGACCGGCTAAGTAACCTCTAATTACCATTTCTACTTTAAATGGCTCACAGATACGGCCAATCGTAACCATTGGATCTGGCACATCTAAAACCCAGTTAGGAACGATGTCCTGGGTAGCTGCTAAAAATTTAGCTGCAATTTGGTTTAACACCTGTCCTTTAAATGGAATAGCTTCAGGTAATACTACATCAAAAGCAGAAATACGGTCTGATACCACCATCACCATAAATTGGTCGGCTATAGTATATACATCGCGAACTTTACCTTTGTAAAAATTACTTTGATTTGGGAAATTGAAATGAGTTTCTTTTAGTGCTTTCATGAGGGGATAAAAATAGGAAAAAAGTCCGAAAGTCCGAAGACCGGAGTCGGATGATAAAAGTTGTAAAAAGCAAAAGTCCGAAGTAGTCCTATTGCAAGACTTAAACTTCGGACCTCGGACTTTTCTGACTTCTGACTTACTGAATATCGCCGTAAGCTTTCAAGATATCTTTCACTAGTTTATGTCTTACCACATCTTCACCGCTTAAGTAAATAATATCGATACCTTTAATATCTTCTAAAATCCTTAAGCCGTTAAACAAACCCGACATCTGTTTTTTAGGCAAATCGATCTGTGTAACGTCGCCGGTGACAATAAATTTAGCTGTTGGTCCCATACGGGTTAAAAACATTTTTAACTGCATATCGGTGGCGTTTTGCGCCTCATCTAAAATCACGAAACAGTTATCTAAAGTACGTCCGCGCATAAATGCCAGTGGCGCAATTTCTATCGTACGGTTTTCGATGTAGAATTTCAATTTCTCTGCAGGAATCATATCATCCAAGGCATCGTAAAGTGGACGTAAATATGGATCGATTTTTTCTTTTAAATCGCCAGGTAAGAAACCCAGATTCTCCCCTGCTTCGACCGCCGGACGGGTTAAAATAATCCGTTTAATTTCTTTATTCTTTAATGCCCTAACAGCCAGAGCTACGGCAGTATATGTTTTTCCGGTTCCAGCGGGGCCAATGGCAAATAGGATATCATTTTTAGCAATACTGCTTACCATTTTGCGTTGATTAGCAGTTCTTGCCTTAACCAAAAGGCCGTTTGTACCAAAAACAATTACCTCTCCACCGCCTCCGGTAGGTTGTTCCACATCTTTTTTTACTACACCGGCTGCTTTTGCACCCAGTATAGATTCTACGTCGTTATTGGTAAGTGAGCTATATTTCTCGAGGTGTGCAATAAGCTGGTTAAACTTATCCTCAAAAGCCTTAAGTTCCTGTTCATCACCGAGAACCTTAACATCACTACCTCTCGCTACCAGTTTCAACTTTGCGAAAGCACCTTTAATCATTTCGTAATTCTCGTTATTCGGCCCCCAAAAGTGAGCAGGATTTACGGTATCCAGAGTTAATTTTAATTCGTTCAAACTGTAGTATTTTAAAAAGTTATCGGGGTATATTAATTAAAATTTGAATATTTGCAGACGCTTAGGCCCGTACACAAGAATAAGCAATAATAATGAATTTTTAATGGGGATAATTACTTTAACAACAGATTTAGGTTCAAAAGATTTTTACCAGAGTGCCCTTAAAGGTAGTCTGTTGAGTCTTATGCCTAATGTTAATTTAGTTGATATTACCCACGAGGTTCCATCATTCAACATTTCGTATGCAGCCTTTGTGCTAAAAAACGCTTATCCTTACTTTCCGAAGAATACGGTACACTTAATCGGTATCGATTCTGTATACAGCGAAAACACCAAATATATTGCTGTAAAGCACCGTGATCACTTTTTTGTAGGGGCTGATAATGGTATTTTCTCCCTTCTTTTTGACGATGTTCCGGAAGATGTAGTAGAGCTGAACATTATGCAGGATTTGAAATATTTACACTTCCCTTTGGTTGATATTTTTGTTAAAGCAGCAACACATTTAGCCAAAGGTGGCAAACTGAAAGACATCGGTTTACCTGTAGCAGAAATTGAACAGAAGATGCTTTTACACCCTGTAATTGAACGAGATGTGATCCGCGGAAGTGTAGTGTATATCGATACTTTTTGCAATGTAATCACCAACATTACTAAAGACCTTTTTACCAAAATACAGAAGAACAGAGACTTTACACTATACTTTAGAAAAAGCGAAACCATTACGCAATTAAGCTGGCATTACAACGAAGTACAGGAAGGTGAAAAGCTTTGCCTGTTCGGAATTAGTAACCACTTGGAAATTGCAATTAATAAAGGTAAAGCAAGTGGTTTATTAGGTTTGCATTTAGGTGATATTGTACGGGTAGAGTTTCATCCTTAAGAAAGCTCAGTAGTTCATTGGTTCAATGGTTCATTTGTCAATGCGCCTAAACAAACTAATTGCAGACTATTTTTATGCATTCGCAATGATGAAAAACGGAATAGCCAATTGTAAACCAATGAACTAATGGTTAATGAACCAATAAACCAACCAAAACAACTTTCATCCTTTTCACGTTTATATCGCATGAAGAAATATTTTTATCTGCTTATTATTTTATTGCTGAACCTACATGCCTTTGCACAGCAAGATACCGCGGCCTATGTTGCTCAGCGAGCTAAAGTAAATTCGTTACTCGTAGAAAGAAGTAACAAGTTTGGCCAGTATGATGAAAGTTTAAACCAACGAACTGGAATATTCGGCTGGCAAACCAAACGCGATATTAAAAATTCCAATGAAATTCTTCGTCAGGTAGTTTTAACCGATAACAACATCTTCAAAGAGCTGAAAGTATTAATGGATTATAAAGATTTGCAGAACCAGCAGAAAGTAGCTGTGGCGGATAATTCTCAGGAGCGCATGGAACGTTATATGCAAACCATCAAAAAACTACAGGATCAGAATGCGCAGCTTAAAGAAGATTTAGAGAAAAAGACTAAAGGAGGTTTATCAACCTACATCATCGTCTTTTTAATTTTAGTAATGGCAGATGGATTTTATTTCTTCAGCAAAAAACTTCAAAGGTATAAAACTGCTAAAATCAGCTCTTAAAATTACAATTAGATATTAGCAGCTTCGTAATCATTAAAAGCAATAGACAAATTATGAAAAAAGGACTGTTTAAAATCTTGGTGAAGATAAATAAGGTGCTTTTACCAAGTTTGTATAAAAAGGATCCGAGTAAGCTGACTACTTTTCAGAAGGCGGTATTGGGTTACCGATATTGGGTGCTAACGAATGCGTTAGATTAATATAAAGACCTTACA
Organism: Pedobacter sp. 22163; assembly: GCF_052045595.1. Taxonomy (NCBI): domain Bacteria; kingdom Pseudomonadati; phylum Bacteroidota; class Sphingobacteriia; order Sphingobacteriales; family Sphingobacteriaceae; genus Pedobacter; species Pedobacter sp. 22163. The sequence continues at coordinate 138,318 of NZ_JBQEPM010000001.1, read as the reverse complement.
GGTTTTAAAAACCTGTAAGGTCTAGATTTTTTATTATTTCTTAAAATGCTCAATAATTAACGTTGCCAGTTCCGTACCAATACGTTCTTGTGCTTCGTTGGTTGATGCACCAATATGTGGTGTTAAAGAGATTTTTGGATGGGTTAAAATTTCTGCCAATGGTGTAGGCTCGTTATCGAAAACATCTAAACCAGCGAAAGAAACTTTACCAGAATTTAGTGCTTCAATTAAAGCTGGCTCATCAATTGTTCCACCGCGTGAACAGTTTACAATACCTACCCCGTTTTTCATTTTAGCAAATTCTTCTGCACCTAAAATCGGTTTATCAGCAAATGGAGTATGTAAACTAAAGAAATCACTTCCTGCAATTACTTCGTCCAATGAAACTGTTTTAATTGGAATACTTACTGATTTTCCACCTTGGAATTCTAAAGTGATTTCAGATTCTGAAGGATATAAATCGTAAGCCAAAACATTCATACCTAAGCCTAAAGCCACTTTTGCAGTAGCGCGACCGATACGTCCAAAACCGATAATACCGATGGTTTTACCGCTTAGTTCAGTGCCTTTAGCATAAGCTTTTTTCAAGTTATTAAATTGAGTTGAACCTTCTACTGGCATTTTACGGTTAGCATCCTGTAAGAATCTGATACCCGTAAATAAGTGAGAGAATACCAGTTCGGCAACTGATAATGAAGATGCAGCTGGCGTGTTTACTACATTAACACCTTGGCTACGTGCATATTCTACATCGATATTATCCATGCCTACTCCACCTCTACCAATTAATTTGATATTGGGTACCGCATCAATTAATTCTTTTCTAACTTTTGTTGCACTACGTACAGTAATGGCATCATAGTTTTTTAATGCTTCAGCCAATTTATCCTGAGGAACGGTTTCAGTATCAACCTGGAAACCAGCTTTTTCTAATAATTCTTTTCCGATCGGATCAATCCCATCGTTTGCTAATATTTTAATCATTGTTGTATATGATTGCACAGATTTGATTGATTACACCGATTAAATAATCGCAGTAATCATCTGTGGTTAAAATTTAAATTAATTTGCTTTTGCTTGTTGTTCTTCAAATACCTGCATGGCATCTACCAAGGCGTGTACGCTTGTTATTGGCAATGCATTATACATTGATGCACGGAAACCACCAACACTTCTGTGCCCTTTAATACCCACAATACCTTGCTCTTCAGCATATTTCAAGAATGGTTTTTCCAATTCCGGGTTTTCCATTACGAAACAGATGTTCATTCTTGAGCGGTCTTCAACTGCACAAGTTCCTTTAAATAATGGATTACGGTCGATTTCTCTGTAAAGTGCTTCAGCTTTTTGTTTGTTTTCTTTTTCAATCTCAGCAACACCACCTTTTGATTTTAACCAACGTAGATTTAATAAAGCTACATAGATTGAGAAAACCGGAGGGGTATTGTACATCGAATCGTTATCGATATGCGATTGATAGTTCAACATAGATGGAATTTTACGGTCTATTTTGCCTAAAATTTCATTCTTAACAATAACAATGGTTAAACCGGCAGGACCTACATTTTTTTGAGCTCCGGCATAAATTAAATCGAATTTAGAAACATCGATTACACGGCTCATAATATCAGAAGACATATCGCAAACAACAGGAATGTTTGTTTTAGGTACTTCGAAAAGCTCAGTTCCGTAAATGGTATTGTTTGAAGTATAGTGGAAATAAGCACTATCAGCAGGAATTTCAAAATCCTTTGGAATGAAAGTATAGTTCGCATCTTTAGATGAGGCAACTACATTCACATTACCGATAAATTTAGCTTCTTTTAATGCTTTGGTTGCCCAAACACCAGTATCTAAATAACTTGCTGTTTGTCCATCGCCCAATAAATTCATCGGAACCATTGCAAACTGTAAACTTGCACCACCTTGTAAAAATAAAACGGAATAACCCGACGGCACATTTAATAATTCCTTTACCAACTTATCAGCTTCAGCAACAACTGCCTCAAATTCGGTTGTTCTGTGCGAAATTTCTAAAATTGATAATCCATCGTTAAAATCTAAAACAGCCTGAGCTGCTTGTTTAAACACTTCTTGAGGTAAAATACAAGGGCCTGCGCCAAAATTATGCTTCATCTTATTATATAATGTTTTATGGGCGTAAATGTAAAATTTTTAAAGCAGTTATGCCCATAAAATCGTATCATAAAAAATTAAATTTTGTTAAAAATCTCAACCAAATTGAGCGTTTTGTTGCAGTTTTTGCAAAAGAATTCGCTAATCAGAAAGACAAAAGATTAACGCCGATAGATTTAGTAGTTTATGGCTTATTCTTCAACTTCACAATCAACTTCAGGTTAAACTGCCTGCCTGTTAAATAATTTGGAATGGCATATTGCACATTATCTACATCCTTAAGCCATAAGTAGGAAACTGTATTGTCGATATTCAACATATTAAAAACTTCAAAGAATAGAATAACCGAACTGAAATTTTTGTCCAAAAATTTGGGTTTGTGCAAAGCGGCGTCATCAAGGAAATCTTTAGAGAAACCGATATCTACCCGCTTGTATGATGGGATAAAAAATTGATCTAAGTACCGTGGTGTTTGTGATGGACCAATCGGTAACCTTGACCCATAAAGCGCGTTTAAGTGTACTTTATAAGTTGGACTATTTAATAATTTATCCTGGAAAAATATAGAAAAATTCAAACGCTGATCAGTTGGTCTTTTTAGATAGCCAGGATAAATTGTACTTCCATTCTGAATATAACGATCTCCGATAATATCTTCATTGGCATGCATAACCGACATTCTGAAATAAGAAACCAGATCCTTAACAAATTCGCCGCCTATGCTAAAATCGGCCCCATAAGCATAACCACGCGAGACTTCATTCGCCAGGTATTTAATTCTCAGGTTATCAATTTTGTACGGAATCAATCGGTCTGAATATTTAAAATAGGCCTCAGAGGTAAACTTCAAGCGCGTTCCAAAAGCATCGAAAGCGTATTCATAACCTAGAGAAGTGTTATAAGAACTCTGTGCCTTTTGATCGATATTTAATACTCCTGAAAAATCACGAATAGTCCGGTACGAGGGTGGCTGTTTGTAAACACCAGCAGAAAACCTTAAAATTTTATTGTTTGAATTGGGCCTGTAAGCAATTAACATCCTCGGACTGATCAATAGCTGTTTGCTTAACGAACTATATGTGGCGCGTGCTCCTAATTGCAACTCTGCAGAATTGGAAAGCGAATAGCTATCCTGAATGTAAGTACTGTAGTTTTTAATATCGATATTGTTCTGTATGTTGATTACATTTTGTAACGTGATATTTTTCGAATTGTTGGGCAAAATGAAGCCGGCAGAATCGGTATAATTATACTCGTTCAGCTGATCGTTGTAATTAGATTTATCGAATTTTATCCCCCATGAAAAAACATGATTATCAAAATTCTGATCTACTTTTATTTCAGAAGCGAAAATCTGGGTATTTAAACTATTTCTTCCGTAGTTATAATAACTACCAATGCCCCTGTTTTTATTGATCATCCCAAAATTTTCACCTGAAAAGTTATTATCCACCTCATCAAAAATATAGCTGCCATTAATATCGAAACGCTCTCTCTCAACCGTACTAAAATAACTGTTTATAAACTTGATCACCAGGTTTGGTTTGGGCGAATAAGTAGCGGTAACGGCGCTTCCTAAAGTTTGGTAATCGTCTATTTCTTGTCCCGTATAATCCACATTTAGTCTTAATGTAGTGCTCAACGTTCCGAACTGAGTTTCCCTATTGGTGGGTACTAATTTAAACTGACCGAGGTTAAAGCTCCCCAAAAAACCGATATTGAATTTTGGTGAAAAATCATATTGATACAGCAATTGAGCATCGGCAAAATTTGGACTGTAACTTCCCTTTTCATCTTGTTTAATCAGTACACTCGAGTTGTTTTTATAACGTAAACCAGCCAAAAGGAAGCTGTTTTTGAATATCTTTTTGGTTGTTAACGAAGTATTTAAAAGGCTGGTACTAAAAATGGTTTGATTACTATCCGGTTTATCGTATCTAATATCTAAGATTGAAGATAGTTTATCGCCATATTTCGCTTCAAAACCACCTGCAGAGAATTTTGCTTTACTCACCAGATCCGAATTGATAAAACTTAGTCCCTCCTGTTGTCCATTGCGGATCAATACTGGTCGGTTAATTTCTACATCGTTGATGTAAATCAGGTTTTCGTCGAAGTTACCTCCCCTAACGCTATATTGGGCACTTAATTCGTTGTTTGTAGATACACCTGGCAGGGTTTTGAGCATGGTTTCAAAATTGCCAGAAACCAATGGCATTGAAGAAACATCGGCAATATTAATAGTAGTGGTGTTACTTAACTGGTTTTGTTTATTGGTGATATTAACCTGCTCTAATTCATTGATATTGGCAATTAAATTTACCTGTTTGATAATCCGGGCTCCCGAGCGCTCACTAAATTTTATGGTTTGTGGCTGATAGCCCAAAAGCGAATATTTAATGCTAAAGGTTTTCGATTTTGAATAAATCGTATATACACCAAATTCATCAGTAACGGTTGATTGTGCCTGCCCTAAAACGATTACGGTAACCTGTGCCAAGGGTAACCTTTCATCGCTATAAACTATTCCTGAAACTCTAACTAAAGGCTGTGCTACTGCAAAACCGCAACCAGCAATTAAAAGGAAAAGGATTAGCCGAAATTTGAGCATTTTTAGTATCAAGACAAAGGTATCAGGTATTAAGACTGTATGCGCCTCATCCTAAAAACAATTTAGCAATAAAACATTTAACAATTTAAATATTTATAGCGCTAGTTGTCAAGCTTTTCATTTTAGAAATAGTTTCCGTTGGATTATCTGTTGCGAAAATTGCATTTCCGGCCACAAAAGCATTGGCACCTGCAGATACTAATGTAGCAATATTTTGCAAACCAACACCACCATCGATTTCAATTATTAGATCTTCATTTACCCCTTGAATCAAGGCCTTTAAATCTTTTATTTTCTTGTAGGTATTATGGATAAAAGCTTGTCCACCGAAACCGGGATTAACCGACATAATGAGCACCAGATCAAGATCTTCAATTACATCCTGCAATAAGGTTACCGGAGTGTGCGGGTTCAAAGCCACACCAGCCTTGCAGCCTGATGCCTTGATTAACTGAATGGTTCTATGCAGGTGTGTGCAGGCTTCGTAATGTACCGTGATTCTATCCGCTCCTGCTTTGGCAAAATCCTGAACATATTTATCCGGCTCAACAATCATTAAATGTACATCCAAAGGTTTGGTAGCATGTTTTTTTACAGCAGCCATTATAGGGAAACCGAAAGAAATATTTGGAACGAAAATACCATCCATCACATCAACGTGGAACCAATCGGCCTCGCTGTGGTTAATCATTTCAATATCTCGTTGTAAATTGCCAAAATCGGCAGAAAGTATGGATGGGGCAATGATGTATTTCATTTCTTTTATAATTCCATCATTGCGAGGCACGAAGCAACCTTTTAAAATAGTCTACTTAAAGATTGCTTCGTGCCTCGCATTGACGATTTGTTTATACGATTTACTAATAATGCAAGTTACGAAAGAAGTCCGAAAGTTTTTAAGTTAGAGATAAAGATGCTGAAATAAATCCGATAGCTATCGGATCAGCATGAAGAAACGCATTAGGTCGATTTAAAAGTAAAAAGCCCTTTCAGTGTAAACTGAAAGGGCTTTTTATATATTTCCCGACTTCGGACTTCCGACTCCAGACTTTTTTTATGCTTGTGGCGCAGCTGGTTTTTCTGGTCTTGGCAATAAAACTTTGCGAGAAAGTTTCATTTTGCCTTGCTTATCGATGTCTAATAATTTAACCTCGATTTTATCACCTTCTTTTAATACACCGTCCATGGTTTCTAAACGTTCCCATGAAATTTCAGAGATGTGCAATAAACCATCTTTACCCGGCATAACCTCAACAAATGCACCGAATGGCATAATTGATTTTACTTTACCTTGGTAAACTTCGCCGATTTCTGGCTTAGCTACGATATTACGGATACGGGTAACCGCTGCATCAATAGCTGCTTTGTTATCAGCAAATACTTCTACAATACCTTTGCCATCAACTTCTTCGATAGAGATTGAAGCACCGGTTTCGCGTTGCATTTCTTGAATAATTTTACCTCCAGGGCCGATAATTGCACCAATAAATTCTTTATCAATAGTTAAAGAAACAATACGTGGTGCATGTGGTTTATAATCTTCGTTAGGTGAGCTGATGGTTTTCTTCATCTCGTTTAAGATGTGTAAACGACCTTCTTTAGCCTGTAATAAAGCTTTTGTTAGCACTTCGTAAGATAAACCATTGATTTTTAAGTCCATTTGACAGGCAACGATACCATGTTCAGTACCGGTTACTTTAAAGTCCATATCACCTAAGTGATCTTCATCACCTAAAATATCAGAAAGGATTGCATATTTGCCAGTTTTCTCATCGGTAATTAAACCCATTGCTATACCTGAAACTGGAGATTTGATTTTAATACCTGCATCCATTAATGCTAATGTACCAGCACAAACAGTTGCCATTGATGACGAACCGTTAGATTCTAAGATATCAGAAACAATACGGATGGTATAAGGATTTGCTTCACCTTGAGGCAATACTTTTTTCAATGAACGTTGTGCTAAAGCACCGTGACCAATTTCGCGACGGCCAGCGCCTCTGTTTGGTCTAACCTCTCCAGTTGAGAAACCAGGGAAATTATAGTGCAATAAGAATTTGTTGTAACCATTAAAGAAAGCACCATCAATCATTTGCTCATCATCTTTACTACCTAAAGTAACTGAAGTTAATGATTGTGTTTCGCCACGTGTAAATACAGCCGAACCGTGAGCAGCAGGTAAATAACCAACTTCACTCCAGATAGGACGAATTTCTGTAGTTTTACGGCCATCTAAGCGGATACCTTCATCTAACAACAGGTTTCTGATGGCATCGTACTGAACATCATGATAATAATGTTTAGCCATTGCTTTAGTTAAATCTGCAGTATCTTCTGGCATTGCCTCGAAGAATTCGTTAATGATCGCAGTGAAACCTTCTTTACGAACATCTTTATTGCCACCAGCTTTTGCTACAGCATAAACTTTATCATAAGTATCAGCATAAACCTTAGCTTTTAAATCAGCATCATGGTCTTCGTGGCTGTACTCGCGTTTAACGGTTTTGCCAGTAGCTTCAGTTAATTCAACCTGAATAGCGCACTGAACTTTAATTGCATCGTGTGCAAATTTTAAAGCCTCAACCATTTCGTCTTCCTGAATTTCATCACACTCACCTTCAACCATGCCTATATCATTAGCCGAACCAGCTACCATAAACTCTAAAGTTGCACGCTCTAATTGGCTAGCTAATGGATTGATTACCAATTTACCATCAATTTTAGCAACACGTACTTCAGAAATCGGACCGTTGAAAGGAATATCAGAAACTGATAATGCAGCTGATGCTGCTAAACCTGCCAAACAATCTGGCATAATATCTTTATCTGCAGAAATTAAAGAAATCATCACCTGTGTATCAGAGTGATAATCACTTGGGAACATTGGGCGTAAAGCTCTGTCTACCAAACGAGAGATTAATACCTCGTAATCGGATAATCTTGCCTCACGACGTAAAAAGCCTCCTGGAATACGGCCTGTAGCCGCATATTTTTCCTGATAATCAACCGATAAAGGTAAAAAATCAGTACCTGGTTTAGCACCAACAGTTGATACTACTGTTGCTAACAACATGGTATCGCCCATTTTTACCACAACTGAACCATCAGCCTGTTTAGCCAATTTACCAGTTTCAATTTCTACAATTCTGCCATCGCCCAAATCGAACGATTTTTTTATTACATTCATTTAAATAGAATTATGGTGTGTTTTCCTCTTTCTACACACCGTTGTTTATATATGTATTTGTTTTTGCAAACGAAGATAGGATTAAAAAAGCCTATCTATAATAAAACCCGTTAAAAAAATTAACAGGGAATTAAAAAGCCATTCCCTAAAGAATGGCTTTTATTGATAAACTTGCGCTTATTTTTGTTTGATGATATCACGAAGCGATAAAGCTTTGATGATAGCACGATAGCGCTCAATATCTTTTTTGTATAGGTAAGCCAAAATACCGCGGCGTTTACCTACCAATTTTTGAAGTGACAACTGAGTAGAGAAATCTTTACGATTTTTCTTTAAGTGTTCTGTTAAGTGCGCAATACGGTATGTAAATAACGCTACTTGACCTTCTGCAGAACCAGTATTGGTTTCTACTTTGCCGTGTTCTTTAAAGATCACAGCTTTTTTCTCTGGACTTAAATACATTCTTGAATAATATTAAAGCAATAAAAATTAATTAATTGTGGCGCAAAGATAAGGCTATTTTTATTTATAAACAAGTGCTTGTTAAATGATAAATTATTATCGTCTTTATCTGATTTGGGTTTTGGAAAGCAAGGTAAGTTCTTATTGGCTATTGTACTCCCGCCCTCGCCGCAATCTTTTTGCAATCTTACTTTCTTTATAGTTATGCGAGAAGGAAACGATGAAGCAATCTAATTCGGCAAGTAAAGCAAAAAGTATTCCCTACTAAGTCGGGTTTCGAGAACTTGAGGGGGGCAAGAAACTTAGTTTCGCTTATTAATACGCTCCAATTCTAAAACATCCAATTGGTCTTTAGGCCTATTAGTTGCCCGTTTATTATCCAAAAGATGGTTGTAATGAAGGAACCTAGCTTTGATACCATTAATCTCATCTACTGTGGCCATTTCAAAATACTCATTAAATTTGTGCTTATCCAATCCAGGGATATCAGTCATTAGATCGGCATACATGCCATCATCCATTAAGACTTCACAATAGCCTGCTATAATTGGAACATCTAACAACACATCGTATCGGCCGTAACCCATTTTATCTAAAGCGTAAATAAGGTTTTGCCTGTTTTCTTTTGTGTCTTTTAAGTAGATGTCTAAATCGCCAGTGGTACGGTTATAACCATACCGGTTAACGGCAAAGCCACCAACAATAAGGTAATGCACATCAAACTGCTCGAATGTTTCCAGCAACAAAAGCATTTCTGGATTTTCCTTATCAAATGACATGTAGAGATTATATATTTGGTTTGCGGATGATAATGCCTTTTCCTTGTGGAAACTTTAAAGGTTGGCCACCATTCATGGTAACTGAAATGTGGTTAAGATATAAAACACCAAAGAAGCGCTGCTCTGGGGTACGTTTTAAATAAACGTTTTCACGCTCTTCGACTATTGTTTCACGCGCAACTGTAATATCATATAAAGTGAGCTTTCCCATTTCATATCAAAAATACGAAAAATTAGCAAGTAATACATTACATTTTCTTCGACATTTTGCAAGCAATACTTTACAATCAAGCTTTATTAATACTTTTGCAAAAACATTTACCCTTGGAAAAGAATCAATACAGCATTTTCGAAAGTGAATTACGTGTCCGTCCGGATGATATCGATATGTTTAACCATGTACATAATAGTAAATATTTAGATTATGTACTGGCAGCACGTTATGAGCAAATGGAAAAATTCTACGGTATGCCCTGGGAACATTTTACCAAACAGGGTCTGGGTTGGGTTGTAAGCCATGTTGACATTAATTTTAAACGCCCATTGTTGATGAACGATTTAATGCTGATCAGAACTGGAATCTTAACCATGAACGATAAGGGTTGTTCTGTTCAATTCGAAATCATTAATCAAAAAACAGGTAAAGTGGCTTCAGATGGCATTTTTGATTATGTATTGATTGATTTAACTACTAGTCGTGGAACAAAGGTTTCGGAAGAAATGATTAAAGCCTACAGTATATAGAAGATGATTACACCGATTTAGGGATTATAGATTCCTAAGTTCCGTGTCTAGGTTAAAAAAAAGTTATAAATCCAACCTGTATGGTCTATGAGACACAGATCATGGATCAACAATAAAAAATTAATCACTTCAACAAAAATTAGTCATCTAAATTTGACAATTCGAAATTTTATCTATCTTTGTTGCATCAAAAAGACCAGAGCCATGATAGTATCTGCAATCCGTTTGAGGTTCTAAATAACCGAGGATTCCCTCCCTTACAATTTTTAGATATGTACGCTTAAAGGCGTATCATTGGTTTATACATTACACTTACTTTATTATTTATATGTCACAGTCAACAAAGACACAGGGCAAACTTTCGTCTTTTTTCGATATCCTCGTCCAATCTTTAAAAGGGCACGAAGTTGATTTAACTTCAATTAGTATTAAACGCGCAATTATTTTATTGGCCATTCCGATGATGCTGGAAATGGCTATGGAGTCGGTTTTTGCCTTAGTCGATCTATATTTTGTAGGTCATTTAGAAAACAGTAGCCATGCTATACAGACCGTTGGTTTAACAGAATCGGTGTTAACCATTATTTACTCATTGGCCATCGGGTTGAGTATGGCTGCAACAGCGGTTGTTGCCAGGAGAATTGGCGAAAAAAATCCAGAAGCAGCATCAAAAGCTGGTATGCAGACGATCGTAATTGCGGTTTTCGTTAATATTATAATCAGTATCCTTGGGTTAATTTATGCCAGAGATATTCTATTGCTCATGGGGGCTTCAACTGAAACAGCTGATCAAGGCGTTCCATTTGTTCGGATTATGATGGGTGGAAGTATCATTATTGTACTCTTATTCTTAATCAACGGGATTTTTCGTGGTGCAGGTAATGCAGCAATCGCTATGCGGAGTTTGTGGATCGCCAATATTGCGAACATCATCCTCTGCCCTATTTTTATCAATGGGTTTGGGCCAGTGCCGGCATTCGGTTTAACAGGCGCTGCAATTGCCACTACCATTGGTCGTGGTTTAGGAGTTACTTATCAGGTTTACAATCTGTTTAGTGGTAAAAACATACTAAAGATACGCATTAGTCACTTCTTGCCTGATTTTACCCAGATTAAAGCGATCGTTAAAATTGCCGCTCCGGCTATTTTCCAGTTCGTAATTGCGAGCTGTAGCTGGGTGTTTTTGGCAGAACTTGTTGCCACTACTGGTGGTGATACAGGATCAGCAGGTTACCAGACAGCACTGCGACTCATGATGTTTTTTATGTTACCAGCCTGGGGCTTAAGCAATGCAGCCGCTACTCTGGTTGGTCAGAATTTAGGCGCAGGCCATATAGATCGCGCTGAAAAATCAGTATTCCAAACCTTGAAATACATTATTGTTTTCATGGCAGTTGTAAGTGTACTGTTCTTAACCTGTGGGCATTTGTTCGCGGCATTTTTCACTTCAGATGAAGAGGTAATAGCTATTGCCAGTAAGGCCCTTAAGATTATGAGCCTCGGTTTTGTGATTTACGGAGCTGCAATGGTATTCAGTAGTGCATTTAATGGCGCTGGCGATACCTGGACACCTACCAAAATTAATGTTTTTGCCTTTTGGTTGTTCCAGATTCCTTTTGCTTACTTTTTGGCCAAATTTTTAGAAATGGGCCCAACAGGTGTTTTTATTGCCATCCCAGCAGCTGAAGCAGGTATTGCTATAGCTGCCTATATCTTGTTTAAAAAGGGTAAATGGAAAAAAACGATGGTTTAGATTAACCCTAAGAGAATTTAACCACAGATGCACACAGATAGGTAAGATATCTGTGTGCATCTCTTTTATCTTGATTCAATTTTTATAATCCGTACTAATAAATTTTCAAAAGTAAACCATCTCTGATAAAATAAACCTGATCCGATAGCTATCGGATGGAACGTACAAGGAGTGCAACGGAATAGAGTGGAAAGCAGGTCTGCAGTAACAGAAAACTCACTGTATTTGCTTTTCAGATCAATTGCCTGTAGCAGATATTTTCTAGATTAAAAATTACCTTAAAAAGCATATCTTTGCGCAAAGATGAAGCATATACGTAATTTTTGCATTATTGCACATATTGACCATGGCAAGAGCACCTTGGCTGATAGGTTATTAGAATACACCGAGACAATTTCAAAGCGTGAGGCGCAGGCACAATTGCTCGATAACATGGATTTAGAGCGTGAGAGAGGCATAACAATTAAAAGTCATGCCATACAAATGAACTATAAAGTAGGTGATATCGAATATAATTTCAACCTGATTGATACACCTGGACACGTAGATTTTTCGTACGAAGTTTCGCGTTCCATCGCTGCCTGCGAGGGTGCATTGCTTATTGTTGATGCTTCGCAAGGTATTCAGGCACAGACCATTTCGAACTTATATTTAGCACTTGAACACGACCTTGAAATTATTCCGATTTTAAATAAAATGGATTTACCTGGGGCAATGCCTGAGGAAGTAAAAGACCAGATTATTGATTTAATTGGGTGTAAACGAGAAGATATTATTCCTGCATCGGGTAAAACCGGAATGGGTATCCCTGATATTATTCAGGCCATTGTAGACCGCGTTCCAGCTCCGGTTGGTGATCCGGAAGCACCTTTACAAGCTTTGATTTTCGACTCTGTTTTTAACTCATTCAGAGGAATTATTGCTTATTATAAAGTAGTAAACGGCGAAATTAAAAAAGGCGACAAAGTAAAATTCATTAATACTGGTAAAGAATATCTAGCTGATGAGGTTGGGATTCTGAAACTGGATATGTCACCACGTAATGTGGTAAAAACCGGAGATGTGGGATACATTATTTCCGGTATTAAAGAAGCCAGAGAGGTAAAAGTTGGTGATACGATTACGACTACTGCAAGACCATCTTTAGATTCGATTCAAGGTTTTGAAGAGGTTAAACCAATGGTTTTTGCAGGTATTTACCCTGTTGATACTGATGAGTTTGAAGAACTTCGCGAGGCAATGCACAAGTTGCAACTCAATGATGCATCTATTGTTTTCGAACCGGAAAGCTCTGCTGCATTAGGCTTTGGTTTCCGTTGCGGGTTCCTTGGTATGTTGCACATGGAGATTATCCAGGAGCGTTTGGAGCGTGAATTCGACATGACGGTTATCACAACCGTTCCCAACGTATCTTACATTGCCCACACTACTAAAGGGGATGAAATTTTTGTAAATAATCCATCTGATTTGCCCGACCCAAGTAAATTGGATTCAGTTGAAGAACCATTTATTAAAGCAAACATCATTACCAAAGCTGATTTTGTTGGTCCTGTAATGTCACTTTGTATTCAGAAAAGAGGAACAATTGTAAATCAATCGTATTTAACATCTGATCGTGTTGAGCTGGTTTTTGAAATGCCAATGGGCGAAATTGTATTTGATTTTTATGATAAATTGAAAACGATCTCAAAGGGCTACGCATCTTTCGACTATCATCAGATTGGTTATCGTAAATCCGATTTGGTTCGTTTAGATATGTTAATAAATGACGAGCCGGTTGATGCATTATCATCTTTAATCCACCGTAGCAATGCTTACGATTTTGGAAAGAAAATTTGCGAGAAATTAAGAGAATTAATCCCTCGCCAACAGTTCGAGATTAAAATACAGGCATCAATTGGTGCTAAAGTTATTGCCCGCGAAACATTAAGTGCTTTACGTAAAGATGTAACAGCTAAATGTTACGGTGGTGATATTTCCCGTAAACGTAAGTTATTGGAGAAACAGAAAAAAGGTAAAAAACGTATGCGCCAGGTTGGAAACGTAGAAATTCCACAAAGTGCATTTATGGCGGTTTTGAAATTAGATTAAAAATTAGATATGAGATGATAGGATATGAGACATTAGACAATTTGTTCGATCTCAGATCTCAAATCTCATTTCTCACATCTTTAAGAATGAAATTATTAGACGGTAAATACGTATCAGAAAAAATTAAAGTTCAAATTGCAGAAGAAGCTGCCGAATTTTTAAATAAAAGTGGTCGCAAGCCACACCTCGTTGCTATTTTAGTGGGTAACGATGGTGGAAGCGAAACTTATGTGGCCAGTAAGATGAAAAACTGCGAAAAGGTCGGTTTTAAATCATCGTTACATAGATATGATAATTCGGTAACTGAAGCTGAGTTATTGGCGAAAATTGAAGAAATTAACCAGGATGATGATGTAGACGGATTAATTGTTCAATTGCCTTTGCCGAAGCACATTGATCCGGAGAAAGTTACCGAAAAGATCGATCATCGTAAAGATGTTGATGGATTTCACCCGGTAAATTTAGGTAGAATGATGCGCAACCTACCTTGCTTTATCCCGGCTACACCCTATGGTATACTATTGATGTTGCAAGAATATGGCATCGATACTACAGGAATGCATTGTGTGGTTGTTGGTCGCAGTAATATTGTGGGTAGCCCAATGAGCATTTTAATGGCCCGCAATGCCAATCCAGGCAATTGTACGGTAACACTTACCCATTCTCGTACTAAAGATTTAAAAGAACAGGTTCTCCAAGCAGATATCGTGATTGCTGCCATTGGTAAAAAGAATTTTGTTACTGCCGATATGGTGAAACCTGGTGCCATTATTATTGATGTAGGTATTAACCGTGAAACTTCTGCTGAAACCAAATCTGGCTTTAAGTTATATGGTGATGTAGATTTCGAAAATGTTGCACCCAAAGCTTCTTATATTACGCCTGTTCCTGGTGGTGTGGGTTTAATGACCATTGTTGGTTTATTAAAAAACACATTAGCATCGGCTAGGAAAGAGATATATTCTTAAGCCTAAAGACTAAATAAGGGAAAGCGGTTCATTTTTGGATCGCTTTTTTTATTTAATGAAAAGGCAGTTAGTTAGCATATACCCCGCTTACGATAGGCAATTGGCTTTACCAATGAACGAATGACCAATGAACTAGTGAACCTATAATACATCTGTGTTCATCCTTTTTATCTGTGGTTAAAAATCAACTCCACAATTTACTCCACCAGCTTTCTTCAAAACCAATATAAAGGCCATCTTCGCGCAATTCTGTTGGATAGATGTTGATATAATCACCCTGTCCCTCTGCTCCCCTTCCCGTGGTTAAATTGTATTCGTAGCGATGGATCGGACAAACCAGATGTCCGTTTTTGCACCAGCCGCCACTAAAATGTCCGCCAGCATGCGGACAATGCGATTGGGTTGCGGTAATTTTGTCTTCATTATTAATCAAACAAATTTGTTTTCCCGCAACTTCAATTGTTTTAATTGTATCAAGACGGGGAATCTGGTTGTTATTTAATGCCTTAAACCACTTCATGCAGCTAAAATACGGCAAATAAATATCAGTCTTATTTCATCTTTACATTAAATTTCAAAAGAGGAACAGCATCACCATATTTTTTTAGGATATTTGCATCCTCAAAAATGAAACAAGACATACCAGAAGACGGCACATTACTTCCTTTAATGGAAGAATTTTATACCATACAGGGCGAAGGATTTAATACTGGTAAAGCAGCTTATTTTATCCGTTTAGGGGGCTGCGATGTAGGCTGCCATTGGTGCGATGTGAAAGAAAGCTGGGACGCCGAAATGCATCCACTTACGGCATCGGATGTAATTGTTGAAAACGCCGATAAATTTCCGGGTAAGGCTGTTGTAATTACAGGTGGCGAACCCTTGATTTATAACCTGGATTATTTAACCAATAAATTAAAAGAAAGAGGTATTCTTACCTTTATAGAAACATCTGGTGCCTACCCACTTTCTGGAAATTGGGACTGGATCTGCTTATCACCAAAGAAATTTAAAGCACCAAGACCGGATATTACACCTTTTGCGCACGAATTAAAGGTGATCGTTTTTAATAAAAGTGATTTTAAATGGGCTGAAGAATATGCGGCTATGGTGTCTCCTACCTGTAAATTATATCTACAGCCAGAATGGTCTAAATCAAAAGAAATTACACCATTAATTATTGATTATGTAATGGCAAACCCAAAATGGGAAATTTCTTTGCAAACACACAAATTTTTAAATATTCCTTAAAAACAATACATTAGCTTTATCACCAAATGTTAATGTAATGAAATTCTGTTTAGTCCTCTTCTTTAGCATACTGAGTATTTATTGTTTTGGGCAAAGCTCCCCGAATAAAAAAGCACAGGTTTTTTTTGAAAAATCCGGTCCATTTATTGATAAACTGAATTATGCTGCTGCCGAACAGGTATTAGAAAGTGCGGTTGAAGCTGATCCGTTATTTCAGAATGCCTATATTGTGCTTGCTGGCGTTTATAAATCACAAAAAAAGTATACTGAAGCCAAAGCTGCTTACGAAAAAGCCATATTGATCAATAAAACTGTAGCTCCGGCTGTAATTTATGGCTTGGCTGAAACCGAATTCGCAACTCAGGATTATTTAAAATCGAAACAGCATTTTAGTGAATTTTTAACATTAGATCCTTCATCTGATAGAGCAAAAAGAGCAAAGAAATATCTTTTAGATTGTGATTTCGCCACCATAGCAATCGAGAAACCCGTAAAATATAGTCCAACAAATTTAGCTGAAGGTGTAAATACAACAGATGCTGAGTACTTTCCTGCGATAACAGCTGATGGTGAAACTTTGGTTTTTACGCGTCAGCTAAATGGTAATGAAGATTTCTGGACATCACAGCTTAAAAATAATAAATGGGGTGCCGCTACTCCCTTATCCAGCAATATAAATACTATCCGATACAATGAAGGGGCGCAAACCATTTCGCCTGATGGGAAGTACCTTTTTTTTACGGGATGCAACCGACCAGACGGCCTAGGTAGGTGTGATATTTATGTTTCACACCGTGAGGGAAAAGATTGGGGCGAACCTTACAACGTTGGGAAACCCGTTAATTCAGAATATTGGGAATCACAACCTGCAATCAGTCCTGATGGAAGAACCTTGTATTTTATAAGTAACAGACCAGGTGGATCTGGAGGTTATGATATCTGGAAAAGCAGTATTACCGATGATGCCAAATGGGGACCTGCCATTAACCTGGGGCCTGATATTAACACGGTTTATGATGAAAACACACCATTTTTGCATGCTGATGGAAGAACTTTGTATTTTTCTTCTGATGGTTGGCTAGGTTTTGGAAACAAAGATATTTATTATAGCAGAATGGATAATGATGGCAAGTGGCAAAAGCCGGTTAATATCGGTTATCCAATCAATTCTTTCGAAGATGAAAGTGGTTTGGTAGTAAGTGCTGATGGAAATTTCGGCTTGTTTTCTTCGAATTTAAAAGGAGGTTTTGGCTTACAGGATATTTATAGCTTTGGAATTCCTGAAGTAGCTAAACCGCTGAAGGTTTCTTATGTGAAAGGGATTGTAAGGGACCGGGATACTAAAAAAACGATCGAAAGTAATGTTCAGGTGGTTGATCTGAAAAGCAATAAAACTGTTTTCGACGATTATACTGATCCAGAAACTGGTCAGTTTTTAGCGGTAATGCCTGTTGGGAGTAATTATCTGTTTAATGTAAATGCCGAAGGTTACATGTTTTACTCTGAAAACTTTGAGCTCAAGGCAGGAGATATCAATAAACCTTACCAGATTGAAGTTTATATCGAGAAAATAAAGCAAGGTGGAAATGTAACCTTAAGAAACATTTTCTTCGATACCAATAAGTTTAATCTTTTACCCGCTTCTATCCGTGAACTGGATCTACTTATCGATTTTTTGAAACAAAACGAAAACGTACAGATTGAGATTCAGGGGCATACCGATAATGTTGGCGATGATAAGTTGAATGAAAAATTGTCATTTAACCGTGCCAATGCAGTTTACGAGTACCTGATCAAAAATAGTATTGATGCTAAAAGGCTTACCTTTAAGGGCTTTGGAGCAAGTAAACCGATCGCTGATAATAAAACGGAATCAGGTAGGAAAAGCAATCGTAGAACGTCATTTGTAATTACTAAAATATAAACATATAAAGTATTACTTAAAAAAATCAAGATGTCTCAGCATTACGGAAACCATAAGAGATTTTATCCACCTTTCCATTTTTTTACAATACCCTTAGAGGTTTTAGGATTAGGTTTTGCCATTTATTGTTGCATAGCCATACCTACTATAATTACGGGCTTGCTTGTGCTTGCATTTTTCCTGATTGCCATTATAGCTGTAATGGCACGGATGTTTGCACTTAAGGCACAGGATAGAGCTGCAAGAGCCGAAGAAAAGTTGCGTTATTACATTCTTGTGGGTAAAGCACTTCCGAGTGAGCTGAGAATGGGGCAAATTATGGCTTTGCGTTTTGCTGGTGATGAAGAATTTATAGCCTTAGTTGATAAAGCCGTAGTAGATAAGTTATCTCCTGATGAGATCAAAAAAGCCATTAAAAATTGGCGCGGAGACTATCATAGGATATAATGGTAAATTTATTGTTCTGAACTTAGTGAAGAATCCTCCGCTTATGAAACACAAGTTGAAATTTATTTAATAAAGATTCTTCATTGCATTCAGAATGACAAGAATATTTGCCGTATTAAAACTTTTTCCCTTTTAACACCCTTATTTCAGAGCCTTCAGCCAAGAATACAGAATCAGGCTTAACATCGTTTAAAAAAGAAAAATCATTTCCATAGTTAATTCCAAAATCGGCATTAATTTTATAATCTTTTACAGGATAAACTTGCCAGCGCGGATGTTCAACACCATATTCAGATGTTTTATTTGCGTTGATTTTAGTATAACCCCAATAATGTTCTGTGATAAATTCTTCTTCGCTACCAATCTGTATTTGTTCTGCCTTTGAAGAAGAAATGATTGAAAAATTATGCCAGGTTCGGTTTTTCCAGCGATAATCTACCTCAAGCTGATGTTCTTGTTCAATCCAAACATGTTTCATCGGGAATGTTTGGTAATTCTCCTTATAAATGGTGTTGGCTACAAAGGTGATGGCAGGCTTGGGTACAAATTCTTTAATAAATACCACTCCTCTTTTCCACCCGTCTCCATCCTTAAATTTGACGTAAAATCTTAAGTTAACCTCTTCAAAATCAGTGTGAAATGGGATATTAAGGCCTCGAAGTTTAACATCAACAAACATAAAGCCAACTAAACTCACATAATATTTACCCCGCCAATCATCTAATTCGGTGTGCGGAGGAAGGTATTTCGAAAGTATTTCTTTATCTACGGCATACTGTGCCAAAGCCAGTTTACGCCATTCGGCAGTGAGAAATACTTTCGGATTGTTCAAGATTATAATATAGCTTGTCTGATTCGGATCAGTTTGGTTAATGTTTCTTCCAACAGGTCTAAATGTAACATATTGGCCCCATCCGATTTTGCATTTGCAGGATCAGGGTGTGTTTCAATAAATAAACCATCTGCTCCTACTGCAATTGCTGCTTTAGCGATAGTTGAAATTAATTCTGGCTTACCACCGGTAACACCACTACTTTGATTGGGTTGTTGTAAGGAATGTGTGCAATCCATCACTACCGGAACACCGAAACCCTGCATTTCGGGTAAACCACGGTAATCAACAATCAGGTCCTGATAACCGAAAGTATTACCTCTATCTGTTAAAATCACTTTGTTGTTTCCAGCTTCTTTTACCTTTTCTACTGCAAATTTCATTGAACCTGCGGAAAGGAACTGACCTTTTTTAACGTTTACTACTTTTCCGGTTTCGGCTGCAGCAATTAGTAAATCAGTTTGGCGACATAAAAATGCAGGGATCTGCAATACATCTACATAAGCAGCAGCCATTGCGGCCTCACCACTTTCATGGATATCGGTAACCGTTGACACACCAAACTCTCTACCAATCCTTTCTAAAATGCGCAAAGCTTTTTCATCGCCAATGCCTGTAAAAGAACTTCCTTTGCTTCTATTTGCTTTTCGGTACGAACCTTTAAAAATATATGGAATCTGAAGTTTATCAGTAATTGTAATAATCTTTTCGGCAATTCTCATGGCAATATCCTCGCCTTCAATAGCGCATGGACCAGCCATTAAAAAGAAATTTCCCGAATCTGTATTTTTTAATTTATCTAAATAGTTAAGCATAGTTGAGATCTGAGATCTGAGATGTGAGATGTGAGATGTGAGATGTGAGTCCGTCTCAAATCTGGCATCTCCTATCTCACATCTAATTTTTAATTTCCTAGTTCTGACATGAATTTAATCCGCATCAATTGAATTTCTTCGCGGGTATAATCGGTTTCGCCTAATTCGTTAAGTGCTTCATCGATAGAATCGCTTTCAGCTGCTCTGAAGTAGTCAAATACTTCATCCTGTCTATCATCATCAATTACCTCATCAATGAAATAGTTTAGGTTAAGTTTAGTACCAGAGTTTACAATCGATTCTACTTCTTTCAGAATTTCTTCATAAGTGATACCTTTCGAATCGGCAATATCTTCCAAACCAATCTGTCTGTCGATATTTTGAATGATCGAAACCTTCATCTGCGATTTATTGGCCTGCGTTTTAATAATCAAATCGATAGGACGTTCGATATCATTATCCTCGACATATTTTTTGATCAGTTCGATGAAAGGTGTACCGAATTTCATCGCTTTCCCCGAACCAACACCAGAAATCTGGCGAAGCTCTTCCATCGTAATCGGATAATGTGTACACATTTCCTCTAAAGATGGATCCTGGAAAACTACGAATGGTGGAACACTTTTTTGCTTCGCAATTTTTTTACGTAGCTCTTTAAGCAATGACAAAAGATGGGTATCTAAAGCACCTGTACCTTGTTTTACATCATCGTCATCGTCATCAGCACCGTTTTCTATTGGTTCGTTTAGTATGAATTTAAGGCTATAAGGGTTGATAATAAAATCTCTTCCCTGTTTGGTTAACTTTAATAAACCGTAATTATCAATGTCTTTAAAAAGGAAATTATTTAGAACAGCCTGGCGGATAATCGATTTCCACATCAGCTCGCCTTCTTCTTTACCGATTCCAAATTCAGGAATCTTGCTGTGTTCGTAAGCAATTGTCTGAGCGGTTTCTAAACCTAAAAATACGTTTAACAGGTGTGCATCATCAAATTTTTCGCCCGATTTTTCGATAAATTTTAAAACGGTCAACAACTGACTTTCTGCATCAAATTGCTTTTTAGGCTTTTTGCAGTTATCGCACATGCAGTTACAGCCCGTTTCGTTAAAATTTTCACCGAAATAATGAAGGATCTGCTTACGTCGGCATACGCCAGATTCAGCATAATCAATCACTTCTTTTAATATCTGTGTGCCAATTTCACGTTCCGAAACTGGTTTGTCTTTCATAAATTTAGCCAGCTTATCTACGTCTTTTTGAGCGTAGAAAGCAATACACACACCTTCGCCACCATCACGTCCGGCCCTGCCAGTTTCCTGGTAATAACCCTCCATACTTTTTGGTACATCATGGTGAATCACAAAGCGAACATCGGGTTTGTCGATCCCCATACCAAAGGCAATGGTTGCAACAATAACCTCAGCATCTTCCATTAAAAATTTATCCTGTGTTTCGGCCCTAACCTTCGGGTCTAACCCCGCATGATAAGGCAAGGCACTAATTCCATTTAGATTTAATGCTTCTGCCACTTCCTCAACCTTCTTACGGCTAAGGCAGTAAATAATCCCGGATTTGCCCGGATTAGATTTAATATACTTAATAATTTCTTTGGTAATGTCTCTTTTAGGGCGGATTTCGTAAAATAAATTGGGCCTGTTGAATGACGATTTAAACAATGTTGCTTCCGTCATTCCAAGATTCTTCATAATATCCTGCTGTACTTTTGGCGTAGCAGTTGCAGTTAATGCAATAATTGGAATGTTATTTCCTAATCCTGCAATAACCTGTTTAATCTTACGGTATTCTGGCCTGAAATCGTGCCCCCATTCAGAGATACAATGCGCTTCATCAACGGCAACGAAAGAGATTTTAATCAGATTTAAAAATTCAATATTATCCTGCTTCGCCAGAGACTCTGGAGCAACATACAATAACTTAGTCTGACCGCTTAAAAGATCAGATTTAACTTGAGTAATTTCAGATTTATTTAGGGATGAATTAAGAAAGTGAGCAATACTGTCATTTCCACCAAAAGCCCTTAATTGGTCAACCTGGTTTTTCATCAATGCAATTAGTGGAGAGATTACAATTGCTGTTCCCTCGCTCATTAAAGCGGGTAACTGATAGCAAATAGACTTCCCTCCGCCTGTTGGCATAATAACAAATGTGTTATTGCCTTCTAAAATATTTGTAATGATCGACTCCTGATCACCTTTGAAATTGTCAAACCCGAAGAAATTTTGTAGGTTATCAAATAACGACTTTTTCACGTCCATTTTGTGTAATAAAATATGCGATGCTATTTTTGTATCCAAAATAACATAATTTTACAAGAATTTCAAGTATTAACAGACAATTATTTTCTCTTTGAAAAGTAAAAAATCAATAATCCAATCGGCTGTAAGCACATTAGAGCTTGAGGCAGCAGCAATATTAAATGTTGCAAAGAATATTAACAGCGATTTCGAAAAAGCCGTATCAAGCATTTTACATGGCAAAGGGCGGGTAATTGTTACGGGTATAGGAAAGAGTGCAATTATTGCACAAAAAATGGTAGCTACTTTTAATTCAACAGGTACCCCTGCTATTTTTATGCATGCCGCAGATGCAATTCATGGCGATCTGGGGATGATACAGGTAGATGATATTATAATCTGCCTCTCTAAAAGTGGAAACACGCCAGAAATAAAAGTGCTTACCCCCTTGTTAAAAACAGCTGGCAATCTGCTCATCGGGATGGTTGGTGAATTGAATTCTTTTTTAGCCGAACAGGCCGATCTGATTTTGAACACTTCTTTCGAAAAAGAAGCTTGTCCGCATAATTTGGCCCCCACCACCAGTACAACGGCGCAATTGGCACTGGGCGATGCCCTAGCTATTTGTTTGCTGGAATGCAGAGATTTTAATGAATCCGACTTTGCGAAATATCACCCGGGCGGATCATTGGGTAAAAAACTCTATTTAAAAGCCCGGGATCTGGCTTTGTCTAATGAGAAACCTTCCATACATCCATCCGCATCGGTTAAAGATGTGTTAATAGAAATTAGTAAAAACCGTTTGGGTGCAGTTGTTGTTGTTGATAGCGATGATAAAGTACTAGGCATTATTACTGATGGTGATATAAGGCGGATGTTAGAAAATAACAATTCTATTGCAAACTTAAAAGCTGAAGATATAATGGGCAGAACGCCAAAGAGCATACAATTTGATGCTTTAGCCGTTGATGCTTTAGATATTATTAAGCAAAATAACATTACACAGTTGTTAGTTCTAGAACAAAATACTTACTTTGGCATTATCCATTTACACGACCTCCTTAACGAAGGCATAGTGTAATTTTTAAAATAAAAAATGAATAAAGATTATTATGCATTAATTATGGCCGGTGGCGTCGGAAGTCGCTTTTGGCCAGTAAGCAGAACGGAATATCCAAAACAGTTTATCGATTTTTTCGGCGTTGGAAAAACCCTGATTCAAAGTACTTACGAAAGATTTCTAAACATCTGTCCTCCTGAAAATATATTTATCGTTACCAACGAAATTTATTCAGATTTAATTAAAGAGCAATTACCGCAATTAACAGATAACCAGATTTTGGCGGAGCCTTTAATGAGAAATACCGCCCCTTGTGTTGCTTATGGAAGTTTAAAAATAGCCGAGTTAAACCCTAATGCAACGATTGTTGTTGCCCCTTCGGATCATACCATCGCTAATATTGACGGCTTTATAGCGTCTATTGAGCAATCTTTAGAGGCTGCATCGAAAAATGATTGTTTAATCACGTTGGGGATTAAACCAAACCGTCCGGATACAGGTTACGGTTATATTCAGCATACAGATTACGTGCTCAATACCGATACTGATCTTCATAAAGTTAAAACCTTTACCGAAAAGCCAAATTTAGAACTGGCAAAATCATTTTTACAGAGTGGCGATTTCTTGTGGAACGCAGGGATCTTTATCTGGTCGGCTAAGGCGATACTGAATGCTTTCGAGAAACACCTTCCAGATATGTACGAGATATTTAATATCGGTAGATCTGAGTTGAATAAAGCTGGCGAAAAAGAATTTATCAATAATGCTTATTTTCAATGTACCAATATTTCAATAGATTTTGGGATTATGGAAAAAGCAGAAAATGTTTATGTGCTTCCATCTGATTTCGGCTGGTCTGATTTAGGAACCTGGGCCTCTATTTATGAGATGGCAGAGAAAGATTATGTTGGTAATGCTGTTATCCCTTCAGAGCAGGTGCTGATGTTCGATTCATCGAACTGTATGGTAAATGTTCCTAAAGATAAATTGGTGATCCTGCAGGGCCTTCACGATTACATCGTTGTAGAAAACAATAATATGCTGATGATCTGTCCAAGAAATGAAGAGCAAAAAGTTAAAGAATTTGTTGCGGAAGTTAAATCGCGTTTTGGCAATAAATTCATCTAAATAAATGTAAGATGGATGATGTAGCATAGTTTTCATCATCC
This sequence comes from Pedobacter sp. 22163, assembly GCF_052045595.1. NCBI lineage: Bacteria > Pseudomonadati > Bacteroidota > Sphingobacteriia > Sphingobacteriales > Sphingobacteriaceae > Pedobacter > Pedobacter sp. 22163. Next base: position 113,828 of record NZ_JBQEPM010000001.1, on the reverse strand, counting down.
ATTTTATATTCCTATCTTATTTTATTGTGAAAGACCCTGCAACAAATCCGATAGTTATCGGATCAGGAAGACGATCTCAATGGGTATTTAATAATACCTATCAACAACCCGTTTACCTAAACCGTTCTTTGTCTAACCGCTTCGTATAAAATTACTCCAGCAGCAACAGAAACATTTAACGATTCGATTTTTCCTGCCATTGGTATTTTAGCCAGGTGATCGGCTACCCTTAAAAGATCGTTAGAAATTCCTTCATCTTCCGATCCCATTACAATCGCAGTAGGCATAGTATAATCTGGTGCATAAATAAAATCACTGGTTTTTTCGGTACAGGCTACGATCTGCAAGCCACTTTCTTGTAAAAATAAACAGGTTTTGTGCAGGTTAGCATGGCGACAGATTGGGATGCTGAATAATGCACCTGCGGATGTTTTAATGGCATCAGCATTGATCTGTGCTGCATTTTTTAACGGAACAACAATAGCATGTACCCCTACACATGCGGCTGTACGGGCAATGGCACCCATATTACGGACGTCAGTTACGCTATCTAATACCAAAATTAATGGCACCTCACCCTTTTCGAAAATGGTTGGAATAATATCTTCAATATTCTGATAGGTAATCGGCGAAATAACCGCAATTACACCTTGATGGTTTTTCTGCGACATGCGATTCAGCTTCTCGATCGGAACCGAGTTTAAAGGAATCAAAGTATCTTTTAAAAGGGCTTTTAATTCTAAAAAAAGTTCACCGCCCAGACCGCGTTGCTGGTAAATGGTTTCAATGTCTCTTCCTGCTTTAACGGCTTCTATTACGGCCCTGATGCCGAATACAAACTCATTATTCTCTTTTGCGCGTTGCGGTCTTCTAAAATTATCCATGTTTTGAAATTGTTAGGCAAAAGTATTCAAATAAAATGTTTTAGCCCTAAACAATGTGCTCCTTATTAACATTTAATTGTTTAAAAATTTATATGGAATCATAAATCCAATAAAATTTAATCTGATTATGCTTCAATTTGTTAACAAACAGCTAGTAACTAATTCGAACAACCGCATCAAAATTTGATTACTTTTGTGGAATGAGTATCGATAATGAACAAGGCGGAAAGAACAGTATGACTGCTAGAAAAAGCAGGTTAAGTAATACTATAAGTTCACAGGGGAAAATTCCCCCTCAGGCATTAGATCTTGAGGAAGCAGTTCTTGGAGCGTTAATGCTCGAAAAAGATGCGCTTTCTGCTGTAATTGATGTTTTGAAACCAGAGGTGTTTTATAACATTGCCCACCAGAAAATTTTTGAAGCGATTCATATTCTATTTCAAAAATCGCGACCCGTTGATATTTTAACAGTTACGGCAGAACTGCGAACATTAGGCTCTTTAGAAATGGTTGGTGGCGCCTACTACATTACCAACTTAACCAATAGAGTTGCATCAGCAGCAAATATTGAGTTTCACGCACGTATTATTTCTCAGAAATATATTCAGCGTGAACTGATCAGGATCTCAACCGAAATTATTACAAATGCCTACGAAGATACGACTGATATTTTCGATCTCTTAGATCAGGCAGAAAAAGGACTTTTCGAAATTGCCCAGAATAACCTGCGTAGAGATACACAGAAAATGGACGATATCATTAAGCAATCGCTAGCTACACTTGAAGAGCTTCGTACTAAAACCGACGGTTTAACTGGCGTGCCTACTGGTTTTACAGGACTAGATAGAATAACCGGTGGTTGGCAAAAGCAGGATTTAGTAATTATTGCTGCACGTCCGGCGATGGGAAAAACGGCTTTCGTACTGACCTGTGCAAGAAACGCTACCGTCGATTTTGCAAAACCAACGGTAGTATTCTCACTGGAGATGTCGTCAGTTCAGTTGGTTAACCGTCTGATTTCTGGAGAAGCAGAAATTGAGCAGGAAAAAATCAGGAAAGGAAATTTACAGGAATGGGAATGGCAGCAGTTACATAGTAAAATTGGCCGTTTAACTGAAGCTCCCCTATTAATTGATGATACGCCTGCACTAAATATTTTTGAGTTCAGGGCAAAATGCAGAAGATTAAAATCACAATACGATATTCAATTGGTAATTGTCGATTACTTGCAGTTAATGCATGGTAAAGGCGAAGGAAAAGGCGGTGGTAACCGTGAGCAGGAAATTGGTAGTATTTCGAGAGCGCTAAAATCGGTTGCAAAAGAACTTGATGTTCCGGTGCTCGCACTATCGCAGTTAAGTCGTGCGGTAGAGAGTAGACCAGGTTTACAAGGAAAACGGCCAATGTTATCCGATTTACGTGAGTCGGGTTCAATTGAGCAGGATGCGGATATGGTATTATTCTTATACCGCCCTGAATACTATGGTATTACCGAGGATGAACAAGGAAGATCGCAAGCGGGTATTGGTGAGGTTATCATTGCAAAACACCGTAACGGTGAAACCGGAATTGTACCACTTAAATTCGTAGGTAAATTTGTGAAGTTTACGGATTTGGAAGAAGACTTTAATGCGCCGCCAAGTTCATTTGCGGCTGATCCTTCAGCTGGTATGTATCCATCACAGGATTTTGAAAAACAAAGCAACGTGATTATCCGTCCTTCAAAAATGGACGACTATAATGATGATGATCCACCGTTTTAGGAAATCCCACACGAACTAAAATGCTCCAAAATTTTCATGTGATACATATGATTTTTGTGAGATAATTATTCCTCTTGAGGCGGCAGACTTCAATAGAATGATTGTCATTCCCGCGCAGGCGGGAATCTTAAAGCTCTCGCTAGTAGCGATCGTTGTAAGATTGCTTCGTCGGCTGAAAAAGCCTTCTCGCAATGACGATAATCTGAGAAGATTTAATCTTTTAAACTCACCTGTCATTAATACAAGGAGAGTCTCTGCTTCATTTGGAACTGAAAATTATACACTTTATACACTCGCACGGAAAACTGACCTAGTAGCAGGGAACCAACCAATCTAAACCCGATAGAACGAATGCTCCCGATTCTTCATCGGAGCAGCAGTGATAGCGGGGCTACATTAGCCCAAAGTTTACTGCCTTTGCTTTCCAAATTTTAGAAATTTTTCTATAAATCCGATGTTGATATTTATCTTACTAAAATAAATATCCAATTAATATACCTGCCAATACAATAACAGGTGGACTAACTTTAGTAAAATTTAACAACAAAAATGTAGCGACCATAATCCCTAAAAATATCCAGTTAAAGCCCATTGGTATTAACAGCAGCACAAAAGCAGCAATAATAAATCCAACGCTAACCGCATTGATTCCTGAAAGACTATGACGGATCCGAGAGATCTTTTTCAGATCGTCCCAAAATGGTACAATAAATAAAACGAGGATTAGTCCGGGTAAGTTGATACCGATCACCCCGATCAATCCTCCTAAAATTTGGCCCCATAATCCATAACCAAAATTCTTCATGCTTAATGCGCCTAAGTAGCTCGTAAAAGAAAATGTTGGACCAGGTAAGGCCTGCTGTAATGCAAAACCTGATAAAAATCCAGATGAAGGCAAATAATGTTTCATCTCTACGAACTCGGTAAACATCAAAGGAACAAGCACTTGTCCGCCCCCAAAAACCAGTATCCCGTTACGGTAAAAGTTTTCGAGCAAACGAATCGGCAAACTAAAGGGCGATGTTCTGTTTATAATTGCACCTACCAGGGCAAATAAAAGCAAAGCACCTAGAAAGTAGACCAGTTTTTTAGGATTGATATTTGAAAAAAGTTTAACCCTTAACTCTGCTTCCTCTTTTGGTGTTTCGATGGCCGAAGAGATCATTCCGCCAATCAATATCGACAATGGAAACACATAAGCATTTCTTAAAACTAATGTGGCAATAACCGAAGCAATGGCCAGGAATATAGAAACCTGAGAGGATAAAACCTTTTTACCTAGCTTCCATGCACCATAAGCTACAATACCCAGTGCAATTGGCTGGATATATTCTAAAATATCGTTAAATTTTTGTTTTTGATCTAGTAAAGCATAACTTATTGCAGCAAAGGTCATTATGGTTGCTGTGGGTAAAATCCAGATCAGGAAAGTAATAATGGCCAGTTTAAGTTTTCCAACTTTCCAGGCTATACCAACCAGGGTTTGCGTGGATGCTGGCCCGGGGAGTACCTGTGCCAGTGCATTTAACTCTAAAAGTTCTTCCTCGGAGATAAATTTAGTGCTCTGAACAAAGTATTTAAGCAACAAAGCCAGGTGTGCTTGTGCGCCTCCAAAAGAAGTAAATGTAAAAAAGATTACGTTTCTAATAAATAACCACTGTTTTTTTGCAGCTATAGGGTTTGTTTGCATTAGCTCAAAACTAAAAGCCCCTTTAGGGGTTTGGGGTTAATCATCTTCATAATCTAATCCGGCAGCTGTATTGTATGCGCCTTGTAATTCAGAAAAAGCGTGCATGTCTCTTTTGTTGCGTGCTACTTCCATACCCTTCTGATAAATGGCTATAGCTTTCTCTTTTTGATCATCTTTTTCGAGCAATTTACCTAAATGGTAATAAGTGCCAACATAATCGGGGTGTTTATCCGTTAACTGAAGGTAAAAAGAATAAGCCTTTTCCTTATCATTTTGTGCGTTATACTCTGTGGCTAAGGCATATAGTATAAAAGGATCGTTAGGATCGCTTTCTAAAAATTCCAATAACTTACTTAAACGGGTTGATGACATTTTATTTCCTTGCTTTTTTAATTAAATTTGCAGAAAGACCTTATATAATAAACATATAACATATGAATTATCATGAGCTAAAAATTTCGGCTTGATAATATCATAGCACTAAAAACCACTATTAACATATGAAAATATTAGTTTGTATCAGTAATGTGCCAGACACAACGACAAAAATAACTTTTACTAATGATAATACCGAATTCAATACGTCAGGAGTGCAATATATTGTTAATCCATACGATGAAATCGCCTTATCAAGGGCAATTGAGCTAACCGAAGGCGGTAAAGGAACGGTAACAGTTATTAATGTAGGTGAAGCGGGCAACGATCCAACCATTAGAAAAGCGCTTGCAATTGGTGCAGACGATGCAGTTAGGGTTAATGCGGCACCGAGAGATGCCTATTTCGTGGCAAAACAGATTGCGGAATATGCAAAAGATAAAGATTTCAATATTATTCTAACCGGGCGCGAGTCTATCGATTACAATGGTAATCAGGTTGCTGCTATGGTTGGCGAATTTTTAGACATTCCATCGGTATCGATTATCAAAAAATTAGATGTTGATGGTGATACAGCAACGATTGAAAGAGAAATTGAGGGTGGTAAAGAAGTGCTAACCGTTTCAGGTAAGTTTATTGCAAGTTGTGCTGAAGGTGTAGCAGAGCCAAAAATTCCGAACATGCGTGGTATCATGAGTGCAAGGACAAAACCATTGGCTGTAGTGGATGCAGTTGCTATCGAAGAGGTAACCAAGGTTACAAAATATGAAACCCCTGCGCCTCGTGGAACGGTTAAGTTAATTCCTGCCGATCAAACAGAATCGTTAATTGGCCTACTTCATAGTGAAGCTAAAGTAATATAACACCTAAATCCCCTAAAGGGGACTTTAAATAATAAAAATAAATTTTACTAAAATCCTTTTAAGGAATAAATTATATGTCAGTATTAGTATATGTAGAACAAGCTGAGGGCAAATTTAAGAAATCTGTATTTGAAGCCGTATCTTATGCCAAAGCCATTGCCGATCAGCAATCAACTAATTTAACCGCAATTTCTATTGGCGATGTAGCCGAGAGCGAATTAAAGGAATTGGGTAAATACGGTGCATCAAAAGTACTAAACGTAAGTGCCGATCAATTAAAAACCTTTGTAAATCAAGCCTATGCAAGTGTTATCGCTGCAGCAGCGGAAAAAGAAGGTGCCGATATTGTAGTTTTATCTAACTCTTTCTCTGGTAAAGGTTTAGCGCCGCGTATTGCAGTAAAACTTAAAGCAGGTTTAGCTGATGGTGCAGTAGAATTACCGAGTACTGATGGTAAATTTTCGGTTAAGAAAACAGCCTTCTCAGGTAAAGCATTCGCAATTACCGAATTAACATCGGCCAATAAAGTAATTGCTTTAAATCCAAATGCTTTTGGTGTTAAAGAAAATGCTACAGATGCGGCAATAGAGACCTTTACTGCTGATGTTAAACAATCAGACTTAGGAACTGTTATTAAAGAGATTGTTAGGGCAACTGACAAAGTTTCATTACCTGATGCAGAATTAGTGGTTTCGGCTGGCAGAGGTTTAAAAGGACCAGAAAATTGGGGTATGATCGAAGAATTGGCCGGTTTGTTGGGTGCTGCTACTGCATGTTCTAAACCGGTATCTGATGCAGACTGGAGACCACATTCAGAACACGTTGGTCAAACCGGTATTGCCATTAGCCCTAACCTTTATATTGCTATAGGTATTTCTGGCGCTATCCAGCATTTGGCTGGTGTTAGCTCATCAAAAGTGATTGTAGTAATCAACAAAGATCCGGAAGCGCCTTTCTTCAAAGTGGCCGATTATGGTATTGTTGGCGATGCTTTTGAGGTTGTACCAAAGTTAATTGAAGCATTAAAAGCACATAAAGCATAAAAATAAACCTTTAAACCCCGCAGGTTTTAAATGGCGATAGCCTTCAATGAGACCGAAAAAAAACTTATCACCCGAATTAAACCTGCGGGGTTTGGAAAACAAATATGAAAAAAGTTAAATTAGATATTGTAGGTTTATCTTACAGCCAGACTCAATCTGGTGCTTATGCCCTTGTTTTAGGAGAAGTAAATGGACGCCGTCGCTTACCGATTATTATTGGTGCATTTGAAGCACAGGCCATTGCTATAGAAATTGAGAAAATGACTCCTAGTAGGCCATTAACACATGATTTGTTCAAATCAATGGCTGATACTTTTCATATCAATATCCAGGAAATTATCATCTACAACCTGGTTGATGGTGTTTTTTACGCAAAGTTGATCTGCAGTGATGGTAAAAACACACATGAAGTTGATGCCAGAACATCTGATGCCATTGCTTTGGCCGTTCGTTTTAACGCCATGATTTATACCTACGAATTTATTTTGGCTTCTGCCGGAATCGTAATAGAAGGGAATGATTTTCTTTTTCTCGAAAATATGGATTCTATTGCAAAAGAGCCTGAAGCGGATAGCTTGCCTACCTCAACCCAACAACAAGGTTTCGGTGATTTAACATTAGAAGAACTTCAACAAAAATTACAGGAAGCTATTGCCGAAGAAGCCTATGAAAAGGCTGCGAGGTTAAGAGATGAATTGAATAAACGTGGAACATCATAGCGTTGATGCACGTAAAAATGTTTATCTAATCGAAATTTGTCTAGATTTTTTCTCAAATCCTTTCTATAAAAAGCTAAATTCTAAAATGAGCCAGATTGTTTAAAATAATTTAGGTTCATTTTGGATTATCATTCAAAATAGTTCTATATTCAGCTTTTACTTTCAATAATTCAAACTAAACTATTATTATGAACGTTAAGTTTCGCTTAACTATAATGAGTTTCATGCAATTCTTTGTATGGGCTGCATGGTTAATTACGATTGCAAATTATTGGTTCGGAACCAAACAATGGGACGGTGCAGATTTTGGGATAATTTTTTCTACCATGGGCATTGCTTCGCTATTTATGCCAACCATAACCGGTATTCTTGCTGATAAATGGATCAATGCAGAAAAGTTATATGCGATTTTACATATCCTTTACGCAGCCACCATGTTCTATCTGCCTCAGGTAGAAGATCCGCATACTTTCTTTTGGGTAATATTGGTGTCTATGTGTTTTTATATGCCAACCATTGCATTAAGTAACTCAATTAGCTATACAACGTTAAAAAACGGCAACTTCGATGTGGTAAAAAACTTTCCTCCCATCCGTGTTTGGGGAACAGTTGGTTTTATTGCCGCCATGTGGCTTACCAATTTAACCGGAAATAAAGCAAGTGCAAATCAATTTTATATTGCTGGTATAAGTGCTTTATTTTTAGGTATATACTCTTTCACTTTACCTCCATGTAAGCCTTTAAATTTAATTAGTGAGAAAAAAACATTCGTACAGAAACTGGGCCTAGAATCATTCAAGCTGTTTGCTGATTATAAAATGGCCTTGTTTTTCATCTTTTCTATGTTTTTAGGAGCTGCATTGCAATTAACCAACGCTTATGGTGATGTTTTTTTAGATGAATTTAAATTATTTCCGGTTTTTGCCGAATCTTTTGTAATCAGATACTCTACGATCATTTTATCCATCTCTCAAATATCAGAAACACTGTTTATTCTTGCTATTCCATTCTTTTTGAAAAGATTTGGGATTAAATGGGTAATTGCAATTGCCATGTTTGCCTGGGTATTACGTTTCGGGTTATTTGCCTTTGGAGATCCTTCTACCAATTTATGGATGATCATCACTTCTTGTATTGTATATGGTATGGCATTTGATTTCTTTAATATTTCGGGATCACTGTTCGTAGAAACTTCAACCACACCAAAAACACGTTCGTCTGCCCAAGGCTTATTTATGATGATGACTAACGGTTTCGGAGCTGTGTTTGGGAGTTTAGTGTCAGGTTGGATGATCAATAAATATTTTACTACCTATTATAGCAGTATCGATTCATTATCTAAATATGTAAAGAGCGAAGCAGACAATAAACATCTCCTTCAATTTTTGAAAAACAAAGGAATCAGTGTGCTAGAAAATGGAAATTTAAGCAGGGCATTAGATGTGAAAGACTGGCACAACATCTGGTTATCTTTTACCATTTATGTGCTGGTTATTGCGATAGTTTTTGTGGTCATATTTAAGCATAAACATACCCGAGCAGAAGTAGAAGCCATTAACCATTTATAATTTCGATTTGTCCCATGTCAGCTGGTAAGTATAGAAAAGAACACAATTGCTTAAACTGCGGTGCTCATGTTGAGAAACATTATTGTAGCGATTGCGGTCAACCAAATTTAGAGTTAAAAGAAAGTTTCTGGGCTTTTATTAGTCATAGCATAGCCCATTATTTTCACTTCGACAATAAATTCTTCCAAACCCTCTCTCCTCTTTTAACAAAGCCCGGTCAGGTTACACTCGATTATTTAGCTGGCAAAAGAGCAAGGTATATTAATCCGGTGAGTATGTATATCTTCGTATCCATCGTATATTTTTTGGTGGTGTATTCACCAAAACATGTTGAAAAAGATACTCATGAGTCAACTAAGACCGAAAAACGAAAAAATGAGAGTATTACCGACAGTGTAAATAAGGCACTGAATCTTCCGGGAGTACCTAAAGCTATTGCGAATAGAACTGCAAAATCGCTTAATAAAGTAATAAAAACAAAGGACTTTGAGAGACTTGGTTTTGCAGATCAGGAAAAGGAATTAAATAGACTTAAAGCTGAAAACAACAAGCTAAAATCTGATTCCATTGCCGATATGATCGAAGATTTTAGTGATATCCATATCGAAAGAAACGATAGCACTTATGCTGCCTATTTAGGAAGGCAAAAGAAATTGACACTTACCGAGCAAGACAATTGGTATGAACGGATGATCAAAAAAAGAGCGATCAATATTGGTGAAAAATCTGAAGTAATTCAGGAAACACTAGAGCATAACCGACCAAAACAATACTTTTTGTTAATGCCTTTATTGGCACTTTTTATTATGTGGAATTTCAGGAAAAATCATATTTATTATTTAAATCACCTGATTTTTGCCATCCATGGAATGACAGCCTATTTTATTGTGCAAATTTTTACAAATCCTTTAATTAAACATGTTTTTGGTGAGGGGACTATTGTTACCAATATCATTCAACTTGGTGTTATAGTTTGGATTTGCTGGTATATGTACAATGCTTTGAAAGTATTTTATCAGCGGAAACGTTGGAGCATTATTTTTAAAATGTTTTGGATTATTGTAATGTATTGGATAGCCTTTAATGTATCTGAAGTGATAATGGTAAATCTGATCTATTACGTGGCTACTTAAATTATGTCATAATTTCGACCGCGCATCGTTAAAAAAGTGCCGTCATCTCGACTGGAACGCAGTGGAATGGAGAGATCTATCTCTGCAGATCTCTCGACTAGGCTACACTTCGCTCGAGATGACGGTTAGTGGATAAAAGCAACGTCCATAAAAAAACCACCCGATATTGTCGAGTGGTTTTTTTATGTGGAATGAAATTATTTTCTGTCTTTAAGCTCAACAAATTCTCTATCTGTTTCACCTACATAAATCTGGCGTGGGCGACCTATCGGCTCTTTATTTTCGTGCATTTCTTTCCATTGTGCAATCCATCCTGGTAAACGGCCTAAAGCAAATAGAACTGTAAACATTTCAGATGGGAAGCCTAATGCGCGGTAAATAATACCTGAATAGAAATCTACATTTGGATATAACTTACGGTCTATGAAATATTGATCAGTTAAAGCCGCTTCTTCTAATTTCTTAGCAATTTCTAAAATCGGATCATCAATACCTAGATTTTCCAGAATATCATCACAAGCTTTTTTAATAATTTTAGCTCTTGGATCGAAGTTTTTGTAAACCCTGTGCCCAAAGCCCATCATACGGAATGGATCGTTTTTGTCTTTCGCTTTGGCAATCCACTTTTCTGTATCACCACCATCAGCTTTAATCAACTCAAGCATATCGATCACAGCTTGGTTAGCACCACCATGTAGTGGGCCCCAAAGTGCAGCAATACCAGCAGCAATTGAAGCATATAAATTACAATCAGATGAACCTACAATACGAACGGTAGATGCTGAACAGTTTTGCTCGTGATCTGCATGCAGAATAAGCAATTTGTTCATCGCATTAACCACAATCGGATTTACATCGTAATCTTCAGTACGTTGTCCAAATGTCATCCAAAGGAAATTGGTTACATAATCATATTTATTTTTAGGATAAATAAGCGGATGACCTAATGATTTTTTATAAACGAAAGAAACAATGGTTGGGAATTTAGCCAAAAGTTTGATAATGGTTAAATCTTGTTCTTCTGCAGTTTGATTTGGTTTTAAGCACTCAGGATAGAATGTAGACAATGAGAAGATCAGGGAACCTAATTGACCCATTGGATGAGATCTTGATGGATACCCATCAAAAAATTTCTTCATGTCCTCATGGATCAAAGTATGCTTGCTTATGTCAGCCTGTAGATCTTCAAGTTGTTTTTGCGTTGGCAGATCTCCATAAATGATCAGATAAATGACCTCTAAAAAACTTGATTTTGCGGCAAGCTCTTCGATTGAATAACCTCTATATTTTAAAATGCCTTTTTCACCATCTAAAAAAGTGATTTTACTCTTGGTAGAACCAGTATTTTTAAAACCAGTATCTAAAGTAACAAAACCTGTTAGATCTCTTAATTTTGAAATATCAATGGCCTTTTCATCTTCTGTTCCTGTAATTACTGGCAATTCTACTGTCTTACCATCAACTTTGATCTCTGCAATATCTGACATATTATTGTATTGTGTTTATAGCTTTCTAAATTATATAAAATTAATATACATGCATAACAAATCTGTTAAATTAATATGAATAATTAGTCAAAATGACGTAACAATCGTGCTTAATTAGACAGGATCTGAAATCTTATTTTGCTTTGATTTCTTCGGCAACTCTCCCACACTCCAACATTTCTTTGCCGTAATAAGGATTTTTAATTTCCTTTTCGGTTGATAACCAGTCACCTCCATCTCCTTTATTCGCCATAGGGCAATGCTGAACATAAATTGTGCCTTTTTCTATTTCCGCATTTTTTAATAACGCAATTATATCTGCGCTTAAAACCGTGAAATCTTTTCTTTGCGAAACAAGATTATTGCTTGCCGCGATTTTGCCTGCAACAGCAGCAGTTGGCTCACAACCTTTATAAGCAGCTAAACTACTTTGTAACTGTGCTGCAGATTTTTGTGCATTAGCTGAATCTGATTTTACCAGTGAATTTTTTAAATCTACATATTGGTTAAAGATTTCAGATTTCTGCTTATCTTTTATAGAAACCTCATTTCTAACCGATGCTGAATCTGTTTTTGTTGAATCTTTAGGTTCTGTAGATTTTTTTTCTGCCTGGTTACAGGCCATTAAAGCGGTAAGTATTACTAATCCGAATATTCTTTTCATTGTATTTGGTTTTCGGCTCAAAATAGCAATTAAAATGGTAAATAAATAAAAAAGTCCCGATTTTCATCGGGACTTTAAATTAAATGATGTTCTAATTATAATTTGAAATTATATCCTAATCTCAGGTTAAATTGACCGGTTTTCATGAAATAGAGATCAGAAGCGCTATTGTTTACATAACCTTCGTATTTTATGCCCAGATCTAAACCATTTTTCCATTCGTAGCCTAAACCACCTGTATAAATAAAGTTCATGTTAGCACCATCTTTTATGGCCAAACCTGAACCTAATTCAGTACTTAAATACATTCTCTCGATCGGAAACACTTTAACGCCACCTAATAAAGGGATAAATTCGAACTTAAGCGGACTTCCTTTCCATTTTAATCTGGTATAACCACCCGAAGCAGTAAGGGCCACATAGGGGCTTAAATCATATTGAAGTCTTACATCTGCACCATAACCATAATCCATTTCAGACTTGTCTGGAAATAATCCACCGTTTACGCCTACGCCGATTTTAAAAGCCATACCGCTTCCTGATGTCATTGGTTCAGTTGAACCCATGGTTTGTGCCTTTAGATTGGAAGTGGTTAAGATTGCAAGGGCCGTTAATGTCGTTGCAAAAAGTTTAGTAACTGTTTTCATTTTAGATATTTTAAGTTATTAATTAAGGGTTTAGTTTATATACGTTAAAATATCTATTGTGGATTTTCATTTTTTTCAAAATGTTATGAAACAAGAAAGCCCCGACTTTAGTCGGGGCTTTCGCTATTATTTATGATTTAAGCTTACAAGTTAAATCCGTAAGCTAAACGTAGGCCAACATAACCAGTACTGTTACCATCTTTAGCTAAGCCTTCGTATTTTACGCCTAAATCTAAACCGTTACTCCATGCATAACCCAGAGCTGGCGAATACACAAATGATGTTCCGCTACCTTCGTTTGTACCGAAACCAGCACCAAGCTCTGCTAAACCATAAATACCAGAACCTGATTCATTAAAGAAATATTTAACACCAGCTTTTACAGGAATGTATCCAAAATCAGGAACATCTACGCCAGTATTGCCAATTTCTTTACCTAAGAAACGGGTATAACCAGCAGTAACAGGAATCGATAATTGTTTATCGATATCAAACTGATAACGTAAATCTGCGCCAAGCGCCACGCTATATGCATCGCTTGTTGGTATACCACCAAAAATACCGATTCCTAATTTTTGAGAAGATTGCGCATTAGCATTTGTAGTAAAGAATAAAGCCACGACAGCTGCTGAAGTAGCAATGATTTTAGTAATTGTTTTCATTTTAAGATATTGTTTTTGAGTTAAACTAATATGCAGCAACGAATACAAAGGTTGTGCCAGAATGCCTTTTTTAGTACTATTTAGGCCATAAACCAACATTAAGATGACCAATAAAAGTTAATTTTCGCTAAGTGAAACTTTTTCAACTACCAACTGTTGTAACAGGTTTGTTGGTGCTGATGCATCGAGCCAAACAACCTCAACATTGTCCTTTTCCATTTTCCTGAAAAAGGTATTTTGCCGTTTAGCATATTGGCAAATGGCAATACCCAATTTTAGTTTCAGTTCATCAAGCGTGAATAAGCCATCCAGGTAATTAACAATGAATTTATATTCCAACCCATAGAAAACCAATATCTCTTTACTAATGCCTTCATTAAGCAATTGTACTACTTCCTCAATTAAGCCTGCTTTAAATCTTTGATCCAGCCTTGTCAGGATTTTGGCACGTGTTATTTCGACTTCATTCTTTAAACCGAAAATAATGGGTTTAATTTCGGGCCGCTTTACAGCTTCCAGCTTGTTATGTTTCAAATATTGTGCTATTTCTAATGCCCTGATCAACCTCTTTTTTGAGGATAAATCAACATGATCAATATTCTCGCTATTATCATTCTGCAATTCTGAAATTAACGCTTCTTTCGATAATAAATTTAATTGATCTCTTAATAGTTGATTTACGGGAATGGCTGTAAAAGTTTGATTTTGCAAAAGGCTATGGATGTACATTCCTGTTCCGCCACAGAGAATGGGAATTTTGTTTTTTTCTGTTATGGATTCAAAGGCCTTGTAGAAATCGTTTTTAAAGGCATCTACATGATAACGTTCACCAGGTTCTAAAATATTGATTAAATGATGGGGAATCGTTTTGCCGTTAATATGATATTCTGGCAAATCTTTACCAGTACCAATATCCATCCGTTTAAATATCTGACGGCTATCGGCACTAATAATTTCGCCATTTAACGCATCAGCAACGCTTACAGCAAGTTTCGTTTTGCCCGATGCCGTTGCACCCAAAATGATGATGAGATTATGCTGGTCCATTAAAATTTGAGAATAAATTTTAAACTTCCTGTATTAAACACTTCCGTTGCCGAAACCTGATGAATCTTATTTAGCTGACGATTTAGATTTTTATCCAGAACATAAGTCTGCGGCTCCAAAATCGCCGTTTGCTTAAAACCCAATTTAATATAGGCTTCTCCTGCCGACCAATCACGATCTGCATAAGTCATCAGATCATTAGGTTTATACGTTTCAGCGAAAAAAGCAATCAACTTGCTAAGTCCTCCAGTAATAGAATAGCCAGCTTTAACGGCAAACCTGATCAATTCTGCTGATTTATAATTTTCGGTATGGTTCATTTTACGTAGCGCCGAAAAAGTAGCAACCGCTACAAGCGCCTCTTTTTCGAATAACCCAATTTTATAACGGCTACTTACTGAGCCCTGCAAGTGATTTTCAATTAAAAAAGAATCAGCCACGGGTTTAGTAATTTTGAATACTTTGGTTTTTCTACCGTGAATACGGATATTTTTTCCAAGCAAGGATTTAATTCTAGCTAAAACCTGATCCGGTTTTGATTGCCACAGATCTTCCCAAAGATGAATGAGTTTAATGCCTTCCTGATGATATTCTTCCTGTAACCCAATGAGGTGTTGTGGCATAAATTTATGGTTTAAATTTACCAGATGAATAATCAATTGAGGATCAATCCGTAATAATTGAAAGTCATGATCTATAAGAAAAAGACACTCAATTTTGTTATTAGCAAGTGCTAAGCTTAATTGATGATGCCAGTTAGCGTCAGAAGTTAAATTATTCAATCAGTAGAAGGTTTTTAGAAAAATTATCTACTGCAAATTTAACCATCAGATTGTTAAATCCATTCTTTTTCTTTAAAGTTAGTATGGATAATTTCTACCAGGGTTTTTACTTCTTTTAATTTGGAATCATCAAGTGCTGAAATTTTCAAACCTGCTTTGTTTTTGCCAAAATCGCTTAAATTATGATTTGTTGTAGAAAATTCATCTGTATTGATTTTAACTTCTACAGCATCACCATTAATATAAACGCCAGTAAAAAAGCGCTCGGTCACTTTTTCACCGTTTAATTCAATGTTTTTTTCACTATAAAGATCATACCCGTTTTCCGAATTTTCGTGTACCGTATATCCGCGGGTGGCATAGGGCTGTATTCCGGCTCTAATGGTCTGGAAAATTTCAACAAGATCAGTTTTCATAATTGTATTTGATTTTAGAATTAAACACCTTAGTACAATTATTGTTTAGTTTTTATTCTTCAAGCCACCAGTTTTCTGTCGGTAAATATTCATTTAGAATTATTGTTTCACCCAATTTTGGGGTAACCAAAGGAAGCTGTTTTGCTGCTGCAGCTAAAACCACTCTTTTAATGGGCTCGTTCCAGGGGTGCATGGCTAAGCTAAATTTGCCCCAATGCACCGGCATTAAAACTTTAGCTTTTAAATCGATAGCGGCCTGCACTGTTTCTTCGGGAAACATATGGATGTACGGCCAATAGGCATTGTACTGTCCACATTCGAGCAAAGCTAAATCGAAAGGACCAAACTCCTCACCTATTTTGGCAAAGTGTGTATCATAACCAGAATCGCCGCCCAAAAATAGTTGGTAGTTTTCAGTTCTCAATACAAAGGCCGACCAAAGGGTTTGATTTCTTTTAAATTTTCTTCCGGTAAAATGTCTTGCCGGAACCGCTGTTAGCTTCAGACTATTAAATAATGTTAACGATTCGTTCCAGCACAATTCATTTATTTTATCAGCTTTAACTCCCCATTTTTCTAAGTGTTCTCCTACTCCCAACGAAGTAACTATGGTTTTAACTTGTGGTGCAATTTTTAAAATACTGTTATAATCCAGGTGATCGTAATGATCGTGTGTGATGAGCAGGATATCGATATTTTTAAATTCTTCTGCTTTTACAACGTCTGTACCTAAAAAAGCCTTACTCCCAATAAATGAAAATGGAGATGGGGTTTTGCTAAAAACTGGATCAACCAGGATTCTTAAGCCCTCTACTTTAATGAGGTAAGATGAGTGCCCAAACCATGTAATCTCAGGAGCTCCGCTTTTAGGGCTTCCGTTTAGGTTAGGTTTAATAAAATGAAGTGCTTTATCTGGAGTTTTATTTAGATGTTTTTCGAAAAGAAATGCCTTTAATACCTTAAAAAAGCTAACACCTTCGGGTTGCATTAATGTTATCGACTGATTTTGCAATGCACCATCACGATAGTTAGCCTGGTGCTGGATTTTTTCCAATCGTAATCCCTTGGGTAAACGGCCAAAAACCGGAAGGTTCGTTATAATGAAGAACGCGATTAAGATAAAAAGTAAAATGTATATAGCTATCATTTATAAAATTAATAATAACCAAAGTAGGGATATGATTTTAAAAAAGAAGGCTGAGTGAAATATATGACGAATGGATTACTTCTTAAGGATTTAAGTAGCAATGCCAGAACTGACTGCGCTATTAAAAACTTTAAAATAATTAGAATAAGGCACTACCTTATTTATAACATGCTTAAATTTTATACCTTTGAATAAGGGTTAAACATATAGCTTAGATAACTTTTGTGCCTGCTTGCAGGAAAATAACCCAATTTGGCGGGAAGTGGTACGAACACTTCTCGTCTTTTTTGTTTAAATACCCCTCCAAATTGAGGGGTACTATTGTTAATCATTGGGATATAATTTAAACTGTATATCAATTTTGTTTTTTAAAGGACTAAAATTGCTTTCTATTTATAATTTTTCTATTATTATTTTAAGAGCGTATGGCCTTTAGCTTTTCCGAAAGTATTGATATTTATATAGCAGAGGAAAGAAATGAGAAAAAAAAACAGCGCAAACGTTTGATTAATTTTGTATTATTACATATTGAAGAAATTTAATGTAGTTTAGCACTCAGAATGCAGTCGAAACCAACAACCATCAAAGAAATAGCCAGAATTTTAAACATTTCTCCATCTAGTGTTTCCAGAGGATTGCACGATCATCCGAGCATTGGAGCGGTAACCAGGGAGAAAATTAAGCAGTTGGCGAAGTCTCTAAACTATGAGCCTAATAATGCAGCAATTCTTTTTCAAAAAGGGAAAACATATACTATTGGCGTAATTTTACCTGAACTATCAGAACACTTTTTTTCTATTGCTATTTCTGCAATTGAAGATGAAGCCATTAAGAAAAACTATACGGTTATTTTTGCACAGTCGCACGATAATTATGAGCAGGAAGTAAAGCTCGTTGAAAAAATGAAAAATCAGCGGGTAGATGGTTTATTGGTATCCATCAGTAAAGACACTTCAAAGTTTGATCATTTCGAGAAACTCAATTCATTCAATATACCTGTCGTATTTTTTGATCGGATACCTCCTTTTAAAAACGTGCATTATGTAGCGTGTAGCTTAGAAAGTGCAACAATTAAAGCGGTGAATTATCTTTTGAAAAAAGGACATAGAAGTATTGGAATGATTAATGGGCCAAATACCTTGTACGCAAGTGAGGAACGTAAAGATGGCTATATGCAGGCGATTACTTTTAACCGCTTAAAATTTGATCCGTCTTTGGTGGTAAACTGTGATTTAACTGAAGAAGGTACCATCGATGCTGCCAATCAATTTTTGAATCATAAGCGTAAACCTACAGCAATTGTAGCCTTTAACGATTATGTAGCACTCTTCCTGATTAAATATTTCAAAAAGCTGAATGTAATTAATGATTTTGATATCGTGAGTTATGCAAATCTGCCTATTATCAGCTACCTGGATAATTCGCCGGTAGCTTCAGTTGAACAATACCCCTATTTACAAGGACAAAAAGCGGCTAATATTCTGTTAGATCTTATTCATAGCCCCAATTCTGAGAACCAGGC
This sequence comes from Pedobacter sp. 22163, assembly GCF_052045595.1. Lineage (NCBI taxonomy): Bacteria > Pseudomonadati > Bacteroidota > Sphingobacteriia > Sphingobacteriales > Sphingobacteriaceae > Pedobacter > Pedobacter sp. 22163. The sequence goes on along the minus strand of NZ_JBQEPM010000001.1, from coordinate 95,416 downwards.
TTACTACAACACTATTGTAGAGTCTGATTTGATTGTAAACGAGGTAAAAGAATAAACAAACGTTTGCGCTAAATTTCTAGCTTTTGTTTAAACTTCCCGGTAAAATGCTGTACTGTTTTTTAAAAGCAGTGATAAAATGTTGTGCATTTTTATAACCTACAAGGAAGGCAACTTCATTAACCATCTTCTTTTCCTTGGACAGAAAATAATACGCCTTTTCCATCCTGATTTTATATAAATAGCCAAACACTGTATAACCGGTTAGTTCTTTAAATCCTCTTTTAAGTTTATAGTCATTAATCCCGGCCTTACGCGAAAGTTCCATTAATGAATTAGGCCTTTGCAAATCATGCTCTACCAATTGTTTGGCCAATAGAATCTTTTTTAAATCCTCCTTTTTTAAAACGCGTGTTTGTTTCTCTTGTTTTTGATTAAAATAAGCAATAATCAACTCAAATATCCTGGCTTCAAGGAATAGACGTTTTACCCTACCCTCGTGTTTAGGAGAAACGATCTGCTGCAGTATCAAGCCGATTTCCGGGCTGATCGACTTTTGGATTCCGGTTTTAAGATCGTTACCAAGTTCTCCTCCTGTTACCTGCTTAAAGTAATCTTCTGTGAGCTGTATATAAAGGCATCTGGTTTTCTCTGTGATATTAAATTTGATCGAATTAACGCCACCTGCATTAAAATCCTGCTCGTTTTTAGCCAATGATAATAAATTATCGTGTTTATGGTTATAATAACAGTTAATCGCACCGCTCAGACAAAATAAAAAGCCGATATGTTGCTGAGAAGATTCAAAGCAAAAATTCTCTTCCTGATTCGGATGGATCTCAATAATGCCAATGTGGATTCCCTTAAACCACATTTCTTTTATTTGGTACTTTACATCGTTCTCATCTAATGTTACAACAGCCTCATCTATGTCGTTTATGCTTTCAAAGTTATCAGGATAAGTATTGTTATAAATGATATTTCCTTCAGGATAGCTTGAGAGTTTAATTGTCATCTGTATAAATTATTAATTTATTGCTCATCGTTTTCAATGGCATTTTTCACTTGCATTTATTTTCTCAATGGTGTTCAAGAGAACGCTTCGCTTAGTTAATGAGCTCACAAAAGCTCTTTTTTTTAAAGGTGTTAAGTGCTCATGATTTTTTCATCACATTGTGTGATGAAAAAATCATTGATGGTTCCATATTTATTTAATCCGTTTAGCGGTATTAATTATCCGTTTAGCGTTATCTGTTTTTTCTGATTATCTACAAATTTGCACAATTATTTATAATTAGTCTAAATAAATGAAGATATATTTATCAATTGCCTTATCGCTTTGTGGATTTGTTACTGTGGCTCAAGAAATTAAAGTTGATACTACAAAGGCAAATGATTTAAAAGATGTGGTTGTTACAGGGCAATATGGACCGCAAACTTTAAGAAATTCGGTATACAATGTCAGGACAATCACTGCCGAGCGGATAAAACTTAGAGCTGCCACCAATGTGCAACAGATTTTAAATACAGAGTTGGGTTTCCGTTTTAGCAATGATTTAACTTTAGGCACAACCGATGTTTCTTTAATGGGAATGACAGGACGGAATATTAAAATTTTATTGGATGGTGTACCGATGGTAGACCGGTCTGATGCCCGCGAAAGTTTAAACCAAATCGACATTAACACCATCGAAAGGATAGAAATTGTAGAAGGTCCGATGTCTGTTGTGTATGGCACTGATGCGCTGGCTGGTGTAATTAATATCATAACTAAAACCGCCGGGAAATCACTTTTGAATTTATCGGCAAGGGTACAGGAAGAAACGGCGGGCAATGAATATGAATTTTTATCAGAAAAGGGAAACCATATCCAAAATATCAGTGCCAACTGGAAGAATAAGGGCTGGAGTGTGCTTGCAGGTTTTACCCATAATGATTTTGGAGGATGGAACTTAGCCAGTAAAACAGCCACTATAGCTGAAGTTAATACTGTACCTAACCGTTGGAAACCTAAAGAACAGTTTTTGGGTAACGCAAAAATGGGCTATCGCAATAATAATTTTAGTATCTGGTACCGTTTTGATGGATTAAAGGAAGATATTTTTGTACGCAACGGATTAAATCCAAACAATTATAAGGGAATATTACAAACTTATACAACACACAGGTATACCCAACAGCTTCAATCGGAGTATAAATTTAGCAGTAAATTACAACTATCTGCTATCGCAGGTTTTACAAAACTTGATCGGGCCACGAGGACGGTTATTCATGATTTTAGCAATAATACTGAAGAACTTTCACCAGGTTTAGGTGAGCAGGATGTGGCTAAATTTAATTCTACCATATTCAGAGCTACAGCAATTTACACCTTAAACAAATCTGTTTCTTTCCAACCGGGTGTTGAGTATAATAGAGACGCAGCAAGTGGGCAAAGAATTAGCGGATCGCCTGTAATAAACGATTATGCCGCCTTTATTTCTGCTGAAATTAGATTTGCAGAGGGCATAAACATTAGACCGGGATTAAGATTCATCAAAAATTCGGTTTATGATGCCCCCCCTGTTATCCCTTCTTTAAATACTAAATTTGCTTTGGCTAAAAATTTGGATCTTCGTTTGGCTTACGCCAGAGGTTTCCGCTCTCCGGCGCTTAGAGAATTGTATTATGATTTTGTAGATGCCAGTCACACCATATTAGGTAATCCCAATTTAAAGGCAGAACAATCGAACAGTTTTAATGGTTCCTTTGCTTGGGCGGGCTTGCAAGAAAGGGATTTTCAATTTCGCTCTACCCTATCAGGTTTTTACAATTTGTTTAAAAATCGTATCGAATTTGGTTTTTCTCCTACAAACACATCGATCACTACACCAATCAATGTATCAAAATACAAAACAACTGGTGGAACTCTAGAAAACACGTTGATCTTTAAAAATCTTCAGGCTACGCTTGGGCTATCGTATATCGGACGATATAACGATCTGCCGGAAGACAATGATATAGAGGCTCCGGAATTTGCCTGGGCCACAGAGGTAAACTCGAACATTACCTATACTTTTCCGAAGATAAACGGGGGCATTAGCCTGTTTTATAAATACACAGGCAGTTTACCTAGTTATCAGCTTGCCACAAACAATACTGCAACATTGGTAAAGATTGGCGATTTCCATACGGCTGATTTAATGCTGAACAAAAATCTATTTAAATCTTTAACCATTAATATAGGCATTAAAAACCTATTTAATGTTACGCAGCTCGCCAATAGTTCAGCTAATAGCGGTGGCGCGCATAGCACAGGTGGAGCTGCAGTGCCGTATAGTTATGGTCGCTCTTATGTATTAGGACTAAGTTATAACTGGTATAAACTTTAATAAAAAACAATATAATCACAATAATATGAATAAATTTAACTCAATAGTCGCTGTCGCTTTTTTGGCAGTAACATTTACAGCCTGTAAAAAAGATACAGATGAACCTATTGTTGTAGTTCCACCATCTGATGGAAGTACTTTAACATTAAGCGGCAAGACTGCTGAATCAAATTATACTAATATCGTTTACGTAGACTTTAGCGCTGATAAACAAACTTTTGTAGATAGAAAAAGTTTCAATATCGGATTAACCTCTGACGGCAAATTTAGAGTAGTTCTTAATCCTTCATATCAAACTACAGCAACAGCAACATCCAAAACTGACATCACGGCGGTTACACTAGCAGATCCGGGCACAGCAGTTAATTTGAATCATGATATTTTGGATCCGCTTACGGTATCATTAGCCGATTCATGGGATGGAAATATTACTAAAACGGTATTTGCTGAAGTAAGTGCGACGGAAGCCGAAAACAAAGTTTATTTATTAAGCTACGAAGGAAATAAAGATAAAGATAAATGGTTTAAATTGAAGGTTACACGTAACGGTTCAGGTTACAAAATTCAATATGCCAGACTTAATGAAACGGTTATAAAGACTTTGGATGTACCTAAAAGTACCGATTATAACCTAGTCTTTGTTTCGTTGGAAAACAACAAAATTGTTCAGGCAGAACCAGTAAAAACGGCTTGGGACATTTCTTGGAGTTATAGTACATCTAATTCTGGCTTAGGCTCGCCTTATTGGGTTCAGGATTTTGTTTCAATCAATAACTTAGGCGGTGTAAGTGCGGCAATGGTATCTAAAAAAGATGCTTACGCAACATTTACAGAAGCAGATTTAGCCGCTCTTACTTTTCTACCGGCAAAAGATCTAATTGGGACAACCTGGAGAACTTCTCCTAGCCAAGCTGGTACGGGCGGTGCAGTTAAAAGTGATCTTTGCTATATTATTAAAGATGCCGCTGGCAATTATTATAAACTGAAATTCAACAGTTACATTTCTGGTGACGGTGGTGAACGCGGTAAACCAGTAATCGAATATAAATTGGTAAAAAAGGGATAAAAATGAAAATAAGTTAAATAATAAATTAATAATCTATCTATGAAATCTAAATTAAAATTACCCATGTTCAAAATTGGGACTGTTGTTTTATTAATCAGCATGGCTTTTGCAGGATGCAAAAAGGATGAAACCAAAATTGAACCCGTTTCTCAGACAACAAAAATATCTGAAGCCGAATTCACAAAACTTCTAAAGTACGTTTCTATAACTACAGGCGCACCAAATGATCAAATTGTCTTTGACGAAAAGAAACAAGAATTTGTTGTATACGGATGGTTTCATAAAAGTTTAGCCGATGCACTGCTGGAACATGACAGGTCAAATGAATATATAGCTACTTATGAAAACTAATATGAAGAAACAGCTCTTTATTTTTCTAGCCCTCATAGTGTTGGCTTTAACATCAAATGCACAGGTTACTTTACAAACGTTTCAAATTGGACAGAACTACTTGCAAAACAGTACAACGCTTAAAGTACCAAACACCTCAGTTGCTACTACTTTTAAATTCATAATTATTACTACCAGGGGCGTATCTTCTTCTGGCGGGTATGTTTCGGGTAATTGTAAGGTTTCTTTATATTATACTGAGAACCAAAGTGCAGATTCTAACATTCCAGATGATCCTTCTTCGGTATTACTGAAGACAGTGAATGTCACATCTTCAAATTACAGCCAAAATCAGGCTATTTTAGAAGATATTGATGCATCACTACCATCTAATAAGCAAAATGGCAAACTGGTTGTTAAATTTGAATTTTTGGACAATCAAAATATAAATCGCGTAAGTTACTCTACAACTCGATATGGTATATATGTTGTGCCCCCCCCGGTTGTTGTAACGATTACGAATAATATACTCAGCCTTTATGACAATGGAGGAAATCATTTAGGTGTGGTAGGAACAAAGGCTATTGTTAGTTCGGGAGAAATATATACTACAACATATGAAAAGAAAAATGCCAATGGAGTTTTCCAAGGTGTGACATTAAATGGTTACATTATTTCAGGCAATGAAGTTAATGGTGGATTAATATCTGGCCTAATGACAGATGGCGGAACCTACAGGCGAGTTTTAGCAGTCGCTTCCGGTGCTTTAAGCTATAGTAATGAAATAGTTGTTCCTCCGACAATTGCAACTTCAGCAAATACATATACTGTAACCAAAACAGAAGTATTTGATAACAACGGACTATTGATAGGAAATAATATAAAAATAATTCTTGACCATCCAGATTCAAATATTAGATTTTCAGCAATGCTTTTTGGTCCTGATGATCCATATAACTTACCTATCAACAAAGATTACGAATTTTTCTTTCCAATGTATTATGGGAACGATCGAGCAACCTATTATCCTGAAACAAACAGCGCAGTAAGCTTAACTTCTAACGGAGGCAACAGCATCACGGTAATACCATCATGGAGATAATTAATTTTTTATATTAATAAATACAAATAAAAAAATATGTTTTGTTAGTTGGATATAGGCTCTCCGCGATGGGGAGCTTTATCTTTTTATAGGGCTTATTAGTTTACAGGCGTCATGCCGAACTTGCTTTACAAGCAGAAATGGTATTTTCAATTGTTTGTAGCTACTCCGTGGTCAGCATCTATCATACTACAAGAAGCCCCTGAAAAGTTCAGGGTGACGATGCGCGGACTAGCGTTATGCCGTTAGAAATTGTAATAAGAAACATTATAAATGCAAAAAGGGCCCTGGCATACCAGAACCCTTTTTGTTTCTTACTCGCGAAATATTATTTTCCAGAGTTTTTCTTGTCAGTTACTTCTGCACGGATTTCTTGTGCTAAAACTTTAAGATCTTGCATTGCTTTACGCACACGAGTACCAGCAGCTGCATTGCCAGCATTATAAAATTTTTCTACATCTGCTTCAATAGCAGCAACAGCAGCTTTAACTTTTGAGAATTTTTCCATCGCTAATTGATGTTTTTAAGGTTTAAAAAATTTATTTTTTCAATAATACATATTTACCTTGAATTAACAACAGAAAGCAAATATTTATTTGAAAGAAGTTTTGCACATTTACACAATCAAAAAAATGCCCTGGCACTATTATAGAGGTATTTTTTTGGATTTTGAGATCAAAATCTGACAACTTAATTCAGTTGTTTCGATAAGTTGATCAGGTTGTTGAAGGTTAAATTGGCGCTATTTATACAGCGTTTATAATCTGCCTCAGTAACCGTCTGGTTTATGACAGAGACAAATATTTTCCATTTCGTACTCAGCTCATCGCCGTAAACGCCATAATAATTTAGGCCTCCATCCTTATCTTTAAAATTTGGATTGGCTAAAATATGCCTTTTAATTACGTTTCCGCCCAATGTAGCCCCTTCTAACACATACAGCGCACCCAAAACTTCGGCTGTATTTTTTTCTGGAACAAACAATTCAAAATCTAAACCTGGCAATGTTAAGCTATCTATATTCCAATATTTTAAGTCTTCTTCTAAAGCAGTGAGTTTCAATCTGCTTTTCATTTCTAATTGCTCGGCAATAGCTGCATCCAACATATTTGCGAGCGCATTCTCTAATTTCTGGTGAATAATATAATTAATGGTTAACAGCTTTTTATACTGATCAATGCTTAAAGAATTGTTCATAATCTCATTCACAAACATTAAGGATTCTAATGTTTTATGGTTTTCTGCTGTTTCAGTTCTCAATAAATTGGCAATCATATTTGGGAATTTAATTATTAAAAAGAAAAGATCCGGATTTGATGTCCGAATCTCTCCATATGGTTTATAAATTTTAATTTAACCTCAAATGTTGGTTAAACCAAAAATCGTGTACAGAATGTACACATTTAAGCAAGCTCTCGTAACCATCAGGTTTGGTAAGATAGGCATTGGCACCAAACTCTATTGACGCTTTTACATCATCAGGATTATCAGACGTAGAGAACAAAATTACAGGTATCGTTTTGAGATAAGGAATATCCCGTATAAATTTTAACAGATCTAATCCCGATAGTCCGGGCAGATTCAAGTCAAGCAAAATTAATTTAGGTTTGATTTTACTTTCAGCAAAATGCTGAAGTTTTTGTAATGCTTCTGCCCCATCCTCAATTATAGTTAAAATAAGGGTATCCTTAACCTCTTGTACAGCACTTTGCATAAAAAATGCATAGTCTATATCATCCTCAACATAAAATATATCTGGTGTTTTCATTTTATCTGTTTTTAAAAGCAACAAAAAATGTAGATCCTACGTTTAACTTACTCTCAAACCAAACCCTGCCGTTGTGTTTTTCTACAACCCTTTTTACAATTGCTAGTCCCACTCCTGTTCCTTCTATTTCCTTAACATTATCCATGCGCTTAAAAAGCTCAAAAACCCGGTCGTAATAACGGTTGTCGATTCCTATTCCATTATCTTTAACAGCATAGATAGTCTCCCCTCCATCTATATACGCAGAAACCTCTACTTTAGGTTTGTCAACCATGGCAGAGTATTTTACTGCGTTACCAATCAAGTTTGTAAAAACCTGCGCTATCATGGTTTTGTCTCCTTTTATATTTGCAAGTTCCCCCACAACTAATTCGGTACGGTCTGCTTTAAAGGCCGACCAAACTTCGCTTTTTATTTCTTTTAACAGCGATGTTATATCAACTGTTTCAAAATTTATTTCAGAACGGCCAACTCTTGCTAGATTTAGGATCTCTTTAATTAAGAAATTCATTTTATCTGCTCCTATTAAAATCCTACCCAACATTTTTTGGCCATTTTCATCAATGCTCTTATTTTTAAGCATAAGCTCAGCATAAGTTTTTATCGAGGTTAATGGTGTTCTTAAATCGTGCGAAACCGTATAGCTAAAAGTATCTAATTCTTCGTAAGCAGCCTGTAGCTTTTCATTGAGCAGCCTAATTTCGTTGGCCTTTTTATTGATGTCGGTAATAATAATTTCGCGTATCCTTAAAACCGAGGCAATTTCTTCAGCCATCCATTTTTCAGATGTATTATTAACAACCTGCGACCAGGTTTCGAACGATTTACGGGGAGATAGGCTTAACAAGCCATTTTCTGAAGGAACCACAGGTTTTTCGGGATTTCCAGCCCAATTCACTGTGGTAATGATTTCGGGCTTAAACCAGATAATCATTTCACCCATTTCTTTATTTAGCATGCAAGAAAGAAGTCCAGAGGCTATTGACTTGTATTTTTTAGCTGGAGAATGGATTTCAGACAATCGATGGGTATAATATATCGATTCATCATTGGTCGTTTTTAACCATTCAACGAGTTCTCTTATTTCTTCTTCTGATGGTACATTTCCAATAGTTTTAAGCTCATTTTCGAAAATAATGGCCACCCCTGAAGCTTTGGTTGCATCTAAAATGGTTCTTTTATGGGTAGTTACGGCCTCAATTAAATATTTATCACGGTTTAAATGTTCTAAAAGAACATTGGCAGTACTTTTAAATTGCTCAATAACGGTTGCATCTTCTTCTTCCTGGCGGTATTCTAACGCTGAAGAAAGGATCTGCCCGATTAACTTAGCACCTTCTCTGGCTTTATAGTCAATAAACTTAGGACTATAGTTATGGCAGGCAATTAATCCCCATAATTCGCCATGAGCGATTAAGGATATGCTAAAACTCGAATGAACACCCATATTCTTCAGATATTGAATATGTATGGGCGATACGGCGCGTAAACTACCATTGGTTAGATCGAGTGCTTCGTTTTCTTTAAAAGTTAGAATTGGCGAATCAGTTATATTTACATCTGCAATTAACCTGGTCAGATTGAGTTTATAAAGCGCTCGAGCCTGTTTAGGAATATCAGATGCAGGGTAATGCAATCCAAAAAATGGTTCTAAATCTGCTTCTTTTTCTTCTGCTACAACTTCGCCATGACCATCTTCTAAAAATTTATAGATCATAATCCGATCGTAATTGATCAGTTTTTTTACCTCCTGAGCAGCACCTTTTAACAGCGCTGAAATACTTTTCCCCTGAAGCATAGATGAAGCAGAGCGACCTATAGAACGCTGAATATCGAATTGTAAGGTTACTGGCTCAAATTCTAAAAGCCAATCACTTTCTGAAGAAGAAATAATCAGATAAAAAGAAAGGCCATTGATTTCAACCGGATGTGGACTAATTGCATCAAAGCTTTTACGGATAATGCCCAGCTTAAGTAATTCTTCGATATTAAACGCTGGATCTTGTTGTTTAATAAACTGGTTTAAGACCGAAAGTTGTTTGTTTAATAGACTTTTAGCTTCTTCCGCTAAAAAGACTGCTACGTTTTCACTAATGTAGGTAATCGATAGGTTGTTCTTATCAACTGCTACTAAAAAGCCATGTGATTGAATTTTACCCGGAATATGGATGGGTTCTTTATCGCAGTTGTTTAGGTCAACAGAAAATTTAGTCATATGTATTTTGATATTGCAGCGTATTTATTTAATTGCACGAATTAACAAATATTAATCCTTTTTTTAGAATGTCTCTATTTTGGAAAATTCGGTTTTGAGATTTATTTTTTATTATATATTTGTTTGAAATTTAAAAATCATCTCAACCTTGGCAAAGAAGAATATTTTGGTTATCGAAGATAATCATGCAATCCTTGATGTTATAACCCTTATTTTAGAAAGCGAAGCTTTTAACGTTGATGGACTAAACAAAGGTGCTGATTTTATTAACCATGTTCAGAAATTTAATCCGGATGTAATAATTATGGATATTATGCTGCCCGATGCTGATGGAAGGGTACTTTTAAAAGAACTCAAAGATACCGTAGCTACACAGCATATCCCCGTTTTAATGATTTCTGCCCGTTATAATGCCAACAATTATACTTTAAATGGTATGGAAGCTGATGATTTTATGGCTAAGCCTTTTAACATAGATGAATTGATGGATAAGATTTACGCATTATTGAGAAAGTAAGTATTTATTCGGCCATACCCGGTAATTTTATTCCTCCCAGTTTTAAGTTTTTCATCAGCACTTCCAGAAAAGAAAGTTTAGTATCTGTAAAACCGTGTGCTTTAACCCAAACATTTAAATTTACTTTAAATCCACTATCTTCTAAAGCAGACACACCGATTCTTCTTTCTGGTGTTTTGAGACAATCTTTAAATTCATCAACGGTTTTATTAAAAATAGTCACGATCTGTTCATAATCGATACCATAGCTAAACTTCATTTCAATATCCAACCTCCTGCTACCCTCTCTGCTGATATTGATAATCACTTCGTTTGATAATTTACCATTTGGAATAACTACAGTTCTGTTATCAAATGTTTTAACAATGGTATAAAATATCTGGATCGATGTTACCGTCCCTTCCTGACTTTGTGCAATGATATTATCACCTACAACGAAAGGTTTCAACAGTAAAATCAATACTCCACTGGCAAAATTTTGCAGTGTACCCGATAAAGCCAAGCCTGCCGCAACCCCAATACCACCAATAAGTACCGTTAAAAAAGTAAGCTGAATGCCAATAATCTGCATTACTGTAAGCACCAGTAAAACCCTTAGGGTAATGAGTAATAAACTGGTTAAAAATGGCCGCAGTGATGGATTTATATCTTTGCGGTGCATACCACCCTGCATCCATTTTCCCAGCAGCTTAATTAGCCATAAGCCTAAAATAAGCAATACTATACCTAAAATTACAGATGGTCCTTTTTCAATTATCCAATCGTAGGCTTTATCATAAAAATGCTCGATATTACTGGCATCAGTCTTCATAAACTAGGAATTTGCTTCTATCTATTAAGGTTTTTTATGTTTAACGGGAGCATCTTTAGTTACATTTACTTTCTTGGCATCTTTGGCTGATGTTACTTTATCATCAGCACCTTTAGCTTTTGCATTTTTCGGTGCAGTAGCCTTGCTACTTTCTGCCGATGTTTTAGAATTTTTCATCTTTTTTAATCTTTAATCTTCAGCATTCAGCCAGGCTTTCGCTTCTTCTATTTCTTCTGGTTTAAAGCCTTTAGATTTACCTGGCGTAGCCACTGTGAAAATATCAGTAAACCACTCAACTCCTTTTTCGGCGCTTACTACGGCTATTTTTTTCCATTTGGTGAAATTTTCTAAACCCGCTTTAACATCCTGTACCCAGGCACCTGCTGTAAAATTTTTCACATCAGTTTCTAAAACCAATAGATATCTGATTTCTTTAAATCGTTCAGCGGTTCTTTTCAAACCTGTTAATAAAACGCTCTTTACATCATCGCTTGTTACCTCTCCGGTAGCTCTTACGCCAAAAATATGATCTGGTAGCCCTGTTATTTCTGTTAGCATAATTATTTCATTTATTTAAGAACACACTAATTCATCAAGATGTTTGCCATTTAAATAAATTCTGAAAAGTTGAGTGGTAACAAAAACACTATCTTACTGATACTGTTATACAAACGACATTTATAAAATAAAACAATCCTATGAAAACTAACTGGTTAAAACCTGCTTCATTTATTTGTGCTGTGGCTGTTTGTATTGCTGCTTGTACAGGCGGAACAAAAACGACTGCGATTACAGATTCGACCATAAGCGACTCTTCAGTAACTGCAGCATTAAAACCTGCCGGCCCTGCTCCTGAATGGGGAAAAACAATAAAGCCAGAAATGCAGGCTGTAATAGAAAAATTAAATAGCTATGGAGATAAACCTTTAGAAACTTTAAGTGCTGCCGATGCACGCAAAAATCATACACCAACCGATGCCGTAATGGATTTGGCAAAACAAAACAATATAACCATACCAGCCGCTAAGGTAGATACCATGGGGAAAGATATTGATGTTAGCGGAGGCAAAATCCATTTGCGCATTTACACGCCAAAAGCCGGCAGCGGGCCTTATCCATTAATTGTTTATTACCATGGCGGTGGTTTCGTTATTGCCAATTTAGATGTTTATAATGCATCTGCACAGGCTTTGGCAGAGCAGGTTGGTGCAATTGTGGTTTCTGTAGCTTACCGTTTGGCACCCGAAAACAAGTTCCCTACGGCGCATAACGATGCTTTTACAGCTTACGAATGGGCAGTTAAAAATGCGGTAGATTTAAAAGCCGATCCAGCTAAGATTGCAGTTGTTGGTGAAAGTGCAGGTGGAAATTTAGCAGCAAATGTATCTATTATGGCCAGAGACAAACACATTATGCTTCCCGTATACCAGGTTTTGATCTATCCCATTGCTCAAGCAGATATGAACACTGAATCGTATAAAATGTATGAAAAAGCCAAACCGCTGAACAAAGCAATGATGGGCTGGTTTACCGAGAAATATCTAAATACAATGATTGAAGCGCAAGACCCTAAAATATCATTGGTTAATGCCAATTTAAAAGGGCTTCCATCAACTACTATTATTACAGCCGAAATAGATCCTTTACACGATGATGGTGTAATACTTGCTGATAAATTGAAAGCGGCCGGGGTAAAAGTGAGCAGTAAAAATTATGAAGGCGTAACACATGAGTTTTTTGGTATGGCCTTGCTTGTACCAGAAGCAAAAGCTGCTCAGACCTATGCCGCGGATCAACTGAAGGCTGCTTTTAAATAAAAAACACCCTGGAGTGGTGTTTACTCCAGGGTTGTTCTTGCATGGCGTTTTGCGCTGAGCGTTTTAACCGCAGATGGACACAGGTAAAAACGGATTTCCGTATCTGTGTCCATCCTTAATAGCTGTGGTTAAATTATTTATCGGATTTGTCTAACTACTCCATTGCCTCAAGCCCCAATGTATTTTTGTTTGTAGTACAATTCTAAACCCTTTACGCTAACCGCTAAACCTAATTAAGCGCCTTTCTTCGAGCCCAAACTCTGCATCAATTGATCATACAGATCATCACTTGTGGCTTTTTGTGGTTTCATCTTTTTAACAGTCGCACGTTTGCCTTTAGACTTTGCTTTGATAATTTTCAATAGTTCGCTACTGTAATCATCTTTAAAGGCGCTCAAGTCGAATTTGGAGCTGTATTGTTTAATCAAGGCCAAGCCCACATCCATCTCTTTTTTAGTGATGGTAATATCATCAACCTTGTTAATTTCTGATAAACTTCTTATTTCCTGCTCAAACCTGATTTTAGTAATCACAATTACATGTTCCATGGGATGGATAACACAAAGATTTTCTGTATTCCGCAGTACAAATCTGGCCACTCCGGCCTTACCCGATTTCTCTAGGGCCTTTAGCAATAATCCATAAGCTTTTTTGCCCTGCTTTTCTGGCTCGGTGTAATAAGAAGTTTCATAATAAACAGGATTAATGTCTTTTATATCCACAAAGTTCTCCAATTCGATGATTTTAGTTTTTTCAGGTGCAGCCTCTTCAAAATCGTGCTTATCTAAAATAATGTATCTGTCTTTTAAAAAATAACCTCTAACGATCTTCTCATAAGGCACTTCTTTATGGGTATTTTCATTCACCCTTAAAAATTTAATCTTTGCGTGATCACGCTCATCGAGCATATCTAAATCGAGATTACTATTCTGGACAGCAGAAAACAACTTAATTGGAATGTTTACCAAACCAAATCCAATAGAACCTTTCCATATTGATCTCATAGTTAAATATTTACTTACTAACAAGTGTCCAAATCAGATTGTTTTGGCTTTATTAAGCGTAAATTGAGGAAATCACAAACTATTTAGATAATACAATGTTATTTAAGTATCAACCCTATTTGAATATATATGAAAATCGCCTACATTTCAACCTATCCTCCTCGTGAATGCGGTTTAGCTACATTTAATCAAAATTTGGTTAATGCCTTAAGTTTAAATCCTGCTTATAATTCACAGAAAAGTTTTGTTGTTGCATTAAATGAATCGGATGATGTTAATGAACACGATTACCCAAACGAAGTGAAATTCGTTATCCGTCAGCAAAACCAAAAAGATTATATTGAAGCTGCAGATTTTATCAATAACAGTGATGTAGATAGTTGTATTATTGAACATGAATTCGGTATATATGGCGGCAATAGCGGCGTATTCTTATTGTCCTTAATCAATAGATTAAAAAAGCCATTCATTACCATTTTGCATACGGTTTTAAAAGAACCGAATTTTATGCAACAGACCATTATTAAAGAGATTGCTGTTAAATCATCTAAAATAGTGGTGATGAGCAAAAAAGCAGTCATGTTTTTAACCAGTATTTATCAGATCCCTAAGGCTTCAATCAAATTAATTGAACATGGCGTTCCAGATCTGGAACCTATACCCAATAATGAAATTGCGCAAAGTGCGCTTTTTACCAATCGAAAAGTGCTTTTTACATTTGGCTTAATTAGCAGAAATAAAGGCCTAGAAACCGTAATTAAAGCTTTGCCAGAAATTGTCGCTCAACATCCAGATGTTTTATATGTGATTCTGGGCAATACTCATCCAGGCGTTGTCAAACATAATGGCGAAGAATATCGCGATAGTTTGAAAACATTGGCGAAAGATTTAGGTGTAGAAAACAATATTGCTTTCGTTAATAAATTTGTATCTGAAAAAGAATTGCATCAGTATTTAACAGCCTGTTATTTATACATCACGCCTTATTTAAATGAAGCTCAGATTACCAGCGGTACTTTATCATATGCCATTGGTGCAGGTGCAGCAGTAGTTTCTACCCCATATTGGCATGCACAAGAGCTTTTAGCCGATAATAGAGGCAAATTATTTGATTTTAAAAATGATGCACAACTGGCAACCATTGTAAACGAACTTTTAAGCGATAAAGACAAATACCAGAAACTGAAGCAAAATGCCTACGAATATGGATTGAATCTTCGCTGGCCTGCCATTGGAGGCGTTTATCTTAACGTTTTAAATGAAGCTGTGGCAGTAGGGAAAAAGCCAGAAAGAGTTACTCCTCCTATTATTGATGTAGAAGGTATGCCAGCGCTTAACTTAGATCATATTTCGTTACTAACAGATGATACCGGAATTATTCAGCATGCCCGTTTTGGTATTCCAAATTTGAAAGAAGGTTATTGTATTGATGATAATGCCAGAGCGCTGATTATGGCATTAATGGCTGTCGAGCGCGATAAAAACCCAAAAGCTTTAAAATTCATGCCTGTTTATCTCAGCTTTATTCAATATATGCAAACGGATGACGGGAATTTTAGGAATTTCTTAAGCTTTAACCGTAATTATTTAGATGAAATAGGTTCAGAAGATTCATTTGGCCGTACCATCTGGTCATTGGGCTATTTAGTTTGCAGTGCACCCAACAATTCTTACCGTGAATTTGGTAGGGAGTTATTGTTTCATGCTATTCCACATTTTAAAGGATTAAAATATCTCCGTGGAAAAGCCAATACCATCATTGGTCTATCGTATTATCTATGTGCCCATCCGGGTGACGAGTTAATCACAAAAGAAATCAATATGCTGGCCAATTCTTTAACGGCGTCTTATCAAGACAATAAAGATGGCGATTGGCATTGGTTTGAAGATATTCTTACCTATGATAATGCAATCCTTCCTTTGGCTTTGCTTCATCATTACGAAGTTACGGGGAATACAACATCCTATAAAATTGCGATGGAGAGTATTGAGTTTTTAAATAGTTTTTCTTTCGAAAATGGATATCTAAATCCGGTGGGAAATGCAGGATGGATGAAAAAACATGGTAAAAACCCTATCTACGACCAACAGGCTATAGAAACGATGGCAATGGTTTTACTCTATGCTAAAACATTCGAGGTAACAAAAGATGATAAATATTTAAATTTAATGCACATCAGTTATCAGTGGTTTTTAGGAAAAAACAGCCTGCATATTCCTTTATACGATTTTGAAACACATGGATGTGCAGATGGACTACAGTTTAACAGTGTGAACAGGAATCAGGGCGCGGAGAGTACATTGGCCTATTTCATCTCACATTTGGCCATATTAAAAGCCGCAGAAGCAGAATATGAAACGCTGTCGTCTCCATTGGTGGAGGCCGATAAATGTAGTTAGAAATTAATTTGTCTGGGAAATATTAAAGGCCGATTTAGAAATGAATCGGCCTTTATTATTATTATTATCCGTCATTGCGAGAAGGAACGACGAAGCAATCTTATTTTAAGAGAATAATATCGTCATTAGACTAAAGCTTACCGATTTAAGTATTGTTTTTATTTACTAATGGTATGCTTGCTTATTTTACAGGTTTCATCGGTAGCGTATGGAGAATTCGAAGGCGCTGCGAAGCAAAATCTTTAAACTTTTCGGTAGCCTAGTCCAAAGATTTCTCCACTCCGCCTTGCTTCGGTCGAGATGACGATTTTTCTACTGGGGTCTGTTGAAGAATCTATTTTAGTTATTCTCCAGTAGTTTAGCCAGCAACAATTCCAGATTTACGGTTGCAAACGAAGAACTATAATCAGATAAACCATAAGGAATAATTAATTCGCCATTACTGATAATCGATCCACAGGAATATACCACGTTGGGCACATAACCTTCACGTTCATCATTATTCGGAATAATCAACGGCTCTTTTAAATGGCCTATTTCTATACTTGGGTTTTCAAGATCCAATAAACTTACGCCAATACAATACCTCCGCATTGGCCCCACCCCATGTGTAATTACAATCCATCCTTTTTCTGTTTCTATCGGAGAACCGCAATTGCCAATCTGTACCAACTCCCAATCATACCGAGGTTGTTTTAAGAGAACCGGGTTTTCCCACACATTAACCTTATCAGAAAACATCAGGTAATTATTCCAGCCATCTATCCGACTCATCATCACGTATTTCCCTTTGATTTTTCTTGGAAATAAAGCCAGATTCTTATTTTGTGCACCATCGCCATAAAGTGGAATCACCTTGAACTCGTAAAAATCTTCAGTTTGTACTAACTTGGGAATAATTAAAGAACCGTCGAAGGCGGTATATGTAGCGTAGTATAGTACTTTGCCATCATCTTTAATAAATTTAACAAAACGAGCATCTTCAATCCCTTTACGTTCAAATTCTGAAATAGGAAAAATTACACGGTCAGAAATATCTGTATCCTTCGAAAAAGTTATGGTGTGGTAAGTGTCTGATAGCCAAAGTATTTTATCGTACTCGATTAAACGTGATGGATTTTCTTTATGTAAACTTTTAGAATCTTTAATGATATTGCTCAAACTGGTATATTCAAATTTATCATCCAGTTTTGATTCAATTTCTTCTAATACGGAAGGATCAATCTGCGCGTAGGCTGCTTTTTTTAAGAATAGTTTTTTTACGTAAATGGCATTCTTCACCACCTCAGCCTCATCAACATAATTGCCAACAGGTAAAACCTGAATATTATTGTTTTTATCAATTAAAGCACGCCTGAAAACAATTGAAGAAATATGTCCCTCACCTACAGCCCTAAAACTGATGATTACCCGTTTTTCGCCCTCTACTAAATCGGTTTGATCGGGATCGTCTACAATGCTTGGATTAAAAAAAGCTGCCGATTCTATTGAATATTCATGTGTAAAGTAAGCACCGATCAGCAATCTGGTGTATTCATCAATATCTTCGAATTCGGTACCTAAGACCGCAAACTGTTTTTTTAATTTTTTACAGTGCCGGGTCAGGATTTTGGTAATATTCCGGTGTCTTTTAGAATATTCCTGTAAGATAGGCGATATCAGCGAAAAAACTTTTTCATCTGAAAACTCTAAAACCTTCCTGATTACTTCTAATGCTCTCTCCTCTCCGTTAAAAAAAAAACGGGCAATAACTCTTTTAGTATCCGGGTTAACCTTAACAGGTTTACGTTCTATGTATAATCTCATTATTATGCTGTTTTGTAGTAATTTAAAGCCTTCGTCACTATTTCTTCCAACTTTATATTAACGAAATTTACGACTTAATTGTTTATATTATCTACAGTATTTGCACATAATTTTTACCTTTAGTTATTCACCCTTATATATTAATTAACCTTAAACGCATTACTAAAAAGCAGATAACATGATTCCATCAGATGAAACCTTGCGTTTAGGAAAATTAAGATACTACGAGATTTTAAGTACACCTGCAGAAAGTGCTTTTAATCAGATTGCACAATTGGCTGCTGAAATATTTGATGTTCCGAATGCAGGTATCGGTTTTCAGACGGATGGCGACATTTTTATGAAAGCTCAAGTGGGATCATCAATCGGCTTACCTCTAAAAAATGATGCATTTACTTTTTTTGCCTCTTCTCCGATAAGCTCGCCTGAGGGTTATCCCATTGGTCTGATTTACGTTGCCGATACTAAATTTAAAACAGCCGAAGAGCAGCAGCTAAAAATGCTGAGGCATTTAGCGGGTATGGTAACGGAAAAACTGGAATCTAGAATTGCAACCAGAAGGGCTTTAAGGGCCTACGATGATCGTTTACATGTACTTGTTCATGATCTTAAAAACCCGATGACAACCATTTCACTTCAATCTGAATTGCTGGGACGCATTCCAGGTATTAATGACAAAGCCTCATTAATTGCCGGTAAGATTAATGCACAATCGAAAAGAATGATTGATAATCTGAACGACATTTTAAGCGTTGCCCGAAAAGATGCGCACTCGTTTAAGCCCAAAAAAGCAAAAGTTGACCTTAAAGAAGTGCTCGACGAAGTAAAGTTTAATTTGGATTTAGCACTTAAACAGAAAAAACAAACCGTTTTGATCGATATTGAAACTCCGGTAGAAATCTTTGGTGATGCGGATAAACTTAAGGTTGTTTTTAGTCAATTACTGAACAATGCCATTAAGTTTTCTCCAAAAGGAAAGGAAATTAAAATATCACATCAAACTGCAGAAAATGAAGTAACCATTGCAATAAAAGATTACGGTGTGGGTTTAACAGAAGAAGATCTTGATAAAATTTTCTTAAAATTCGCAACATTAACGGCTGTGGCAACAGATCATGAAAACACCTATGGTTTGGGGCTAATTACTGCAAATGCCTTAGTAGATATACATAAGGGAAAGTTGTGGGTAGAGAGCGGAGGAAAAGATTTGGGTACAACTTTCTACGTAACGCTACCCATTAAATAAGTTTAAATCTAATAATTCGCTGAGTTTCATTTCTTCGAGCAAAATTCTTTCAGGAATAGCATTTCTGTGGTACGACCATTTTATTAACCTTATAAAGCCATTCTCGATTTCGATACCAGTCATATCGCCATCACTAAAACAACAACATCCGCTATTAAAGTAACTTGGTTTGTATTTGCCAAAACGTGGCCTTTTATCGCCTTCTTTTATCAGTTTACGAAGCGCTGCATTTAAAACAGCAAGATCATCAGCATTCTTTTCTTTTTTTGCTTTTTTAAGTTTTATATAAATCCGTTCCAGGTGTGTTAATGATGCGAAAACCGGCTGATGCGTATGTCCGGTAATTAAAGCCAGGTTCTTTTTTGTAGCAACCCAGCTGTACATGAGTGCGTTATGCGCTGTTTTAAGCTGGTTGCTGTATGCTGGTGTATTTGGATTAATCTGAAGGTACGATTGCAGTGGTGCCCAAACTGTACTCACAAACCATTTGCTAAACCAGTTTCCATCGCTCTGTAAATCGCCCTGATGGCCGTGGGTCAAGAAAATATCAAATTTACTTTCGCCTACTGGCATTCTTAAGATGGCCCCTTCATAAATGTGGATTTTGGTTCCATAAATTCTATTAAGGTTAAATCCTGCTAAAGGATCATTATCCCAATATAAATCGTGGTTACCAAATATTTTAGTGAAATGGTTTTTTGAAATAAAAGCTTTTTCTGCCTCGAAAGTATCCTTATTATGTTTAATTACAGATTCCAGTAAATTCTCCCAAAGTTCTTCGCTATCGCCCAAATTTATGTAATGGAAATCTTGCTGGTTGTAATATTCGAGTGCCTTTAAATAATTCTTTTCAGCTAAAGTAAAATCATCGGCATAATCGCGAGCCCCCTTATGTTGATCAGATAAAATGATAAATTTATCAGTTTCTGTAACTTCAAAAATAGGTCCCCGTGTACCAGGTGTTGTATTGATGTTTTTGTATAGTTTATTTAAAGCCGTGTGGATACGTTTACGGTTTGGCCTTGAACCAAATTTATTCGACATGCGTATAATCCAGGCACTGAGTAAACGTTGTAAGAATTTTCGCATTTATGAATCAGTCTTCGCTGTTGAATAGTTTCTCAAAATAACAAAAAATATCACCAATCGTTTTTTCTGAAAAGCAATAGTTGTAATTCTTAGGTTAGGTTCGGCCTTGCTTTCCGTTTTATGCCGATGAAAAATCGACATGCTCACTCCAATCAAGTTTAGTTAACACCGGTTAATCGCATTTATTAAAGTCAGGTCCTTTCTATCGCCAATAAAATAATACCTTTATTATTAAATAATATTTTACTAAATTTGTTAGTATTGAAAAGATCAGGAAGCGCAGATTTACCCCTACATTATGGCCATGTACCACCATGGCTGGCCCAGCGTATGGCAACACTTGGCTTGGCTATAACGGAAGCGATACTATTAGAATATGGTAAGGCAGAAGTAATACGCCGTTTAAGCAGTCCTTTTTGGTTTCAGAGTTTAGGCGCTGTTATGGGGATGGACTGGCATTCGTCTGGCATTACGACATCGGTAATGGGTGCCTTAAAGAAATCGATTAATCCCTTATCGAAAGAATTGGGCATTTACATTTGCGGAGGCAAAGGAAAACACAGCAGAGAAACGCCAAATGAACTTTTAAAAATTGCCGATAAAACGGGTTTAAATGGAACAGCATTGGTTCGGGCCAGTAAACTCAGTGCAAAAGTAGACAACACGGCCATTCAGGATGGTTTTCAATTGTATCTTCATAGTTTTATTTTAAGTAGCGAAGGCGACTGGGCAGTAGTGCAACAAGGCATGAGCGATAGTAGCTCGACAGCAAGAAGATACCACTGGCATTCTGAGAACCTAAAATCTTTTGTCGAAGAACCGCACACCGGTATCTGTGGTATTAATCAAGGTAAGATTCTGAACCTAACAGCTAATGATGCTGATAAAACAAGGCAGAGCATGATGAGTATTACAGCTGAATCGCCGGTAAGGATGCTTAATGAAATACAAAAACTGGTATTGCCTGATCATCATGAGGTAAAATCAAAAGATGTAGATTTAAAACGTTTGGGGAGTATTTTATGGCTGGCACAGGAAAAGCAACCGAGCGATTTTGAAGAATTATTATTACTCGAAGGCATGGGGCCAAGAACCTTACAATCGATGGCTTTAGTAAGTGAGGTGATTTATGGCACACCTTCCCGATTTAGCGACCCTGCCCGTTATTCTTTTGCACATGGCGGTAAAGATGGGCATCCCTTCCCTGTTCCGGTAAATGTATATGATGAGACCATAAGTGTTTTGCAGAAAGCAATTGAAAAAGCGAAGATTGGAAATACAGATAAACAACAAGCCATCAAATCACTACATCAAATCGCACGAAATGCGGAAAAAGATTTTATTCCGAATATGGATTTTGAAAAGGTAATTCAAAAAGAACGTGCTGAAAGCTGGAAATATGGCGGCAGAACAGTTTTTGGGAAAGAAAAGCCACCAAAGGATGAGCAGTTGAAGTTGTTTTAAGTACTATAAGTAATCCTCATCTCTAAATGAGGGCTATATTATCCCTTAAAGAATCGTCATCCTGATTTTATTTCAGGATCTATCCAGTAATCATATCTTATAAGTATTCATTCCGTGATTTCAGTGCTTCCGTGGCAGAAAATTAATCAGCGATTACACAGCATGATAGATACTGAAACAAGTTCAGCATGATGACCGACTTATTTCTCGAACCATCGTCATTTCGACCGTAGTGGAGAAATCTTTCTCATAACTTGGTTCAAAGATCTCTCCACTACGCGTTGCTTCGGTCGAGATGATGACCTATTTATTAGATCTGTCAATAGTAGCGAATCGAAGAATCTTTCCAAGAACATTTTTTCCTACGACACTAATAAATCTGTGTTCATCCTATTTTATCTGTGGTTAATTAATTCCGTGGAAGAGAATTAATTAACGATTACACAGCATGACGAGAAGGACTAAACAAAAAAGGTCGTGGTTTGCACCACGACCCTAAAAATATAGAATTTAAAACCTACTAAGCGTATGCAACTGCATCTTTCGATGCCAGTTTAGTTGTCCCCATCAAGTATTCGTCTACCTTACGGGCAGCCTCTCTACCTTCTGAAATGGCCCAAACTACTAACGATTGTCCACGGCGAACATCACCTGCGGCAAAAATCTTAGCAATATTGGTTTGGTAAGTGTGTTCAGATGCTTTTACGTTTCCGCGGTTATCCAATTCCACACCTAACTTCTCAATTAAACCTTCTTTTTGAGGATGTAAGAAACCCATTGCTAAAAGTACCAGTTCGCATGGAAGATCTCTTTCGGTACCAGCCACTTCTTTAAAAGTAACCGGACGTCCGTTTGCATCAATT
Source organism: Pedobacter sp. 22163 (assembly GCF_052045595.1). Taxonomy (NCBI): domain Bacteria; kingdom Pseudomonadati; phylum Bacteroidota; class Sphingobacteriia; order Sphingobacteriales; family Sphingobacteriaceae; genus Pedobacter; species Pedobacter sp. 22163. The sequence goes on along the minus strand of NZ_JBQEPM010000001.1, from coordinate 72,550 downwards.
TCCCATTCTACATCAACTACTTTTAATGCTTTAAGGTTTCCTTTTTCGTCAGCAATAAAGTTTTTAGTATTTACCGACCAAGCCCTTTGTGCACCTTCTTCATGAGAAGAAGTATTTTTTAGCAACATCGGGTAATTTGGCCAAGGCATATGCTCGTTACGTGCCTGTGGTGGCATCGGCATAATCTCGAATTGTGTAACCGATTTCGCCCCATGACGGTTTGAAGTACCAATACAGTCAGATCCGGTATCGCCACCACCAATTACAATTACATTTTTGCCTGTAGCCATAATATCTTCCGCTTCAACGGCTCTGCTCGCTACACGTTTATTTTGTTGTTTCAAGAAATCCATTGCAAAGTGGACCCCTTTAGCAGAACGGCCGTCAATTGGCAAATCGCGTGGAATAGTTGAGCCACCAGCCAATACAATCGCGCTGAAATCGCGTAACAAAGTACCTATCTCAACATTCTCGCCAACATTGGCATTACATTTAAAAATGATGCCTTCTTCTTTCATTAAATCGATACGGCGATCTACTACATTTTTCTGTAGTTTAAAATCAGGAATACCGTACCTCAATAAACCACCTGGAGCATCATCACGTTCGAAAACGGTAACTTCATGTCCAACTTTATTTAACTGAGCAGCAGCAGCTAAGCCTGCAGGACCTGAACCAATTACAGCAACTTTTTTACCGGTTCTGATTAATGGTGCTTTTGCTTTGATAAATCCTTTTTCGAAAGCAATTTCGATGATGTGTTTTTCAATTTCCTCGATAGAAACTGGCGGGCGGTTAATGCCTAAAACACATGCTGATTCGCATGGTGCAGGACAAATTCTACCTGTAAATTCAGGGAAATTATTGGTGCTTAATAAAATATTTGCAGCTAATTCCCATTTACCCTGATAAACAGCGTCGTTAAATTCTGGTATCACGTTACCCAATGGGCAGCCTGATTGGCAGAAAGGTACGCCGCAATCCATACAACGGGCAGCTTGATTGTTTAATTCTTTTGAGGGTAATTCATTTAAAAATTCCCCATAGTGTTTTACACGTGTTGCAGCCTCTTCTCTGGTGGGCGCAACTCTATCGTATTCTTGAAATCCTGTTACTTTTCCCATGGCCTAGTGTGTTTTTACTTGTTGATTACGTTTGCTTAAAACTGCTTTGTATTCTTTAGGGAATACTTTTACAAAATGAGCAGATTGAGTTTTCCAGTCGCTTAAGATAAACTCAGCTACTCTACTATCCGTTAAGCGGATATGCGTTTTAAGTAAGGCCAAAATACGCTCCTCATCCTCAGCTTGTAATGGATCAAGATCAACCATTTCTTTATTGCATTTGCGTGCAAAGGTTCCGTTGGCATCATAAATCCAGGCCACACCGCCACTCATACCAGCAGCGAAATTGCTTCCGGTATCACCAAGAATCAGCACTTCACCCCCTGTCATGTATTCGCAACCGTGATCGCCCACTCCTTCAACAACAGCTGTTGCACCAGAGTTACGTACGGCGAAACGCTCGCCTGCTTTACCACGGGCAAATAACTCACCAGAAGTTGCACCATAAAGGGCTACGTTACCGATAATGATATTTTGCTCAGGGATAAAAGTTGAGTTTGAGAAAGGATAAATGGCCAACCTTGCGCCCGATAATCCTTTACCCACATAATCGTTCGCCTCACCTTCTAATGATAACGTTACCCCACGGGTATTGAAAGCACCAAAACTCTGTCCGGCCGAACCAACGAATTTAAAGTTGATCGTATCCGGAGGTAAACCAGCACCTAAATGAACTTTCGAAATTTCATTTGATAACATGGTACCCAGCGCACGGTCGGTATTTTTTACATCAAAACTGGCAAAAACCGGTTCGTTATGGTCAATAGCAGGTTGTGCAGCAGCAATTAATTTATGATCTAAAACATGATCCAAACCATGATCCTGGCCTTCGGTATTAAATAAAGGCAAACCATTTTCTTCAGCTTTATATAATATAGCTGATAAATCAAGGTGTTTCAGTTTCCAGTCTTCAGCAGGCAATTCGCGTACTTTTAAAATATCAGCCTGACCGATCATTTCGTGGATGGTTCTGAAACCTAATTCAGCCATAATCTCACGCAACTCTTCCGCAAGGAAATAAAATAAGTTCACTACATGATCAGCATCACCCGTAAATAATTTTCTTAATTCCGGATCTTGTGTTGCTACGCCAACCGGACAAGTATTTAAATGGCATTTACGCATCATAATACATCCCGAAGTTACCAAGGCTGCTGTTGCAACACCCCATTCTTCAGCACCTAATAATGCAGCGATGGCGATATCCCTACCCGTTTTAAGCTGACCATCTGTTTGTAACACGATACGGTTACGCAATTTGTTTTTTACCAAAGTTTGGTGTGCTTCTGCTAATCCTAACTCCCATGGTAAACCAGCATGTTGGATGGAGGTTAAAGGAGATGCTCCCGTTCCACCATCAAAACCAGATACCAGAATCACATCGGCATGTGCTTTAGCAACACCAGCGGCAATAGTACCTACGCCAGCTTTCGAAACCAATTTCACATTGATCCTTGCTGCACGGTTAGCATTTTTCAGATCAAAAATTAACTGTGCTAAATCTTCGATCGAATAAATATCGTGGTGAGGCGGAGGAGAAATTAAACCAACACCCGGTGTAGAGTGACGAACTTTTGCAATCCAGTCATCTACTTTGTGTCCTGGTAATTGACCACCTTCTCCTGGTTTAGCACCCTGAGCCATTTTAATCTGTAACTCATCAGCATTGGTTAAGTAGTAACTGGTTACACCAAAACGTGCAGAAGCAACTTGTTTAATTGCCGAACGCATGCTATCGCCATTTGGCAATTTAGTATAACGCATTTCATCTTCACCACCCTCTCCGGTATTGCTCTTTCCACCGATACGGTTCATGGCAATGGCTAAAGTAGAGTGTGCCTCATGGGAAATTGAACCGAAAGACATCGCTCCCGTTGCAAATCTTTTTAAAATTGCCTCGGTAGATTCTACTTCACTTAAAGGTACCGATGGACGGCTATAGTTAAATTCGAACAATCCACGGATGGTATAAGCTTGTTGTGTTTGCTCATTCACCAGTTTAGAGTACTGTTTGAAAATATTATAATCGTTTTTACGTGTTGCGTTTTGCAACAGGTGAATGGTTTGCGGGTTAAACAAATGCGCTTCACCTTTACGACGGAATTTATAAGTTCCACCTGCTGGCAACAGGTTTTCGGTTTCTGTTAACGGACCAAAACTACGGTGATGTTTAATTAACGTTTCTTTTGCAATTTCATCCAGTCCCAGACCACCAATACGTGAAACTGCACCAGTGAAATAAGTATTCACTACCTGTTTATTTAAACCTAAAATCTCGAAAATCTGCGCACCCTGGTATGATTGCAGGGTTGAGATTCCCATTTTAGAGAAGATTTTAAGTAAACCGCTATTTACCGCGTAGATATAGTTTTTAGTAAGCTGCTCTGTTGATAAGCCCGATTCTTCTTTAAACTCGTTAATGGTTTCCAAAGCCAGGTAAGGGTTAATTGCCGTAACACCAAAGCCCAGTAATGTGGCAAAATGATGTACTTCCCAAATATCGCCGGCCTCTATTACAATACCTACAGCACCGCGGTATCCTTTGCGGATTAAGTGATGGTGTACAGCAGAAACTGCCAATAAAGAAGGCATTGCAGCATGCTCAGAGTCAATAGCCCTATCGGTTAATACAATTACTTGGAAACCATCTTCAACCGCATCAACCGCATAACGGCATAAACGGTCTAAGGCTTTTGCCATAGCGCCCGGCTTGCCATCAGCCCTGAAATAAGTCTGTAAAGTTTTCGCCTGGAAAACACCGGTATCAATACTTCTTAACTTCTCTAATTCCTGGTTGGTTAATATTGGGTGTTTAATGGCTACACAGTGTGCTTGTTTTGGAGTTTCTTCCAGCAAGTTACCCATGCTGCCCATAAAACTGGCCAAACTCATGACCACTTTCTCCCTGATCGGATCAATTGGCGGATTGGTTACCTGTGCAAATAACTGCTTAAAATAAGAAGATAAATGCTGAGGACGTTTTGATAAAATAGCCAATGGTGTATCGGTACCCATCGAACCAATTGGTTCTTTACCTTCAATGGCCATAGGTTTAAGCAAAAGATCTACATCTTCTCTACTGTAACCAAAAACCTGTTGATATTTAAAAATAGACTCTGTAGATAAGCCGGTAAACATTACACGCGGCTCAGGTAATTCCTCTAAACGGATCTGGTATTGATTAATCCAATCGGCATAAGGGCTTTTGCCACAAACTTCTTCTTTAATTTCGTTATCGCTGATAATTCTGCCCTGCTCCATATCCACCACGAACATTTTACCAGGTGTTAAACGACCTTTTTCGATTACAGTACTTTGGTCGATGGCTAATGCACCAGCCTCGGAGCCCATAATTACGCGGTCATCAGAAGTAATGGCATAACGGGATGGGCGAAGACCATTACGGTCTAAAGTAGCACCTATTAATTTACCGTCGGTAAAAGCAATGGCTGCAGGTCCATCCCATGGCTCCATCAAAGTAGCATGGAATTCGTAGAATGCCCTTTTAACGGGATCCATATCTTCGTTACCATCCCAGGCTTCAGGCACCAACATCATTAATACATGAGGCAGGGTTCTTCCTGAATGCAGTAGCAGTTCAATAACATTATCTAAACAGCCTGAATCTGAATTGGTTTCGTCAATTACAGGCAATAACATATCTAATTCTTCCGGTGTAAAGTAAGCCGAAGCAAAAGACTTAACGCCTGCTCTAAACCAGTTTAAATTTCCTTGTAAAGTGTTGATCTCACCATTATGTGCAATAAAGCGGAATGGCTGCGCCAACCTCCAGGAAGGGAAAGTATTGGTTGCAAAACGTGAGTGAACTAAACCTAAAGCAGAAACCATGCGCTTATCGGTTAGATCGGTAAAATATGTACGTACCTGTAAAGAAGTAAGCTGACCTTTATATATAATGGTTTGCGCAGAAAGCGAAACAATATAAAAATCTTTACCACCATGAACGGTGTTTACGATCAGTTTAATCAGGTAATTTTTAAAAATATAAAGTTTACGTTCGAAATCTGCCCCTGGTGCAACTGCATAAGGACGGGCAATAAATACCTGCTCAATTTCTGGTTCAACAGAAAGGGCCATATTGCCAATATCTGTGGTGTCAACATCAACTTTTCTAAAGCCTAAAATTTCCAGGCCTAATTTTTCGGCGGCACGGTAAATCAATTCTCTGCACTCTTCTCTCGATCTGATATCTTTTGGCATAAATAACATACCTACACCATAATTATTGGTTTCTGGTAGGCTAAAGCCAGCTTTTAAACATTCGTCGTAAAAAAATTCGTGAGGAATCTGAATCATAATACCTGCACCATCGCCTGTATTTGGTTCTGCTCCACATGCCCCTCTATGATCTAGATTCTCTAAAATAGTAAGTGCATCAGAGATGATTTGATGCGATTTTCGCCCTTTCACATGTGCAACGAACCCAATACCGCAGGCATCGTGTTCAAATTGCGCATCGTACAATCCACTGTTTGGTTCCATTCTTTGCTCGTTAGTTGTTAGTGTATAGGAAACACTAAGATACGAAAAACAAATCTTAAATTACAGAGTTGACATGATTTTTAGAAAAATTTTAGTCCTTAAGTAATTTAAAGCTTTTAGATTAAAAAAATGATAATGATATTAGTAAATATTTATCAAATTTATAATGATAATATTATACAATAAATGCACTTTTTCTGTTAAATTCTATCATAAATCGTTTTAATTATATAATTTATTTGTGAATATTTAATTCATATACAAATAGTATGCTTAAAATATTGTTTATCTTGTATTTCCTTCTATAATCTAAAAATACACATTTTGATTTTATTAATTTACTAATCAGCTACATAGCCTAAAAGAGAAAAAAAATACAAAAATGCGTTTTGCAAAACAACTTCTTTTTCTACCTTTGTGGCCGGGCAAGTCTTTTACGACCAGCTCCCTTTGAACTCCCCCAGGGTGGGAACACAGCAAGGGTAGAAGGTTGTAGCGGTGCGATAGAAGGTGCTTGCCCTTTTTTTTTCTTTTCCCTTAATCCCCTGAAGGGGGAACTAAATTCTTCAGGGTTCAATCATAGAAACTCAAATATTTAAGAATTTATAAACATGAAATTTTTTATTGACACAGCAAATCTTGATCAAATCAAAGAAGCGCAAGATCTTGGCATTTTAGATGGCGTAACCACCAACCCTAGCTTAATGGCGAAAGAAGGTATTACTGGCGAACAAAATGTAATTAACCACTACAAAGCTATCTGCGATATTGTTGATGATAACGTAAGTGCAGAAGTTATTGCTACTACCTTCGATGAGATTGTTAAAGAAGGTGAAGCTTTAGCCGCTTTAAACCCGAAAATTGTAGTAAAAGTACCAATGATTAAAGATGGTGTTAAAGCCATTAAATATTTCTCATCAAAAGGAATTAAAACCAACTGTACTTTAATTTTTTCTGCCGGACAGGCGTTATTAGCTGCTAAAGCTGGAGCTACTTATGTTTCTCCGTTTTTAGGCCGTTTAGATGATATTTCTAGCGATGGTTTGGTTTTAATCGAAGATATCAGAACTATTTTTGATAACTACGGTTACGAAACCCAGATTTTAGCTGCATCAATCCGCGGACCATTACACATTGTAAATTGTGCTAAATTAGGTGCTGATGTAATTACTGCACCATTGGCTGCCATTGCAGGTTTATTAAAACACCCACTAACAGATAGCGGTTTAGCTACATTTTTAGCTGACCACGCTAAAGCTGCTGGGAAATAAGAATTATAAAGTCGAAAGTCTTTTAGTCCTAAGTCTTGAGTCGGATTTCCGGTTTAAGACTTAGGATTTTTGTTTTATGGCATCTTACGAAATCTCAATGGGTAAGTGCGTGGAAGGATTTCGTAAGTATTAAGGTAGGGACAAGCATATAGAATTTCAGAAGCTTCTGACTGACGAAGTTATCATCCGCTCTTCGTAAGTTATTGCGATTTTCTTTTTTGGAGCGCAGAAACAGTGCTGGTCGGTTTCTGCAGTCCTGCTTTCCATTATATTCCGGTAATTTTTCAATAATGATAAATTAATCGAATACCGGAATGCCATTTCAATCAGGGCTAGGTGGCCAGGGAACTTGCGAAATCTCAATGGGCAAGTGCATGGAAGGATTTCGCAAGTATGAGGTGGGGAAAGCGTAATAGCATTTCAGGAGCTTCTGACTGACGAAGTTATTTATCCGCTCCTTCCCTTTCTAAACTTCGTAAGTCATTGCGTTATGCTGCGTTAACGATGGAAACGGCATCCTTTTTGGCTGTATCCTGAGGGATAATGTTATTAAGTTAAGGATAAATCATAAAAAGATGTCACCCTGAGCGTAGTCGAAGGGCATTTATTTGCGTTTTATCTATCTCAAGAAGTCTTCGACTACGCTCAGACTGACAACCGCGTTGCTTAACTTAATGACATTGCCTCTGGCGCAGTCAAAGGACAGCCAAAAAGATATAGTGTACAGCGTGTTAAAACGCCCAAATGATCAAGCTTTAATCAATGGTCTAAACCTTAAATCAATATAAATCTGGATTTAGCGTTTTTTATGCACTTTGAAAAGAGCCTTTAAACTAAAGACTCACGTCTAAGGACTTCTTTAATCTTCTCATAACTAATTTGCTCATCAGGTTCGATTAGAATGCCCTTTACGCCTGCCCCATTTGCAGCTTCAACATCTCTTGGCTTATCGCCGATCATAATAGATTGTGCCGGGTCGATGTCGTACATATCAATTGCATCTAAAATCATTCCCGAGGCAGGTTTTCTGCACTTGCATTCGCCACCAACTGTGGGGTGATGCGGACAATAATAAAAACCAGCAATATCGGCGCCTTTAGCCACAAAAGCGTTGCGGAGCATTTGGTGCATAATGGCCAGCTCTTGCTTGGTATAACGGTTTAAGGCAATACCGCCCTGGTTGGTAATTACGATTAAAAGATAACCTTCATCGAATAGTTTTTTTAATACTGGAATCTGGTAATCGAGGATTTTAAAATCTTCAACACGGCAGATGTAATCATATATTTCGTGATTAAGTACACCATCACGGTCTAGAAAAATAGCTTTATTCATTATTGAGATATGAGTATTGAGATATGAGATTCAGACCTCGTTTATAATTTCGCCAAAATAACTGAAAATTAAGGACAAAAGAAAGCCCAATCTAATTAAAGACCGAGCTTAATCATAAAATTTATTTGGCTTTGGTTATTTTAAATTTAATCCTACTTTATGGCCTTTTATAGCAAAATATAAAAGGTAAAAATATGCGGGAAGCATGGCATACAAAAATGCATGCTGGAAATCAATTCCCAACGAATCCTTTAAATAGCCATAAATTAAAGGCCAAATAGCACCGCCTGCAATGCCCATTATCATTATGCCTGAGCCTGTTTTCGTAAATCTACCTAATCCATTTATACCCAATGGAAATATTGCAGGCCATAATAATGCATTAGCGATGCCTAAGAGTGCTACAAAAATATATGAGGTAAATCCTGATGTAAAAACAGAGATAACTGTAAATGTAATGCCTACAACTGTACAAATTCTTAGCGCAAACTGTTGAGATATGAATCTAGGAATAGTCGCAATTCCAATAAAATAGCCTATGAGCATACAACCTAATGTAAAAGCAGTCCCATATTTTATAAAAAATGGAGGAAGTGATAATAATCTTCCATAGGTACCAATAATATCTCCAGCCATTACTTCCACAGCAACACAAAAGAATATAGCTAGCGCTCCTAAAAATAAATGCGGGAAATCAAAAATGCTATTTTTCTTTTTTGCAGTTTCATCAATATTAATTTCTTCTTTATTAACATCTACCTCTGGCATTTTTACGAAAAATACAATTAATGCCAGAATTGCGACACCTACACCAACGCCAATGTAAGGGCCATGCAAACGATTTGATAACTCTTCAAGTAGTGCATCGTGTTCTGCTCCAATTTTCAATTCTTTTACCTTTGCTGATATTGAATCATAATCTTTTAAAAGAATACTGCCCAATACAAAAGGAACTATAATTCCGGCAGTTTTATTAAAAATGCCTACAATAGATATTCTTCGTGCTGCGCTATCTATTGGACCAATAATACTTAAATAAGGATTAACAGCCGTTTGAAGCAGCGCCATTCCGGAGGCCTGTACGAATATAGCGAGTAAAAAAAGAATGTAATTTAATTGTGTAGCTGCTGGCAAGATGATTAGGGCACCCGCTACAATCAAAAATAAGCTCAGAACAATACCGTTTTTGAATCCAATTTTATCAAGTATCCAGGAACTAGGTAAGGCTAAAAAGAAATAAGCAATATATGATGCTGAAAGGACAAAAAATGCTTGTAAATCTGTTTGTAAATTAAATGCCAATCTTACAAACGGGATTAAAGCTCCATTAGCCCATGTTATGTAGCCTAAAATAAAAAATAGAGCACAACATATAATCATTGGCAGTAATGCAGTTCTCTTTTGTGTTTCAGTTTGATTCATCTTTCTTGATAAAGTTATTTGGTTCGGTTTAATTTGTTCGGACCAAACTAAACAATAATATTAAATAAAATAAGGATCAAACGTTTGCGTGATTTTAACTTTAACAGAAAAGGGCTTTAGTCAGTGCTCACGCACCTAAAACCGGTATGCTCCAAGCCTGTATCAACAGAAGTTTTCATCCTCGAAGTCACCCGGTAACCTTTACAATAAGAGGCATTACACATAAAAGAACCACCCCTTACCACTCTTTTAGGTATAGTCGGCTCCATCGGGTCATAGCTGTCTGAAGGACCTTTAGGATTGGTGCTCAACCCTGAAAGCTTGCTATAATAATCAGGCCGGTACCAATCGCTGCACCACTCCCATACGTTGCCCGCCATATCATAAAGTCCATAACCGTTCGGCTTAAATTTTTTTACGGCAGCTAAACCATTAAAGCCATCCCAATTCGTGTTTTTAACCGGGAAGCTCCCCTGCCAGGTATTGGCTTTTACTTTACCTTTTTCTATATCTTCATTCCCCCATGGATATTTTTCATTTTTCAAAGCACCTCTTGCGGCATACTCCCACTCTGCTTCTGTTGGTAAACGTTTACCCGACCATTTACAATAGGCCATGGCATCATCCCAGGATACATGTACCACCGGAAAGTTTTCTTTTCCTTTAATATCACTGTTAGGGCCATGAGGATGTTTCCAATTGGCGCCTTTAACCCAACGCCACCATTGCGAGGCATCATTTAAAGAGGTAACACTTTTAGGCTGATAGAAGACCAAAGATGCTGCAACAAAAACACTGTCGGGCGGTTTTGGCGTACCTGCCGGAAGCTGTTTCTTCATTTCTTCCCAATCAGGCTTACGCTCGGCCGTAGTAAGATACCCCGTAGCATCTACAAACTTTTTAAAACTGGCATTGGTTACTTCGGTAACATCAATCCAGAAAGAAGAGACTTTAACCTGATGTTGCGGGTATTCATCATCCCTTCCCTCTTTATCAGAAGCACCCATGGCAAACTCGCCTGCCGGAATTAAAACCATGCCTTCATGACTTGCTTTATTATTGGAAGCGAAACTTGAAGCATCTTTTACGGCACCAAAACGGCTTGGCATATTTTTTTCGCATGAGGCCAAAGAATCTTGCTTATGTTTAGCCTGTTCTTCTTCCTTAGCGTGTTTAGATTGACAAGAAAGTATAAAGAGCAGCGGCAAAAAAAACAAAGCAGAAAGAAATCTATGCATGATTGATATTAAATTAGGAGCAATAAAAATATCAATTAAGTTTAAAAAAGAGAAGCTAAATAATTAATTCGCCTATAAATCAATACACTAACGCATTTGGCGATTTTTTATTTGCAGGAAATGCTTCATAACCCTATATTTGCACCACTTTAAAGGAAACGGATAACGTTTTAGTAAAGTAGATTCCGTAGCTCAGCTGGTAGAGCATTACACTTTTAATGTAGTGGTCCTGGGTTCGAATCCCAGCGGGATCACAGAAGATAGTAAAAACTATGTAAAAGCTTGCAAATCAAATGATTGCAAGCTTTTTTGTTTTACCGGAAAATCTAAAATATGCAATAAATCGCATAAAAAAGTGAGTAATTCGGAGAGTAGTTTTACAGAGTGGCATGCTCACTAAAAATGATGTAAGTTTCTGACTTACAGGAAATTTAAGATCAAAATATTGGTGGTTATTACCAATGGATTTGAGTGGTTCTTCTTTAAAACGCAAGATTTTTACGAGTTGTATATAACAATAAAAAGCTACTAAAAGAATACGAACAGCATTAGGGGAAATTTGGACAATAATGAGTAATCTTATTTATTCACAATATTACACGGAGGCGACCAACCAAAACCGTAGTTTTGAAAAATGGATGGTCTACAAAATTTAAGTCTTCGCCCGAATTGGTTGAAAAACTATATAAATATAGCATACTAAAAACCTACCAAGCAGGAAACATTATTTTAAATGAAAATGCTCATATCCGTTCCATTCCGATTGTTACCAAAGGAACCATGAAAGTAATGCGGACAGAAGAAGATGGCAGGGAAATTTTATTGTATTACATTAAAGCCGGCGAAAGCTGCATCATGTCGTTTTTGGGTGGACTACACAACGAAACAAGTAAAGTAAAGGCGGAAGTGGAAGAAGACGCCGAAATTCTTTTTTTGCCCATTGACAAAGTTTCACTGTTCATCAAAGAATACCCACAGTGGCTCGACTATATTTTTCGTTTGTATCACAAACGTTTTGAAGAACTGTTGGAAATTGTCAATGCCATTTCCTTTAAAAAAGTAGATGAACGTTTATTAAATTTGCTCAAAAAGAAATCTGAGTTGACACTATCAAAAACCATTCATATAACCCACGAACAATTAGCTAATGAACTTGGAACGGCTCGTGTAGTCGTTTCCAGATTATTGAAACAATTGGAAGAAAACGGAGCTGTTCAGCTCGGCAGGAATAAAATATTCCTTATGTAACTAAAGTAGCTGTAAATGTTTTTGAGTTGGCGCACCTTTGCTGCATCAATCTTAAAAACAATGGACATAGCAGGTTATTTAGCTTCAATTTTTATCGGTATCTCATTAGGACTAATCGGTGGTGGCGGCAGTATTCTTACCGTTCCTGTTTTAGTTTATTTGTTTAGCACTGATGCCGTTTTAGCAACCACTTATTCCCTTTTTATTGTTGGTACAACAAGCATCGCCGGCTCCCTTTCCTATTTCAAAAAGGGATTGGTCAACATCAAAATGGCGGTCGTTTTTGGTATTCCGTCAATCATTTCTGTTTTTCTCACAAGAGCCTATATAATGCCTTCCATTCCCATGGAAATTTTTAGAGCCGGAAATTTTATCCTTACCAAAAGTATTTTTTTGATGTTGATTTTTGCCATATTGATGGTTTTTGCTTCATACAGCATGATTAAAAAAGATGAACATGCAAGTGATGGTACACCACAGAAACAGACATTCAATTATCCTTTGGTTTTTGCAATAGGGATTTTTATAGGTACAATTACAGGCTTTATTGGTGCAGGTGGTGGCTTTTTGATCATTCCTGTATTGGCTAATTTGCTGAAGCTTCCTATGAAAATAGCTGTTGGAACTTCACTACTGATCATTTCGGCAAATTCTCTAATAGGTTTTCTATTTTCACTTTCTCATACTTCTGTTCATTGGCATTTCTTGTTAACCATAACTTTTATTGCCGTTGTAGGTATTCTGATAGGCAGTTTTTTATCTACAAAAATTGATGGTAAAAAACTCAAACCCGCTTTCGGTTGGTTTGTACTGGTAATGGGGATTTACATTATTATCAAGGAAACATTATTAAAATAAAATAATTTGAAGTGTCAAGGTAAATTGATATTTATCTAAAAATCAATTAAATAATTCATTAAAAAATAATTAATCATTAAAATAAGTACTATGTTTTTTCAACACGTATATGATAAAAGTTTAGCACATGGCAGTTATGTAATAGGTTGTCAGGCTACGGGCGAAGCCATCGTAATAGATGCTAAAAGAGATATTGATGTGTACATGGAAATTGCAAAGCAAAATAATCTCCGTATTACACACATTGCCGAAACCCACATACACGCAGACTTTCTTTGCGGCTCAAGAGAACTGAGTGCCGTTACGGGAGCAACAATCTATCTTTCGGATGAGGGCGGCGAAGACTGGCAATATCAGTTTCCACATAATGGACTGAGAGATGGCAATTTTATCAGGGTAGGGAATCTGACTTTAGAGATAATGCACACGCCTGGCCATACACCGGAAAGCATTAGTTTCTTACTAACTGACCATCCAGCGACGGAAAAACCTGTGATGATACTGACTGGTGATTTTGTATTTGTAGGCGATATAGGTCGTCCTGATTTGCTAGAAAAAGCCGCAGGGCTTATCGGTACAAAAGAAGTAGGTGCTCAACAAATGTTCCAGTCGTTGAAAAAGTTTGCCGCATTGCCCGAATACCTTCAGGTATGGTCGGCACATGGAGCGGGTTCAGCTTGTGGAAAGGCTTTGGGAGCAGTGCATAGTTCAACCGTGGGTTATGAAAAAATCCGCAACTGGGCTTTTCAACATGATGATGATGAAAAAGAATTTACCAACTACCTTTTAGCAGACCAGCCGGAACCGCCTAAATATTTTTCGATGATGAAACATTTGAATAAGGTCAACCGTCCCCTATTGATAGAAGTACCCAAACATCAAAAATTATCGGGAGGACAGTTTTTAAATGCTTATGCCAATGGCTTGAAAGTCATAGATGCAAGAGATAAGGTAGATTTTGCCAAGGGGTTTATTCCCGGTAGTCTGAACATTCAAGGGAATAATTCTTTTTCAACGTGGGCGGGTTGGCTACTCAATTATCAGGAACAGTTTATACTAGTTTGTGATGATAACAAAATAGATGACCTGACCCGAAAATTAATGCGTATCGGTCTGGACAATATTTATGGTTACATTTCAGACCTGAACGATTTGGGTGTTGAGCTGCAAACGGCCGATGTTATTTCAGTTAACGAGTTTAAAACATACATCAATAATGAAGATATTCAGATTATAGATGTACGTGGAGCAGCCGAATATGAGGCAGGACACATAGAGGGTGCAGATAATATTTTTGTGGGAACCATTCCTGATAATCTGGATAAAATCAGTAAAGACAAACAGGTAATCATTCACTGCCAGGCAGGCGACCGTTCGGCAATAGCTTATTCTCTACTCGCAAAAAATGGTTTCAAGAACGTGAGGAATTTTTCGGGTGGTATGAAAGAATGGTTGACTTCCAAGAATAATTAATAAAAATTATAAAAATGATAGAGTTTATAAAACAGCCCTGGGCGTGGTATGTAGCGGGACCGTTAATCGGTTTAACTGTTCCTGCATTACTAATTATTGGCAATAAATCATTTGGCATCAGTTCATCGCTGCGACACGTTTGTGCTATGTGTATACCTGCCAATATTCCGTTTTTCAAATACGATTGGAAAAAAGAACTGTGGAATTTATTTTTTGTATTCGGTATTTTCCTGGGAGGTGCAATAGCTGTTAACCTTTTGGGCAATCCTAATCCTGTTGAAGTTAATCCAAAATTAGCTACAGAACTTGCAGGTTACGGCATTACGCACTACAATAATCTGGTACCGGAAGACATTCTGAATTGGCAATCGCTGTTTACGCTGAGAGGATTTATATTAATGATAATTGGTGGTTTCTTGGTTGGTTTTGGAACACGTTATGCAGGTGGCTGTACAAGCGGACACGCCATTATGGGGCTATCCAGCCTGCAATTGCCTTCATTGATTGCTACGACCTGTTTTATGGTTGGCGGTTTCATTATGGCTAATTTCATTTTACCTCTTATTCTTTCACTCTAAACACCGTAAATGCAACAGGATACAAATACAGAAAAGGATTTAAAATTTGGTGAATCAGATGCAATGTGTGTAAACGAAAGTAGTTTGGAACACAAGTGGCGTAACAATTTAAAATACCTGATTATAGGGATATTATTCGGCATCATATTCGTAAAATCAGAAGTCATCAGTTGGTTTCGTATACAGGAAATGTTTCGCTTACAGTCGTTTCATATGTACGGAATTATTGGTAGTGCCATTCTGGTGGGTATGGTTTCCGTCTGGCTGATTAAGAGGTTCGACATCAGAACCATTTATGGCGAACCAATTATTATTGCACCCAAAACATTCAATAAAGGTCAAATCTATGGCGGTTTAATTTTTGGTTTCGGTTGGGCAATTACAGGGGCCTGCCCAGGTCCGTTGTTTGCTCAAATCGGAACAGGTGCAACTGTTATTAGTGTTACACTTCTAAGTGCTATTGCAGGCACTTGGGTTTATGGATATTTTAGAGGGAAACTCCCTCATTAAACAAGATTGTATGTTACCCTTAAAAACATTGCTGGCAACAGCAATATGGATTTTTGTTGCCCAAACTTTGCTCGCACAACAACATTACAATGCTTGGTTTCGTGGTACTTGGAGTGTTCCTGTCGGTAAGAAAATCAAAATAGATAACGAGTTTCAGCACAGGCGTCAAAATGGAGCTGAAAATGAAAATATGTTTAACAGAAATTTAATGTTTGCATATAGAAATTGGGTGCATTATCAGTACAACGATGAGGTAAAGTTTTCACTTTCTCCATTCGCTTATTTTTCAAATTATAGAATTATACAAGAGCAGGCAGACGAAGCGGCACTACCCAATAGTGAAATCCGTTTTTCGGCAGCCGTAGAATTACAACGCCAACTTTTCAAAAAGTTCCATTTAATGGACAGAACAGCCGTTGAATATCGTTTGTTTCAGGGCAATCATACAGAGATTACACGACTAAGAAACCGCTTCGGGTTTCGTAACGACTTTACGGAAAAAATAAAATTGGGTATTTATGATGAACTGCTATTCAATGTAACAGGCACAACAGCCGAACATTTTTTTGACCACAACAGAATTGCGATTGACCTTGAATACCCCGTTTTACCTAACATGAAATTTGATACAGGCTATATCCACATTGTCCGACTGCCTTCGACAAGTACAACCAAACTGCACGAAAACAACATTTTTCTGAACCTGACTTATCAGCTAAAAAAGCATAGCGTTACTAAAACATATGTGCATTTCGGCGATTGAGGCCTAGTGTTTCCGTTTTATGTGACCTTCTAGCATAAATAATTAGAAAAAGTGCTTTTGCTTTTTCAAAAAAAAAGACGTATTTTTAAGTATAGCAATTGCAGCTAAAACGTATTAAAAAAATAGTGTGTAATTCAATGAGTCTAATTACAAAACAACCTTAAATACTATTTAAACGTTGATTTTTGCACTAGGCGCAAATCCCAGCAGGATCACAAGAAACCTCACAGAAATGTGAGGTTTTTTTGTTTAAAAGAGATTTGAACAGAAGCGCCGGCATGGGTTCGATTTGTAAAAGGCTCAGTGGCTTACTTATTGATTTTAAATGGTTTGATCGAACTTGTGAACTGTATGGTTTGGGGAATGGTTTGATATTTATTAAGTACCCCAATTGCCGTACACCCTACTCCGGTAGTTTGATAGTCGAAATTAAATGTTACACCATCCGATTTGATCAGCTGATAGGTGTATTTTGCCTTCGACAAATTTTCGGTGCTGTAATTGTAGCAATTGAAATTAAACGGTTTGTTTGCCGAAAACTCAATTCCGATCCCTTCAGCATTTGTCAGTCGCACATCATGGTTGTCGGTGCGCAAGCCACAATCCTGAGGTAGCAAATACGGTACAAACATCGCATCAACTGTCGACTGATAATGCCCGATCCGATAGCCGGTTTTGCGGTCTGGATAATTCTCCTGTGGCCCACGCCCAAACCATTGTACATTTTGCATTTGATCGTCGAATACCCATTTTGTTCCGATGCGTGGCAATGAACTGGGCATTTTTCCATTCGGATTGATTGTATGCTGCAAACTAATTTCACCGTCGGGCGAAATTGTATAAATCATCTCATTTTCGAAGCCTGCCCCGCTTGCATTTCCAAAAAGCGCAATTTGGCGTATACTGACAATTGCGTTTCCAGCCTTATTTTCAACCCGAAATGATTCAAGTTCTGACTTCATTTTATCCAGACCGATGGAATACCATGAAGTGGCAACCATCCTTCCGTAACCCTCAGTTCTGGGAAATACATTTACCGAAGGATAGGTCCAGTCGTCCTGTTCGTTCGCCAGAGGGGCACGCCAAACATTGAGTTGCGCTCCCTGTTTCAGCAATTCTTTACCCATGTATTTCATGGAGTACAATTGTCCATCGGCTTTATTAAAGGCATAATCGAAATTTACTCCGGATACAATCAAATGTTGCTCATTATCTGTCACTTTTAAAGGATTGACCGGACGCTGTACCAATTTTCTATCGGCAGGAACAATCCACGGCATTTCCAATTGATTCCAACACTGTTCAAAACCCTTTGGCGCCCATTGTGTCGCTTCTTTCGAATGAAAGCTAACTGTTGCCAAATAGGTTGCGCTGGCTTTTAGCTGAGGCTTTTGGATAGGGAGAACGTAGATTTTTTTTGCTTCCGGTTCAACATCCACCTCCAATTTTCCGGAAGCTATTGATATTCCGTTTTCCTCCAGATTCCAACGTGCTTCAAAGCCATTGGTATTAGTAAAAAAGTTTCGGTTCTGCACTTCAATTTCCATTTTTTCGGCATTGCTCCACTTTACAGAAATGGGTTGAGCAGACTTTTTCATTTGCCACATTTCCGGCTCCGGAACCCGATCGGGCCAAATACTTCCATAGGTACGTGCGCCAATTCCATAGCTGAAAAACTCGCCTTTTTTTTGCTCCTGCTCAAAATCGAGCCACAAAGCTGCACGATTTCTCAAGTTTGGGTTTGCTGCAAATAAATCATCGGTTTCAATCGCTTTGGGGAAAATACCCACCTGATCGATAATGGCATCGCACAAATAACCGGAGGTATGCTGGCCATGTGTTTCGGCATTCTTGCCCACATTAAGCGGAAAAGGGAAATTGGTAATGTTCCCTGTGGCAGGAGTTTCAGCCAGCTTTTTGTTATCGATAAATAGTGATATCGATTTCCCGTTATAAATACCTGCCACATGATGCCATTTTTGTATCCAGTCTTTGGGTAATTCACCACGGACAACTGTTTTTTTCGAAGTGTAGATATAGAAATCGAGCGAGTTGGCACCAATTTGCTGCAAACCAAATTGATTGTTTCCTTTGGTGAGCATTGTTCCGCCCATTTTCATTAAATCGCGCGGAAAAATCCAAAACGAAACCGTTAGTTCATTACCAGAGATTTCAATTTTTTTATCCTGAAAAACTTCCACCCACTGATCGTGACCATTCAGATCAATACCTTTTCCATTGTGTCCGGCGACCAGTTTGGCGCGTCCCATGATGTGAGTTGCGACCTTGTTTGGTGAAGAATCTGTCAATTTGCGAACTGGCTCGCGCAATCCCGGACTCACGAAATCCCAGATTGCTCCGCCCATGATGCGTGGATACTGGTAAATCACATCCCAGTATTCGTCCAGGCCGCCACCGGCATTTCCAGCCACCGAAAGGTATTCGTCCATAAACGATGGTCGCGGATCAACACTTTCAGGAACCATCCCCACCTGATTTTTGAGATCAAAAGGTGATGGGTAACGTGGGCCGATAATCTCTTCGCAAGAATGCGAAAAAGCATTTCCACCATACATCCAATATCGGGTAGTATCGTATTTCCGACCTTCATCAATCACAGCACAAATATTTTTCCCTTCGCCACTTTCGTTCCCCGCGCTCCAAAACAGAATGGAGGGATGATTTCGGTCGTGCAAAACCATTTTGCGCACCCGCTCGCGGTACATGGGTTCCCATTCGGTTTTGTCGCTCAAATATTCAGTGGCATGTGCTTCATCTCCAGTTTCATCGATAATGTAAAATCCATATTCGTCTGCCAATTCTAAATATCGTGTTACAGGTGGATAGTGTGATATGCGTATACAATTTATATTGAATTGCTTCAGTATTTCAAAGTCTTTCCTGATGGTCGCTTCGTCCATCGTATGCCCCAAATCGGGGTGTTGCATGTGCGTATTGATGCCGTTAAGTTTGATGGCTTTTCCATTCAGATAGAAAACCTGATGACGGATTTCAGTCTCTTTAAAGCCAATGCGACCAGCAATTATCTCTTCGGTTTTACCTTCCCTGTTGATTAATTCCAGCGTTAACCGGTAAAGATTGGGCGTTTCAGCAGTCCACTTTTTAGGGTTTATTACATCTGATGAAATATTAATAATTTGCTTATTGCCAGCAGTTATCTGAACTACATCAGAAGTAAAATTCTTAACCAACACATTGTCTGAATTAAACAGCGAGGCCCGAACCTTGTAGTGCTGTTTATCAGTTTTCGCCTGGTTATTTACCGTAATCTGCAAATTCAGTTTTGCGTTCTCATAGTTTTTGTCCAGATCGGTAGTGGCATGCCAGTCGAAGATATGTACATCCGATTTTGCATACAGCCAAACATCATCGAAAATACCAGCCAGGCGCCAATAGTCCTGGCTTTCGAGATACACACCATCTGAATATTTAATTACGTTTACAGCAATGGTATTTTTTCCAGGTTTCAAAAACCTGGTAACATCATATTCAGCAGGCTCTTGCGCACCTTCGTTGTAGCCAACTTCCTGTCCGTTGATCCAGACAAACGATGCCGAAGCGGTTTTCTCCATACGTAATAAAATGCGTTTGCTTTTCCAATTTGCTGGCAGGGTAAATGTTTTTCGATACGAGCCAGTCGGGTTGTATTCACGAGGGACAAAAAGCGGATTGGAGCGGAAGGGATGTGCAACGTTTCGGAAAAAAGGATCACCAAAACCCTGCATTTCCCAGTTGGACGGAACTGTAATTTCAGACCATTTCTGATCATTATAATTTGATATAAAAAAGTTCTTGGGTGTACCTTCCGGAGTATTGGCAAAATGGAATTTCCACCTTCCATTCAACGAAAGCACATTTTCTGACTTCCATTTCTGAAGATTTAATGATTCACTGACCGATTTTAAGGGGATACAAACTGTGTGACCTTCTGTCTGGTTGATTTCAAATACCTTTATATTTTCGATGAAAGGATAAACGTTTGCAAAATCAGATTGCTGTGCTGACACTGTAAAACTTGCCAGCGTGATAAATAAACCAACTATTTTTTTCATGCCCGGTTACGTTATTATCTTGATGGAAGACTAAAATTTGTTTTCGAATATAAACTATATAACATGCATTAAAGTACGATTTTACTAAAAGTCAATATTTAATCTTTGTGTGCTCAGTCTGTATATTATTTATTTAAACAGTACCTGGTTCATGATCAGTATTCCAATAAGTCCGATAACTGAAACCAGCGTTTCCATCAGCGACCAGGATAAAAATGTTTGTTTTATAGATAATCCTAAATACTCTTTGAATAGCCAGAAAGAGGAGTCATTTACGTGAGAACAAAACAGGCTCCCTGATCCAACTGCAAGCACCATTAAATTTGGATCGGCACCATGAGGCCCAACAAGTGGATAAACAATCCCAGCAGCGGTGAGGCCAGCTATGGTAGCCGAACCCAGGCAAAGCCTTAACACAGCCGTTATTAGCCAGGCCAATAATAAAGGTGGTAGGGTTAATCCTTTCAAAATTGCGGCAAGGCTGTTGCTCACCCCTGTTTCTACAAATACTTGTTTCAAAATACCTGCGCTACCGATTATTAAAAGGATCATCGCTATATCTTTTGTTGCATCAACAAAAATCACCATAATGTCAATCAGCTTTTTACCTGACCTGATCCCAAGTGTAAATGTTGCAATACAAATGGTTAATATCATGGCAATAGTTGGATCACCGATAAATCTGGCGAGATTTACGACAGCTATATTATCACTACATATCCTGGTTATCAGCGTGGTAATCAGAATTATAAGTACAGGCAACAAGGCAGAAACGACACTATTTGTTATCCCTGGCAATTCATTATCAGGCAGTTCATTGGCCTGCAAGGTAATTGTTGGGCCAGATTGCATATTTATTAATACTTTTGCGAAAATAGGCCCTGCAATAATGATAGCAGGTATGGCCACAATTAAACCATAAATAAAGGTCTTAACCAAATCTGCATTAAACTGAGTAACCAAAGCCATGGGCGATGGATGCGGTGGCAAAAAACCATGCATTACAGACAGCGATGCAAGCATAGGCAAGCCTACATACACCAGAGGCAACCTATAATTGTACGCTACCGAAAAAATAATTGGAATCAGCAATACAAACCCAACATTATAAAATAATGGAATGCCCACTATAAAGCCTGTTAAAGACATGGCCCAGGTAATGTATTTAGCGCCGAATGTCTTTTTTAATACTGTGGCTATTTTTTGAGCTGCACCACTGGAAGCGACGAGTTTTCCAAGCATGGCGCCCAAAACGATGATAATTGCCAGAGAGCCCAATGTATCTCCTAATCCTTTATTAATAGTTTGCGGAATACTAGCGACGGGCATACCTAACAATAAAGCTGCCCCTACAGATACGATTATAAATGCAAGAAAGGTATTAACCTTCGCCCAGGCAATTAATAATACAAGTATAACTATACAGCCAAAAAGAATCAGTACATCCATGTTTCTACTTTAATGAGAGTCTCTGGTTACTGTAGAACCTGAACCGCCTACTAAAAAGTCCAGATCAGCACCTTTATCTGCCTGCTGAACGTGGGTGATATATAAGTTTACATAACCACGTGTTGCAGCAGGAATTGACGGTACCCAATTGCTTCGCCTCAGGGCTAACACTTCATCACTCACTTCAAGGTGGATACGTTTATTGGCTACATCCAGCTCAATGATGTCTCCGTTTTCTACCAGCGCTAAATTTCCACCAATAGCAGACTCTGGCGATACGTGCAGTATAACTGTACCATATGCCGTACCACTCATCCTGCCATCCGATATCCTTACCATATCTGTTACGCCCTTGTCAAGTAGCTTTTTGGGTAATGTCATGTTACCCACCTCAGGCATACCCGGATAGCCGACCGGACCAACCGTTTTCAAGACCATTACACAAGTTTCATCGATATCCAGATCAGGGTCATCTACTCTCGCATGGTAATCCTCAATATTTTCAAACACTACTGCCCTACCCCTATGCTGCATCAAACCGGGTGTAGCTGCAGATGGCTTTATAACCGCTCCATTAATTGCAAGATTACCTTTTAGTACCGTAATGCCGGCCTCCTGAATGATGGGCTGCTCAAATTCATAAATAACTTCCTTATTATAATTTATTCCTGTAACAGCAATGTTCTCGGCATGCGTTTTCCCGCTTACCGTTAGGGTATCCATTTTTAAAACAGATTGCATTTGTTTTAAAACAGCAGGTACACCACCGGCATAGTAAAAATCCTCCATCAAAAATTTCCCTGAAGGCATAAGATTTACAAGAAGCGGCATTTTACTGCCAATATCATCAAAATCGTCTAAGTTTAGCGCTACCCCCATACGCCCTGCAATGGCGGTAAGGTGAATAATAAAGTTTGAGGAACCTCCTACTGCGGCATTTACCTTAATTGCATTTTCAAAAGCATCGCGAGTTAGTATTTTAGAAATTTTCAGGTCTTCTTTAACCATTTCAACTATTCTCCTTCCCGATAGCTGAGCAAGCCTTTTCCGCCGGGAATCTACGGCAGGTATAGCCGCACCACCGGAAAGGCTCATGCCCAACGCTTCTACCATGCAAGCCATAGTAGAAGCCGTTCCCATTGTCATACAGTGGCCCGGACTACGGGACATGCAACTTTCTACTTCTGCATATTCATCATAAGTAATTTCACCTTTCTTTAATTCCTCCGTCAGCTTCCATACACTTGTTCCTGAGCCGATGTCGTGTCCGTGATATTTTCCGTTTAACATGGGGCCGCCAGGAACCACAATGGTTGGCAGATCTACACTTGCCGCCCCCATTAGCGTAGAAGGCGTCGTTTTATCGCAGCCCGTAAGGAGTACTACACCATCAATAGGGTTGCCTCTTATTGATTCCTCTGCATCCATACTGGCGAGATTACGGAACAACATGGCGGTGGGTTTCATGAGCGTTTCTCCCAACGACATGATGGGGAATTCCAGTGGAAAGCCGCCAGCCTCCAATACCCCGCGACGAACACTTTCGGCAATATCACGCAAGTGGGCATTGCAGGGTGTAAGTTCAGACCATGTATTACAAATGCCTATCACCGGCCTGCCGTCAAACATGTCTTCGGGCATGCCCTGGTTTTTCATCCAGCTGCGATAGATAAGGCCCATTTTATCTTTTTTTCCAAACCAGGTCGAACTTCTATATGATTTCATATCTAGAATATGCTATGTTAATTATTAATCCTTATTTAGATTGCCGTTTACCAGTCGCCAGATTTTTAACGGGTTTGCATTTTTTAATTCATTTGGCAGTAGTTGATCAGGCATATTCTGGTAACATACCGGCCGCGTAAACCTGTCAATTGCAGCTGTGCCTACAGATGTGCTTTTTTGGTCTGTTGTAGCTGGGAATGGCCCTCCATGAAACATGGCGCTACAAACTTCAACACCCGTAGGGAACCCATTAATAAGTAACCTGCCCACTTTTTGCTCTAAAATATCGAGTAAATCTTTATACTCAACCAAGTCACTATCGGTTCCGTGTACTGTCGCGGTTAAATGCCCGCTAAGATTCTTTGCGATTTCAATGATATCCTTTTTAGTGTTTGCTTCTACAACCACGCTGGTTGGCCCAAAAAGTTCTTCAGCCAAGTCAGGATGGATTTTTAATAAATCACTTGTTATTTTGAATAAAACCGGGGATGCAATATTTAAATCTGCCGTGTAATTGCCTTTTGCAAGTGTTTTGACTCCAGACATTTCGCTGCGTTTTTCAACGCCGGCCGTGTATGATTTATGGATATCGCCGGTAAGCATTACGCCTCCCAAAGTTTGTCCAAATTCTTCTTCAAGCTTCCGGATAAAACCAGGTGCGGCATCAGTACTTTCATAAATAAGCATGCCCGGATTGGTGCAGAACTGGCCTACACTTAGTGTTACTGAGCTGGAAAACGCATTAGCTAAGGACTGTGATCTTTCTAATAAAGCCTGTGGAAGAATAAACACCGGGTTAGTGCTACCCATTTCAGCATAAACCGGAATAGGTGTTTCCCGGCGCACAGCCATATCGTATATGGCCTTACCTGCACCAAATGAACCTGTAAATGCCACAGCCTTTATGTCTGGGTGCTTAACTAACTGAGCGCCTAAAACAGGACCATCTCCAAAAAGAAGCGAAAAAACACCGTCAGGCATTTCAGTTGAAATAGCGGCATTATTGATGGCCTTACCTATTAACGAACTGGTTACAAGGTGTGCAGGATGTGCCTTTACTATTGTACAGCAACCCGCTGCCAGTGCAGATGCGGTGTCGCCCCCAGCTACAGAAAATGCAAGGGGAAAATTACTCGCTCCAAAAACGACTACAGGTCCCAGTGGTATCTGCATGGAGCGGATATCCGGTTTAGGGAGCGGTATGCGGTCTGGGTTCGCTGTCTCAATCCGGGCATCCAGCCAGGATCCTTCTTTTAGTAAATCGGCAAATAACCTTAACTGGCCCACAGTCCGCCCTCTTTCACCTTCTATACGGCCTTGTGGTAGTCCGGATTCGGCGCAGCAAATCGTTATCAACTCCTCTCCAAGGCCAATAATCTCATCGGCAATGGCTTCTAAAAATGCGGCTTTTTTTACACCGGATATTTTGCGGTAAACCTGAAATGCAGCTGTTGCCTTTTCAACTGCCCTGTCAACTTCGGCTACTGTAGCTACAGAAAAGCTCGCTATTTTTTCGCCGGTTAACCTGCTTATTGAACTAATCGTTTCACTTGCTTCGGCAGAGGTTTCGAAACCTATAATTTGTTCGCCAATATTTATCATGCTACGATATTGATAAGTGAACCAATTTCTGAAATGGTTATTTTTACAATATCTCCGCTGTGTAAAGTAAAATCATCAGTCGGGATTATTCCTGTACCTGTCATTAAATAGGTTCCATGAGGGAAATCCAATTCGCGAAACAAGTAGGCCACCAGATCCTTGTGCTTACGTTTCATTTGATTAATGGATATCTTCTCCTTAAAAAGGACGTCAGAATCTCTGGTTATTTCGATGCTGATATTGGTATCAGGATCTATCGGGCCGTCTGTTACTAAAAGGCAAGGACCTAAAGCGGTAGCCCCATCGTATGATTTTGCCTGCGGGAGATAAAGCGGATTTTCGCCCTCAATGTCCCTCGAAGATACATCATTACCTATTGTATAACCTTCTATAGTGCCTGCTGAGCAAATAAATAAGGTCAATTCCGGTTCAGGTACGTTCCATTTAGAATCTGCCCTGATCCGTATGTTTCCTCCGGAACCCACTGTACGGTAAGGTGGTGACTTAAAAAAAAGTTCTGGCCGGTCTGCGTCATATACCCTGGCATAAAAATCTCCACCTTTTGCTTCTTTTGATTCCTCTATTCTGGCTTCCCTGCTACGAAAATAAGTTACGCCAGATGCCCATACTTCCTGGCTGCCTATTGGCGTTAAAACAGCTGAATCGATAAGCGCTTGTAGATCTTCGTTGGGTTGGAGCTGTTGCAATTCACTACTTATCAATTTAAAGAGGTTGCTCCTGTTGACAAACCTATCCCAGCTTTTCTCTTCTGTTAAAAAATATTGGTTATTGTGGTGTATAATAATCCCGCTAGAGGTGTTATAAATTCTCATAATTATTTGGTTTAGGTTTTTGGATCGAAAATTAAGTTTGAACTTTATTTAAGTATCCAGGCGGTAAAATCTAAAGCCAAATAAGTCCTTTTAAAGCACATTTATAGCATAATGTTAATATAATACAATAAAATGCTTCAATACTGAAATTACGGGTTTACGTTGCCTAATTTGATCTGGATTTGATCATTATTAACTAAGATATCTTTTGGTAGCAGGCTAATAACAGATTTAAAAAATCGCCGTCATTTCGACTGGAACACAGTGGAATGGAGAAATCTTTGAACTATGTTAAAAGATCTCTCCTCCAAAGAAAATTCCTTTGGAACACTACGGTCGAGATGACGCCCCTTGTATATCTGTCTTCAACCTCATACCGAGGACAAGAAAAGACAATTATACATCACTCATATTGATTTTAACAATTAATTAACCCTATCAATGACAGAATCCAAATAGAAAAATCGTCATTGCGAGGAACGAAGCAATCTTAATGCGCACGCTAGTAGCGATCGTTGTAAGATTGCTTCGTCGGCTGAAAAAGCCTTCTCGCAATGACGATTCCTCACAGTCTACAGCTCGTTAAAAATTCTTCTGTCCATTCATGTTAATTTTAACAATTAATTAACCTCTACCATTGACAGACTCCAATAGAATAGTCGTCATCTCGACTGTAGCGCAGCGAAATGGAGAGATCTTTGAACTATGTTAAAAGATCTCTCCACTACGGTCGAGATGACGATACCACCCAACATGTAAACAAAAATCCTCCATTTCAGTTATCAATAAAATGTTTTGTAAATTATTAATAATAAGCGTCTTGTGTTATACTCAACAAAAGCATAAGGCTTAATAATTTACGAACCTGTCATCAACACTCCGATCTATTTGAAAAATTCTAACTTCTACCATTAATGTTATTTTACAAATAATTATTAATCAGCATTTTAACCACTTTCGTATTTCCACCCAGCTAGGCCATAGCATGGTATCTCCGTTCTACTTAAATCCGGCCTAACAAATTTTTCGGATTCCGCTGACCCAGCCACACCACTGACCTTTAAAGAAAAATTTTCAGCCGGTGTTTTTTGTTCCTTTTTGACACCAAAAAGGAAGAGCCCATCGGCGGCGGTGAGCCGAGGCATGAATGAGCCGCTGGGCAAAAAAAGGAGATGCGTCATTCATATTGTTTTATACAATAAATAACCCTCAGGATGACGGCTATAAACGAAAAATATCTGTAGTAGATTTTAAACGAATATTAATAATCGAACTGAAGTTACTAAGCAAATTTTTTCTCTTCAGTTTTAAGATAATTGTATCTGTAGTCCATTGGATTCTTTTTCGTAAGCGTTTTAAATTGATGATAGAAGTGAGAAATATTGTTGTAGCCACAGGCATAGCCTACCTCAGTCATATTAAATTCTTCTTCTAATAACAATCTGCATGCATTTCCAATTCTCACTTCCATTAAAAACTGGATATATGTTTTCTTTGTTTTGGATTTAAAGTACCTGCAAAAAGAGTGCTTTCCCATGTTAATTAATGCAGCCACATCTTCCAGCCCTACTTTTTTGTGGTAATTATTAAACGTGTATTCGAATATGGTGTTAATGCGGCTTTGATCGATGCTATTCACTTCCGGGTTAAAGCCGTTGGATGATATAATTTCATATTCTTTCGAAGCAGCTATTATTTCTAAAGCAGACAATAAATTGATCAATTTACGGGCAGGCGATTCGTTGAGCATTTCCTCCGCTATTTTGCCAACCTTTCGTCTGGTTGCTCCTTTTAAACGCAAACCAAGCTTACTTGTGTTCAGCAGTTTAACAATCGGACTAATTTCAGGAAGATTTAAAAATGCATCACCCCAGATGTTGTTCTGAAAAAGAATCACAATGGTTTCTCCAACTTTTTCGGTATCGCTTTCCAGATATTTTTGTTCACACCGGAAAGTATGGGGCAGGTTTGATCCAAATAAAAATACATCACCATTTTTAAAAGGACCAACATGATCGCCTATCAGACAGGTACCGTAGGTTCTTTTAACTACCAATAATTCGCACTCGGGATGATAGTGCCATGCACTTAATATCGCATGCCCTATATCCTTATGGATATTAAAGGAATGCTCCGGGTTCGGAGTAGCCTTTTTTAAAGTAGCCTTCATGTTTATAATTGGTTAACTATAGCATGAAATTATAAATTATGTACGATATAATGCATATCTATTACTTTATTAATGCTAATTATATTAACAACGCCAGGTTTTATGATTTGCGGATCAGATTGGTTTTATGTCGAGTAAATTCTGTAAACAATTGATAGACAGACATATTTTATATGTTTTATCATACAACGGCTCATACCACAAAGAAATAGCTATGTTAATATGTTACAATTTTTTGCTGTAATACTGAAATTGCTTTTCATTAAAGTTGTCTTTATTTGCTTGTGTAACATAACTGTTTCGAAACCAAATATAAAAGGAAAGTGATGCTGCTATTCTTCGCAGCTGCTTTCTTCAAATAAACTATTTAGCCTAAGCGTATTTGCCTTAGCTAAATAGAACAGTGATTGATTAACCAGCAAACCAATATAATCATTATGAGATAGATTTACTTCACATTCAACCACCATACTTAAGCGCTAAACGCCACGTATCTTCCGAACTGACAGCACCGCCCCTTCTGCGGTTTATTACAAAAAAACAATTCTAACCAAACAACAATTATGAAAAAAAAATTACTTCCACCAGTATTTATTTGTACTGTGTTAACGGTATTCATGCTTTTCGAGTCTGCAAGCGCATCAGCTGGTGGACTAACAACCGTAATTTTTAGCAAATCTTTAACAACCAAAAAGTTAAAATTAGCGCCGATAGGAATTACAGGTAAAGTTACCGATGAACAGGGTGTTGGTTTACCCGGCGTTAGCGTTGCTGAAAAGGGAACGCGGAATGCGACTATAACCAATTCATCCGGCAGTTATACGATAAATGTTGCCAATACCAATGCGGTGTTGGTGTTCACATCTATTGGCTATAAGCCCGTAGAGATAACCGTAAATACAAAAACCGTTGTTAATGTTACTATGCTTACGGTTACCAATGCTTTGAATGAGGTTATCGTAACTGCCCTCGGTATAAAAAGGGAGGCCAAAAGCCTCGGGTACTCGGCTCAAAAGGCCGACGTAGAGGCATTACAAACCAACCGCACAACCAACCTTGCCAATGCGCTTGAGGGCCAAATCTCCGGATTGGACGTTTCTCCACCTGCCGCAGGGCCAGGCGGGAGTACAAAGATCCGTTTGCGTGGACAATCTTCTTTCACCGCAGACAATTCGCCGTTGATCGTAATCAATGGCTTGCCAATGTCGCAGGGCGCAAGCAGTAGTAATGGTTATACACAAAATGTCGACCAGGGAGATAACCTGCAAGGGATCAATCAGGACGACATCGAATCGATGACTGTGCTAAAAGGATCTACCGCTGCAGCCTTATATGGTTCGCGTGCCGTTAACGGAGCAATTATTATTACGACAAAGTCGGGATCCAAAAATAGTGGATTAGGTATTGAGTTCAACTCTAATTTTACTGTAAACCAAGCGTTGGATTATACAGATTTTCAATATGAGTACGGGCAAGGTGAAAATAATATCCGTCCCTCATCACAAGGAACTGCGCAGAGTTCTGGTGCCTGGAGTTTTGGTGTGCCATTTGATAATGTACCCACGTTTCAATTCGACGGTGTTCAACGTCCTTATGCGCCTGTTAGAGACCGGATAAGTACGTTCTTTAGACTTGCACCATCTTGGAGCAATACCGTTGCACTTTCTGGCGGTAATGATAAAGGAAGTTTTCGGGTGTCGCTTTCCAATCAAGACGCTCAGGGCATCATACCAAACAACGATTATCATAAAAAGATTTTTAACGTTGGCATTAATTATAAACTTACCGATAAATTATCTGCACAATTTTACGTTAACTATGATCATCAATTTAATAACAATCCGCCACTTATAGGCGTACAGGGAAATGCAATTCCTACATCAATTTACAGGTTGGCTAACTCCATTTCTTTTGATGTACTTGAGGCAGCCGCAACAGATGCCAACGGAAATGAAACACCTACTTCGAGGTTTGCTACCGTTACCAACCCCTACTGGATATTGGCGCACCAGTTTCAAAGACAAACAAAAGATCATTTGTTAGGTACTGCCGTGGTACGTTATCAGTTTTTCGATTGGCTATATTTTCAGGGAAGGGCAAATATGGACCTTTTGCAATCTACCTATGAATCGAACACACCGACGGGTACATTGGCAGTATCTGCAGCACCAGCAGGACTGTATAACGGTAGCTTTGGGATAAATACAGCAAATACACGCCAAAATAATTTTGACTTCCTGCTGGGCGGTGGGCATAAGTGGAAAGATTTTTCATTTAATGCAACGGTAGGTGGTAATAACTTTCCCTTAATTACTTCTACATTCAGTGAAGCGGTAACCAACTTTTACATCAGAGGTTTATATACGATTGGAAACGGTGTTACGGCAAATTCGAGTTACAACCAGACTAAACAAACCGTAAATTCATTGTATGGTACTGCAGAATTGTCCTACAAAAATTTATTGTACCTCAATCTTACCGGCCGTACAGACTGGTATTCGGTACTGGCCAGAGATATCGATCATTATTTCTATCCTTCAATTAGCGGAAGTTTCGTTTTTTCGGAATTACTTCCAAAAACAAAATGGTTAAATTTTGGAAAGATCAGAGTTGCTATTGCAGAAACGGGAAGCGCCCAGGGGGTTGCCCCCTACAATGCATTAACATTTGCGCTTGCTCAAAATTCATTCAACGGGCTTCCCTTAGGAAGTATAAACGGGACAGCTTCACCAAACACCCAGATTAAGCCTTTTGGCGTAAATGAAAAAGAAATCGGTATCGAGTTACGCATGTTCAACAACAGAGTAAACCTGGACGTTGCTGCTTACGATAAAAAAACGACTAATCAAGCCGTTCCAATAAGCCTCTCTGCAGCAAGCGGA
Source organism: Pedobacter sp. 22163 (assembly GCF_052045595.1). Taxonomy (NCBI): domain Bacteria; kingdom Pseudomonadati; phylum Bacteroidota; class Sphingobacteriia; order Sphingobacteriales; family Sphingobacteriaceae; genus Pedobacter; species Pedobacter sp. 22163. The sequence continues at coordinate 41,493 of NZ_JBQEPM010000001.1, read as the reverse complement.
TACAGCACCACACTGGTTAACTTAGGTGGTTTAAACAATAAAGGGTTAGAATTTAACCTGGAATTGATACCTATCCAAAACAAGAACTTTACCTGGAAAACAACTTTTAATTCTGCTTTCAACTCTTCAAAAGTATTGTCGTTGGCTAATAACCAATCGCAACTTGTAGTGGGCAGTCCTGAGTTTTTTGGGTCTATTGTTCACGTGGTCGGTTTACCCCTTAACCAAATTGTAGGTTCAACTTACAAGCGCGATGCTTCCGGAAATATCGTATTATCGGGAGGCAAACCCGTAGCCAGTGATAAACCGGTAAATTTTGGTAGTGGCCTTCCTAAAGCAACGGGGGGTTGGCTAAATACGTTCAATTACAAAGGCTTCACTTTTATTGCCCATATTGATTATAAAGCAGGTGGTAAAGTGCTTTCGAGCACAAGTTTAAACTTATTAAGAGAAGGTTTATCAAAAGAGTCTTTACCTGGCCGTGTGGGGGGCGTAATTTTTCCAGGCGTAAACGCTACTGACGGATTGCCAAACACCACCGCTGTAAATGCAGAAGATTTTTACGCAAATTATCGTTCAACGAATATCCTGGATCCATTTATTTACAGCTCGAGCTTTGTTAAATTAAGAAGCCTTTCTCTGGGATACGACCTGTCTAAATTTATCAATAAAAAATATGTGAAAGGCTTAGTGTTATCTGCGGTATGTCGTAATGTATTGATCATCAAAAAATATACACCCAACATTGATCCCGAAGCAATAGCCTCAAGTGGAGATAACCTAACCGGTTATGAGCAGGCATCACTGCCAACAACACGTACTTACGGATTTAACTTAAATGTAAAATTCTAACTCTATATACAATATGAAAAGTTTAATCAGAATTATAGCCATCGCAATCTGGATTCCAGTAATTTCCAGTTGCAATAAAGGGTTTGATAAATTGAATATTAATCCAAATAATCCAACAGAACTCGATGCGGCATTCTTGTTTACGAGTGCACAATTTGGCACACATGGAGCGACGATGGAAACTGAGCCAACAATTGTACAGCAATTTGTAAATCCGTTTTCGGGAATCACCTCGGCATTTAATTTTAATCAGCTGAATCAGACCTATACTTCGTCAAAATGGAATGCTGAGTATACGGGAACAAATACTGGCGCAACAAGCTCTTCAGGCCCTGTTCAACTACTGGTCCAGATCTTAAGCCAGCTCAAAGGCAATGCAGCAAGAACAAATTTATATAACGAAGCCAGAATCTGGAAAGCCTACCAATTTATGATGCTGGTAGACAGTTACGGAAACGTACCCTATAGTGAGGCCGGACAAGCCTATTTATCAAATGTGCTTACCCCTAAATACGATAATCAGGCAGCGATTTACACCGACCTGATTAAAGAAGTTACTGAGGCAACGGCAGCCTTAGATCCGGCAAAGGATATCGTAAAGGCTGATGTGTTTTACGGTGGCAATATCGCCCAATGGAAAAGATTGGGTTATTCCTTATTACTTCGATTGGGCATGAGGTATAGTAAACTAGATCCGGGAAAAGCGCAGGCTATTGTGCAGGCTGCAGTAGCGGGTGGTGTAATGACATCAAATGCCGACAACTGTTATCTGAAATACAATACCACTTACGTTAATCCTGTGAGCCAAACGATTACTGCGATAGCGAATACTTATTATTTAGCGGCTCCCTTTGTAAATCAACTCAAAAACAGTGGCGATCCGCGATTGAAGTTTATATCCGGTAAATACGCAAACCCTTTAGCGGCACCTACAAGCGTACCAGATACCATATCTGCAAACCAGTTCGGACTTCCTGTAGGCTATAGCAGTGCTACTTTATCAACTGCTCCTGGATTTAGAGGTGCTAACGGCTCGGGTTTTAATTATTCGCAGGTTAATTATAGTATTTTCGGTAGTTTAACCGCTCCGCAATTTTTTATCACTCACGCCCAAACGCAATTGCTGCTGGCAGAGGCCGCTTTTAGAGGCTGGATACCGGGTGGCAGTACACCTGATGTTTATTACGCTAATGGTATCCGCGCAGCAATGGACCAATGGACAACCTATAACGCGGCAGCCATTATTCCTTTAGCTACGCAAAATGCATTTATTAATCATCCTGTTAATGCTTATACAACGGCAAATGCGCTAAACCTGATTAATACGCAATATTGGGTGGCTTCCTGGGGCAATGGTACCGAGGCATTTGCTAACTTCAGGAGGAGCGGTTTTCCAGCCTTATCGCCCAATACCATCGCAGGACAAAATATAACCGGTGGTTTTGTTCGCCGCTTTGTTTATCCAACGCTTGAGCTTTCTGCAAATGCAACGAATTACCAGGCAGCGGTTGCAGACAATGGTGGGCCGGATAATATGGATACACGCATTTTCTGGGATAAATAGAAAATCCTCAATGGTTGTCGGTTATATCATAAAAAATGCCGGCGACTAAGCCGAGCCCACTCAAAGCGGGGCCTTTTTTAATAAGCTAATTTTCGAAACCGGTACTGTAAAACATTTTTACAGTACCGGTTTTTTTTAGCGGGTTATCACGATAATTTATTAGAGGCGAGAACTAATTCATAGGGGAATGTCATTCTTACCCCAGGATTTGTCTCAAACACCCCTCAATGTTAGTCACACTTTGAATAGCTTTGTAGTTGAAATCAGATGGGAAAGCTTAAATTGCAAATAAACACCTAATACATCGATAGCGTTTACCTAATGTATAACTATAAGAAAAAATGAGTAAAATATTTTTTGACAGCGGAATATCGCTTGATGGTATCTTCGCAGGTGACAACAGAGGTCCTCAAAATCCTATGGGAGGAGTTTCAGGACAAATTCATTCGTGGATGTTTAATCAAAAGGCTTTTTGGGAATACCTGGGGTTTGAAGGCGGAAAAGAAGACGGTCCTGAAGGGAAATACATCAGAGAAACAATCGCAAGAACGGGTGCATTCATTATGGGTAAACGAATGTTTGAGGAAGGCGAAGCCAGTTGGCCAAATGACCTATACAAAGCAGACGTTTACGTATTGACAAATGAAATCCGGGAACCTTGGATTCAAGAAGGTACGACAACCTTTTACTTTATAAATGATGGAATAGGAAGTGCTTTGGACAAGGCACGACAATCTGCAAAAGAAAAGGACATCAGAATACAGGGTGGTGCAAACACTATTCAACAGTTTCTAAACGCAGGACTAGTTGATGAATTTTTTATTCACATTGCTCCTGTTTTTTTAGGAAGCGGTATCAGACTATTTGATGGCATTGACAAAGATCGATATGACCTACAAATTGCTGAAGTTATACATTCAGATTTGACAACACATTTAAGGTATAAGTTGATAAAAAAATAGAACAAACCTTAAACAAGTATGCAAGCAGAACAATTTAATTCAATGCCGAAAAGTTTTAGCCGGTTAGCTTATTCACCACAACTGAGCTTTATCTTTTCGGTTCTACCTGCCTCATCCTATAGAAAATAAGCAGCACACAGCCGCTAAAAAAATAAAAGCAGAAGATACTGCTCCGCTATGAGCTGCCCGGAAAACGGGCAGCAAATACTCAATTCTTTTTAATCCTAAAATAGTAGTCCGCCAGCGCACGCGTGAGCTTCGCAGGAATTGCTTCATCTGTATTGGTCAGCACGATGATGGACAAGCCATTTTTTATGAAGCGGTCGTACTGTGACCGGAACCCTGTGTTTGCCCCTCCATGCATCACCAGCGGGTGGCCTTTATAGTCGTCTACAAACCATCCGAAGCCATAAAAAAGTTTGCTTTCAGCCTTATTTGCGACTTTGATGAATGGTTTCCACAATAAATCCCATTGCGCGCTTTTAAGGATGATCTTTTTCTCCCGCAATACCTGGTCCCAGCGGATCATATCGCTGCTTGTGGAAAGAAACCCACCGCTTGGTCTTACCGCGTACATGGCTTCGGCATTCAGCAGGGTATCTCCTCTATGCATGTAACCGCTTGCCCGGTTCGGAATGATTGGGTAGAAGTCGGTCATGCCGCTGTGCTTCATGCCTGCAGGAGCAAAAATGTTATCGCGTATGTAATCCTGCCAGGGTTGCTTGCCAACTTGTGTGATGATCTCTGCCAGCATATAATAAGCCAGATTGCAATACTCGTATTTTTCACCGGGCGCAAAATTGAGCGGCAAGGAATAAGCAGATTTAATAATCGCCAGGTCTGGCTGTATAATGTTGTTGTTATAGGCAGGGCCTTCCCGTTGCAGGCCGGAGCTGTGCGACATCAAATGTTTGATTTTTATCGGCCGCCATGTTTCGGGCGCATCAGGAAAGAATTTATGGACGGCATCTTCAATACTGAGTTTCCCCTCCTGCGCCATTTTAAGGATAGCGACGGGAAAGAATTGTTTGCTCACAGAACCCAACCGGATGACCGTTTCCGAGTTCATGGGCACCTTATGCTCTACATTGGCAAGGCCGTAGCCCTTGTTTACCAGGGTATGACCATCTTTTACCACCGCAAGCGTAAGGCCGGTGATGCGCTGTTCCTTGATGATCTGCTGTACAATTATATCCGTACTATCCGTTTGCGCATAGGCCGTTGCATGGATGAGCAAAAGCAGGAAGAGCAATTTATTCTTCATGATATCCTTTTTATTTTTAGCGGTTTGCTTATTGGAAATATAGGGTTTTAGTTGAACATTTTGTCAACGACAATTTCGAATCATTAAAAATAAATATATTTGTTGTATGAGAATGACCGTAATGTTATAATATAAATTTTCAAGTCTTTTAAGACAGGATGTCCCGAATGGGGCATTAACTCTTTTATTGTCTGAACTTTTATATAAATATTATGCATAATACCTTAAGTCAACAACAAATACAATCATTTATTACTGACGGCTTTGTTCGTATCAACAATGCTTTTTCTGCTGACCTGGCTAACGAAGCAAGAAATATTCTTTGGAAAGATATTCCGGCTGATCCAAGCGACAGCACCACCTGGACCAGGCCGGTAGTCTGGCTGGGCATGTATGCTCAAGAGCCCTTTGTTAAGGCTGCTAATACCAGTATTCTTCATAGCGCATTTGATCAATTAGTGGGTAAAGGGAAATGGGTACCCTGTATGAGCATGGGCGCGTTTCCTGTTCGTTTCCCATCCGAGACCGATAATGGTGATACTGGCTGGCACGTAGATGCTGGTTTTCCGGGCAGTGATCCAAATGATTTTTTTGCCTATCGTATTAATGTACATTCCAAAGGCCGAGGTCTTTTGATGTTGTTTCTGTTTTCGGATGTCAGGGAGCAGGATGCGCCGACAAGGATTCTTAAAGGTTCTCATCTTGATGTTGCCAGATTGCTGGAACCGGAAGGTGAACAGGGGCTTTCGTTTATGGAACTGGCCATGAAGTTACCTGAATTACCAGAAAGAGCGGAAACGTTGGCCACTGGAGAGGCCGGCACTGTATACCTTTGTCATCCATTTCTGGTTCATGCTGCACAGAGACATCGTGGCAAGGTGCCTAAGTTTATGGCACAACCGCCGCTGTTGCTCAGGAGCGGGTTTCATGTTACTGGTAAAGGATCATTTAGCCCGGTAGAGCAAGCGATAAGAAATGCAATAGGCTTGTCTGGCATTTAATTGATTAGATCTCTGGGGGCTATATTGCTTATCCAGAGATCTCTCACCAATATCTCCCCGTCATTTCTTGTCCCCTCTTTTAACTATAAAATATTGAAAAAAAGGTACACCAAGCGCCGGCCTGGGATCGATTTGTAAAAGGCTTAGGGCCGAGTTCGTGTTGTATCACAAACATAGATTTGTCATCCTGAGGGGTAATTTATTGTATAAAAATCAATATTAGTGACGTACAATTGTCTTCTCTTATCCTACGGCGCGGTCTTGCCTCGGCTCGCCGCCGCCGAAGGGCTCTTTCTTTTTGGTGTCAAATATTATTTAAGCTATGCTTCAGTTTGCGAGAATAATAACTTTGGGAAAAACATCCTGCACAAGGTCGTCTTTCTTATTGACCCCCAAGTCATTGTCAAATCTGACCAAGCCAGCAGTTGAAGTTGTCGATTGAACATCGCAGTTCGTATAGTAAACTAATCTTCAAGCCTGCCGGTTTTGCAGGATGTTTATTAAAAATGAATTTTATGGGCAAAGGTCAAAAAAACACAGAAAAAAAGCAAAAGATTAAAGATTTCGTTCAGCTACCTTTAGTTAATGCAAATGCGGCAGGTATCGATATCGGTGATACACTACATGTGGTAGCCGTACCTGAGGAATGCTGCAAAGGCTCCAATGTAAGAGACTTCGGTACATTTACCGATGATCTTCTGGCTATTGTAGAATGGCTTACCGAGTGCGGGGTTACAACTGTTGCAATGGAAAGTACCGGGATTTACTGGAAAAATCTTGGTGTATTATTGATTGAAAAAGGTTTTGAGGTATATTTGGTTAATGCCCGCCACACACGCAACATCAGTGGTAAAAAGAATGACCAGAGCGATGCGCAATGGATACAAAAGCTGCATAGCTGTGGCCTGTTGAAGAACTGTTTTCTGCCCGACGACCAGACAGACGTACTTCGTACCCTGGTCCGTCAAAGACGAAAGCTGATCCGCGATAGCAGTACATCTGTGCTTAGGATGCAAAAGGCACTGGAACTCATGAACCTGAAGATACATACGGTTATCAGTGACCTCATGGGTAAAACAGGGAAAGCTATGGTAGAGGCCATTCTTTCAGGGGAACGTTATGCAGAAAACTTCCTGACCTTGGTTGATTGCAGGATCAAGGCAGACCGTAACACTATTATAAGTTCACTTAAGGGTAACTGGCGTGAGGAACAACTGTTCCTTTTGGAACAGTATTATACACAGTACAAGTTTTTTCAGGAGCAGTTGGTACAGTGCGACCAAAAGATTGAATACCAGTTGCAGCGGATGCATGCAAAAACCAATGAGGGCATAGCTGAACCTGAAAAAGAGATCAGGCTAACTCCAACCGGTAGATTATCCAAACAGAAGAAGACAAAGAACCAGCCTTTCTTTGATACCCGGGCTTACCTGAAGGGGATCCATGGCATTGATGTGCTGGATATCTACGGAGTAAGTGAGGTAGGCGCCCTGGAAATACTTTCGGAAACCGGAACAGATCTGTATAAATGGCCTTCGGCAGCACATTTCGCCTCGTGGCTCAACCTTTGCCCCAACAACAAGATATCCGGAGGGAAACTTATCTCTAGTAAACTGCAAAGAAAAAAGCCCAATGCAGCATCCCAGGCTTTCCGGATGGCTGCCGGCGGAATCCAGAACAGCAACCATCTGATGGGGCATTTTTTCAGAAAGATGAAAAGTAAGGGCGGTTATAAATATGCTATTGTAGCCACAGCTCGAAAACTGGCATGTATCTATTATAAAATGGTTACCGAGAAACAATCATTCAATCCTTTAAACAATGAAGAGCACCTTAATAAACAGAAAAAAGCGCGAATTGCAGCACTCGAAAAAACACTTAATGCACTCAAGCTACAAGTAGCTTAATCTTTTTTGTTATATAGTAAAAGAAACAAAAAACACCGGCTGAAAATTTTTCTTTTGAAGCCAGTAGGTTGGCTTGGACAGTGCAGCCCGAAAAATTTGTTAGGCCGGATTTAAGTAGAACGAAGATATGGTGCTATGGCCTAGTTGGATGGAATGCATAAACAACAAACCCTGATTATCGCTACTAGCTTGCGCATTAAGATTATTTATTTGTGCCGCTGTTTTTAAAGGCATTCATGAGCTCAATTATTCGGTTATCTTCGTTCCTCTCAATGACGACCTTTCTTAAGAGATCTGTCAGTGATAGCCTTTTGAAGGACCTATTTCAGTATGCTTTAAGGTGTTTCGATCTTTAAAGTGACGGAAAATTTCGGCTTTCCGAATATTGAGGTAATCAAGTTTGCCAGACTATCTATTCTTGCCTATTCCGCTATGGAATAACAGGATCGGATCAATCCGCCGTGAAGGACACAGTTATGGGTAACATTCTTATTAATTTTATCCATATCCTGTATGCTCTACTAATTATTTTGTAATTTACTTTCAGTATAAATCTAACCTAAATTAAATGTTAAACCGTAGAAATTTCCTCAACTACGCTGCAACAGCAGTAGGAACCACTGCCCTGCTTTCTGCCCTAGACAATCCGGCCTATGCCCTTTTCAGTAAGGCTATTGGCGCAAACGACCAAATCAATATTGGTGTAATCGGAATCAAAGGCATGGGATGGTCCGACCTCAAAGCGGCCCTAAAGGTACCGGGTGTAAACCTGATCGCCCTGTGCGACAGTGATGCCAATGTGCTTGATGAAAGGATGGCCGAATTAAAGTCGATGAATGTTGACGCCGCAAAAGTAACAAGATATAAAGATTATCGTGCGCTGCTCGATAATAAAGATGTCGACGCCGTAATTATCGGCACACCCGATCACTGGCATGCCCTGATGATGATTCATGCAGTACAGGCAGGTAAAGATGTATATGTAGAAAAGCCGGTCGGCAACTCTATTGTCGAATGCAGTACCATGGTAAAAGCGCAGGAAAAATACAATAAGGTGGTGCAGGCAGGCCAATGGCAGCGCAGTCAGCAACATTTTAAAGATGCTGTTGATTTTGTAAAGAGCGGCCAGCTTGGAAATATCAGAACGGTAAAAGTATGGTGTTACCAGGGCTGGATGAAACCTGCTCCCATAGTACCCGATACCTTACCCCCTGCAGGCGTTGATTATGCCATGTGGCTTGGGCCGGCGAATAAAAGAGCATTCAATGCCAGCAGATATCACTTCAATTTCCGCTGGTTCTGGGATTATGCCGGTGGCTTAATGACCGACTGGGGCGTGCATTTACTGGATTATGGCTTGCTGGGTATGAATTCACCAGTACCAAAAACCATATCTGCATTGGGTGGCCGCTTCGCCTATCCCGATCTGTACGAAGAAACGCCTGATACGCTGACTACCTTATATGAGTTTGACACGTTCAACATGGTATGGGATTCTGCCATGGGCATCGATAACGGCTCTTACAACCGCAACCATGGCATTGCCTATATCGGCAACAACGGCACGCTGATCCTCAACAGGCAAGGCTGGGAAGTTATTGAAGAAAAGGTAAGCGGCAATAAAGTGAGCAAGCCCTTTGTTAAATCCTCAGATAATGGGCTGGACAATCATATGGTCAATTTCTTTAGTGTGGTGAGATCCAGAAAAAAAGAAGAACTGAATTGTTCTATACAAGATGCTGCGCATGTAGCTACCGTTGCCCAAATGGGAAATCTTGCCTTCAGAAGCGGACAAAAATTATCATGGGACAATGCCAAACATCAGTTTACAGACCAGAAGGTCAATGATAAATACCTGTTGGCCCAATATCACAACGGTTATAGCTTACCCAAAGTTTAACGCTACAGTTTAAACAGATGAGGAGGTATACATTTCCCGGGATCACACCAAAGACTATCAAAATGTGTAAAACCCTGCAATCGCGCGATTAGCAGGGTTTTTGCTTTTAGGGAATTGCCAGGAGTTACATCTAGATTTCTTCCTGAATAATCTGATAAAGTTAAGGCGGGTTAAGTAATTTACTGACTTTGAATAATTGTCGGAACTTTCTTATAATTCTTCATTTGGCTTTCGGTACCAACAATGTTTACACCTTCGTCAACATAAATTATATTCATTTTAAGGTTTTGGTTTTTTGTAATATCAATTACTTTAAAACCATTTCCATTCACTGTTATTTGAATTAATTCGGGGTTATTCGATAATTCAAGAGTCTTCAATTTATTGTTGTCTAATACCAAGTACTTAAGTCTATAAAATTGACTTAGGTCGATTTTATTAAGTTGGTTGTCCATCATATTCAATGACTCTAAATTTGGACAATTTTTTATATTCACGTGAGTTAGTTGATTTAAGCCACAACTAATTTGTTTTAGAGCTGGCATATTTGAAATTTCAAATACTTTTAAAGCATTTTTAGCACAATAGATGTCTGTCAAAAACTTTAAAGTATCAAGTTTCAATCTACTAATTTTATTATTTGTTATTAATAGTCGTTCTAAGTTCTTGAAATATTTTACGTCATTAACATTTACAAGATTTTGTCCCATTAGGTCAAGCGTTTTTATTTGATCAGCTTCATTTGCCTCAATCCTTCCGTTACTGTTTAAGTCAATTTCTGGATATTTAGTTAATACTATTCTTTCGAAATTTGGATTCTCAAATTTAATCTGGTCCTTATGTCCTAAAATGTTAAACGTAAAAAGTATTATCAAAATTTCTATTCTCATTTTTTTCTGTTTACGGTTATGGTCGGAATAATTAACTTCATTAATTCACAAATAAAAGGCATGTTACTTTGTTTCGCATTAGTGTGAAAATAAGGATATTTAATTCGGCGAAACATAATATAATCCATTATAAACTTAACAACCGATTTACTCGCTGCCATTTTGGATCGTAATTAATTTCGTAAGTGAAAGATACCAATCTGTTTTCTGCCGAACTAACCTTTCTTAAAAATTGCTCGATAGGTTCATTCTCTTCCGAATAACATTGGATTTCCATTCCTTTATCTGATACGAGCCTGGAAACAAAGTGGCAAATGCATATCTTCTTCAATTCATCTGAAAAGAAATCCTCAATTGTGCCCATATCCAAGTCGGGATTATTCTCGGCAACTTTATCAGTGAGATCAATGCTTATCCCGATATGATAAGGGCAAAATTCTTTGAACTCGTACTTTCTATATGATTTATCAACCCAGCCAGTGCCTAGCTTGCCATTTTGCATGGTTAGCTTTAAGAGGGTAAAAGAATGTTTCGGATATATCTGATCCGAATATTTTACCATCTCCCAGTCGACCACAGGAGGTTTGTTTCCAAAAAAATTGTTTAAAAAACTCAACGTATTAGGTTTTTATTGTTAGTTACGGGGTCTTTTGCTTTTCCTCCTTAATCCTCTTGTAAAGCAATTTAACCATGCAATCAAGTTCGCTCTGCTCACACCAATATTCACTAATATGTCCATAGGTCTGGTATGTTGAGACGTTAAAGCCTTCCTCAATGTCGTTGTAATAAACTACTGCATTACCAAAGATCGCCACCACCCAAAATCCTCCGCCCTCCTTTCCATATTCTTTTTCCTGCCATTTCTGGGGCACAATTTTAATCAGGTTCCAAAGGTTCAATAGCTCACCCTCGAGTTTTGATTCTCCCCTTGCGATCCATTCTTCTAATTCGGTTAATGAAATTGGTGTCCACATGCTAAAAGTCGTAAACTCTCACTTCAATATTTTTTTCAGCCAAAGCTGATTTGATCAATGGCTCGATTTTATCCCATGTGCCACCAGCCAGACCACATCCAATCCTAGGCATATGCACCGTTGCATCATTTTCAGCTGCAAATTGGGCAACTTTTTCCAGACCCTTTGATATTGCCTCATACCGAATTGGTGCATTTCCCATTTCGTCTTTGTTTATTTTATGCTGGCCAATCAGGTTCGCAATCCATAGATCATTTTCAACTTTCACGAACTGGACCTCGCCAAGGGAGAAACCAGTCTTTGATTTGAACCACTCCCGATATCTCCGCTCTGGTTCTTTCCAGCGTTTTGAGATTGCCATCACAAAACCTTTTCCCCACGCGCCGATATCATTGCAGACGTGTACAATTATCTTGTTACCACTAGATGTGGGATTAGTAGCGTCGCCGGTTAGATAGTTAATATCCATTTCAGTCTTAAAGAAAAGTTTCTATTTCGTGTGCTTGGCCTTATTCATCCCAATCTTGCTGATTATCTTCTTCTCTGTTTCTGCCTGTATCACATTGATGATCAGATTTGGGTCAATATTTAGTATGTAGGCTAAACGTAGTATTTCAGAAACTGTAAACTTTTCAGGATCTGCCAGTTTTACGGAATACCTTTCTGAATTGATACCTAAAAGTTTGATGATCTTAGTTGGATATAATTCCGAAATATCATACATCTTTTTGATCTTGTTGGTTTCAAACATTGCGCCTATTGACGAAAGGTCTTTTTCGGGATTATTATTGTTGTTCTTCCAATTAGCCATATTACTACGTTTATAACTAAAGTCGTCAATAGATTACTATTCATTTATAAAAAAGAACTATTAGTAATTTTAAAAATACTAATAGTTTGTTTTTGTCTGGACTTTTCACTAGGTTTGGGTATGAAAGAATAAAGAATTATTTTTAGCGATTACTTCACAAAATATTGAAGCATTCGCACTTCGAGTCTCGTCTTAGAAACCTGAGAAATTTCAAACGGATACGAGAGGTAAGTGTAGTGCTCACGTCATAGGCGTGGGCCTGCTTTTCCGTATCCAAGGCTTCTCAGGGCCACTAAGACGGGAAGTGGGTTCCACGCCTTATTTTGTGCCTTCCACTTCCAAGACTCATTTGACAGAAAATTAAATGAGATCAATATGGAACCAAAATTATCAACAGAAGCCGAACACGCTGTCCATTTCAGGGCGTTTACCCAACGGCTCGCCCAGAAGTTCGAACCGCTACAGATCTTCAACTTTTCGCAGAACAGCTACACTCATAATTCCCAAGGCTGCTTTAATAACAATCAAGGCTATTTTAAATGCGACCATTGCCTATTGGTAATTACCGAAACTGCAACCCGAATAGATTATGAAATGCAGGATTTCGCCAACAGCTATTATCAGCATGGAACGATTACCGTGATCTCCCATGGCAGGCTATCGGTTATCGACGCCGTACAGCAAAACAGCCGCTTTTTTATCAGCGTGCTTACCTATGGAAAACTGCTCTACAGTAAGGATGGACTGTTAGACAGTGATCCAATACCTGCGTTTATCCCCACAAAGGGTGCAATCAAGGCGCTTAAACATTATGAACGTCGCATACCGCTGGCTGACGGATTTCTGATGTGCGCATCCGAATGTCTGGAAAAGGAGCAGTTCGGGATTTGTGCCTTTATGCTCCATCAGGCCGTCGAACAGACTTGTATCTGTCTGGTGAGGGTTCATATCGCCTACCGTTCGGAGTTCCATAACCTTTACCGCCTGCTCCGTCTGTGTCAATGCTTTTCTGAAAAGCCTTTTCAACTTTTCCTGTCCACTCCCGAAGATGAGCGCTTATTTGATGTAATGGCAAAGAGTTATTCTGGTTCACGTTATAAAGATGATTTTACGGTTTCCCGGCAGGATGCGGAGCGTCTTTATCAACGGGTCGCATCTTTTCTTTTGTTGGCAAAGGAGATGTGCAACGAAAAAATAGAACTGCTTGCCAAATCGGCATCAGATTATGCAGTCTTAAAAAACGCAGATCACGTACAGATCGAAAAAATATTACAGACCAATATTTGAAACAGATGAAAAAGCAAACAAAAAAAACATCTGATAACAGGATTGTTTATCTTGACAATGATGAAATAACAGATCCGATAAAAGCGGTACACGATTTTTTCAGTCACTCCTGGTTGCCCAATCATTTGAAGATGCTGAAACGCTGGCGAAACGATGCAGCGCTTGAATCTGAAGAATCAAAAAAGTGTAGCCCAGACTACCTTGTCTATCATTACGAACTGTCCATAAAGCTGATAGAGGCCGCCTGGCTCTTAAAGAACCAGAAGCTCGGCAGACTTGACTTCGATGACAAACAGGAAAATGATATCGCAAAATGGTACATCAAAACAGAAAGGAAGAAGCTACGGGACTATCCTGGAAATCTGACCATTCGGGAGATCGTAAAACCTTCATCTGTATTAAAGAAAATGTTCAGGATCTATAAACTGGACGGGTACAAAAAAATCCTGCACACATGGCTTCACAATGCACTGAGCAGCACCTTCATGGAAGAAAGCCTTTCCAAATCTGAAGTAATCACCGTTTACGAACAATTGGTCAAACTGTTCGAGGCTATGTGGCTGATCAGTGAGCGTTTAAAAGATGGGAATTAGAACTTTATTTTCCGTCCCGACTGAACGAACGGCCTAACGGAAAAACAGGCAAACCGCCAAACCTTTTCCCCCGTCGACACCAGAACAAAAACAGCGGGGTTGTGTGAGCTGGTCGCAAATGAGCGAGGGAAAATCATTCATGGCCGAAAATCTTTTGCCATACCTAAGCTAGTATTTCCATCTATCATTTACAAGCTATGGGCAGCAGCGAGCGTATCTGTTCGGTCATCAGACATACAATTTACAACCGTTCATCGGGTGCTGCCAGCTCTGTCTCATATCGTTTGCAACCAACTTTCTTATATACACTTGCTTTTTTATGGTTTACCGTATTCTATTTGAAAATCTTTTTAGTCTATTTGAGAAAATAAATGTCCTAACTTTTATCGTTCAGCCCATCAGCATTTGATATATTAGATTATTACTTCACAATTAACACAGCTCATTATGTACATTGAATTTGTTGAAATCCAAAATTTCAGAAAATTAAAAGCCATAAGAATTGATTTTTCACCCGAAACATCAGTTTTCGTTGGTTCTAATAATAGCGGTAAAACTTCCGCAATGAATGCATTAGGGCACTTTTTAATCGATTCAAACAGATTTCATACGAATGATGTCACCCTTTCGAACTGGAAAGGTATAAACAAAATTGGTCGCGAATGGGAAAAACTGCCGCAAAACGAACAGCCTGTCGTTGATGATTGGATCCCATTTTTACCAACAATGGATGTTTGGCTCAACGTTGATGTAAGCGAAATTCATCATGTAAGAAACATTATTCCTTCTCTTGATTGGGAAGGAGGCAAATTAGGTGTTAGGTTAAGATTTGAGCCTAAAAAAGTTGATGAATTTTTCAGGGAGTACATACAAGCAAGAAAAAGCTCAAACGAAACTGTAGCGGCTGCGAAATCAAAAAAAGCTGAAACAAATTATACACTTTCCTTGTGGCCGGGTCACATGGGGGAATTTCTTAGTAGAAGGTTTAAGTCCCTTTTTACAATTAGAACATACCTTTTAGATCCTGATAAAATTGCCCAGCCAAAAAACGGAAATGCGATGCCTCAAATAATTGACCCTGAGCAAGATTTTATTGAGGGCAATCCGCTTAATGGTCTTATTAGAATAGATGAGATAAACGCTCAAAGAGGCTTTTCAAATACAAACTCAGGTGATGATTCCGATACTGGTGGAAAACGAAGACTATCTGATCAGCTGCGTGGATATTTTTCCAAACATATAGACCCATCAGAAGTACCCGAGCCATCTGACGTAGATGCGTTGCAGGCGATACATGAAGCCCAATCGATATTTGATGAAAAACTCAAGTCAAGCTTTGAAGTGGCTTTTACTGAAATCGCAGGGCTTGGCTATCCTGGATTAAATGATTTAGAATTGATTTTATCAACTAAAATCCACCCTATGGACGGTCTTAATCATGATTCAGCACTTCAATATAGAGTAAGTACGGATAGTTCTGACAGTCATACCCCCTTCCTTCCAGAACACTATAATGGATTAGGATATCAGAATTTGATATCTATGGTTTTTAGGCTAATGAGTTTTAGAGACCAATGGATGAGGGTAGGAAAAGCCAACAAAAAATTATCCGAAAATGATGAAGATCCGGGTCACATACCGCCGTTACACATTGTTTTAGTTGAAGAACCAGAGGCTCATCTACATGTCCAAGTTCAGCAAGTCTTTATCCGAAAAGCTTATGAGATTCTACGGAGACACAACGATTTAGAAGACAAAAAAGATTTAACCACTCAACTGATTGTAACAACTCATTCGAGCCATATTGCTCATGAATGCGAGTTTTCTTGGCTGAGGTATTTTCGCCGTCGTCCCGCATTAATTAAAGGAGATGTACCGACAACTACAGTAGTAAATTTGTCTGAAGTATTTGGACAGGGAACCGAAACGCAGAAATTTGTTGCAAGGTATCTTAAAACCACACATTGTGACCTTTTCTTTGCTGATGCTGCTATTCTTGTAGAAGGACCAGCAGAAAGAATTTTAGTTCCACACTTTATTAGACATCACTTTAAAGAATTGCATCAAAGTTATGTTTCAATATTAGAAATAAGTGGTAGCCACGCTCATACTTTGAGACCTTTAGTTGAACATTTAGGACTTATAACCTTGGTAATAACTGATATTGATGCAGCTGATCTAAATGCACAGAAAAAATTAGTTTCTACTGTCCCTAAAAGAGCTAGCAACCAAGTGTCTGGGAATTTTACCGTTCGCAAATGGTGTCCTTCTAAAAAGGCAATAGATGATCTTCTTGACTTGAGCTTTGATGAAAAGGTTATAGAACTTGATAAATTTAGTTCAGTTAGAGTTTGTTATCAAACTCCAATTAGATTTAATGCCGAAGGCGGTACAGAAGTCGAATTAGTACCTAATACATTTGAAGATGCTTTTTTTTACGAAAACCATCAGAATTTTTCTCAATTACAAGGAAAAACCGGTTTCCTGAAAAAGCTGAAAGCAATTAAAACTGATAATATTCCTTATGCAGATTATGGCGAAAATCTTTTTGAATTATTGAAGACGGCAGATAAAGCCCAGTTTGCTTTAGACATACTCTATCAGGATGTCAATAAGCTTAAAATTCCAAAATATATAAGTGAGGGACTAAATTGGATACAAAGTTCATTAAAAACAAAACTTTTGGATAGCCTTATTGAAGAAGTGGCAGTTATTGAAGCTGCAGAAACAGAGTTGATAACTACCCCAGAAGTTGATGTAGAAGAATTAAAGTCCAAAGAAGAATAGATATGCCTGAGTTATTAGAAAATATCAACGATGACCATATTGATGACCATGTTGATGATGAGATTTCGAACTGCTTAAATTTAAAGCAACCTAGAAGCTTTTTTCTTTTTGCTGGTGCTGGTTCAGGGAAAACCAGATCTTTAGTTAAAGCCTTAGACAAATTTTGCAAAGAGCAAGGAAATGAACTTAGAATTAAGGGTAAAAAAGTTGCTGTAATTACTTATACAAATGCTGCTTGCGAAGAAATTATTAGGCGCCTCAATTTCAATCCCTTACTAGATGTAAGTACCATACATAGTTTTGTTTGGAACTTAATTCAAGGGTATAATCTAGATATCAAGGTTTGGATGAAAAAGCAACTTGAACTAGAGATTGCTGAACTTGAGATTGCACAGGCAAAGGGCAGAGCAGGCAAGGCTTCTACTGATAGAGCAAGAAGCATTATTTCCAAAACCAAGAAATTAGAAATCTTACCAACTATTAAACAGTTTGTTTACAACCCCAATGGAGATAATAAAGGAAAAGCGTCTTTAAATCATGCAGATGTAATAAAGATTGCTGCGGAATTTATTACAACCAAGCCGTTAATGCGTTCGTTACTTATTTCTAAATATCCAATACTGCTTATTGATGAAAGCCAGGACACGAATAAATTATTGATGGAAGCATTTTTGAGTGTTCAGCGGATAAACAGCGAAAACTTCGCAATCGGTTTATTAGGGGATACTATGCAAAGAATTTACGCTGATGGCAAGGTTGATTTGGGGAAAGATTTACCCGCAGATTGGGCCATGCCTGTGAAAGTCATGAACCACAGATGCCCGAAAAGAGTAATAACTCTTATTAACAAAATTAGTTTCGCTGCTGGAGGCCAACAGCAAAAATCTCGAAGTGATAAAAGCGATGGGTTTGTCAGGCTATTTGTAGTTAATAATAACGTCGTAGATAAACTCATAACAGAGAGAGCCGTTTCACAAAAGATGTCAGAAGTAACCGGTGACCCTTTATGGATTGAGGATAACGCCGTAAATAAAACATTAATCTTAGAGCATCATATGGCTGCTAAAAGAATGGGGTTCGAACTTATGTTCGATCCGCTTTACAAATTGGGTGATGTCATAAGAACCAATCTTTTAGATGGTACACTGCCGACTCTGAAATTATTTTGGGATCAAGTACTACCTGTTGTTAAGGCCCATTCTAAAAATAATAAGTTCGCTATAGCTACACTAATTAGGAAATACTCACCTCTTTTGAATAAAGAAAGCTTTAGTGCGATTAAAGAGGATCAAACAGTAATATTGAAGACCGCAAATGAAGCAGTAATTAATTTGCTAAAATTATGGAATAATAATAATGATCCAACATTTTTAGAGGTACTTCTTGAGATTGAAAAGACTAGTTTATTTGAAATTCCAGACACCTTAAAAATAATTGCATCCAGAAATAAAGAAGAACAGTTAGAGGCAGAAGAAGAAGATAAAGCGATTCAAGCAATAGCTATTGAAGATGAGGAAGAGAGACCTTCGAATGACGAAGATTTAATAAATGCCTTTGATAGTTTCCTTAGAACACCATTTTCACAAATTGAAAAATACAGATCATACATACTAGGAGAGGCAGATTTTGATACCCACCAAGGTGTCAAGGGACTAGAGTTCCCAAGGGTCAAAGTTATAATTGATGATACGGATGCCAGAGGGTTTATGTTTAGCTATGATAAACTATTTGGTATCAAAGCTAAAACTGATGCCGATATTAAGAATGAAGAAGAAAAAAAAGATACTTCTAATGATCGAACTAGAAGATTACTCTATGTGACTTGTAGTAGAGCAGAGGAAAGTTTAGCGATCGTTACTTACTCATCAAATCCACAACTTTTGGCGAAAAATCTATTAGATGAAGGTTGGTTTGAAGAAAAAGAAATTGTATTTCTATAACTGTTAATAACAGGTAAAGCGCTGAATATTGAATCGGACTTGAAGACACTAGGAAGCCAATAAACTTCCTCAACTGGCAGCAAAACCTAGGTATTTTGCAATAATCAATTGAGTAGAGATATAAGGTGATTGCCAAGTATAAATATTCGATTGTTACCTTAATTTTTAAGATATGAACAAAAATAGACCGTTGTGGTCCAAATTGATAATTTATTGGTGTAAAAAGCTTGGAAGGTATGGATTGACAATACCATTTATTGTTGAAGCGGAGCGCAGATTTGGTGGCAGAATTGATTTTGACATCAACTGCCTTATGGATGAAATTACTAATAGTGATCAAGCATATACAATTAGTGACTGCGTAGATCTAGAGGAATTGGTGCTTGGCCTCTCCAAGAAAGAATATCCGCCGATAGAAATGCTCAAAAAATTTAGGTCGCTAGCAGTCAATGTTCCAGCACTCGACGAAGTCGACTCACTTAATGAGCTTAAAGAAATTTTAGTCGACAAGTATCACAATAGGGTTCTCCATAAAGAAGTATCAAAAAACTATACAACAAAATTATGGTCTGATTTCGATAGTGAAGATATAGCTGATATCACTGAAGCGTTAAACTAACCGTTAAACAATGCATTAAATTGCAATTCATCATTTTTAGATCTAAAGCAAAATTCGGTTAAATGCACATTACAGTTGAGATGCAGGAGTCGGATTCAAAATACAGACTTCCAACATTTGCCTTCTATATAATTGCGGAAATAAATGTTAAATATGGCAAAAACGACGAAGGACAAATTTGCTTTGAAATCAGAGATAGTGTGATATAGGTGAGTCGCTTTTCAAAACCTTTCAGATAGTCTTTAAAGGTTGAAAGTTGAACGAAATCCACATCTCATTGAGATCTCAAAATCCTCCAACTTTCCTTAAAGGTTTTTTAGTTTAAAAGCATTCCGCTATGCTAAATTCCGAACAGCCGTTTATTGCCCCTTTAGCCGGGCTGCTCCGACACAGCTATACACCAACAATACTTTAAGATAACTTTCTCTTTACCTCTTATTTAGCTAGTGTTAACCTGCCAATCTAAAGCGAGGCAAATCTTTGACCTACCTGATCTACAACAGGGCTACAACTCAACCAAGTAAATGTGAAGCAGTGTGCAAGCAAATACCACGCAAGCCTGGCCGGAAGGTGGCCTAAACACGATACAATTCTTCAAAAAGAATGTGTCACATTTTTTTAAGCCTTGTCACGCGCTTTACTATCCGCTAACATCCTTAATCAAGCAATAGATACCTTTTCTTGAGTTTGGCTATGCAATGCCCCGTTTTGACTACGCCGGGGAGCTCAAGACTGATGAACTTTGCCTATATCAAAATAAAAATAAAATGAAACAGTCAAAAACACCTATTATCAGCTTTAGTCCGGTTGTGTTACCAGTTGCGGGCCGTCACGTAGACCTCGAAATGAAAGTTTCTGCTCCCGCGAGCGGAAACAACCTGCCGGTTATTCTTCTTTCGCATGGACATGGCCCCTCTAACTTTCTTTCTTCGTACAAAGGATACGGACCCATGGCAGATTTTTTTGCCGCAGAAGGCTTTGTTGTCATTCAACCTACCCATCAAAATTCTAAAGCACTCGGCCTTTCCCCATCCCTTCCGGAAGCACCCTTGTTTTGGAGCTCGCGGCCAGCGGATATGAAATTTATCATAGATCATCTGGACGAAATTATTGCCACAGTACCTGGTTTAACCGGACGAGTTGATAAAGCAAAAGTTGCTGCCATCGGCCATTCGATGGGCGGCCAGACTTTAGCCATGCTGGCTGGCATGGAAGTAACCGACCCGGCTACAGGTAAAATAGTAAATGCCGCAGAGCCAAGATTAAAGGCCCGGGTGCTAATTGGTGCTTCTGGTGGACCCGAAGGATTTAACGGAGCCGCCAGACAGCACTATCCTGTATTGGCGGCCGGCAATTTCAGTACCATGACTTTGCCAGCACTTATTGTAAATGGAGACCAGGACAAAAACCTCATGTTCTCTGATGTTGACGATTGGCGTGCGGATGCTTATTATCAAAGTCCCGGCCCAAAGGACCTGCTGACCGTGTTTGGCGCTGAACACATCTTTGGTGGCATATCAGGATACGATGCCCGCGAAACAAGTGATGAAAATCCAGAGCGTGTTGCTTTTGTATGTGAAAGTATTCTTGCGTACATTCGGAGTACATTCGACCCAACCGATCCAAGTTGGGAACAAGCAAAGAAAAGCCTCAACGGCGTACAGGGTGCGTTAGGCAGCATTGAAAGCAAATCGTAAACAGGCAATATGAAGGAAGAAATGTCTAACCACAGATTCAATTCTTTATCGAGGTTGCATAAGGCGCTGGACATGCCGGCGCCTATGCACCCATTGGTAAGTTTAATAAATAATGCCGATGGGACCATTCCCCTGGAAAAACTTCCCAGTCCGCACATCTTAAGTTTTTACAAGATCTCTTACAAGATGAACTTTCAGGGAAAGTTCAGATATGGACAGCATTACTACGATTTTGACGAAGGAGGAATGTTTTTTGTTTCACCGAATCAAATCACAGGAGGCCATGCACCGCTAAGCGATCAATCTGGTTATACTTTACTTTTCCACCCCGATTTTTTACAGGGTTACGAAATCGCTAAAAAAATTAAAACGTATGGATTTTTTTCCTATTCGATCAATGAAGCGTTGCACCTATCGGAGAAGGAAAAAACCACGATTATTGCTGTGTTCGAAAGTATCGAAGAAGAGTTAAAAAGCAGAATTGATAATTTCAGCCAGGATGTTGTGATTTCCCAGATCGAATTGCTGCTGAATTATGCAAATCGGTTCTACAGCCGGCAATTTATCACCCGCAAGGCGGTAAGCAACGATTTGCTTCAAAGGGTAGAAGACACTTTACTCGCCTATTTCCAGCCACCACAGGCACAAAAGCAGGGGCTTCCAACTGTCCAGTTTCTTTCTGAGCAATTAAACGTCAGTGCCAGTTATTTAAGTGATATGCTGCGATCACTTACCGGGCAAAATGCACAACAGCACATTCATAATCACCTGATCGAAAAAGCAAAGGAACAGTTATCAACAAGTCAGGCTTCGATCAGCGAGATTGCCTATGAATTGGGATTTGAACATCCCCCATCCTTTAGTAAACTATTTAAGCTCAAAACCAGTATGTCGCCCTTGGATTTCAGACGTTCTTTCAATTAAGCATATTCAGGTAAAGTGCAGCCTTATCCTTAAGGCTGATAAGGACCCATCGTATTTATTCAATTAAATCCCATACTCGATTGGGATGGAAAGGTTTATTGATGATGAGTATTAGTGACAGATGGATAAAGTATGTGAATGGTTTTGAAGTATCATCATTTCGACCGCAGTGTTCCAAAGGAACTACTTCGGATGATAAACTTTTAAATTTGATTTCAATAATTTGGTACAAAGATCTCTCCATTTCGCTACGCTACAGTCGAGATGACGACCATTTTATTGGAACCTGTCAATGGTAGCCTGTCGAAGGACATGTTTAAATACGCTTTAAGGTATTTCGACAGGCTCTCCCCAGGAGTCCTTTGGACAACATGAAGCATCTGGGCTAAATCGGCTTATAATACATCGTCTTTTTTCATTTAGAAGAGTTTCACTATGCTAAAATTCCGAGCAGCCGTTTATTACCCCTTTTACCCGGGCCCTCCGACACAGCTATACACCAACAATACCTTAGGCTAACTTTCTCCTTACCTATTATTGAGCTATTGTTACCCCATTGATCTAAAGTGACGCAAATCTTTGACCTACCTAACCTATACCACGGCTACAACTCAACCGAAGCAAGTGTGAAGCAGTATGCAAGTAAGTACCACGCAAGCCTGGCCGGAAGGTGGCCTAAACGTGGGGTAAATGGGCGTGAAGGCGGACTTTAGATATTTTTTTTGAGGATTTTTAATCAGATGGATTGATTGGGGCTATCATCCATCTTTGATTATCCTAATATACTAAAATTATGATTGTCTGGAATGTAATGATCAAAGTTAATAGGCAAACAGGAACTCGTTTTTTACAAATGCGAAATTAAGGTCCCTTCGATTACGCTATCAATGACATTATTTTACAAATTATTATTAATCAGTATTTCAACTACTTTAGCATTTTCATCCAGCTAGGCCCTAGCACGGTATCCCCGTTCTACTTAAATCCGGCCTAACAAATTTTTCGGGCTGCACTGCCCAAGCCTACCTGCTGGCTTCGAAAGAAAAATTTTCAGCCGGCAGTTTTTGTTTCTTTTTGATGCCAAAAAGAAAGAAGCCTGTCCGGCTAGGACAAATAAAACACCCCGTCCTGCGGACACCCCTCTAAAAGAGGGGAATTATATACCGCCTGAAATTTAAACGTCATTTATATTGATTTTTATACAATAAATTAACCCTCAGGGTGACATCTTTTGCAATTTATCCCTTATTTTACTTATTTTTTTATGCGCTTGAATTTATGCCCAGGCTTTTCTTAAAAAACGTAACCAGTTGCCATGCATCAGGTTCTCTACATCGGTATCGGTATAGCCCCTTTTCTTAAATAAAGCAGGTATTTTTTGTAAGTCTGCAATAGTTTCCAGGTCGTAAGGGCATTGTTCTTTTCCAAAAGCGCCATCCAGATCAGAACCGATTCCGACATGATTGGTATTTCCGGCCAGCTGGCAAATATGGTCGATATGGTCGATCATCACCTCCAGGTTACAGTTCATTGCTTCTGGTTTGGAGATCCCCCTCTCCCAGCCCGGAACCATCATCCAGGCATCCAGCGCGCCACCAATTACGGCATCTCTTTTGATCAGTTCTTTTATCTGCTCATCACTGTACTGGCGGTTATGGTTCACCAGGCTACGGCAGTTATTATGCGATGCCCAGACAGGACCACCGAAGCGGCTCAATGCATCCCAAAAACTGTCATCGCAAAGGTGTGTGGCATCGAGAATCACATTTAGCCGCTCCATTTCTTTCAATAATTCGCGACCAATCGCCGTCATTTTACCTGTTGCATTGGTACCCTGCGCATAACGTCCGGGTCCGTAATGCGCCGGACCAACGGCCCTCAGGCCATTTTGCCAGGCTTTTTCTAAATGGCCAACCGTTACAAGAGAATCAGCCCCTTCCAAACTCAAAATATAACCCACAGGCTTTTTATCGTTAACACCTCCGTCATTCCATAATTCGAGGTGTTGCTCAAGGCTTTCCAGATTGTTCACCTGGAACATTTCGCCCGCATCTTCCATCGCTTTATACCAGGCCAGCTGACCCTGTGTTTGCGCCCAGGCTTGTTCAGGCGAATGCCAGCCCGGTAAGTGATTATCAGGCGCGACATAACGGGCAATCTGCGTGGCCACAACCAAACCGATATTACCCTTACGCAGTTCGGGGAGTGAAACTGTTCCATTACTGCGATCGGGCTTATCCGTTAATCCGGCTTCCCTTTTATTGATATCGGCGATATTTTTGGTCAGATCGCGATTCCACTCCAGGGCATTCATACTTAAATCTAAATGGGCATCTATGATAAACATGGCTATGATTAAATGGTTATTTTTCTTTTCCTGGAGATGATATCCCAGTATTTTAGTGATTGGTCAGCGCCCAAACAAAGTGCTTTTTCATGCAGGGCAACTGTCGGGCAAATGTGATAAGGCAAGCCATAAAGCATGTCGCCCACCTTATAGTTCTCGGGATCTTCGGCTTTTAAAACCAAATGTTCTTCGCTCTGACTTTGAACGTCGAGCTGCGGCGCATTCAGGAAGAATACCCGGTTTTTCAACTCTTTTTCGGCAGCAACGGCTTTATGCCCTAAATCTGTGCAGATTAAATCTTCTGTAGGTTTAGATACGATGCGGCTGATCACAAGTGCTGCGGTATTAAATTGCTGTTCGGCAAAAGCATCCTGATAACCTTTGTCCCATAGGATAAAAGTGCCGGGGCTACAATCAAAATCTGTATGTTTGGCATATACCGGAAAAGTTGGAGTTCCACCGGCGATAACCGTTAAATGCTCAATTCCTAAAGTTTCTTTTAAATGATGAAGCTGCGCAATAATAGGTTCTGCCTTTTGGGAGCGAACATCAATAGATGAATCATGAATGTGGCCATCATAAGCATGTAAGCCTTTTACATTGATATTAGGAAGGTTAAGTAATGCTGTTACCAAACCAAAAGCAAGTTCAGGCAGAATTCCTGTTCTGTTCATGCCAACGTTTAAATCGATATATACGTCAACCAATTTATTTTCCGAAACCGCCATATCAGAGATTGATCTGGCGGTTTCCATATTATCAAGCAAACAGCTGAAACTGGTGCCTGAATATTGATCTATGAGTTTAAAGAAACGGTTAATGTTTTCGCCAACGGGCTGGTAGGCCAATAAAACATCCTTTGCTTTAGCTAAGCCAAGCATTTCAGCTTCGGCGATGGTGGCGCATTTGAATTTTTGAATACCGGCATCGATTAACATATGGGTAATTTCCAAACATTTATGCGTTTTAACATGAGGCCGAAGTCTGCCAACATCATTAATCATGCCTTTCAGTATGTTAATGTTTTCACGGATTCTTGTTTCGTAAAAAACAAGCGCAGGTGTTTCCAGCGCCTCCTCATTCGGGATTATGTACCAGTCTTGCCGCTGCATCATTAGAAAAGTTCGAACAATGCTTCAATTTCTACCGGAATATTATCGGGCAAAGAGCCAAAACCAACAGCGCTTCTTACACCAATACCATTTTCCTCACCCCAAACTTTCGCAAAAAGCTCACTGCAACCGTTAATAATATAGGGATGCTTTTCAAACTCCGGTGTACAATTCACCATGCCTAAAACCTTAATTACCCGTTTAACTTTATTTAAACTACCGATATTTGTTTTTATGGTTGATAGCATGGTTAAGCCCACCTGCAAAGCAGCAGTCTTACCTTCTTCCTGAGATAAATCAGATCCGATCCGTCCGATGATTAATGATTTATCATCCTGAACCGGGCCATGGCCGCTTAGGTAAAGGTATTTTCCATCAACTAAACAAGGTTTGTAAACGCCAAGTGGTGCGGGTGCGGGCGGTAAATTAAGATTCAGTTGTTCGAAGCGTTCGTCGGGAGTTAAATTTTCCATATGATGTATTATTATTTTTTAAGCGATGATTATTTTAAGCAAAAGTACACCCAAAAGGCCTGCAATGCCAACAATAGATTCCATTAATGCCCAGGATCTAAAGGTATCTTTCAAAGTTAAGCCGAAATATTCTTTAAACATCCAGAATCCGGCATCGTTAACATGAGAAAACATTAAACTCCCGGCACCAACCGCTAAAACCATCAGGTTGGGATTGGTATGCGTATGCTGCATTAAAGGGACAATAATGCCGGCTGTGGTTAAACCGGCAACTGTTGCCGAACCCACACAAAACCGGATGATTGCGGCAATCATCCAGGCAAGAAACAATGGCTCTGCTTTAACGTGCTGCAAATAAGCGGCAATTTGATTGCTTACACCACTCTCTGTTAAAACCTGCTTTAAAGCACCTGAACCCGCAATGATCAAAAGAATTAAGGCGATATCTTTAATGGCATCAGCATAAATATGCATGATCTCTGTGATTTTTTTTCTCTGTGTGATGCCCAGTAACCATGTGGCAACAATCAATACAATAAGCATCACAACAGAAGGATTTCCGGCAAATAAAATATAAGGCAGGATAACAGCATCGGGCCTTAAAAGCATGGGAACGAAGGAAGCAACTGCTAGTAACAATACAGGAAGTAAAGCCGTAAAAAAGCTTTTAAACCCACCCGGGAGTTGTTCTTCAGTCAACTCTTTTGGACTGAAAGATGCCAACGGGTTTGCCGGGATTGCTTTGAGCGTACGGGCGAAAATGGGCCCACCTAGTATGATTGCAGGAATGGCTACAGCTAAACCATAAAATAATGTCAAACCCATATCGGCCTGAAATTGAATTACTAATGCCGCTGGAGAAGGGTGTGGTGGCAAGAATCCATGTGTTACAGATAAGGCGGCCAACATGGGTAAACCGATGTATAACGCAGGCAATTTATAACGGTAAACTACGGAGAATATTAAGGGAACCATCAGCACGAAGCCTATACCGTAATACAAGGGAATGCCAATTAAAAAGCCGGTTAAAACCATCGCCCATTGAATATATTTTTCGCCGAAAATAGTCATGCTCACCTGGGCGATCTTTTGCGCTGCGCCACTTTCGGCCACCAGTTTACCAAGCATTGCCCCTGCCGTGATGATAATGGCCAAGGAGCCTAAAACGTCGCCCATGCCTTTTTCGATACTCGATGGGATTTTTGAAGGTGGCAAGCCTAAAGCCAGTCCTGCAAGAAAAGATACCGCTAAAAAGGCTAAAAAAGCATTGATCTTAAATACAGAAATCAGTACAATTAATAAGGCAATGCAAATAAAAACAATGAGTATAGTCATTTAATTTACAATAATTTCATCAACCATTAACCAGGCTTTTGTGCCTGCACCATAAAAACCCTCAGGGATAGTACCAATATTGGCGGCCTTAATCCGGATGTATCTTCCGCTTACCGGATTAATTTGATGCAACACTTTGTTAATTCCTTCTAACGGAAATTTTGTTTGTTTCGCCACTTCTTTGAAATTAATATTATCCGCCGAAATCTCGATCATAATTTCTTTTGGCGGATGCATTTTTTGCCATTGATAGTTAAGCACATTTAAACCGATTTCACTAATCGTGGTTTCGCTGCCCAAATCTACAACCGCTTCAAGATCGCCTCCACTCAGGCCTAACCACTCGCCATTATTGTATAGTTGAGCACCTAAAATTCCATTCACTAATACTTGTTTATCAATGTTATAGTTTCCACTTCCTGAATTTTTTAATGATATGTTTTTATGGTAAGCTTTGCTCATAACCAGTCGCTGTTCATACAGCTTTCCTACCGTATTTGCGCCTTTAAAAAGCCGGGCTTTAAGCGTTGCCGATTTTGTAACTTGTATCGGCATGGTATACAGCTTACTGCTCCTGGTTGGTTCATTTCCATCTAAAGTATAACGGATTTCAGCAGCTGGCATATCGGTTTCTAAGCTAAAACCGGACGAGTCTGGACTACCTGTAATCTCAAAAAATGAAGTACTATAATTAATGCCTTTTAAAAAAGGCAGGTTTCGATTTAACCGGGCTAAAAAGTCAGGATAGTTTTTGTAGGCTTTTGCAGACCAGCCTATTTCTGCCAAAGCGATAACGCGGGGAAAAATCATATATTCTGCTTTTTTAACATCAGGCATGTATTCAGTCCAAACATTTGCCTGTACGCCCTTTATATAAGTTTGTTCGGTGGTGTCTAATTCCGCAGGCATGGGCTCATACGCATAAATTTTACGAAGTGGCAGATTGCCTCCGGCAGCTATTGGCTCGCTTTTATTTAAGGACTGATAATAATCCAGGTAAACGAATTTTTCAGGCGTCATGATCACATTGTGCTTCAGTTTTGCTGCTGCAATCCCACCTTCTAAACCTCTCCAGCTCATCACAGTTGCATCGGGTGCCAAACCACCTTCCAAAATCTCATCCCAGCCAATTATCTTTTTCCCTTTTGCGTTCAGGTATTTTTCCATTCTGG
Organism: Pedobacter sp. 22163; assembly: GCF_052045595.1. Classification (NCBI taxonomy): domain Bacteria; kingdom Pseudomonadati; phylum Bacteroidota; class Sphingobacteriia; order Sphingobacteriales; family Sphingobacteriaceae; genus Pedobacter; species Pedobacter sp. 22163. Next base: position 13,082 of record NZ_JBQEPM010000001.1, on the reverse strand, counting down.
AGATAAAATACGACTGAAGCTCATGTTCGTCTTTAAGCCCTTCCTGTGCAATCCGTTTCTGGCATTTCGGACAATTGTGCCACCTTGTTTTCGGGCATTCATCACCACCGATATGAATAAATTTTGATGGAAACAAAGGGATTACTTCATCCATTACATCTTGTAAAAAAGAAAAGGTGTCTTCGTTACCAGCGCAAAAAACATCTTCAAAAACGCCCCAGAATGTGGCCGTTTCATAAGGCCCGCCGGTACAGCCAAGATTTGGATATGCGGCAAGAACGGCTTTTGCATGTCCTGGCATCTCAATTTCGGGAATGGTGGTGATCTGCCTTTCAGCAGCGTATTTAACCACATCCATTATCTCTTCCTGCGTGTAATATCCACCATAAGACTTTCCATCAAAAATATGAGGACTTTTTCGCTTATGCCCGATTAATGTTTCCTTGCGGTAAGCAGACTGCGTTTGCAGTTTTGGGTATTTTTTGATTTCGATTCTCCACCCCTGGTCATCCGTTAAATGCCAGTGAAAGGTATTAATCTTATAAAAAGCCAATAGATCCAGCCACTTTTTAATGGTCGCCACGCTAAACATGTTCCTGGCAACATCTAAATGCATGCCCCTGTAAGCAAACCGTGGCTCGTCTTTTATCTGATATGCTGGAACAGTGAGCAATTTCCCATCTTTTTTAATCAGCTGAATTAAGGATTGTAAACCATAAAACAAACCCTGCTGATCCGATGCTTTAACATCTATTCTTTTAGTCGAAACCGTTAGAATATATCCTTCCGGTTTAATTTTTAAGGTGCTATCGATTAGAAAATTGATTCCGTTAGCCTCAATTTTATTGCTTTGTAAGATTGAAAATCCAGCAGATTCTTTCACGTATTTATTTAGAAAGGCGTAAATAACTTTCTGTTTATCAGCGATAAATATTTTAGAATGTGCTGCAATTACGAAAGCGCCCTTTCCCCTCACTTCAGAAAGTGGTTTCGGAATAATGCCTGTTCCCACCACCTGACTAAACCCATTAATTACCATAAATTGTAAAGCCATCAGGCAAAACAACTTCGCTGATTTAATCAAGGTAAATAAGGAGGAGTAATTTATCATCAGTGCAATCGAAATAAAACTAAGGTAAGTTTAAAATTTTATTTTTGGCATTGATAAAACACTTTACTGTTCTGCAACGGCTTTATATTGATAAGCACATTAACAATTTTACCACGCCGAGGTTTACAACCACAGGATTTTGACCAGCGGTGATTTAAATGAGGGTTCACCGTAGCTGGAAATCGTGCAACCGCAATCAACTGACAAATATTTAAAAATATTAGGCATTAATTCCAGTTTTAATTAGATTTGTATGATGTTAAAGGAACTGAACAAAAGAGTAATCGTTGTGCACTGGAAAAGATTTGCCAGTACGGATGTCGATGTGTTTTCGAGTCTAAAAGGATTTTGTGACAGCTACCCAACCTATAACTATCATACATTGAACAACTATCTTTCCAAAAAGAAGATTCCGTTCGAAAATGATGAAATTAAAATTGAAAGACAGCCACTCATACAGAAAGTAAGAAGACCAGACTTACCAAAAGTACTGTTCTGGGACTTTGATTTTGATAAACTGGATTGGAACAGGAGTTATAAAACCATTATAGAAAGAGTGCTTGATAAAGGGAGTCAAAGGGATTGGGAAGAGATGATCAGATTTTATGGCAGGGAAAACGTAATCCGAGCCCTTAAAGAAGATATTACTTATCTTTCTGATATGACCATGGAGGCTGTTTGCGAATATTTTCAGTTTGGCAAAGAAAAACTTAGATGTTACACAAAGAAACAGTTACACCAGGGACACTGGATCTGATCCTGCAGCTGATGAAAGACCATCAGCTCAATTCCTTTTACCTTGTAGGTGGTACCGCATTATCACTAAGGATTGGTCACAGGGGATCTAGAAATCGACCTACTTAGTTCTTTTACATGGTTATAGACCATCTATTTTTTCAATATGGTCTTAACAAATTGTCTGGCGTCCTGTTCTTCGGGACTAAAAAAACTAATCCCGCTTGTATGGGCATCATCTGAAATCATAAAGGTATAACCGATGCGCCGCCTGTTTCCAGACTTCCTCGTATGTTTGCATTCTATAAACCTAAAACTTCCAATGCTGTCCAACTTCGAACCGACAAAATAAGTGGAGTCATTTACGTCAGCTCGTGAGCTTGATTTTTTTCGTTCATCATCAATTTGAATGTACATCGAAATAGTATCGATCTTTACATACGGAACCATTTCTGTGATGAGAATAAACTTATATGGATTTATGGTATCAATTAGCATTTTAACATTTTTCTTTCTCTGGATTAGACCTAATAATTCATCTTTAAACCCTTGATCTTCTTTATGATTTAATATTCTATCCACTCTTTCTTTATTCACTGGACTGTATGTACCAGGAAGTTTGATGATTGCTCCTAGCGTCTCCAAATTATATTCCTGAAAATTATCTTTTTCTAAACAACTCTGAAAAAACAAGAACAGTACTGAAATGAGTAGGTATTGGTAATGTCTCATCTTAAAAATTTCAGTTACCCAAAAAACGAAGTCCCGCAAAAAGCCCGTATATGAGCAACACGATAGTCAGCGGAACCCATACATTTCTAGCCTTAAAGTTCAGATTTTCAAAATGATGTTTCCAGAAAAAAATTGAGAGTACGAGACCACCCATTATGTTCGGGAGAAGAAATGTGAGAACAAAATTGTCAGTATATCTATGTGCTAATTTAAAAAGAACAATATTCCAGACTACACAGAACCCTATCACAGGTGCTATCTGCTTTCGATTATCTATTTCCGAAAGATTTTGGGAATAAATGATGCCGCCAAAGATAGTTGAAAGTAAAATTGAAAAAATTAAGATTGTTGCCTGATTATAAAGTTTCGGTCTTTGTTCGTAGGTGTCTTCAGTCATAATGAGAGCATTAATAGTTGAGATTGAATGTCTGTGCAACTTACAAAATTCTCCGACTTTCCAAAAATATTATCTTAGGCAGTTTCTAATAGCTTGAATTGATACCCATCATAATCGTCATTAAAAATTGATCAAACTCCTACCGAGACGATTTAAATGTACAATGAAACGTAAAACACCGAATTACTAATGATTAAGGCGATTTGGCAATTGGTATGGAAAGAATGATGGCCAGCCTTTCCTCCTTTTTCAGGTCTAAAGCAGAGTCCCAGGCTGGTCCTTTAAAAAAAGTATAGCTTTTTTGTCCGTTCTGACCGAATGAAATACGCTCTATGGCCGTTACCCGATCTGGAATACGGGCACCAAACCAATCCGGATCAGCCTTTCCTTTCCAGGTGACCAGGTAAAGTACCGATCCGGGAGCATAATCTGCGCCATCCCTTAAACGTTTTGCGGCAATGCCGTTGCCGTAAAGTGTCGACATTGTTTTTGCTTCCGGCTGCAGGCTAACAGCCATTGGCGTCATTTCCAAGGGATTTTCAGGAAGTCTGGAAATACTTCCTATCGATGCTGCGTTATTGATCCGATCAGTTGCGTTTGGCTTACAGCCCAACATCAACAATATAATAAGGGGAAATACCCCTGCGGTGAATGATAATCTCATCTTATTTCTTGTTTAAACCTTTAATATCAAGCGGCCTGGTAAATACATAATCGTTATTACGTTCCGGCCTATGGCAGCTAATGCATTCGGAATCAAATTTCACCGTTTTACCATAGGGCAAAAGGTTTTCCCCTTTCCAGCGTGCCCAGCCCCAGCCTTTTGTGCCGGCATAACGCTTAACATCTTTGATCATAAACTCCACCTGAACAAATTGGCCTGCATAAACACTCCCGTCTTTGCCTTGCTGCTGTTTCCACGCGGTTTTGGCAAAAATGGTTCCATCCGGCCAGGGGTTCGTTTTTCCTTCGTGTATGGCTTCAACCGCTATCGGATTGCCAAAAATGATGCGGATGGTACCATTATCGAAACGTTCAGTCGTACTTATTGCTTTCCAGTTGCGGTAATTGGGCAGGTAAGCGATTCCGTTTGGCGATTTCTTCACTTCCATAATAGATGGCTTCTCTGCTCCCTTCGAATTGCTTTCTATACTGGCGGGTTTACTTACAGCATTATTTAACAAGTAATTTCTAAGCAGATCTAGATCTTTCTGATCCAACTTTGCCGCAGGGTGCAAAGCGGTATAACTGCTTAAAGGCATTTCTTTTGAAAGCATATCGTTTAAAGCGAAATACAACATGGCATTACGTTGTAGGGTAGCGAGCGAGTCCCACTGCGAAAAATCAAGCGCTTTCCTGCCATCACGGATGTGCGAGGCCACCAAAAAATTCACCGGGGTAAGCCGGTCGAACCAGCGCCAACTGGTTTGGGAAGAGTGGCAATCGAAACAGGACGTTTCCAGTATCTTTGCCACTTCTTTAGGTACACCTGCCAGCCCTTTAACCGGCTGTGTTTTTACTGAACTTAGTTCTTCGGGCCTGATCAGTTGGGCCAGCAACACCAGGCTGAGGATGCCGAGTATGATTTTGAATTTGAGTTTCATGGATTATTTTTTTAATCTGCTCAAAATTAGGCTTCAAAGCACCCAATATGCTATTACAATCCTGTGAAACGGATAAATTTAGCATTGAAGGCGAATAAACCGCTTTGAATAGTCCGATCTTTTTAAGACCTTGACCCCTAAAATCCAGCTAAATTAGTCTGGCGATTTTTAACCAACACCTATGTTAAAAGGAAGATTGCACCTGCTACTTTTTGTTACTGTAAGTATTACGGTAATGCTGATCAGTTACTTTTCTTTCCGTTACCTTTATAACAGTGCTGCCGAAAAGTTATGGGCCAGCAAAATGGAATCGGGTGCAAGGGAGAGCAGGGAAATCGGCCGCTTGCTCGAACAACAGCTGCAAAGCGGACTTGCGCCGCAAAAGGTGATCCGCAACCTGCAGCAAAGCATAGAGAATACCGATACCCAGGGCGAGTTTATCTGTATGTATGATAAAAACGGTATCGAACTTTGTCACCCCAATCCGGCACTCATCGGCCAGAAAATAGCGCAGGGCAATTCTATACTTCAGTCGCGAAATGGATCAATACCTTTTAATGAAGCCATTGCGCAACAGAAAAGCCTGGGCGGTACACGAAGTTTCCCGGAAGCGAAAAACAGGCGTTCAGAGATCGTAAATATTTATCCGGTTAAGGGCAGCGACTGGATCGTGGCGGCACATGCCAATATCGAAGTACTACAGGCTGAACTATCGGGTCTTTACACACAGTTTGTGATTTGTTTTTTTACCACTGCTCTCATTATCATCGGGAGCTGTTTAATGCTCATCAGGCAGATTTATGGCCGCTATGAAAAATCGGTTTCCTTAGAGATCAGTACCTTAAATGAAAGAGTGAACACTTTGGGCAGCTTAAACGAACAATTGGCCAAACTGCAGCAAGAAAATGCTGCAGTTCCATTAAATCCAGATAAGGAAACTGCCCGGAAACGGATGATCACGTATCTAAAAGACGAACTGATCCACCTTGACATCACTGAAATAGCCTTTTTCTTTTTCGATGGTGCTGCTGTCAACATCATCACGCACAATGGCAAAAGGTACGCTACCACATTAAGCCTTGATGAGCTGATGAAACAGCTTGATGGAGCGCTCTTTTACCGTGCAAACAGGCAGTTTATCATCAGTCTTAAGGCGATCAGAACCATTTATATCTATGGCAAAAACCAATTGAAAATTGTGGTCTCGCCAGCGCCCGATGAGGTGATATTGATCAGTAAAAACAAGGTGTCGGAATTTAAAAAATGGCTTGACAGGTAATTTCCCGGTAAAAAAAAAACAAGCTATACATTTAAGTTACTTATAATGATGGAGTTATAAGTTTAATTGCCCTTAAACTTTTGTATAGCTTCAGGCGTTACCGGAGTAAAAAGATTCACCAGGTTTCCATCAGGGTCTCTTAATAATAAAGACTGATTGCCCCAGGGCATGGTGGTAGGTTCTTGTACGATTGCGCTTTTTAAGGAATCCGCTAATTGTTCGAAACGCTGCTGCACATCATCAACCCTGAATTCGATAATCATGCTACGGTTCTGTGCAGGTTGGGCAACACTGTCGCCACCAAAAAATTGTAAAGTGCGTATGCTCCCAATGGCAAGGGTTGCGCTTGGGGTTTTTATCTCGGCAAAATCAGGCGTATAACTGATGGCTTTTAAACCTGTTAACTGTTCGTAAAAATTGATGAGTGTTTCTACCTGGGCCGTAATAATGCGGGTGGATATTAAATTCATTGCTAATTATTTTAATTGTGCAACGAAGGTATCAGGTGCTCATGACAACAGTTTGTCAGTGCTGGTATTTTTTTTATTTTTCCTGTACCTTAATGAATTTAACTTAATTAGGAATGCGTTAGGTTATTGATCACACATTCATATATCATACTTTCTGTTCCGATTTATACAATTTATTCCATAAAGCATCGGTTAGCTTTGAGAAATTCCTTAATTTTAAATTATAAGCTAAATTCTTATGGAACAAAACCAATTGATCAGAATGGATAATATGGGCATTGTTGTGGCTTCGCTTGACAATGCAATTTCTTTTTTCACCGAAATCGGACTGAAACTTGAAGGCCGTGCGACAATCGAGGGAGAATGGGCAGGTAAGGTTACCCCTGACGGCCATAGCCGGCTTGAAATTTCACAGTTTCTTAGTCCGGTTACCATTTCAGACCACCGCGAAGCACCGGTTAATTCCCTCGGCTACCTGCGTGTCATGTTTACGGTTTCGGATATCGACGAGTTGTTGCCAAGGCTGGAAAAACACGGCGCCACACTTGTTGGTGAAGTTGTTGAATATGAAAACGTTTACAAACTCTGCTACATCAGGGGATCAGAAGGTCTTCTAATCGGGCTTGCGCAGGAGCTTCACAAAAAATGACGAAATTGATAACCCATGGCCTCTTTAAAAGGAAAACGCATCGGGTCGATCCTTACAGCGACCATACGGCAAGCTCATATCCATCCGGATCAAGGAACTGGAACCTACGCCCGCCCGGGAAAGCGAAGATTTCTTTTGAAATCACACCACCTGCATTAATCACATTTGTTCTTGTCCCTTCTAAATCCTGCGAATAAAGTACAACCAGAATGCTCCCTTTCAATGGCGCTCCGATGGTAAAACCTCCATCTACAAAATCACCTTCAAAAGCGGTATATTCAGGCCCGTAATCTGTAAATACCCATCCAAAGGCCGCTGTATAAAATGTTTTGACCTTTTCAAGGTCGCGGGAAAGAAATTCAAGGTACTGTACCTGCTGGTGCTTTAACTTCTGCGGCGTATTGCTCATAAATATTTTTTTACTACGAGCAAAAATACTTATAAATGTCATTATCCTTTTTAAATAATGCACATCATCGATATTATTTTAATAGCAATGCAGCGTCAATTTTATCAGGCCAATTGAAAATTGTATTTTTCCAAAAAAAACGGCAGATAAATTAAGCACCAGCTTAATGTACCAAACACCCTATAAATAACATATGAATAAAGCATTTCTAATTCTTCTCTTAACTTTTTTTACGGCAATAGTTTTTGGACAGAAAAACAGGCCAAATGAAAACGATAAAAGTAAACCATTTGTTTTAGGGCGAATAGACGAAATCCAATCAAAAGAACTGGCTGAGAAAAGAATCCTGAACATTTACCTTCCTGATGGCTATAACCAAAACGATACCACAAAATATCCGGTAATTTATCTGCTTGATGGTTCTGCCGATGAAGATTTCATCCATATTGTAGGGCTGGTGCAGTTTAACAGTTTCGAATGGGTAAATCAGGTGCCTAAATCAATTGTGGTGGGCATTGCTACTGTAGATCGGAAACGGGATTTTAGTTTCCCCACCGCTATCGAGGGCGACAAGAAAAAATATCCTACAACAGGCCATTCAGATAAATTTATTTCGTTCATTGAAAAAGAGCTTCAACCCTATATTCAGGCAAAATATAAAACGGATGCGAACAAAACCCTTATTGGTCAATCGCTAGGTGGTTTGCTGGCTACTGAAATTCTGATTAAAAAACCTACGCTTTTTAATAAATACATTATTATTAGTCCGAGTTTATGGTGGGATAATGGCTCGTTGTTAAATCAGGATTCCGAAATAAAGGAAAATACGTTTAAGCAACAAACTGATGTTTACATTGGTGTAGGTAAAGAAGGCCTTACGCCAACCGAAATACCCAGGGTGATGGAAGTGGACGCAAATTTATTGACCGAAAAAATAAAAGGGTTCAAAAACAAAAATGTAAAAGTATATTTTGATTTTTTGCCACAGGAGAACCATGCAACGATAATGCACCAGGCGGTGTCCAATTCTTTTAAATTTCTATACCCGGCAGCGAAAAAAGAATAGGGTTTAAAAAATATCCAACACTAGTGGATACAAATAATGATATACAAATTCATGCTACTAAAACGTTAAAATGAAGGTTTTTGATTAAAAAATCAATAAAATTTTTTAATTCAAATAAATAAACGTTAATTAGACATTTATTTATTGTTATGAGCACAGCAAACTATGTAATTGGAGTGGATTACGGGACAGATTCTGTCCGGTCAGTTCTAGTCGATACCGCAAACGGAAAGGAAATAGCATCGTCTGTTTTTCTTTACCCAAGATGGCAGAAAGGTTTATATTGTAAACCGGCTGTTAATCAGTTCCGCCAGCATCCGTTAGATTATATTGAAGGTTTAACACACACTATAAAAGATTGTTTAACAAAAGCAGGTGGTGCCGATATTGCACATCTGGTTAAGGGAATTTCGGTTGATACAACGGGATCAAGTCCGGTGGCTGTTGATGCAACGGGCACTCCCCTTGCCCTGACCAAAGGTTTTGAAGAAAATCCAAATGCCATGTTTGTGCTTTGGAAAGACCATACATCTGTTAAAGAAGCCGCAGAAATTAATGAACATGCGACTAAATTTAGCACCAATTACCTTAAATATGTAGGTGGCATTTATTCATCAGAATGGTTCTGGTCTAAATTATTACACATATTAAGGGTCGATTCGACTATTAAAAAAGGTGCGGCATCGTGGGTAGAACATTGCGACTGGGTTCCGTTTTTACTTTGTGGTGGAAACGACATTACAACAATGAAACGCAGCCGTTGTGCCGCCGGGCATAAAGCACTTTGGGCAGAAGAGTTTAACGGCTTGCCTCCTGAAGATTTCTTTAGCAGTCTTGATCCGCTTTTAGCAGGTTTTAGAGATAAATTATTCACCGACACCTATACTTCTGATATTTCTGCGGGAACATTGAGCGAAGAATGGGCGACTAAACTGGGCTTAAGTACAGATGTGGTAGTTGGTGTTGGTGCATTTGATGCACACATGGGTGCGGTTGGCGGACAGATTGAACCTTACTACCTGAGCAAAGTAATGGGTACAAGCACCTGCGATATTTTGGTTGCACCCAATCAGGATTTACACGGAAAATTGATTAATGGAATCTGTGGACAGGTTAATGGCTCGGTAATTCCGGGTATGGCAGGTTTAGAGGCCGGTCAATCTGCTTTTGGTGATGTTTATGCCTGGTTTAAGAATTTAATCAGCTGGCCATTAAACCATTTACTTACTGAATCTGATGTAATTGATGAAGCAACAGCTACAGCATTAAAGGCAGAGCTCGAAGGAAAAATAATCGCCAATTTAAGCAAGCAGGCTGATGCTTTACCGGATGGCGACTACGCCGAACTGGCTATTGATTGGTTGAACGGCCGTAGAACACCAGATGCAAATCAGGAACTTAAAGGTGCCATAACCGGTTTAGGTTTAGGAACCGATGCCCCACGGTTTTTCCGTGCCTTAGCTGCTGCCACCTGTTTTGGTGCGAAAGCTATTGTAGACCGTTTTAAAGAACAGGGTGTTCCCGTAAAAGGAATTATCGGCATTGGTGGTGTAGCAAAAAAATCGGCTTATATTATGCAAATGATGGCGGATGTATTGGAAATGCCCATTAGAATCCATCGTTTTGAGCATACCTGTGCATTAGGTGCAGCAATGTTCGCTGCTGTAGCAGCTGGTATTTATCCAAATATCGAAGCCGCAATGGCGGCCATGGGAACAGGCTTTGAGAAAGAATATAAGCCAAATCTAAAAAAACAAAAACTTTACCGCCAGCATTACCAACAATATCTGGGATTAGGTAGGTACCTGGAAAAATACAATAAAAAAGATGTAAAACCTTACTTATCATGAGCAACTATCAAGATATAAAAGAGCAGGCTTACCTGGCCAACATGCAGTTGCCCAAATTGGGACTGGTACTTTTTACCTTCGGCAATGTGAGTGCTGCAGATCGGTCGAAAGGTGTTTTTGCCATTAAACCAAGCGGTGTACCTTACGAAGATTTGTCGCCGGAGAAAATGGTGATTGTAGACTTTGACGGAAATACTATTGAAGGAAGTTTACGTCCCTCATCGGATACTAAAACCCATGCGGTTTTATATAAACACTGGGCGGAAATTGGCGGGATTGTACATACACATTCTACTTATGGCACAGCCTGGGCACAGGCACAAAGGGCAATTCCAATTTTCGGAACTACCCATGCCGACCATTTAACGGTAGATATTCCATGTGCCCCACCAATGGCTGATGAAATGATCAAAGGGAATTATGAGTACGAAACGGGGTTTCAGATCATGAACCATTTTGAAAGTTTGGGTTTAAGTTATAAAGAAGTTGAGATGATTTTGGTGGGCAACCACGCTCCTTTTACCTGGGGAAAAACAGCCGAGAAAGCCGTTTATAATAGTGCGGTTTTAGAAACTGTGGCACAAATGGCTTTGTTAACTGAGCAGATCAATCCACAGGCGCCGAAGCTGAAAGATTCGTTAATAGAGAAACATTACGAGCGTAAACATGGTGATGGTGCTTATTATGGACAGAAGTGAGTTTAGAGGTTTTGTCATGCTGAGGTACGAAGCATCTGCTACCGATGAAACAGATGCTTCGTACCTCAGCATGACAGCAGAATGCATAGGCGCAAAATTTCGGGTTTAACATTGTAAGGTTTACCTAAGTAACTTAAACCTGATTGGAGTGAGCATGAACCCATTCCGTAGGATGGGTGAATAAAACGGAAAGCAGGACTACCCTAACCGATGAAATACGGGACCTTGCTTTTCAAAAAAAAAGAATAGGGATAATGGTCTGTGAGGACATAGCCCACGAAAGAAGAGTGGTAGGCTTTAAAAAGATATACATAATGGTCTGTGAGGACACAGACCATGGCATTGAATAAATTAAAAATAACATAAATAGTAATGATTGATTTAAAAAAATTACAAGTTTGGTTTATTACGGGTACGCAACATTTGTACGGTGAAGAAACCTTAAAACAAGTAGCGGAGCACGCTCAACAAGTGGCCGATTCGTTAAACCAGAACGGAAGTATTTCTGTTTCGGTAGTGTACAAGCCGATTGTAAAAACTACAGAAGAGATTTTCGAAACCTTGCAACAAGCCAATATTGATGAGAACTGTATCGGCGTAATTACCTGGATGCACACCTTCTCTCCTGCTAAAATGTGGATCAGGGGTTTAAATGTTTTACAGAAACCATTATTGCACTTACATACGCAGTTTAACCGCGATATCCCTTGGAATACCATTGATATGGATTTCATGAACCTGAATCAAAGTGCGCATGGCGACCGTGAATTTGGTTTTATGGTTTCGCGTATGCGTAAAGACCGTAAAGTAGTTGTTGGGCACTGGCAGGATGAAGAAGTAGCTAAACAGATTGATACCTGGTGCAGGGCTGCTGCCGGATGGCACGATTGGCAAGGTGCTAAATTTGCCCGTTTTGGCGATAATATGCGTTATGTTGCGGTTACCGATGGCGATAAGGTTGAAGCTGAAATGAAATTTGGTTTCGCGGTAAACACTTATGGTATAGGTGATTTAGTAGCGGTAATTAATGGAATAAGTGAGGAGTCTATTCAAGCGTTATTAAAAGAATACGAAGCTACTTACGAGATGGCTGCTGATTTAAAATTTGGCGGTGCCAGACATTCATCTGTTTACGAAGCGGCTAAAATTGAACTGGGTTTAAGAAAATTCCTGGAAGACGGAGGTTTTAAAGGTTTCTCTGATACGTTTGAAGATTTACATGGTATGATCCAGTTACCAGGAATTGCTGCACAACGTTTAATGGCCGATGGTTATGGCTTTGCTGGTGAAGGCGATTGGAAAACGGCTGCTTTGGTACGTGCCTGTAAAGTAATGGGTGCTGGTTTAGTAGGTGGAAATGCATTTATGGAAGATTATACGTATCATTTCGATCCGGCAAACTCGATGGTTTTAGGCTCGCACATGCTTGAGGTTGATGCTTCATTGGCAAGTGGTAAAGCGAGTTTAGAGGTTCACCCATTAGGTATTGGCGGCAAAGCAGATCCTGCGCGTTTGGTTTTTAACGTTGCTGGTGGCGATGCTTTAAATGCATCTTTAATCGATATGGGCAACCGTTTCCGTTTATTGGTGAACGAAGTAAAAGCTGTTGAAGCTGAACATGATTTACCAAACTTACCGGTAGCCCGTGTATTGTGGAAACCATTGCCTGATATGAAAACAGGTTGTGCAGCATGGATTTATGCTGGCGGTGCCCACCACACCGCTTATAGCCAGAATTTAACTACCGAGCATTTATTGGATTTTGCGAATATTGCCGGCTTAGAATATGTAAATATCGGTGCTGATACCAAAATCAATCAATTCAGGAATGAATTGCATTGGAACGAGGTTTTTTATAAATAATTTCAATAAATTAATGCTCAAAAAAAAGCCGATAATCTTAGGGTTATCGGCTTTTTTATGTCATTATCATTCTGAACGAGTACCATTGAAAGGTTCCAACAAAAAAATCGTCATTGCGAGGAGGAACGACGAAGCAATCTTTTATACACAGCCATTTTTGCTAAAAAGATTGCTTCGTCGGCTGAAAAAGCCTTCTCGCAATGACGATAATTGAGTAGA